>JAFVQU010000012.1 GCA_017504625.1 Clostridia bacterium | reverse complement strand
GTTGCGGGCTATAGCTTTTGGATAAGCTGTAAGGACAACGGCGACGGCACGTTTACGGTTCATTCCTATTCCAGCGAAAGAAAAGATCCCAATAACAAGGAATCAGAGATAGTACCTGTGGAATATGAGCGCGTGGTCAGAGTGGGCGAGGAATGCAGAGGAGTATATTCCTATCAAAAATGGTCCTATCTCGAGGGCTGCTATAATTCGCATTATGCATTCAGCGCAACGGTCGTTACCGAAAAGACCGAGCCCGAGCGAGAAGATAAAATCCACTATTCCATATCATAACGTCGCATAAAATAGCAGAGGTTGAAAAATGAGTAATATAAACGAAAAATGGTCGAGCTACATTCTCCGTCTTGATCGCGAAACGCACGAATATACCTATGGCAGCTGGTATGACCACTATTGGAACGAGGTCTATGACATCTTTGAAGGTGCAGACCAAACAAGCCGCGGCGAGAGAATCAGGATTGATGAATTGACCGAGAACGAGATCAAATTCACCTTCTTTGATGAAAAAGCGCAGAGGGGCATCGAGGATGTTATTTCTCTTGACAAGCTCCGCGTGTGTCTGCGTGGCGAGAATGCGCAGGGCGGCAGAAATGAATACGCATGGTCGCGCAGCGATCACGTGATTTTGATGCTTGAGGAAAAAGGCAAGCAAGAATAAAGGAAAGGAGCGCCAAAACTGCTATGGCAATTGGAATTAAAGTAAAAAAAGCACTTGCAGATTACGATCTCGGTGCGTCAAAGTTTTTTGGCACTCCCACCGTTCCCCTTGCGTGGGAAGGCGACTTCTATGAGGATGAAATTTTCCTTTGTCAAATCAACCTTGCCGATATCGCGCGTCTTGATAAGGAAAACCGCCTTCCCCACACAGGCTATCTCTATATCTTCTTACATATTGACGGAGGAGATTATAATTTAGAGGCAGACGTGCGCTGCTTTGACGGCGAGCCCGAGCTTGCCATTGACGATTTCAACCTTGAGGTCGAGGGCTATGAAAGATTCAACGATGCGTACTTAATGGAGTTCTGCGAGGTCGACGATGACGAAGCCTGCACGCGCCTTTTAGGCGTACCGAGCGATTGGAATTACGAAGATGCTCCACCAAAGCTTCTTTTGCAATTTGATCCCCTCGACAGTGAAATGGAATTTCTCGACCACCTTGACGGATTTCTTTATTTCTTCTTCGGCAAGGACGAAAAGGACTTTAGTAGCGTTACCTTGCAGGAGGAATACAGCTGACGAGCAACGAAACCGAAAAACAAAAAGAGGGCTTTTGCATAACGCAAAAGCTCTCTTTTTGCACAATTCGGACGACAAATTTCTAAAAACAGTTGAAAAATCGATGAGAATATATTATAATGTATCTACAATAGATAATTATGCGCATTTTTAGAGAAAGCAGGAATAAAAAATGAAACTCGGTATCGTAGGACTTCCCAACGTTGGAAAATCCACACTTTTTAACGCGTTGACAAACGCGGGCGCGGAAAGCGCAAACTATCCCTTCTGCACGATCGAGCCTAACGTCGGTGTTGTAACCGTGCCCGACAGCCGTCTTGACGTGCTTGCGAAAATGTACGATCCTAAAAAGTACACTCCCGCAATCATTCAGTTCGTTGATATCGCGGGTCTTGTTAAGGGCGCGTCGCAGGGCGAAGGACTTGGCAACAAGTTCCTCTCCAACATCAGAGAATGTGACGCTATAATTCACGTCGTCCGTTGCTTTGAGGACGAAAATATTATCCACGTTGACGGATCGGTCGATCCTATGCGCGATCTTGAAACTATCAACATGGAGCTTATCTTCTCGGACATCGAAATGGTTGAGAGAAGAATAGACAGAACCAAGAAGGCTATGAAGGGTGACAAGACGCTTGCAGGCGAGCTTGCGATCTTTGAGCGCATCAAGGAAACTCTTGAGTCGGGCCTTTGCGCAAGAACTATGGATCTGAGCGACGACGAGCGCGCGGTTCTTTTCGACACACCCTTGCTTACGATGAAGCCCGTAATCTACGTTGCAAACGTAGCAGAGGACGAGGCGGCAGAGGAGCCCGTGAACAATGCGGCTTACATGAAGGTCAAGGAATTTGCGGCAACCGAGAACAGCGCGGTTATCGCAGTTTGCGCGGGCATCGAGTCCGAGATCGCGGAGCTTGATCCCGAGGAAAAAGCAATGTTCCTATCTGACATGGGTATTGAGGAGAGCGGTCTTGACAAGCTTATCAAGGCAAGCTATTCGCTTCTTGGCCTTATCTCCTACCTCACCGCAGGGCCTGAGGAGGTCAGAGCTTGGACCATCACCCGCGGCACGAAAGCACCTCAGGCGGCAGGTAAGATACACTCCGACTTCGAGCGCGGATTTATTCGCGCGGAGGTCATCGCATTTGACGATCTCGTCGCTTGCGGCAATATGGTCGCCGCAAAGGAGCAGGGACTCGTCAGATCCGAGGGTAAGGAATACGTAATGAAGGACGGCGACATCGTTCTCTTTAGATTTAACGTATAAGAGTTGAATGCAAAGAGGGGAGAAGCATTTATGGTTCTTGATAAGGACAGGGTTCGCGAAAATATAGAAAAAAGAATATCGGAGGATCTCGCGGCAGGCAGGATCGGCGGCGCATTGGTACTCGTAAAGCAGCGCGGAGAGGTCATTTATCAAAATTGCTTCGGCAAGGCGGCAGAAGGCAGAGAACTCACTTATGACACGATATTCAGACTTGCGTCGATGACCAAGCCGATTACAGCGGTGGCTATTATGAAGCAGATCGAGCGCGGTCTTGTTTCTCTTGACGACACTCTTGATAAATTTATCCCCGAGTATGCCGATATGGAGATCGGAAGGATCGTTGACGGCAAGATCCAGATCGTCGGAAAGGCGCAGAACAAGATCAAAATAATGCATCTTTTAACGCACACAAGCGGCGTTGGCACGGGAGTGCTTGGCGAGGTGCTTGGGGCAGACTTTTCTCCCGATAACGAATATGATCTTCAGAGCGTGGCGGCGGAGTATGCAAGCAAGCCGATCACGTTCGAGCCTTTCAGCGCACAGCTTTATTCTCCGCTTAAGGCATTCGATCTGCTTGCACTCGTGGTTGAGATCACGTCGGGTATGACCTTTGATAAATTCCTTAAAAAAGAGATCTTCGAGCCTCTCGGTATGGTTGACACTACCTTCGTTCCGTCCGACGAGCAGTGGGAGAGAATGACACTTATGCATAGTGTCCAAGACGGCGAGGCTATATTTTTGCCGCTTGACAGGGAGCACATCTTCTTAAAGCTTCCTTTGACATATTTCTGCGGCGGTGCTGGACTTGTTTCAACAATTTCCGACTATGAAAGGTTTGCAGATATGCTACTTGCGGGCGGCGTTGGTGCTGACGGGGTACGGATATTGAGTGAGGAGTCGGTCAAGCGCTTGCAAGCTCCGTCGGTTCCTGCTGAATTAAGGAGAAGTCCTTTTGATATATGGGGGCTTGGTGTGAGAGTTGTAAATATTCACGATTATCATCTGCCTTGCGGCGCATACGGCTGGAGCGGCGCGTTTGGAACACATTTCTGGATTGATCCCGAAAACGAGATAGTTGGAATTTACATGAAGAATTCCCATTACGACGGCGGCTCTGAGGCTCGTACGTCGCGCAATTTTGAAATAGACGTTTATAAATAATAAAGGGTAAAAAGTATGAGAATGAGAAAAAAGAAGCACGGCGAGGAGAGAATTCTTGCCTGTGCAGAGTTGCTTATAAGCGACCCTACCGTTCTTAAGGACGATCCCCGAATTCCTTTTTCCGACAAGGAAAAGGAGCTTTGCCTTGAGATCGGCTGCGGCAAGGGAAACTTCGCCGTCGGTATGGCAGAAAAGAATCCCGATTGCAATTTCATTGCAATGGAGAGAGTCCGTGACGTTTGCTGCATCGCGCTTGAAAAGGCGATGGCGTGCAAGGAAACAAGACCTGATAACCTTCGTTTTATCATCGGCGATGCCGACAATCTTGACGAGTGGTTCCCCGAGGGAAGCGTTGACCGCCTTTACCTCAATTTCAGCGACCCGTGGCCTAAGGCGGGACACGCAAAGCGCCGTCTTACACATCGCAACTATCTCGCGAGATACAAGAGAATGCTCAAGGAGGGCGGACTTCTCATCTTCAAGACCGACAACGTCGGACTTTTCGACTTCTCGCTTGAGGAATTTGCCGAGTTTGGACTTGAGATCCTCTGGCAGACGCGCGATCTCCATAATAGCGAGCGTGCCGAGGGCAACGTGATGACCGAGTACGAGAAAAACTTCTCCGAAAAGGGCTTTACTATTAATTCTGCAATAGTTAGATTCTGAGGGAATGCGCAAGGGGAACTTTTGAAAAAGTTCCCCTTGGTCCCTCAAAACTTTAAATAAAAATAGGGAAAATGGCTACACCAAAATCCTTTTTTGCGGGAAAGCTTTTGGTGCTGCCTTTTTCCAAAAAGGTAACAAAAAATATGAAACACAATGAAACTGATAACCTCCCCGGCGGCGTGCTGGCGGTGCATAAGGGGGAGGGAATGACCTCTCACGACGTAGTCAACCGCGTGCGCAGACTTTACGGCACGAAGCGAGTCGGACACGCGGGAACGCTTGATCCGATGGCAACGGGAGTGCTTGTGGTGCTTGTCGGCAGAGCGGCAAAGGCTTGTGAATATATATCGTCTGACCGAAAGGGGTACAGGGCGACCTTGCGGCTCGGGCTTATGACCGACACGGAGGACATAACGGGCGAGGTGCTGTCACGATGCGACGATATACCCACGCGCGAGGCGGTTATGGCGGCGTGTGAACGCTTTGTCGGAGAAATCGAGCAGATACCGCCAATGTATTCAGCGCTAAAGGTAAACGGACAAAAGCTATACGATCTTGCAAGACGAGGAGTTGTCATCAAGCGCGAGGCGAGAAAAATCAAGGTTTATTCACTTGATTGTCAGCCTACTGACAGAGCTGACGAGTATATTCTGACGATAGAATGCAGCGGCGGTACGTATATACGCACGCTTTGCGCGGATATAGGAAACGCGCTTGGCTGCGGCGGTGTTATGGCGACTCTTGAGCGCATCGAGGCTTGCGGAATAAAGCTTGACGAGTGCCATACGCTTGATGAGATCGAGGCGATGAGCGAGGACGAACGACAGAGCTTACTCGTGCCGACCGAAAGGCTTTTCTCGGATATCGGAGAGGTCAGCTTGCCCGAATTTTTTGAAAAGCTCTTCCGCGGAGGATGTCCTATATACCAAAAGAAAATACGAACCGATTTTTCTGTCGGCTCGCGTGTAAAAATATGCCGCGCGGACGGCTCGTTTTTCGCGCTCGGCGAGGTGATAGAGCAAGACGGCGAAACGGCTATAAAATCAATTAAAATCTTTGAGCTATAAAGAAAACGGTGCGCATTGCGCACCGTTTTTCAGTTTAAATTACTTTACGAATTCATTGTATATAGCATTGAGGGCAGTGTTGAAATCTTCCTCGTCAATGCCCATGATGATGTTAAGCTCGCTCGAGCCCTGATCTATCATGCGGATGTTGACGCCCGCGTTTGAAGCCGCAAGACAAACTCTTGCCGCCGTACCTCTCGCCTTTACCATACCGCGTCCAACGACCGCGATAAGAGCTATACCGTCCTCGACGGTAAGGCTGTCGGGCTTGACTCTGCGGGTGATAGCCTGAAGCAAGCGCTCGCGACTCGGCTCAAGATTTGCGGTCGATACGACTACGCTCATCGTGTCGATGCCAGAGGGAAGATGCTCAAAGGAGATGGAGAAGTCCTCAAGCGCCTCAAGCACCTTGCGGCCAAAGCCGATCTCGGAGTTCATCATATCCTTTTCAATAGTGATGACCGAGAAGCCCTTCTTGCCCGCAATACCCGTGATAACGTGCTCGGTGTCGTATCCCGATGCCTGAGAAACGATCATAGTTCCTCTGTCCTCGGGGCTGTTGGTATTCTTTATGTTGATCGGAATTCCCGCGTAGCGAACGGGGAATATCGCGTCCTCGTGGAGAACCGTCGCGCCCATGTAGGAAAGCTCACGAAGCTCGCGGTAGGTGATCGTATCTATCGCCTGGGGGTTCTTGATAATTCTGGGGTCAGCCATCATAAAGCCCGAAACGTCAGTCCAGTTCTCGTAAAGGTCTGCCTCTGCGGCGCGGGCAACGATAGAGCCGGTAATATCCGAGCCGCCGCGCGAAAAGGTTACTATGTGACCGTTGGGAGAAGTGCCGTAGAAGCCGGGGATAACGGCGTATTTGTGATCCTTAAGCTCCATTGAGAGCATGTCGTTGGTCTTTTCCTCATCGAAGCTTCCGTTGTCCTTGAAGTAGATCACGTTTTCGGCGTCGACGAAGTCAAATCCAAGATATTTAGCGAGGATAAGTCCGTTTAAGTATTCTCCGCGGCTTGCCGCGAAGTCGCGTCCCGCATTGTGAAGGACTGCGTTCTTGATATATTCGTATTCGCCGCTGAGGTCGAAGTTAAGACCGAGCTCTGCAATGATTCCGTTATATCTTTCCTTTATCTTGTCGTAATGCGCGTCGATTACGGAAGCGTCTGCGCGCGATTTTACAAGCTCGTAAAGCGTGTAAAGCATGTCCGTGACCTTGACGTCGTCGGAAAATCTCTTTCCGGGAGCGCTGGGAACAACGTAGCGACGGCTTGGATCAGCCTTTATTATTTCGGCAACACGGCGGAATTGCTTTGCGTCAGCGAGTGACGAGCCGCCGAATTTGACAACCTTGATGCTCATAATATATTTTCCTTTCGGTAAAATTCAAAAATATATTCTTATTATATGTAAATGCGCGGATTTTGTCAATAGGGAGATTTCATAAAAGGGAGCATTTTTGCCTTCAAAATAGCATTATAACGCACAAAAAAGGTTAACTTTTATCAAAAAAGCGGCGAGGGTATTGATTATTTTGGATTTTCGTGATAAAATGTCTGTATAATTTACAATCGCAATGCGGTGAAAGGCTTTTTATATTATGAAGAAATACCTTTTTAGTGCAAATATATGTCTGCCCGATTTTTCACGGGTTGACGGACAAAAATGGGCAAGCGTTGCCTGCGATCAGTTTACAAGCCAGCCTGAATATTGGGCAGAGGCGCGCGAATTCGTCGGTGATATGCCCTCTACGCTTGATCTGATGCTTCCCGAGGCGTATCTTGACCGCAAGGAAGAACTTATACCCGTGATAAATGATCATATGAAAAAATATCTGTCCGACGTGCTCGTAGAGCACAAGGATTCGATGATATACCTTGAGCGAGTACAGTCTGACGGCAGAGAGCGAAACGGTATAATAGGAGCGATCGATCTTGAGGAATACGATTATCGCAGGGGCGCGACTACTTGCACGCGAGCGACTGAGGGCACGGTTCTTGAGAGAATTCCGCCCAGAGTTGCCATAAGGCGCGACGCGGTCATTGAGATGCCGCATATCATGATACTTATTGATGATCCCGACAAGACGGTTATCGAGCCTGTTGCTCAAAAGGCAAAGCAGTATAAGCTTGCATACGATTTTGACCTTATGGCAGGCGGCGGTCACGCGACGGGATACTTTATCGACAAAGAAGATTTTGACGGTATAAACGAAGCTTTATCTGCGCTTGCAACGCCCGATGCTATGATGAAAAAATACGGCGTTGACGCGCCCGCGCTCCTTTTTGCGATAGGTGACGGAAACCACTCGCTTGCAACCGCAAAATCGCTTTATGAGGAGATAAAGGCTGAAATAGGCGAGGAAGCGGCTAAAGATCACCCTGCAAGATACGCGCTTTGCGAGATAGTCAATCTTCACGACGAGGCCCTTGATTTCGAGCCTATCTATCGCGTCATATTCGGAGTTGAGCCCGAGAAATTCGTTGCCGAATTTGAGGATTATTTAGATTCGCTTGACGGTGACGCCGACGAGCAGAGCTTTGAGATCGTATTTGGCGACGAATGTAAAAAGCTTATCGCACGTACACCCACGGCTCAGCTTGCGGTAGGTACGGCGCAGAATTTTATTGACGAATATCTGAAAACCCACCCGTCAGCTACGGTCGATTATATCCACGGAGTTGAGGTTACGAAAAACCTCGCTAAAAAAGAAAATGCCGTCGGTCTCCTATTTGACGGCATGGAAAAGAATATGCTCTACAAAACCGTCATCTGCGACGGCGCACTCCCCCGCAAGACCTTTTCAATGG
This sequence comes from Clostridia bacterium, assembly GCA_017504625.1. GTDB lineage: Bacteria > Bacillota > Clostridia > Oscillospirales > CAG-272 > SVTX01. The sequence goes on along the minus strand of JAFVQU010000012.1, from coordinate 80,289 downwards.
GTCACGCCGAGGACAAGAGATATTACATTGAGTGTAGGAAGATAAGATAACAGAAAAAGAATAGCAAAGGGAGGAGAAAACCATTTTTGTAAAATAGGTTTTCTCCTCCCTCTGCACTCCCTCTACTTTCTAAAAAACTCTCAAAATGGAATAGAGCAAGATGAATTCGCAAGGTTAAAAATCACCTTGCCTTTTCTTTTTGCGTGATTGACTGCCTGATATGCACCGCCGTAGCTATGAGTAATATACGCAATAACAAAATCTGATGCTTCTGACATATATTTATTGCGATATGTTATTGCGAATTTTAAAGGCTTATCCTCTATATTGGGGTATACAATGCTATCGTACAGATTCCTTAGATTCTCAAGGTGATTGTTTTGATATTCCGATGTAATATACGGTGTTACAAATACAAGAGATGAATTGGGATGAGATTGCTTATATTTTTTACAGCACGAGTAAGCGAATGCATCAAATGCGCCGTATCCTCCAAGATAAAAATCCGCCTTCTTATTTCCAACGGTTTCTTCAAGCACCGACAACAATTTATACTCAACATCCGCAGTGTATAATAAATTTGAGTGTCCGAAAAAGGATATTATCATGGCTTTATCCCCCATAATGAATTTATCCTATTTTATACTACTTTATACTACTTGTCAATACTGAGAAGGATAATTTGGTATAATTTTTGTGTTGAGGAACAAGATAGCGATAAAGGGGGTATAAGTGTGAAGCCTTTGAAGGAAAAGATCAGCATAACGATAGATGGTGATATTTTGGAAAGATTAAAGGATCAAGCAGAAAAAGACGACAGATCGTTGTCGCAATATATCAATCTTATTTTGAAAGAGTATTTGAAGAAAAACGATAACAAATAACAAAACCGCCTTAAATGATAAGGCGGTTTACTTTTTTCTTTTTGTGAGTTTTTTGGAAGACAAGGGGGCATGGGGAGAAGAAAACTTTTTCACAAAAAGGTTTCTTCTCCCCATGCGGCTATATAACATTAAAAAATCTTCTCAAACATATCGACGACTTCCTGCTTCTTGGGAACGCGGGGATTGGTGGGAGTGCAACGGTCATTGATCGCCGCCTCTGCCATAGCCTCAACCTTGCACATATATTCGTCCTTGGTGATGGTGGGAGCCGCCTCACGAATGCAACGGGGTACCTTCATCTGAATACGAAGCTCGTCTATGTAGTTTATAAGCGTCTTGACCGATGCGATGTCGTTATAGCTTCCTACACCGATGTAACGCGCGAGCTTTGCGTACTTGTGAACGCAGGGAGCGGGGTTGACGAGCGACATCGTATGGCTCTCAATGCCCGTGTTATAGCTGATAACGGTCGGGAGAAGAATCGCGTTTGCGCGTCCGTGAGGAATGTGGAACTGCGCGCCGAGCTGGTGAGCCATACCGTGATTAAGACCGAGCGAAGCCGCGTTGAAGGCAACGCCTGCGAGGTTGGATGCGAAGTGCATCTTCTCTCTCGGGATAACGTCACGGGTAAATTCGTAATTGTAGGAGCTTATAAGATAATCCTTGCAGACCTGAGCGGCCTTCTTGGAGTAGATATCCGAGAACGCGGTCGCGTTGGTGCTTACGTAAGCCTCGATAGCGTGGGTAAGCACGTCCATACCCGTGTCGGCGGTGATACCTGCAGGGATGGATTTTACCATCTCAACGTCAAGGATCGCTTCCTCGGGGAGAAGCTTGTTGTCTACAATGGCGTGCTTGACGTTCTTTTCGGTGTCGGTGATTACCGCAAATGCAGTTACCTCGCTACCCGTTCCGCTTGTGGTGGGAACTGCGATAAAGTAGGGGAAATATGTAGGCTCGATCTGGTTTGCAAACTGACGGATGCACTTTGTAAGGTCGATAGCCGAGCCGCCGCCAACCGTGATAATGCAAGGAGCCTTGTCGCGAAGAAGTGCGGTGACACCCGCGCCTACCTTTTCAACCGAGGGATCGGGAGCAACGTCAGAGTATATGGTGTACTTTGCGCCGGCAGCGTCAAGATACTTTGTAACGTTCTTTATAAGTCCGCCTGACACTATAAAAGGATCTGCGACGATAAATACGTTTTTATATTCAAGAGTGGCAAGACGCGAGAGAGCGTCTGCGCCGAAGTGGATAGACGTATGAAGATTAAAGCTTTGCATGGTATATTCCTTTCGTGAGAGGAATTATCAACAGCGACATTGTCGCATTATTTGACATAATATATTATATCACAAAAAAACTGCCGTGTAAAGAGGGTGGTTGGAAAATTTTAATCAAAGTTTGTATTGAAAATCAGCATCTGTTTTGACAAAAAAATCAAAAAAGCATATTAGAGCTTAAAATTTTGCGCGACCGTTGACAAGGTGTCGTATATTTGATATAATATAAAGAGATATTGTCATTTTGACGGGAAGGAGGACAGATATGCGAAAAATAACGCTTTGCGCACCGTCAAGAATATATTTTGACAGCCCCACGGGCCGTTTTCCGCACACCGCGATGGTCGATTACTTTTCGGAAGTTGGAATAGGCGCGATAGATATGTCGTTTGAGTGCCTTGAATCGATTGGAGAAGGATATCAGAGCGTGCTTTACAGCGCGGCAAGACGGGCAAGAGAAAAGGGAATAACTATTCCCGCGTGTCATTTGTCCTTTTATATGCCCGACCCGCACAACGAGGAGCTTATGGCGAAATATTCGCGTGAGCTTATGCGCGGTATCGACGCGGCGGCGCTCATGGAAATACCGCTTGCGGTAGCGCATCCGATCGCCCTTTATTCAAAAGAGTCAAGCTACGGAGATTGGGTAAGAGCAAATCTCAAATTCCTTACACCTATAGTTGAATACGCAAAGGGAAAGGGTGTTAAGATCTGCATTGAGAATATGCCATCCGAGAAGGAAGCGCCCGACAATCACCTTTACGGCTCGTGCGCGCTCAATATTTCAAAGCTTGCCGAGAAGCTCGGCGCAGGTATCTGTTATGACGTCGGTCACGCCAACGTAAGTGGATATAAGATAAGCGAGCAGCTTGAATTTCTCAAGGGAAGGATAGATATTCTGCATATTCACGACAATATGGGCAAGGGGCAAAAGGACGCGCATATGCTTCCGTTTGACGGCACGGTTGACTGGGATGACGTTGCACAGAGCATTAAAAAAGCCGATTTTGGCGGCGTGCTTGACGTTGAGGTCACGGCATGGGCGCTTCCGTCAGACAGAAGAACAAGACTTGATTTTGGCGGCAAGATACTTATGCGCGCGCGCAGAATTATCGCCGCGGCAGAGCTTATAGATTAAATTTTACGGGCGATTGCCCATTGGAGAATAAATATGTTACTTTATAATTCACTTACAAGAAAAAGAGAAGAATTCGTGCCTCGCGAGGAGGGAAAGGTCAGCATGTATACCTGCGGACCTACCGTTTATCACTTCGCGCATATAGGAAATCTGCGTACCTATATTATGGAGGACGTGCTTGAAAAGTACCTTTCCTATTCGGGATATGACGTAAACAGAGTAATGAATATCACCGACGTAGGTCATCTTTCAAGCGACGGAGATACGGGCGAAGATAAGATGCTCAAGGGCGCAAAGAGAGAGAAGAAGACCGTGCTTGAGATAGCGCAGTTCTATACCGACGCTTTCTTTACCGATTGCGCAAAGCTCAATATAAAGATACCGAATGCGGTTCAGCCCGCTACGGGTTGTATTGCAGAGTTTATCGCGCTCGTTCAGGGACTTCTTGACAAGGGCTTTGCTTACGAAGCGGGCGGAAACGTATACTTTGATACCTCTAAGCTTGACGAGTATTACAAGTTCAACGACTTTACCGAGGAAGACCTTGAGGTCGGTGTCCGCGAGGGCGTTGAGGGCGACGAGAATAAGAGAAATAAGGCAGACTTCGTGCTTTGGTTCACCAAGTCGAAGTTTGACGATCAGGAGCTTAAGTGGGAATCCCCTTGGGGCATCGGTTATCCCGGCTGGCATATTGAGTGCTCGGGTATTTCGATGAAGTATCTCGGCGAGTATCTTGATATCCACTGCGGCGGTATAGACAATCAGTTCCCCCACCACACCAACGAGATCGCGCAGACCGAGTCCTTTGTCGGTCACAAGTGGTGTAACTATTGGTTCCACGTTTATCACCTTAATACAAATTCGGGTAAGATGTCAAAGTCCAGCGGTGAATTTCTGACCGTTTCCTTGCTTGAAAGCAAGGGATATAATCCTTTGGCGTACAGATATTTCTGCTTGCAGTCTCATTATCGCAAATCGCTTGTTTTCACTTATGAAAATCTTGATAACGCGACTGTTGCATACAACAAGCTCGTAGCCCGTCTTGCTCAGCTTGACGAGAACGACGGCGAGCTTGACGATGCGGCGTTTGCCGAGGGCAAGAAGAAGTTTACCGACGCTCTTGACAACGACCTTAACACCTCTCTTGCGGTTACTGCGCTTTACGATGTGTTGAAGCTCAAGACCAACGGCAAGACCAAGCTTGCGCTCGTTGCTGATTTTGACCGCGTTCTTTCGATCGGACTTATCGAGGCTGCGGCAAAGATAAGAGCAGAGAAGAAAGCGGAGGAGGAGCAGAAGGCTGCGCAGACTCCCGCTTACGATATGAGCGATCCCTTCGTTGTGGAGATACTCGACCTTATCGAGCAGAGAAAGGCGGCTAAGAAGAACAAGGACTTTGCCGAGGCTGACCGCATCCGCCAGTATCTTGCCGATAAGGGCGTAACTCTCATTGACGACCGCACGGGTACTACCTTCAAGATCGGTTGATTTAAAATGCAAAGCATAAAGGATTTTTTAAAGAAGCACCGTGAGATAGTGACCTATCTTATTTTCGGCGTGCTTACCACCTTTGTTGGCTGGGGAGTATATTTCGCGGTGCTTTGGATATGGAAGGGCGCTTTTTCGCTCCCCGTTGACGATACCGCAAGTCAGACTTACCTTGTAGGCTACACTGTCGCGCAGGTGGTTCAATGGATCGCCGCCGTGTTATTTGCATTCTTTACGAATCGCAAATGGGTGTTCACCGATGCAGATAAAAGCGCTTCCGTATATATTCAGCTCGGGAAATTTGCGCTTGGCAGAGTTGCGACATTCTTTGTCGACTATTTTGTAACTATATTTGTCGCGCTCGGACTTGCGGCATTGTTGCCGAGTCTTGCCTCGGTGCTTTTCCTCGGAAAAGAGTGGAATCTCTGTGAGATAGGCGCAAAGGTGCTTGCCGCGGTTATAGTTATTATCGCAAACTATATTTTTAGCAAGACTTTTGTTTTTAAAAAGAAATAAAACCTTTCGGGGCTTCGTTGAAGCCCCTTTATTAGCTTATTATTTAGATTATATATAACTCTTGCGAAAAAAATCTTGACAAAGAGGGCAAAATGTATTAAAATGATTATATATGCCCTTTTGATGCGAGGCGGTGCTGCGATGAGTGGATTTTCGTTGCAAAAGCCGTCACAGTCAAAGGAAAAACGACGTTTTTCGCACCGTGGAGAATATTATGTTTAAAAGTATGACTGCCTTTGGCAGAAGTAGACAGAGCGTTGGTGGCAAGGATATTACGGTTGAGATAAAGTCGGTAAATAACCGATATTTCGACTGTCAGGTCAGAATTCCGCACGCGTGGGCGGCGCTTGAGCAGAGAGTAAAGCCCTATCTTCAATCAAAGGGAATAACGAGAGGAAAGGTTGACGTTGCCATTTTCGTTGAATTCGAGGAGGCTACCGATTCCGAGATTTTGATCAATACCGAATACGCGGCGAAGTATATCGCGGCTTTGCGCTCACTCAAGGAGCAGTTTTCGCTAGACGGTGAGATAAACGTGATGGAGGTCGCGCGTGACAGAGAGGTCTTCTCTATAAAGAAGCCCGACGGTGACGTTGAAGCCGATTGGTGCGATCTTGAGGTCGTGCTGAATGCGGCAATTGAGAGCTTCCTTCAGGGTAGGGCTAACGAGGGAAAGAGAATTGCGGACGATCTTACCGCTAAGGTTGAGCATATAAAGAGCGTGGTCGAGGTTATTGAGGAAAGCTCGGAGGGCGATATAGGCGGATACCGCAAGCGACTTGAGGAAAAGCTCAGGGCGGCGCTTGCAGATAACAGCATTACGATCGACGAGAACAGAATACTGACCGAGTGCGCGATCTACGCGGACAAGGCGGCGATTGACGAGGAGATCGTAAGACTTCGCTCGCACTTCTGCGCCTTCTACGAATATCTTGAAAAGGAAGAAGCGGTCGGCAGAAGCCTTGACTTCTTGATCCAGGAAATGAACCGAGAGATAAACACTATCGGCTCAAAGTGCCAGAATTCAAAGATCGCTCATCTCGTCGTCGAATGTAAGACCGAGATGGAAAAGATCCGCGAGCAGATACAGAACATCGAATAAATCGGGGGGAAGGTATGAAATTTATCAACGTAGGCTACGGCAATATGGTTGCCGCGCACAGAATAATCACTCTTACAAGCCCCGAGAGCGCGCCGATAAAGAGAATAGTTCAGGATGCAAAGGACTCGGGCAGGGTTATCGACGTATCCTGCGGAAGAAAAACGAGAGCGGTTATTATCACCGACTCCGATCACGTTATACTGTCTGCCTTGCAGGCTGAAACGATAGCGCACAGACTTGTCAGCGACTCCGACGAGGACGTTGGCGAGGAAGACGAAGAGTAAATACACAACAAAGAAAATTTTTACAGGGAGATATATAAAAATGCTTTATCCAACCATCAACGATCTTACAAAGGGTAATTTCAACCGTTACGAGCTTTCTCTCGCAACCGCAAGATGCGCGAGAATCGTTACTGACGAGTACGTAAAGCAGAGAGAGGACGCAGAGAAGTCCCAGACAGGAAACAAGGAGACCGACAAGCCCATTAACACGCTCATCAACAAGGAGCTTCGTGACGAGAAGGCGGTAAAGACCGCCATCAAGAGAATACACGACGGTGAGTATGTGATCGTTCGTCGTCCCGAGGGCTACGTTGCCGCAACCGAGGAGGCAGAGGAGCCTGTTGAGGAAACGGTAGACTTAAAGAAGCTTTTTGCGGACGACTCTGACGAGGACGAGTCTGACGAAGGCGAAGAATTGGTATAAGATAATAACAAGCTGCGGCGCGGTCCCGAATTTCAGGGGCGGCGCCTAAGCGGTTTTTAGACAGTTTTACTTTTATGGAAAGGAAGGGATAATTAAGCTATGGAAGAAAATATAAGCTATGAATATGCGTCAATGTATCTGCTTGACAATCCCTTCTGTATTGACAACGTCTATACCTATTTTATTCCGCTGTCAATGCGCGGTGAAATAAGGCGAGGAAGCTTTGTTACCGTGCCGTTTGGCAGAGGAAACCGCAAGCAGATGGGAGTCGTCTGGTCGCTTGGACATACGAGCGAATATAAGGACGTAAAGACGGTGGCGGAGATATGCTCCGACCGTCCCGCGCTTGACGAGGGTGAGATGGCGCTTTGCGAGTATATGAAGGAGAATTTCCTGTGCTCGATAGGCGAGGCGGTAAGGTGCGTCGTTCCCACGGCGGCAATAGGCAGGATGACCGAGTTTTATAAGGCGGCAAACGATAGCGGCTTGCGCCTTGATGGGCTTGCGCCCGCCGATATATTGGTCTACGATTATATCGCGGCGGCTGACGGAAGAACGCTTGACGCTGTAAAAGCGAAATTCGGCGCGTCGGTAGCGGTTGAATCAATAAAGGTTCTTCAATCAAAGAATCTCGTCGTAAAGGACAGGGTTGCCGCAGGCAAATCGCGTGAGCTTTACGAGATTTACTACACGCTTGCGATAGACAATGCGGAGGCAGAGGCGATGCTTTCGGGTGAGGGCAAGACTAAGCTCAGAAGCGAGAAGCACAAGGCTATAATCAGATATTTGATTGATAGCGGTGAAGAAACGTCTGCGGATGAAATACGACGTGAGTGTGAGGTTGAGAACACACAGCTCAAGGCTCTCGTTGAAAAAGGTCTTATAAACCGCTACGAAAAGCGAGTTTTCCGTGACGGCGCGGGGGATGGCGAGCATGATAGCGGAGAGATAATTCTCAATGACGAGCAAAATAAGGCTTACCTTCAGATAAAGGACAAGCTCGATGCGGGCGGTGCTTCGGCATTTCTTTTACATGGAGTTACCGGAAGCGGAAAGACGAGCGTCATTATCAAAGCAATCGACCGCGCGCTTGAGTGTGGCAAGGGGGCAATAATGCTTCTGCCCGAGATCGCGCTAACACCCCAAACGCTTAAAATATTCAACTCGCGCTACGGTGATAAGGTTGCCCTGATCCATTCGGGACTCTCCGCGGGCGAGAGATTTGATTCGTACACAAGACTTCGCTCGGGAGAGGCAAGACTTGCCGTTGGCACGCGCTCGGCTGTCTTTGCGCCCGTAAAGGAGCTTGGACTTATAGTTATCGACGAGGAGCACGAAACGACCTACAAGTCGGATTCCTCTCCGAGATATCATACGAGAGATATTGCAAGATACAGATGCGCCAAGAGTGAGGCGGTGATGCTGCTTTCGTCGGCAACTCCGTCAATAGAGAGCTACACCAAGGCAAAGGAAGGGAAATACACTCTGCTTGAGCTTAAAGAGCGCTACGGCGGCGCAACGCTTCCTGAGGTCGACATTTACGATATGAGAAAGGAAGCGCTTGCGGGCAATATTTCTCCGATAGGAGCGCGCCTTTTAAACGAGCTTAAGGAGGTCACAGACCGCGGCGAGCAGGCGATACTGTTTTTAAACAGACGAGGATATAACACCTCGGTCAGCTGTCGCTCGTGCGGCGAGATTATCACCTGTCCTAAATGCTCGATATCAATGAATTATCACACCAAGCGCGGATACGAGAACGGATTTTTGTTCTGTCATTGGTGCGGATATAAGAAGATAATGCCCAAGACCTGTCCATCCTGCTCGTCAGAGCATCTTGTAAAGCTAGGCTACGGCACGCAGAGGATAGAGGAGAAGATAAGCACGCTTCTCCCCGACAAAAAGATAATCAGAATGGACGCGGACAGCACGGCGGCAAAGAATTCCTTTGACTCGATGCTCTCCGATTTTAAGGACGGCAAGGCAGACATTCTGCTCGGCACGCAGATGGTGACTAAGGGACACGATTTCCCGAAGGTCACGCTCGTCGGAGTGCTTCAGGCGGATATGTCGCTTTACATGGACGATTACCACGCCGCAGAGCGTACCTTTTCAATGCTCACGCAGGTTATCGGCCGTGCGGGACGTTCAAAAAACAAGGGTGTTGCGATAATTCAGACGACTAATCCCGATAACGACACGATAAGGCTTGCCTGCAAGCAAGACTACGAGGCGTTTTATAACGCCGAGATAAGATTGCGCAAGGCGCTCGTTTTCCCGCCCTATTGCGATATCGCGCTGCTTAACTTAACGAGTGCGGACGAAAAGCAGGCACTTCAAGGCGCGAAAAGACTCAGAGAGTCGCTTGACAGACTTGCGGCTAAGGAATTTTCCGACGTGCAGATGATAGTGTTCGGCCCATTTGAGTCGCCTGTATATAAGGTCGATGGAAAATACAGAATGAGAATAGTCGTCAAGTGCCGACTTAACAAGCGCAGCCGCGCGCTTTTCGCTGATCTTTTGACCGATTTCTCAAAGGGCAGTCGCGATCAGGTCACGCTATCGGTGGATTTTAACCCCAGCGGACTGTAAGGGGACGCGAGGGGGCGGAGATGCGGGGGAGCGCTTGCGGAACCTTTTTGAAAAAAGGTTCCTGCACCTCCAAAAACTTCCTTGAAAAAGAAAATAAAAGATAGATAGCCTCTGTAAAAACCGTTATTTAAGGTTTTTGGAATTCTTAAAACCTTTTTCCAAAAAGGTTTTAAGTCGCCGAAGGCAAGAAAGGATATATTATGGCAAAGTTAAAGATAGTAAAAGTAGGTGACGATGTGCTTCGCAAGGAGTGCCGTCCTGTTGACAAAATAACACCCAGAGTGCTTACGCTCCTTGACGATATGGCAGAGACCATGAGAGCTGCCGGTGGCGTAGGACTTGCCGCGCCGCAGGTTGGTGTGCTTCGCAGAATAGTTGTAATCGAGTGCGAGGAGGGTGAGCTTATCGAGCTTATCAACCCCAAGATCATCGCATATTCGGGCGAGAACGAGGGACTTGAGGGATGTCTTTCACTCCCGGGTCAGTGGGGAATCGTAACACGTCCTATGCACGTGACTGTAAGAGCAATGAACAGACACGGCGAGATCGTTGATTATACGGGCTCTGATCTTCTTGCGCGTGCATTCTGCCACGAGCTTGATCACCTTGACGGAAAGCTCTATCCCGACGTAGCGGAAAGAATGCTTTCTCCTGAAGAAATCAAAGAAATAGAAAGAGATTAACAGATGAAGATATTGTTTATGGGAACTCCCGATTTTGCATTGCCCACCTTGCGTGAGCTTTGCCTTGCGGGACACGAAATTGTGGGAGTTGTCACCCAGCCCGACAAGCCGAAGGGCAGAGGACATCATCTCACGCCCCCGCCTATCAAGGTCTTTGCGATAGAGAAAAGCATCCCCGTATATCAGCCGCTCACTCTGCGCGGCGAGGAGTTTGAACAAACGCTCAAGAGCCTTGATCCCGAGATGATCGTAGTGGTCGCGTACGGCAAGATCTTGCCACAGAACGTGCTTGATTACCCGAAATACGGATGCGTAAACGTGCATGGCTCACTTCTTCCCGAATACAGAGGCGCGGCGCCGATGCAGAGAGCAATAATCGACGGCAAGACCGTGACGGGAATTACGACCATGCTTATGGCGGCGGGACTTGACACGGGAGATATGCTCCTTAAATGTGAAGTTGAGATCGGCGAGAACGATAATTTTGAGGATATACACGACAGACTTTCCGAGGCGGGCGCAAAATTGCTTGTCAAAACCGTAGAAAAGCTTGAAAAGGGTGAAATCACACCCGAAAAGCAGGACGATAGCAAGGCAACCTATGCCGCAAAGATTGAAAAGAGTGATTGTCTGCTTGATTTTTCTCTTGACGCGAAAACGCTTCACGATCTTATAAGAGGTCTTTCGCCTATTCCGCTTTCGTTTACCCACACTCCCGACGGAAAGCTCTTAAAGGTAGTTGAAAGTCGCATTTTTGACGCGGAAAAGACGGTTAAGGCACTTCCCGGCACGGTTCTGTCGGTCGGAGAGGATATTAAGGTCGTCTGCGGCAAGGGAATTTTGTCCTTGTTGACAGTTGTCCCCGAGGGCAAGGGAAGAATGAGCGCCGCCGACTTCGTGCGCGGAAGAAAGATCGCCGAGGGCGCTCTGCTCAGATAAAATCAAAAATTTAGAAAACATTAATTTTGTAATTCGGCAAAAACTAATTTAAGGAGGAATAGGCATGAGTGCCAGAGAAATCGCATACAAAATACTCAAAAACGCGGCGACGGGCGCGACCTATTCTAACATTGCCGTCGATAACGCGCTGAAAAAATACGAGCTGAACGAGCTTGACCGCGGATTCGTCACCGCCGTCGTTATGGGCGTGACCGAGAGAGAGCTGACGCTTGATTATATCATCGACAAGCTCGCAAGCGATCCCAATAAGATTGATCAAGATACGCGAGTTTTGCTTCGTATGGGCATTTATCAGCTTTATTGTCTTGACAAGATTCCCGACTACGCGGCGGTCAACGAGAGCGTTGACTTGGCGCCGAGAAGAAGCCGAGGCTTTGTAAACGCCATCCTACGCTCTCTTTTGCGTGCGAGAGATAGCGGCAAGCTTGACACGATCTTCCCCGACGAGAGCGACGCAATAGCGCATTTGTCGGTCAAATATTCTTTCCCAAAGGCTTTTTGTGAGAGGTTCATTTCGATCTACGGATTTGAGCGCACAAAGAAGATACTTGATATCTTTAACCGCGCACCCGCGCTTACCTTGAGGATCAATACGCTTAAAATCTCTCGCGACGATTACGCGAAATTGCTTGACGAAAAAGGTATTGAATACGAACTGTCCGCTAATCTTCCAAATGCGATAAAGCTTAATAAGGTCGCGTTTTCGGCTTTACCGGGCTTTGACGAGGGATATTTCTTCGTTCAAGACGAGGCATCGCAAATATGCGTTGAGGCACTCGGCGCAGAGGAGGGCGATATTTTGATCGACACCTGCTCGTGTCCCGGTTCAAAATCCTTTGGAAGCGCGATAAGAATGCGTAACAAGGGTAAGATATACTCTTTTGATCTTCACGCAAGTAAGCTTAAATTAATAGATTCGGGCGCAAGCCGACTGGGGATAGATATAATCACCGCCGCGGTGCGCGACGGCAGAAATCCCGACGATAGCCTTCTCGGCAAAGCCGACAGAGTGCTTTGCGACGTACCCTGCTCGGGGCTTGGAGTCGTTGCGAAAAAGCCCGAGATAAGATACAAGGATCTGTCCGAGCTTGCGCGACTTCCCGAAATACAGTACGCCATACTCGAGGCAAGCGCAAATTACGTCAAGGAGGGCGGCGTGCTTGTCTATTCGACCTGCACGGTGTTGCCCGAGGAGAATGGTGAAAACGTTAAAAAGTTCCTCTCCTGCCACCCCGAGTTTGAGCCGCTTGATTTTGCCGTAGGGGAAAAGAAATCTTTGGGCGGTATGCTTGATCTTTCGCCCGATAAGGACGGAACGGACGGATTTTTCGTCGCAAAAATGAGAAAAATAAAGTAAGGATTGCTTATGAATATATTATCACTTCTCCCCGAGGAGCTGACGGCACTGCTCCAAGAGCTTGGTGAGCCTAAATACCGCGCGGGGCAGATATTTTCACAGCTTCACAAGGGAATAACGCTTTCCGAGATGACAAACGTCGGAAAGGCGACCAAGGAAAAGCTTGAGGGCAGGCTTGATTGCTCGCTCCCGACGGTCAAAAGAAAGCTGACCTCTGCTCTTGACGGCACGGTAAAATATCTTTTTTCGCTTGCCGACGGAAACTGCATCGAGTCGGTCGTAATGAAATACGAGCATGGATATACTATCTGCGTGTCGAGCCAGGTCGGTTGCAGGATGGGCTGTAAGTTCTGCGCTTCAACCGTTGCGGGCAGAGTGCGCGATCTTGAATCGGGTGAGATACTCGGTCAGATAATCGCGGCGCAAAGAGATCTCGGTATCAGAATTTCAAACGTTGTTATGATGGGAATAGGCGAGCCGCTTGACAATTACGATAACACGGTCAAGTTTTTAAAGCTCGTCAATCTTCCCGAGGGAATAAATATCGGGTACAGACACATCTCACTCTCGACCTGCGGTCTTGTGCCGAAAATATACGAGCTTGCTAAGCTCGATATGCAGATAACTCTCTCGGTATCTCTCCACGCTCCCGACGATGAAACGAGGTCGGAGATAATGCCTGTAAATAAGAGCTACGGAGTTGACAAGCTCCTTGATGCCTGCCGCGAATACTACAAGGCGACGGGTAGACGAATTTCCTTTGAATATACGCTTATTTCGGGCAAAAATGACACCGTTCCGAATGCGCTCAAGCTTGCCGAGGTACTAAACCGCAAGCTCCGCACGAGGACCGAAAATATGCCTATACACGTCAATCTCATCCCCGTAAACGAGGTTACCGAATCGGGATTTAAGAGCTCGGACAGAGCGGCAGTGAAAAAGTTTGCCGCAACCTTGGAGAGCAAGGGAATAAGAGCGACGATCCGCCGAACTCTCGGCTCGGATATCAATGCCTCCTGCGGTCAACTTCGCCGCGAGGATGCGGACGCATAATAATAAGCGTAACATATACCAAAAGCAAAAACACGGTTTACATAGCACAGTTTGTGAGGTGATACCGTGTCAAATAACAAAAAAGAAAATATTTCCCTCAAAAAGCCGCTTATATGGGCGATCTGCTCCTGCCTTTTGACGCTTGCATTGGGCATTGGAGCGTTCGTATACCTTTTTATTGACTTTGGTGGCAAGAAAACCGTAGCAGAGGTGCCCGATCTTGTCGGAAAAAGCATAACCGAGGTTGAGCGGAGAAATTTTGATCATTTTAAAATTGAAAAGGAGCCCGCGTATTCCGACGAATACGAAAGCGGAGTTATTATATCACAACAGCCGCGCGGACGGTCAAAAAAGGTCATTCGCGGCGGGGAAATGACGGTCAAGGTAAAAGTAAGCATAGGCAAGGAAAAGCTGACGATCCCGAACCTATACGGCTTTGATTGCTACGAGGCGGCGTGCCGACTCCGTGAGCTTGGCGCACTCGTCAGATTCGTCTATCTGTACGATAATAGCTATTCGCCCGACGAGGTCATCAAAAGCTCACCCCTGCCCGATACGCCGATAGAGAGAGGGGAAAAGGTCACTCTTTTCGTCTGCCGTGAGCATATAAAGCAGCCCGTGAGTGTGCGGGATCTTACGGGTATGAGTCGCGAGGATGCTGTCAGAACGCTTATGAGCGACGGACTGGTGCTTGGTCGCGTTATTACCCTGCCGTCGTCCGATGAATACGACGGACGCGTTATAGGGCAAAGCATTCCCCGCGGCGCGATTGTAAAATGGGGAACTATAATTGATATTACGGTTGCCGAGAGTGGCGAGACGTCGGGCTTTTATATGGGTGACGGTGATCTGGACATATATGAGGAAGACGGCACAATACAAAACAAAACCGAAAACAATACTGAAAACGGAGAATAAAATTTAATGGAGAAGAAAAAGGGAAGGGTAATATCGTCGGTCGGAGGACTTTATACGGTGCGCGTTACCGAGGACGGTGCCGTAACGGAATATGCCTGTCAGGCAAGAGGAATATTCCGTCACAGCAATATTAAAATAGTGGTCGGTGATATTGCCACTCTTGATTTTTCGGAGGGTGATCCCGTAATTGAGGCAATTGAGGAGAGAAGGAATTCGCTTATCCGCCCCGCGCTTGCTAACCTTGACGTTGTTTTCGTGACTATGGCGTCGAGATCTCCCGCTCCGATGCTCGATATGACCGACAAGATGACGGCGATACTTGAGCATAACGATATTGAGCCTGTGATCGTCGTCGGCAAGTGTGAGCTTAACGATGCCGAGGCGGACAGAATTGCCGAGATATACAAAAAGGTCGGATATACCACCTTTAAAATCTCGTCGGTGACGGGCGAGGGAATTGATGCGGTAAAAGAATATATAGATACCGAGCTTGAAGGCAAGATAGCTGCCTTTGCGGGCGCTTCGGGAGTTGGAAAATCAACCTTGCTCAATAGCCTTTTCCCAAGTCTTGAGCTTGGCACGGGCGGTGTCAGCCGAAAGACTGAGCGAGGCAGACATACCACGCGCGCGGTCACGCTATATCCAATAGGCAAGGACGCTTATCTTGCAGACACACCGGGATTTTCGATGCTTGATTTTGACCGCTTCGACTTTTTCTCGCTTGACGATCTTCCGCTTGCGTTCCGTGAGATAAACGAGCGCATCGGTCAGTGTAAATATACCAAATGTACCCACAGAAAAGAAGAAGGCTGCGCTATCGTCGACGCGGTAAAGGGCGGGGAGATACCGAAGAGCAGACACGAAAGCTACGTTATGCTCTACGATGTTTTGAAGAATAAGCACAAGTGGGACAAATAAAACAAGGACAAAACAAATGAAGGCATTTATTTTTTGCGGCGGAGAGGTCTTTCCGCAGTACATAAAAGAAACACGAGAGAGCGGCGATCTCGTTATTGCCGCCGATTCGGGATATAAGAACGCAAGGGCATTGGACTTTCCTATTGACATCCTCGTCGGAGATTTTGATTCGCTCGGCGACATCCCCGACGGAGTTGGAGAGGTAGTGAGATTGCCTCAGGAAAAGGACGTTACCGACGCGCAGTACGCAGTTGAGCTTGCGATCAAGCAGGGAGCAGGCGAGCTTGTAATTATTGCAAGCACGTCGGGAAGATTCGATCACGCGGTCTCGCTGATGGCAATTCTTGAGGATCTTAACGCAAGAAAGATCCGCGCGTATATCGTCAACGGTCAGAACAGGATCAATTTTATAAGAAATTCGGGACATATCGTTATACGCGATCCAAATTTCAAGTATTTCTCACTTATCGCCGCCGATGAAAAGGTAAAGGGGGTAAGCGTTGAGGGAGCAAAGTATCCTCTTAAAGACAGGACGATCACACGTCGCTCACAGTTCGCGGTTTCAAACGAGATAGTCAAGAACGCCGCGCTGATAACCGTCAAAAAGGGCGGGGTTTATATCATAGAATCAAGAGATATCTGAGAATTAAACCTCGGGGCGAGTGTCGCATATAATATTAAAAAACACGAAAGGGGTTTTTAATATTATGAAAATAGTGCTTGTCCGCTCACCGAGCTTTCTCTCACCGATTTTGAGAAAGATATTTGGTATTAAAAAGGAAAAGAAAAAGAGATAGATTTTCACTTAAAAATCTATAAGAATAAACCGTAGGATTTTTTATTTTCTCTGCGGGAAAGTTTTTGGAGGTGCGGAACCTTTTTTCAAAAAGGTTCTGCGAAAAAACATCTATGGAAAAACAATTTTTCCCGATAACACGGGAGGAAATGCAAGAAAGAGGTTGGGATCGCCCCGACTTTATATACGTTTGCGGTGACGCCTACGTCGATCACCCGTCCTTTGGCGCGACTATAATTTGCCGCGTCCTTGAGGATAAGGGCTTCAGGATCGCGTTTTTGTCACAGCCTGACTATAAATCCTGCGAGGATTTCAAGAGGTTTGGACGTCCGCGACTTGGATTTTTGGTAAGCGCGGGCAATATTGACTCGATGGTCGCGCATTACACTGCCGCAAAGAAGAAAAGAACCTACGATTATTACTCGGCGGGAGGCAAGATCGGCAAGCGCCCTGACCGCGCGACGATAGTTTACTCAAACCGCATACGCGAGGCTTACGGCGACGTGCCGATCATTCTCGGCGGACTTGAAGCGTCGCTTCGCCGCTTTGCGCATTACGATTATTGGGATGATAAGGTGCGCCGAAGCGTGCTTGTCGACAGCCGTGCCGATATCCTTACATACGGTATGGGGGAGAAGATACTCGTGAGGATTGCCGAGCTTCTCGACCGTGGAGTGCCGATAAAGAAGATCCGTGACGTGCGCGGAACGGTATATCTTTGTGCGCCCGAGGATAAGGTCAACTATCCGATTGCAGCAACCTTTGACTATAACGAATTGAAGGTTGACAAGAGAAAATACGCCGAGGCGTTCGGTATTCAGTATAAAAATCAGGATAGCATAAACGGTAAAGCGATCTGCGAGATATACGACGGCAAGATGCTCGTGCAGAATCCTCCTATGCCCCCTCTTGAAAGAGAAGAGCTTGACCACGTTTATTCCTTGCCGTATATGAGAGCGTATCACCCGATATACGAAGCTGAGGGCGGTGTTCCCGCAATTGAGGAGGTCAAGTTCTCGCTTACGCATAACCGCGGCTGCTTTGGCGCGTGTAATTTCTGCGCGCTTGCCTTCCACCAGGGAAGAACGGTGCGCTCGCGCAGTATCAAGAGCGTTGTGGAGGAAGCGAAGATCATCGCCGCAATGCCTGATTTCAAGGGATACATACACGACGTCGGCGGCCCGACGGCAAATTTCCGATACCCGTCCTGTGACAAACAGCTTAAGGACGGAGTATGTCCGGGCAGAAAATGTCTTGCTCCCACACCCTGCAAAAATCTTAAGGTCGACCATACCGAATACATCAAGCTCCTTGAGGAGATCGAGAAGATACCTAAGGTCAAGCGCGTTTTCGTGCGCTCGGGTATCAGATTTGACTACGTGATGGCGGATAAAAACGAGGCGTTCTTTAAAAAGCTCGTCCGCGATAACGTGTCGGGACAGCTCAAGGTCGCGCCCGAGCATTGCTCAAGTCCCGTGCTTCGCTGTATGGGTAAGCCTGATTTTGACGTATATCAGAGCTTCCGCAAGAGATTCTTCGAGATAACCAAGGAGATTGGCAAGGAGCAGTATCTTGTGCCTTATCTTATGTCGAGTCATCCCGGCTCAACGTTTGACGACGCGATAAATCTTGCCGTTTGCTTAAAGCGCGACCATTACGCGCCCGAGCAGGTGCAGGATTACTATCCCACGCCGGGTACGGCATCGACGGTAATGTATTACACTGGAATAAATCCGCTTGATATGAAGCCTGTCTATGTTGCAACCGACTATCACGAAAAGCAGCTGCAGAGAGCGCTTTTGCAGTATAACAGACCGCAAAATGCCGACCTCGTGCGTGAAGCGCTTACAAAGGCGGGCAGAGAAGACCTCATCGGCTACGGTGAGGAGTGCCTTGTGCGCCCCGCACAGTCGGGAAAGGGATTTTCGGGCAAGCCCGGCGCAAACAAGAGCGCATCCGGCAGGTCGGGAACGAAAAATTCCGTACGCGATGCAAATAAGACGTCGGGCAAGGGAAATGACAAATCCAAGCCTAAGCCCGCGACCAAATCGGGCAAGCCTGCGACTAAAAGCGCGCCAGCGCAGAGCAAATCGGGAGCTTTATCGGCACCCAAGCAAAAGGTAGTGCGCAAGGCGGGTTGGGCAAAGCCCAAGGCTGCCAAAAAGGGTAAAAAATAATAAGAAAAAAGCCTTCTCGGTGTTGAGAGGGCTTTTTTGATGCCGAATAGTGTTCGCAAATTGCCGAATAGGCGAAGACTATTGATTTTTTACTGCTTGTTGTGTAAAATATAAATGTAAGTAATTGTTTTTGCGCGATTGTAGTCGCAAGGCTTACGTTGGAGGAGAAAATGAAGCTTAAATGTGAAATTATAAATGACAGTGATCACGAGGAAGGCGTTTTTATATACGCGCCAAAGGGAGATGTCAACGCCGAAAAGATCCGCGAGTTTGTCGAGAGCTTGTCCGAGCAGAAGCTTGTCGGATATAGCGAACGGGGAGCCAGGGTGCTTGTGCCGAGCGAGATATATTGCTTTATTGTTGAGGACGGCAAGGTGTATGCTATTAGCGAAAGCGAGAAATATCAGATAAAGGATAGGCTATATAAAATTGAAGAGATTCTTGAGGGTAGCGACTTTGTCAAGCTTAATCAATCTTGTGTGGCTAATATCAAAATGATAGAGAGCTTTGACGCGTCGATAGGCGGCGCGCTTATGGTGACGCTTAAAAACGGCTATCGTGACTACGTGTCGCGCAGACAGATCAAGTCGGTTAAGGAAAGGTTGGGTTTGAAAATATGAATATCTACTTAAAGAGATTTTTACAGCGCGGCATCGCGTTCGGGGGCTTGGGCCCGATAATTGTGGGTATAGTTTTTTATATTCTTTCGCTTACGCTTGAAGGGTTTTCGCTTGGTGGTGGCGAGGTGTTCCTTGCAATTTTGTCTACCTATATCCTCGCATTCGTGCAGGCGGGAGCGAGCGTGTTCAATCAGATAGAGGAGTGGCCACTGGCAAAATGTACCTTCGTTCATTTTTTGACACTCTATTTAGCGTACGTGCTTTGTTATCTCGTCAACAGTTGGATACCGTTTGATATCAACGTTGTGCTTATCTTCACGGCAATATTTGCGGCAGGATATTTTGTCGTCTGGCTTGCCGTCTTCGTTTCAATTAAAGCGGTAAGCAAGAAGCTCAACGCGAAAATAAAATAAACCTAACGAATATAGTACGGTGTGATTGAGGGAGGAAAAATGGACGCAATTACCATAGAAAATCTTACAAAGCGATATCGTGACGTCACGGCGGTGGATAATTTATCGCTCAGCATCAGAGAGGGAGAACTGTTTTCTTTACTTGGTGTAAACGGTGCGGGTAAAACGACCACGGTTAAAATGCTGTCTTGCCTTACCGAGCCGAGTGAGGGTGACGCATATATTTTTGGAAAAAGCATCCGCAAGGACACGGCGGAGGTGAGATCGCTCATAGCTCTTTCCCCTCAGGAAACTGCCGTTGCACCAAAGCTCAGCGTGCGGGAAAACCTTGAGCTTATCTGCGGCGCTCACGGATTTGCTAAGACGAAAACTGTTCTTAAGATAAAAGAAATCAGCAATCTCTTGGGGCTTGAAAGCGTTATCGACAGAAAGACGGGAAAGCTGTCGGGCGGCTGGCAGAGGAGATTGAGCATAGCTATGGCTCTTATCAGCGAGCCTAAAATTCTATTTCTTGATGAGCCGACACTCGGACTTGACGTTATCGCAAGAAGTGAGCTTTGGGAGCTTATACGCTCGCTTTCGGGCAAGGTAACGATCATTCTGACCACGCACTATATGGAGGAGGCCGATGCGCTATCAGACAGAGTCGCGATAATGCGGGATGGCAGGCTTCTTGTGTGCGATACTGTGGAGAAAATAAAAGAAAAAGCGGGGACGGACAACTTCGAGCAAGCCTTTGTTCGCATTGTAAAGGAGATGAAATTATGAAAATGCTCTCGTTTGCAAAAAGAAACACCAAAGAGATAATTCGCGATCCGTTGACGTTGCTTTTTGGATTGGGATTCCCGATCGTATTGCTCTTGCTCTTGAGCGCGATACAAGCAAACGTTCCTGTGCCGCTTTTTGAAATCGCGCAACTGACACCCGGTATAACGGTGTTTGGATTGTCATTTATGACGCTCTTTTCTGCGACGTTGATTGCCAAGGACAGAGAAAGCGCCTTGCTTCAACGACTGTATACTACACCCATGACGGCTCTTGATTTTATACTTGGTTATACGTTGCCTATCGTTCCGATCGCCGTAGCGCAAAGCGTAGCCTGCTATGCCGTCGCTGTTGCTATTGGGCTTGAGGTTACGGTAAACGTTTTTCTTGCTATTCTTTTTATCGTTCCGATATCGGTTCTTTTTATTGCCCTTGGCTTACTTTTCGGCAGTATTCTGAACGATAAGCAGGTCGGCGGAATATGCGGAGCGTTGCTGACGAATCTTTCGGCGTGGCTTTCGGGCACTTGGTTTGATCTTGAGCTTGTGGGCGGTGTATTTAAAGAGATCGCGTACGCGCTCCCGTTCGTCCATGCGGTGGAGCTTGAAAGGGCGGTTCTTTCGGGTAGCTTCTCAGATATCCTTCCTCATTTTTGGTGGGTTTTGGGATACTCGGTTGCCGCGCTTGCGGTTGCCGTGCTGCTCTTCTTGCGGCAGATGAAGAAATAAATAAAGCGCAAACGCCATTGGCGTTTGCGCTTTATTTATTTTGTTGCTTTATCAGTCTTCAACGGGATCAACGTCGTCATCGTCAACGATGCAGCCGATCTCGCTCTGGCAAGCAGGGCAGATGAGGTCTTCAGCGTTTACCGATTCGTCAAAGCAAACGGTTTCGCCGCAAGAGGGGCAGATTATCTCGAAGTATTCCTCGTCGTCATAGTCGTCACAATCGCAGTCACAGTCGCATCCACATCCGTACTCGCACTCGTCGCAATCGCCCTCGCAATCGCATTCGTCACAATCGCCACAGCAATCGCACTCGTCGTCCTCAGCCTCGTCGATGAGGTATTCCTCAACCGCGCCGAGATCCTCGTCAAGCTCGTCACAGTAGTCGTAAACGTTTTCAACGTCAGCTTCAAGCTCTGCGATCTCCTCAGCCATATCGTTAACGAGATCAACGAGAGCCTTTATAACCTTTGCCTCGGGAGTGTTGCCTTCAAGCTGGAGTCCGTCGCAAAGTCCCTTAATGTAAGCAGTCTTTTCGGTAAGTGTCATTTTCAAAATCCTCACTTTTTATAGATTAAGCAAAACGGGAGTCTTTATACGAATTGTAAAAGCCTCCCGTTTTATAGATTCAATTATGCGCGGGAGAGATATTCGCCCGTACGAGTGTCGATCTTAAGGGTATCGCCAACATTGATGAAGAGCGGAACCTTGATGATCGCGCCGGTCTCAAGAGTTGCGGGCTTGAGCGCGTTAGTAGCGGTGTTGCCAGCAAAGCCGGGGTCGGTCTCGGTAACCTCAAGCTCAACGAATGTGGGAGGCTCTACGCCAAATACGTTGCCCTTGTAGGAAATGATCTTGCACATCATCTCTTCCTTAACGAACTTGAACGCGTCGCCAAGCTTGTCAGAGTTAAGAGGAAGCATATCGAAGGTTTCCATATCCATGAAGTAGTAAAGGTCACCATCGTTGTAGGAGTACTGCATATCCTTTCTTTCGATGTATGCGTTCTCATACTTATCAGTAGGGCTGAAGGTCTTTTCAACTACTGCGCCCGAAATTACGTTCTTAAGCTTCGTACGAACGAAAGCTGCACCCTTACCGGGCTTAACGTGCTGGAATTCGATAACCTGATATACGTTACCGTCCATTTCAAAAGTTATACCGTTCTTAAAATCGCCGGCTACTACCATAATAAATACCTCCAAAGATACTTTTTTGTTGCTTGTCCGTTTGTGCGGACACACTTTGCATAGTTTACATTTCATTATATAACAAAAACTCGCTTTTTGCAAGGGGGACAAACCTTGATTTTGTAAATTTTTTGTTACTTGAAGCGAAAATGGGCGTTTTTATGCTCAAATCATAATGAAACAGTGTCACAAATGTCGCCGTCGAGTGTTTTTATTTCAATTTTTCCGCTTTGATAGGTCGCGTAGGTCTTTGGGTTATTTTCCTTAGGCAGTGTTACCGATCCGGGATTAAGACAAACCGTATCACCGACTCTTTCGACCTTTTTTACGTGAGTATGGCCATAGAGGAACACCGATCTTGCGGGCAGGGGAGGGAGAATGGCGGGCGAAAATTTGTGCCCGTGTGACATGAATAAGGTAAGGTCGGACTCGCCGTCGTAAACGAGCGCGCTTTCCTGCATGATCGGGAAATCAAGCACCATCTGGTCTACCTCGCTCTCGCAGTTGCCCTTGACACATATGAGCTTGTCCTTTATAGAGTTGAGCATTTCGATGACCTTTTTGGGTGCGTAATCGGCGGGCAGATCGTTGCGAGGGCCGTGATAGAGTATATCTCCAAGCAGGAGTATTTTGTCCGCGCGCTCGCGCTCCGCCGCGTCAAGCAGAGCACGGCAGCATTCTGCTCCGCCGTGGATATCAGATGCAATTATTAGTTTCATAGTTGTTTTTATTTGGGATTTTGCCGCCTTTTTGCAAAAAGGCGGCACCAAAAACCTTTCAGGATAGAATTTATTGATTTGTAGCCGTGCGGTGAATTTAAATGGCGGAAGGTCAGTCCTTAACGAGAACCTTCTTTATTTCAAGCACGTAGAAGCGGTGAAAATCATTTTTTTCGTAGTGAGAAAGCGGATGCTCGTCAACGAAATTTTCTTTTTTGATATCGTCGGCGTAGAGCTTTTTACAGATCAGGATAAGCTCTGAATCATCGATCACGGGTACACCGTCCACCTTTTTTACCGTTAGTCCCGCCTCTGCTATTTTATCGCAATCGCGTCCCGATTTCGTGCCGCAGAGACCGAGCGCCTTGCGATATTTTTCTGAGGGGAAGCAGAGCGATATTTCGTCCTCGTTTTCGACAAGAGAGTAGGTATATCTTTGAGGACGAACGTAAATCGTGGCAACTGGTAAGCTCCAAAGCACGCCGAGTCCACCCCAGCTTGCCGTCATAGCGTTTGCGCCGCACTCCTTGGTCGAGTCGGGGGCGGTTATGAGCAGCCAATCCTTTCCGATAAGCTTGATGGGGGAGCAGGAAAGCTCCTCGGGAGAAATTTCGCGGTAGTTATTCATAAAATTACACCTCATCTTTCCGTATATGCGAATTATAGCACATTTTTTATGTTTTTTCAAGCGTGATATGCACTCGCTGTTAAAATAGTATGAAAAAATAAATATATGGTGCATAGAAACTGTAAAAAGCGGTTGTATAAAGAGTAGCGCACTATGAAAATTGGTAAAACAAATAATACAAACTGCTAAAAATTACCTAAGTGTAAAACTCCGCTTGACAAGATTTTTTTGTGGTGATAAAATGTGTATTAGTAGAGAACACTATATTGTTTCTGATAAACTTTTTAAGGGGGAGTACTATGAAATCTGTCATAAAGATAGCCGTACTTGTTCTGGCATTAATGATGTCGCTCAGTATACTTGCGTCGTGTGGCGGTGTGAACGAGGAGATTACCACAGCGGAAAGCGAAACTCAGTCATCTGATTCGACTTCTCGCGAAGTTCATCCATCCATTGCAAAAAAGAATTATGACACAGAATTTTATATTTCGATCTCACCTGATACTAACCAACCTGATCTTTATTGGGTAGCGGAGAGCAGAAGCGACGCTATGTCCGAGGCTGTATACACCCGTCAGGAAAGAGTCCGCAAGTATCTTGGTACTGAAATATTTGCCAAGACAACCGACGGAGAGGATAGATACGTTGCGCCCTTCAAGGCAGCGGTAATGAACAAGGACGATTCCGTCCATATGCTGCTTACCCATGTTTTTTACGGTATTGACGGCTTTATCACCGGCAATTATCTCACCGACTATAACGATATTCCCGAAATAGATCTTAGCGCGGATTATTGGAAGTATGACTTTATGGATGAGCTGTCCGTAAAGGGACGTATGTACCTTGGCTTCAGTGAGTACAACATTCTCAGAACCAATGTTGTTGCGTTCAACAAGGAGATGTTTGATCGTTACAGTGACGCTATAGGCGAAGACTTCTATACGATGGTTCAGAATTATACTTGGACGCTTGACAAAATGATCTCAATAGCTAACCTCGTTTATATTGACGAGGGAGAAATGGGCAAGACGGAGAATGATACCTTTGGACTTCTTGCCGACCTCGAGGTGCCCTCCGCGTCCTTACTACAGTCAAGCGGCATAAATATCGTCGAGATGGACGAAAGAGGAGCGTATAAGGTATCGTGCTACAACGCGACCAATAAGCAAAAGACAAGCGACCTCGTCGATAAGCTGTACGATCTTGTCAGAAGCGAGAGCGCGTTTTTCACGGATAATATCCCGCTTCCTGCGAGGATGTTCGTTGAAAATAAAGGCCTTATGTACCTTTCCAGAACCACCAGCCTTCCCGGATTCCTTGATAACAATATTGACTTTGGTGTAATTCCTTATCCTATGTACGATGAAAACCAGAAAAACGTAGGATATCGCTCACTCGGGTGGGGCGGATATATCTGCATCCCCTCCTATCTCAAAGATCCCGTTATGGTTGGAGAGACCGTAGAAATGCTTGCCTTTTTCAGCGACAAGGTAAACGTTGCGTACTATGAAAAGCTTCTTGGAAAGCAGGTTGCGGATGCTCCTCTTGATAAGGAGATGCTGAATATCGTTTGGGATAGTGTGTGTTCCGACTTTGGTCTGACATATGGCTCTGCAATGAACAAGACGGGATACTCATTTATGATTCCATCTATCATAAGAGAGGGCTCCACGCAGAATCTCGCATCCTTTAATGCAACTAATGAAGCATCTGCAAACAACGGATTGAAAAAGTTTTTCAATAGCATAAAGTGACGTTAATTGTGATATAAATGTTAATATTTAATATATAGTTGTAAAAATTTCCGCTTACAACTTGACAATTTTGAGGGTGTATGCTAAAATTAATGCGTACGCCCTCTTGTTTTACAGGGAATTATTGTTTTCAGGAAAGGTTGAATGAAATGAAAAATTATTTCAAGTTGATCGCATTCTTAATTGCAATCGTGATGCTTGTGTCCGTATTCGCCGCTTGCGGAAATGAATCAGTGGTAGAAGACGGTTCAGGCAACAGTGACTCCGTGGAAATTGACGAAGATAGAGAATTTAAGCCCGACGTTGAGAAGAATAACTACAACGAGGAGTTCTTCTTCTGGATCATGGGAGATTCTAACCCCGTTGATACTTATTGGGTGGCAGAAAGTAAGAATGACGCTTTGTCCGAGGCGGTTTATAACCGTCAGGAAAACGTAAGAAAATATCTCGGCGTTGAGGTCGTAGGTAGTGATACCGAGAGCGAGGACAGATACGTTCAGCCCTTCAAGAGCGCGGTTCAGATCAAGGACGGCTCGGTTGACCTTCTCGTGTCGCACGTTTATTACGGAATAGACGGCTTTATCACGGGAAATTATATTATGGATTTTAACGATATTCCCGAGATTAATCTTAACGCTGATTATTGGAAGCTTCAATTCATGGAGGATATCGGTATCAACGGCCGTCTCTATCTTGGATTCGGTGACCTCAATATTCTCTATACTCACGTTATTACCTTTAACAAGGAGATCCTTGCAAAGTACGAGGATCAGTTTGACGAGAGCATCTACGAGATGGTTGATAACTACCATTGGACTCTTGATCAGATGATCAGCATCGCAAGCCTTGGATATATCGACAATAACTCCGACGGTAAGACCGACGATGACCAGTACGGTATAGTAGGATTCCAGAGCGTTCCCTTTATCGGCTTTATGCAGGCGAGCGATATAAACATTATCGAGCAGGATGAGAGAGGAATTTACGGCATTTCCTTCTATAACGAAGCTAACAAGCAGAAGATGAGTGATCTTTGCGATAAGATCAAGAATCTTGCTCTCAGCGATTACGCTTGCTTCAGAAATGACTATTCTTACCCACAGATGACCTCCGGAAGAGCACTTATGGAGGTTTCGGGAACTCCCTGGCTTAAGGGATATCTCTCGAGCGGAGTAGAGTTCGGAGTTCTTCCTTTCCCGATGTACAATGAGGCGCAGAAGAATGTTGGTTACCGTTCGCTTCAGTGGGGTGGATACCTTTGCGTTCCTTCCTACATGGGTGAGGGCGACCGTCCTCAGATGATCGGTGAAACGCTTGAGATGCTCTGCTATTACAGTGACGACGTTGCAACCGCATACTACGAGAAGCTTCTCGGTAAGCAGGTTGCGGATGCTCCCGAGGATAGAAGAATGTTTGACGTTATTTGGGACAGCGTATGCTCTGATGCCGGACAGACCTACTTCTCGGTAGTTCTCAAGACCGACGTGCTTTACGTTCTTCCCAGAGTAACCAAGGCAGATTCTACCACCAATCTTGCATCCTTCGTAGGCGGTTGCGAGAGCACCATTCAGAAGAACTTCAAGCAATTTGTTAAGGAAGTAAAATAATTTAAAAAGCAAAGCGGCAGAATTTTCTGCCGCTTTTATATTGCAAAAATTGCTATTGCAAATTTTGTGTGAATTGGGAGATTTGGGGGAATATACTTGACACTTACTATGATGTATGATAAAATGTAATAGATATGTTGTGATTTTTCATTATGAAAGGATAGTAAGTATGAAAAGCTATGTAAGAATTTTGGCGATTTTGCTAATTTTTGTAATGTCGGTTTCGGTTTTCGTGGGTTGCGGTGAGACTGATCCCGAGGTAACTACTTCTGCTCCCGATGCAAGCGATGTGCCCGAAGACGAGTATTTGCCCGAAATTGAAAAAAATAACTACGGCGAGGAGTTCTACCTCAACATTCTTCCCGACGTTAACCCCATGGACTTTTATTGGGTAGAGGAAGCAGGCGACGCTGTGCTTTCAAATGCTCTTTATAACCGTCAGGAGAACGTCAGAAAATATCTTGGCGTTGAGATCGTCGGAGTTAAGACCGACGGTGAGAACAGATACGTTGAGCCCTTCAAGAACGCGGTTAAGATCAAGGATGGCTCTGTCGATACGCTCGTATCCCACGTTTATTACGGTATAGACGGTTTTATTACCGGTAACTACCTTACCGACTTTCAGGATATGCCCGAGCTTGACCTATACGCAGATTATTGGAAGTACGACGTTATGGATGAGATCTCCGCTAACGGTCATTTCTACCTCGGCTTTAGCGATTTTAACATTTTCTACACTCACGTTATTACCTTTAACAAGGAGCTGCTTGCAAGATACGAGGATCAGCTTGATGAAAGCCTTTATGAGACTGTTGAGAATTACCGCTGGACACTTGACAAGATGATCTCGGTAGCAGAGCTTGTTTATATCGACGCCGAGTCTAACGGTAAGACCGACGACGATACCTTTGGATTCGTTACCTCTACCGACTATATCGGATATGCGGGAATGATCCAGGGACTTGGAATCCAACTTATAGAGCAGGATGACAGAGGCAATTACGTTATGGCGATCTTTACTGAGAAGAATAAGCAAAAGACCGATGAAGCGGTAAAGAAGCTCTATAATCTCGTAAGAAGTGATTTTGCGTATATGCCTATTGATAAACAGCCCGCTCCCAATATGGGTAATGGCAGAGCGCTTATGACTATAAACGGTACATATTGGCTTTCCAACATTCTTTCTACCGGCGTTGATTTCGGTGTTCTTCCTTATCCTATGTATAACGAGGCGCAGAAGGAATATCGCTCGCTTCAGTGGGGCGGATATATTTGCGTACCCTCGTATATGGGAGAGAATGACCGTCCTCAGATGATCGGTGAAACGCTTGAGATGCTTTCCTACTACAGCGACGAGGTAAACACCGCATTCTATGAGAAGATGCTTGGTAAGCAGGTTGCAGATATGCCCGAGGATAAGAAGATGCTTGATATAGTATGGGACAGCGTTTGCTCCGAGCTTGCGCTTACCTACTATTCGGTAATCAAGGACAGCAACGAGTACCTGTACTGCTTGAGTAAGCTCACCCAGGAGGGAACCAATGCAAATCTTTCTTCCTACGTAGCAGGTTGCCAGACATCTATTAACAATAAGCTTAAGAGGTTCTTCAAGAACGTAAAGTAATAAGCAGGAAGCAAAAAAATCTCCGCGAATATCGCGGAGATTTTTTTATTCAATTATAGACTGAAGCTCAAGCAGGCGCGCGCCGGTTGAGGTGGTGTTTACTACGTTGAGGAAAAGAACGTCGTCAACCGAGTTTTCAAGCACGAAATCAGCAAGCTTGCCGTCCCACTTTCTGTAATCTATAACGTATACGGTCTGATAAGAGTCAACGAGGAAGGGAACGAATGCGTTTCCGTAGGATTCCTTGACTACCACTATCGACGAACCGTTGTTAATGTTGGGGTTTTCGATCTTTGTGAGCGGCTGGTCGCCCGCAATGAAGCAGAGATATTTGTTTCCCGCGGTGTATTTTCCTGCGCCCTTGTAGACTACCGCGTATTCGCCGATCACGTTTCCTTCGGAATCGTATACCGTTTCCTCGTTGACGCCGATCGGTACGAAGGCTTCAACGTAGTCGGGATTGTCTTTCATAGCCACGGGCGACTTCGCTTGCTCGTAGAATGTGCCGAGGAAGCCGTCAAATTCTACTCTCTGGTAGTTTTCAAGCGGTGTGGGGGAAATACCCTTGCGGTTACAAAACGCCTCGTAGGCGTAATATGCGCCTCGCGCAGTCCAATGGTGGTCGGTACGGAAATAAAGGTATTCGTCGTTGTGAGAAATAAGATTCGGAAGCGTGTCGACCGTTACGATCTCATTGGATAGAAGCGAGTACATATAGTCGATAGCATCTTCGCAATCCGATGCGCCGTACTTGTCGCGTGTTTCCTCGGGGAGCGCGATCTGATAGTGCAAGGGCACGATCATGTCGTAAACAGTTGCTTTTCCCTTGACCTGTGATGCGAACTGATTTATAAGAGCGGCGTAGGAGTCAGAATTCTGCTTGTTGAAGAAGTAGAGCTGATATGCGGTGCTGCCGTTTAGGTACAAGCCCTCAAAGCGCTCACCCTTACCGTCGTCGGTGGGGTTGAAGATTACCTCCTTGTCGGAGTTAATAGGCTCGTCGGGAATATCGTCGCCCTCTCCGCCGCCGATATACTGCTCGTCACGGATGCCGTAAAGATTCTGTTCAAGAGCGTTGCTCGCGAGAATCATCGGCTCGCGCAAGGGATAGGTGTCGGAATACCAAAGGCTGACCTGACTTGTAAAATCACCCGAGAGAAAGCTTGAAAGCGTGAATTCCGGGAATTTTGTAAGCTCTCGCTTTTCATTTTCAGACTTGTCGGGTCGGGCGAAAAACGCAAGGCCGATAATAAATCCCGCAATCATCACCGTAACGAAAAGGAGAATTTTTACGCCGTCGATTATTCTTGAAAATTTGCTTTGCTCGTTCATAAATAATTCTCCTTTCATCAGAATTGGAAGTAGAGGAAGGGGTTGTAGCTGTTACCCGCAAGGCAGATAGCCGATACGACTACAAGCGCGGCGGGGATAAGCGCGCCGACGACCTTTGAAACTGCCGCCGTTGCGCGAGTTTTGCTTGCAAGAGCTGCAACCGCAGGCACGATGGGAGTAGATACTATCGAAGCGAATATTATAAAGAACATATTGTTCTTAAGCACAAGATTGGTTGCCGCGTCGGTAAATCCGTTTCTGCCGAACAGATTGAGGAATGCTTGTCCGAGAGAGGAGAGATCCTCGAATTTAAAGAGCATTGAGGCGAAAAATACGATCACGAGAGTGAGCGCGGTGCGGCCTATACGAATAAGGCCTCGGGGGTTCTTCTTCGGCTTGATAAGATACTTTTCAAGCACGAGAAAGACAAACCAATAAAGTCCCCAGAAAAGATAATTCCAGCTTGCTCCGTGCCAGAATCCAGTAAGCGCCCAAACGACGAACATATTTATGATATGACGCGGAACGGTCACTCTATTTCCTCCGAGGGGAATGTATACGTAATCGCGGAAGAATGTTGAGAGCGAGATGTGCCATCTTCTCCAGAAATCAGTGACCGAGGTGGCAACGTAGGGGTAGTTGAAGTTTTCTTTGTAGTGGAAGCCTATCATAAGGCCCATACCAATAGCCATATCGGAATATGCCGAGAAATCGAGATAGAGCTGAAGCATATAGGTGAATACACCTATTACGACCGCAAGCGCGGGAAGCGCCGATATTTCACCTGCCGTCATCAAAGCACCCGTATCGGAATTAGTGAAGAATGCGTCGACTATTGCGCCGCATCCGTTTGCAAGAACGGCTTTTTTCGCAAGACCGAAGGCAAACCGAGTAATACCGCGGCTTATCTCCTCGCGCTTCATCACTCTGTTTTCAATGTCGTTTTCAACGTCGGCATAGCGCACGATGGGGCCTGCTATGCACTGATGGAAAAGCGATGCGTAGAGCAAAAGATGCCAGTATTTTCTCTGCGCCTTGACTTCGCTGCGATATACGTCGATAACGTAGGAGATGAGCTGGAAGGTGTAAAACGATATACCTATTGGGAGAGCGATAGAGGGAATTGGTGAATCAATATTGAAAAGCGCGTATACGTTTGTAATCGCGAATACCGTGTACTTGAAAATAATGAGAATAGCTATGCAAACGGCGACGGTAGCCCAGCAGAGAGCCAAACGGAGCTTCTTTCGCTCGGCGTTATCAATGATTATGGCACCCGCCCAGCAGATAAACGCCATAAGGCAGAGAAGTGACACGAGCGCGGGGCCGCCCCATGCGTAAAATATCAACGATGATACCAAAAGTATAACGTTTTTCGCGTTTATCGTCTTGCCGCACAGCAAATATATGGAGTAAGACGCCACGAGAAACAAAAAGACGAAAAGAAGACTTGAAAATACCATTGAATATCCTCCAAAAGCTAAAGTAAAAACACTGAATTAATTATAACACATTCGCCGCGTGTCTTCAATAACAAAACCTGTGATTTTGATAAAAATTTTTCGAGGACAGACAGATTTTTTATCACGCTCTTGACAAAGAATAAAAAAGTGATATAATTGATGTATAAATTTTAAAAAGAAGAGTAAAGACTTTGGCGTAAAGTGCCGACGGGACGGGGAGTTGCTTGTCGGACGAAGGTTGTTTTCAAACCGCGGGCGGTTTGAAAACGGCAAAAATTTTTCAAAATTCTGCCTTGCGAACAAACAACTGCGGTCAAGGTCTTGCATCCCGCTTCATACGGCGCAAGAAATATGCTTTGCTTGTTTCTTCTTTCCCGCCCTATGCTGTGAGGAAAGGAGTTTTTTTATGCAAAAAAGCAGAAAAAGAAGCCGCATTGGGCTTTTTGGAAGTCTTGCGGTAATGACGATCGCGGCGATGCTCACGGCTATGAGCGTTGTTATAGGTATCTTTTGCAAAAGCTTTCTCAATTTTGGGGTAGGACTTTTCAGAGTGACCTTTGAAAATCTGCCGATACTGTTAGCAGGCATTATGTTTGGCCCTGCCGTCGGCGGTGTGGTCGGCGCGGCAAGTGATATAGTCAGCTATCTTATGACGCCGCAGGCATACCCGATAAACCTGATCGTTACGGTGGGCGCGACGATGATGGGTGTTATCTCGGGTACACTTTCGCACTACGTTTTCAAAAAAAGAGGGCGCGCGAGAATAATCGTATCGGCGGCAATAGCTCATATCATCTGCTCGATGATAATCAAGCCGATAGGACTTTATTCATATTACGGTGCTCTCGTCCTTTGGAGAATACCTCTTTATTTGGTTATCGCGCCGCTTGAGATAACGCTTATCTGCATTATGTACAGGAACGCATCTGTAAGACGGGTTATGGACGGCAACCTTTTTGTAGGACGTATGAGATACGACGAAGCGATAGAATACATCCACTCGACAAACTGGCAGTTCTGTAACCCCGGTCTTGAGAGAGTGAGAGAGCTTTGCGAAAAGCTTGGAAATCCGCAGGATTCGCTGAAATTCGTTCACGTTGCGGGAACTAACGGCAAGGGCTCGTTCTGCGCTATGACTGAGGCGATCCTGAGAGCGCAGGGATATAAGGTTGGACTTTTCACCTCGCCGTATATCCTTGAATTTGGCGAGAGAATGAGAATTAACGGCGAGAACATTTCAAAGGCAGAGCTTTGCGAGCTTGTCGAGGTGATAAAGCCGATCGCCGATAAAATGAAGGACAAGCCTACCGAGTTTGAGCTTATTACCGCGCTTGCTTTCCTTTATTTTGCAAAAAATAACTGCGATATAGTAGTGCTTGAATGCGGTCTTGGCGGCAGACTTGACGCGACCAATATAATAAAAACTCCGATCTTGTCGGTCATCACGGGCATAGCTCTCGACCATACATCAATACTTGGAAACACGATTGAGGAGATCGCCGCGGAAAAGGCGGGGATAATCAAGGCGGGAGCTCCTGTTCTCTGGTGCGGAAACGACGAGAGGGCGGAGAGTGTTGTAAGAGCCGTTGCCGCCGACAAGGGCGCGCCGATGCATACGGTAGACCGTGATAGCCTTAAAATAAATGCTATTTCGCTTGAAGGCACGGATTTTGACTATATGAGTTATAAAAATCTGCGCCTTGCGCTTCTCGGCTCTTATCAGCCGATAAATGCGAGAAATTCGCTGACCGCGCTTTCGTTGATCGGAGAGCTTGGATTTCCTGTATGCGAGGGGGCAATACGCGAGGGACTTGAAAAGGTCGTCTGGCATGCAAGATTTGAGGTAATATCGAAGGAGCCGCTTATTATTGCCGACGGAGGACATAATCCCGAGGGGATCGATGCGGCGGTTGAGAGCATAGAAAAATATTTTTCAGACGGCAAGGTGCTTATTGTAACGGGAGTTATGGCGGACAAGGATCACGGATATATGGCATCACGAATCGCCACGGTCGCGCAAAAGGTATTCTGCCTTGCGCCTGACAATCCCCGTGCGCTTCCTGCAAAGGAGTATGCAGACGAGTTTATCTCGCTCGGGATTGACGCCGTCGCTTGTGAGAGCGTGTCTGACGCGATGGCATTGGCAAAGGCTGAGGCAGAGAACACAAATCTTCCCGTCGTTGCGCTTGGCTCGCTTTACATGTACGGCGAGGTCGTCGAGGCACTAAAAAACCTATAAATATATAAATAAAGTGAGTTCGAAACCATCCTCACTATAAATAAAACTAAGGAGAGCTGTCTGCCGTCGCGCAGGTAGCGCGGAATAAAATTCCGTAGAAAAAACAAATGAAAAGCTTGAAAACCAACAACACACACAAGCGTATTTTATGGCTGTGCTGCGCGGCGATAATCGCCGTCCTTTACGTTCGGCTTACATATCTTGCAATGGCGCTCGGACTTGACAAGGGCGCGATACAGATACGCTTTTCCGAAACACTCGTATCCCTCGCGTTTATAACGCCTGCGGCGATACCGGGAGTCACTCTTGGCTGCTTGCTTGCAAACCTTCTGACAGGCTGTGCGCCGCTTGACATTCTGCTTGGCCCCGTCGCGACCTTTATAGGCGCGCTCGGAGCATATCTGATCGGCAGATTGAGCAAGGGTAAGGCGGCAAAAATATTCTGCACACTTCCAAACATAATCGCAAACACAGTGATAGTTTCCTTTGTGGTGTATGTTTGCTACACCGTACCAAGCGAGCAGACTGCGGCGATTTTGCCATTCTATTTTCTCATGGTCGGTATAGGCGAGATAATCTCGTCGGGAATACTCGGCGCGATCCTTTTGCTTGGAACAGAGAATGCCTTGCGTAAAATATTCAAATAAAAAAAGCGGCACAGCCGCTTTTTTTATTTAATTAAGTCCTTCAACGTAGGTCACGTAATTTATAGTCGCGTTTTCAAGGATGATGTCAAGGAAAAGCTCGTTTGTCGCGTGCTCGATGACGGCCTCTACGCTTATCATGGACTGTATTTGCTCGGCGGAGAAGGTGTAGCCGTATGCGTTCTGATAATACATGATATAGTAGTTGGTCAAGTATTCAAGGCTCTGGTCGTATCTCTTCTGGTCAATAACGGAGCCCTCTTTTTGAACGATGCCGTAAACGTAAAGTGACTCTTCAACGTACAGACGGCACTGATTTAGCACCGCAGCTTGCCAATCTCCGCCAGCCTCAATACCTACGTAGTAGCAGGCAAATTCGTCAAAATTCTCAAAGCTCAGACCCATTGATGAGAAATAGGGAAGATACTGCTGGTATGTAGCCTCAAACTGCGACTTGTAGTAATCAAAATGGTAATCAACCTCTGTCTGCGGGTATTCGATAACCTCAAACTTGCCGTCAAGATTTTTGTATATCTCCTGAAGCGCAACGCTGCGGAACGATGCGGCCAAGTCCTCAATGGCGAGATTTCTGAACTGCTCTACCACGTCGCCGTTTGCAGGATCTAATTTGAAATTCTTAATCACGAACTCCTCGCCAAATTCTGCGGGAACCTCCTCGCCGATATACTCAACGACTACCTTGAAGATCGCTTCCTTGCCCGCAACGCCGGCATTGCCGTAGTTGTCGGGGAACTTGGTGAACACCTTTGTGGGATTTTCTCTTGAGGTTTCGGAGGGGATAACGCCGATAAGTCCGTCCTCAAACCCGGGAATAAAATCGCCCGAGCCGATGGTGAGCGGATAGGGGGCTGAGTCGGACATATTTGATCCGCCCGCGAAAAGCTCTCCGTCAATGTAGCCCTCGTAGTAGATGTATACCGTGTCGCCCTCGACAACGGGACGGTCGGTAACCTCTTTTATGTCGGGGTAATTCGATACGATCTCGGCTATGTATTTTTCAAGCAATTCGGTTGTAACCTCATATTTTGCGTCAATATTGAGCGTGAGATTCTTGTATATCTCGGGATCAACCGTGATATATTTTGAAAGATCGGTGTTAGCGTAGTCAAATCTTTCGTCTGTAGTGCTGCCTTCGTTGTTGGTTGATTCGCTTTCGCTTGAGGATTCGCTCTCGGACTCACTCTCGCCGACCGAGCTTGATTCGCTATTCGAGCCGGTTTCATCTGATCCTTTGTCAAAGCAGGACACAAGTGATGCCGCGCAAAGCACTATCGAGAGAAGAAGCGCTATAATTTTTAAAAACTTGTTCATTGGATTTTACCTTTCTGTATTTAAAAGTTATATTTCAAAACGTCACTACTATATAATAATGGATTTAGTCTTTAAAATCAAGTCCAAATTGAAAACTTTTCGCATCTTTCTGCAGATTTGACAAAACGGGGAGGAAATGATATAATACTCTTATAATTTTTGGAAACGGAGGCGCGGTTGTGAGCTTATCTTACATAAAGCTTGAAAAAAGCATCAAAGAGCAGATCTCGGACGGTGCGCTTGAAATAAAGATATACGACGTTATTGATTCGACCAATAATGAGGCAAAAAGATATGCCGCAAAGGCAGAGAATAGTGCCCCCGTGCTATTCGTTGCGAACGAGCAGAGCGCGGGCAGGGGCAGAGTGGGCAGAAGCTTTGTAAGCCGCCGTGACAAAGGGATATATATGACATTGCTTTATTTTGCCGACGGGATCGGCAATGCGGTCTGTGTCACGACTCACGCCGCGGTTGCGGTTGCCACCTCTATTGAGAAAATATGCGGCAAAAAAATGCGAATAAAGTGGGTAAACGATATCTTTGACGAATCAGGCAAGGTGTCGGGCATCTTGGTCGAGGGATGGCAAACGAGCGTTGGATACGCCGTTGCGGTTGGAGTTGGAATTAATATCGGTGACGGTGATTTCCCTGATGAAATAAAAGAGATAGCGTCGTCGATAGGTGAGCTTGAGGCAAAGGATGCCACTCTGATTTCTCTGATAGTAAAAAAGTTGCTTGCGCACGCGAAAAATCCCGATGACAAGAGCTATATGGACGAATACAGAGCAAGATTTATGCTTGAAGGCAAGGACGTTGTTTTGTCTATGGCTGACGGCGGCGAGAGATTTGGCAGGGTTTTCGGCGTTAGTGACGACGGAGGACTGATTATCGACACCGACTGCAGCAGAGAGGTGATAGTAAGCGGTTCTGTCAGCGTGCGGATAATTGGAGAGTGATGAAATGAAGCTTTACGCACCCGAATATTATAAGGACTTCAAGTGTGTTGCCGACAGATGCAAGCACAGCTGCTGTGTCGGCTGGGAGATCGACGTTGACGAGAATACCCTTGAAAAGTATAAGTCACTTGAAGGCGAGCTTGGCGGCGCGATAAGAGCGAGCATTGAGGACGGCGAGGTTCCGCATTTCAGACTTTGCGACGGTGACAGATGTCCGCACCTCACAGGGAACGGTCTTTGTAAAATAATTTTAGGTCTTGGCGAGGACTATATCTGTGATATTTGCCGTGAACATCCGCGCTTTTATAACGACACCTCGCGCGGCAAAGAGGTAGGGCTTGGAATTGCCTGCGAGGAGGCTTGCAGATTGGTGTTGACCTCGGAAAACTACTCTGATATTATCGAGATAGGTGAGCTTGACGGCGACGTATGCCGCTCGGAGCGCGGTTTTGATGCGCTTGCCGAAAGGGAAAAGGTTTTTTTAATTCTTTCCGATAAAAGCCTGCCGTATCTTGAAAGATTGAAAGCGCTCTCGCGCGAATACGGCGTGTCGCCCGATATTCTTGACGAGCGCGGCTGGCGTGAGCTTTTTGCCTCTCTTGAATATCTTGACAAGAGCCACAAAAATGATTTTGAAGCGTTTTCACTATCGCCCGCAACAGATGGCAAAATCGAGGTTTATCTTGAGCGTGCGCTTGCATATTTCATATACCGACACTGTACCGAGGCGGAGGATATTGACGATTTTATGTCATCGCTTGGTCTTTGCCTTGTGCTTGAGCGTCTGCTTGCCTCACTCTGCGCAAAGAACGGCGCGAGGACGGTTGACGATATTATCCTACCCGCGAGGATAATTTCCGAGGAGCTTGAATATTCCGAGGAAAACGCGGAAGAAATAAAGCTTGAATTTGCATTCAGATAAAAAAGGAGATACGGACGTATCTCCTTTATTTTATTTCGTCGTAAATATTTATTACCTCAAGACCTTTTTTCAGCGCGTAGGCGAAGGTATACGCCGTGCCGCCCGTGTTTTTTTGCAGAAAGGCGATGCAGACCTGACTTTTATCGACGAGCGCGCGGTTGCGGTCGTACATACAGTGGCTTGTATATCGGTCGCTTACGCATTCTACTTTTTTGGCGTTTGCCATAACGTAATTGTATACCTTGCGGCACTCGTCACTCCAGCCCTTCGTCTGCTCGGGGCAGGGGATGACCAGCTCAAGCTCAAGGTGCGGATATTCGGGCAATAATTCAAGCACGCAGAGCGCGGCTACCGTGTCAAAGCCGAGCGCGCCGCCAACGCGGAAACGGTATGCGCCCATCTCGATATATTTGCGGAGGTGCGCCTTAAGCAGAGCGGGTATCTTAAATGCCGATTTTTTGTCTATATCTCGATGCCCTGTAAAGCAAACTGTGCTTATTTTCTTTTCTTCTGCCATGATTTGCACCCCTTTCTTTTTTGTGCATTACAATTATAGCACAAATGTTCGCATAAGTAAATAGCTTTTTGAAAAATAATTTGTGAATTTTTTAAGACGTCAAAATCTGACCGATTTTTTTACCGATTTGCAAAAATCGGTCGACTGCAAGCGATAGCTTTCCCTCGTTTGCGACCTTAATCTGCCATGGCGTTGACATATTACGATCTTCTTTACCGAGTGATGCGAAAATAAGACGAAAAAAGAAAAAATGCGCTCATAAGTTCCGACTAAATTTTTAAAGTAAGACGTTTATAATTTAATTAAGACGTTAACGCTCCTTGGGGCGTGTCGTGGAATTTGCAAAAAAAGAGGAATGTAAAATGCAGAATACCGAAAAAAAGCGCGCTTATGAGGAGGGCGCTAAGCAAGAGGGTTTATTCAAGAGAATAGCCAAAAGGCTTGAACAAAAAAATGAGGACGAGGTAAGGGAGCGACTGCGCGTGACGGTGAGATTTTTTCTCGTCGCGGCAACGGCTTATCTTTTGTCGGGAGTAGCGCTTCCGCTTGGGATATATCCGATTATGCTCTCGCTTGTTTGCTCACACAAGCGCTTTCTTTTGCCGATAGTGGCAGGCGTGGCGGCAAGCGCGATCGGGGGGAGCATTCCCGCGATCTATTATCTGGCGGCGGTTTCAATACTTGCTATGCGAGTTGTCGCGCTTCTTTCGATGCGGCTTTTGAGAGAGGAAAAGCAAAGCCGCGCGATTGTAAAATACGGCGACAAGGCGATAGACGAGAGCAAAAATGAGCGTTTAAGCAAGGAGGACATTTTTGACGATAGCCTTGGAATACGGGTTATTTCAGGCGCGGTGGGAGGACTTATCGTTGGAGTTTATCTTGTCACCGTGGCGGATTTTTCATTTTACAGCGCGATGCAGACGCTTCTCCTGACCTTTGCCGTGCCGATAATAACACTTGCTCTTTCGGGGTTTTTCGGCAGGGAGCGAGAGATAGCGAAAATAGGCAAGTGGGAAGGCTTTGACAAGATACATAGGATTATCTCGCTTGGAGCAATATTTTTTCTTTGCGTTTTGGCGGGGCATGACAGATCTCTTCTCGGAATGCCGATGGCACCCTTTCTCGCAACGCTTATTACGCTTTTCGTCTGCTCGGGAAACGGAATTTTGTACGGCGGTCTTACCGCGCTTGTTTGCGGAGCGGCGCTTGAAATAATCTATCTTCCTCTGCTTTTTCTGATGGCTCTGCTTTTCTGTCTTGTGTCCGCGGTCAAGCGCAATATGGGACTTCCCGCGGTCTGCGCGCTTATCGTCGTGTGGTGTTACTATATAGGAGGGGAGAGAGGGCTGCTCGCATATCTGCCGCCGATGCTTCTGGCAATACCGTTTTATTACATAGCCGATAAATACAGAGAGATGATGAGTGCGCCGCATCTTTACGACGGATTGGCGCTCAGCGGCATATATTTTGCCGAGGCGGTCACCGAAAAGACCAAAAACGAGGTCGCTTACGACAGACTTGAGGCACTTTCGGGCGCGTTTTCATCACTCTCCGAGACCTTTTACAAGCTCAGCGACAGATTCCGCCGCACCGACTTGCTCGGCATCAAGAGAATTGCCGAGACCTCGTTTGAAAAGCACTGCGAGGGATGCCGAAACCGTGAGATCTGTCTTGGAACGGGATACGAAAAAACGCTTGACGCGATAAATAAAGTAAGCTCTGAGCTTCACAAAAAGGGAAGCGTTGATAAGGATAGCCTGCCCGAGAGCTTCCGCTCGGTCTGCTTGCGCCACGAGAGGATAGTTGACGAGGTAAATCGCTCGATACAAAGAACGACCGAGGAGGTAATCAGAGGCGAAAAGGCGAATATTTTTTCCATGAATTACGGCGATATTACCACGATTCTCAAGGACGCGCTTGAAAACGGCTCGGAGGAGTACGAGAGCAATATCGAGGAGAGTGGCAAGGTGTTTGATATACTGTTGACGGCGGGAATGCGACCGCGCGGAGTCGTAGTTTACGGAAAGAGATGCCGTCACGTTGTCGCGCGCGGAGTTGTGTCGGGCGATAAGATAAGCTCCGAGAAATCGGCAGAGATTCGCCGAGAGATATCAAAGATCGTCGGCGCGGAGCTCGGCGAGCCGACCTTTGAGATAGGCAAGGACGGAAACATCATGATAATGCATTCAAAGCCGTCTATAAAGGCGTATTGCGCGCACGGGGGAGGTAATACGGCAAAGGAGGAGCAAAGCGACGATCTGGTTGACGAGTACGTTGCGATCGATCCCTTTTCTGCAGAGATAGAGGAGGTCTGCGGCGATACCACAAGCGCGTTTCTGACAGATGCTTCATATTTTTATTCATTGATAAGCGACGGAATGGGAAGCGGCGGTGATGCGGCGTTTACGTCAAACGTCTGCGCTATGTTTATTGAAAAAATGCTTTGCGCGGGTAACAGAGCCGATATAACTCTCCGCATGCTCAATAACGTCATACGCTCGGAAAATCTCGGTGTTGGGGCTGAATGCTCTGCGAC
The DNA here is from genome assembly GCA_017504625.1 of Clostridia bacterium. GTDB lineage: Bacteria > Bacillota > Clostridia > Oscillospirales > CAG-272 > SVTX01. The sequence continues at coordinate 39,730 of JAFVQU010000012.1, read as the reverse complement.
CGTAGATCTTTTTGAGCTTGACCTTATGAACGGCTCCGCATCCTTTATCAAGAGCGGCGCGGCTCCCACCTACGTGGCGCGCGGCGGTACCGTTTACAAGATAAGCTCGCGCACTATGCCGGTTGGCATTATCAAGGATGCCGACGCGCGAATAACGAGATTTGACACTCAAAAGGGTGACCTTGTCGTTATGATAAGCGATGGCTGCTGTCCCGACAGCGAGGATTGCGCTTGGCTTGTCGAATACCTTTGTGCATACGCAAAAAAGAGCGCGAAGAGCAAAACGGGAGAGATCGACGAGGACAAAAATAAAATTTGTGAGAGGATACGCGACGAGCTACTTGCAAAGGCGGCTAAAAATTATCCCGCCGACCGCACGCCCGACGATATATCCGTGTCGGTCATATTGATAGATTGATGAGTGAATTTGTGGCGGAGGGGTTGCTCCCTCTGCCACTTTGTGGTATAATTAGTTATACGCTGTTAAAAAATACACACCGCGAGTTGTTTTTCTCCCAACTCAACCGTTGGTATGTGGATTTTTGCCCACGAAATGTTATACTGATAGCGAAAGGGGTGAGTTTGCTATGGATCAGATCAAAATCGGAAAGTTCATATCCGAGCGCCGTCGAGCGCAGGGCTTAACTCAGGCAGAGCTTGCCGAAAAGCTGAATATCACCGACAGAGCCGTGTCGAAGTGGGAAACGGGGCGATCGTTGCCCGATTCGTCTATAATGCTTGATCTTTGCGGACTGCTCTCGATCACGGTAAACGATTTATTAAGTGGGGAGGTAGTTTCAATGGAAAATTACAACAAAGAGCTTGAAAAAAACTTGCTTGAAATGAAAAAGCAGAAGGAGGAGGCAGACAGAAATCTTCTTCGTGTGGAGATCCTTGTAGGCGTACTTGGCATAGTGATGTTGCTCGGTGGCGCTGTCGTTGCGGCGTACGCAGAAAATCTTGCGGAATGGCAGAGAGTCGTAATTATTCTCGCCGGACTTGTACCTTTGCTCGTCGCGATGCCGTTTATGCTCAAGATCGAGCAGAAGGCGGGATATTACGAGTGTAAAAAATGCGGACACAGATACGTTCCGACATTTAAGGCGGTTAATCTTGCGCCTCATATGGGCAGAACGAGAAAGATGCGCTGCCCTAAGTGCCAAGAAAAGTCCTGGCAGAAGAAAGTCTTAAGCCTTGATAAAGAGTAATTTATATTGAATGAGAGCCGACGGCACCGTCGGCTCTTTTTTGCTCAAAATCTTACGCGCTACCTTGACAAAATTTGACAATGGGTATATAATAGAAAGGAATTTTTTATGTCGCATTCGTGCGACGACCGACTGATGAAAGGCGGTGTTTTTATGGTAAATATTCCCGAGATGTTCGGCTCTATGGTATTTAACGACGCCATTATGCGCCAAAGACTTCCCAAGGACGTGTATAAGTCCCTGACTGATACCATACAGACCGGTAAGATGATAGACGTTTCTATCGCTAACGTCGTTGCAAACGCGATGAAGGACTGGGCGGTAGAGAAGGGCGCGACACACTATACGCATTGGTTCCAGCCCCTCACTAATATGACGGCTGAAAAGCACGATTCCTTTATCTCGCCCATAGGCGGCGATAAGGTGGTCATGGAGTTTTCGGGCAAGGAACTTATCAAGGGCGAATCTGACGCATCGTCCTTCCCCTCGGGCGGACTGCGTGAAACCTGCAACGCGCGCGGATATACCGCGTGGGATCCCTCGTCCTATGCCTTTATTAAGGACGGAACTCTCTATATTCCCACCGTTTTCTGCTCCTACACGGGTGACGCGCTTGATACCAAAACTCCGCTTTTGCGCTCGATGGACGCGATAAGCGAGCAGTCCTTGCATATACTTTCCTTGCTTGGAGATAACACCGCGTCGCGAGTTGCGGCATCGTCGGGAGTTGAGCAGGAATATTTCCTTATAAATAAAGAATATTACGAGCAGCGTGAGGACTTGCTCTACACGGGCAGAACCCTCTTTGGCTGCCCCGCACCTAAAAATCAGCAGCTTGAGGATCACTACTACGGCCCGCTTAAGACCAAGATAGGCGCGTTTATGGCAGAGCTTGATAGGGAGCTTTGGGAGCTTGGAATTACCTCAAAGACAAAGCATAACGAGGTCGCTCCATCGCAGCACGAGCTTGCACCGATATTTACTACCTGTAACGTAGCCGTTGACCAGAACCTTATCATTATGGAGATGATAAAGCGAGTTGCAGAGCGACACGGACTCGTCGCGCTCCTCCATGAAAAGCCCTACGCCACTCTTAACGGCTCGGGCAAGCATAATAACTGGTCGATAGCGACCGATACGGGTATAAATCTTTTCAGCCCCGGTAAAAATCCCGCGTCAAACACGAGATTTCTGATCTTCCTCTCGGCTGTTATCAAGGCGGTCGACGATTATCAGGATCTTCTTCGCTTGTCGGTCGCGATCCCCGGAAACGATCACCGTCTTGGCGCTGACGAAGCACCCCCTGCGATAGTATCTATATTTCTTGGAGATGAGCTTGAGGAGCTTATCGAGGCGATAGTCGGTGATATTGATTATCAGGACAAGGCGAGAAGAACTATGGACCTCGGCGTGCCGAGCGTGCCTACCTTCAGATACGACTCGACCGACAGAAACAGAACCTCGCCCTTTGCGTTCACGGGTAATAAGTTTGAATTCAGAATGGTTGGCTCATCGCAGAATATCGCGATGTCAAACATCGTGCTCAATACCGCGACGGCAAAGGTGTTAAAGGATTTTGCCAACGAGCTTGAGGGCAAAAGTGATATTGAGAGCGCGGCAAGAGCGCTTATAAAGAAAACGCTTAAGGCGCACAAGAGAATAATATTCAACGGAAACGGTTATTCTAAGGCTTGGCCGATTGAGGCAGAGAAAAGAGGACTGCTCAATCTTCGCACCTCGGTCGATGCGCTTGAATATCTGACCAAGGAGAAGAATGTTGCGCTCTTTACCGAATTCGGTGTAATGAGCGAGGTAGAGCTTCACGCGCGCGAGGAGATAATGTACGAAAATTACTCCAACATTATCGACATCGAGGCAAAAACGATGGTCGATATGACCAACAAAAGAATCATCCCCGCAATAGAGCAGTATATCGGCTCGCTTTCCGCGATCGCAAGGGATAAGGCAAGCGTATTTGGCGGCAGTGTGGGAACAGAGCTTGAGCGCGCGATAGTAACGAGGCTTTCAAGACTTGCGCATATCGCATACGATAAGGCGGAAAGACTTTCACTTAAGGCGCAGGAGTCGGCGGCAATAAAGGAGTCGGATGCGTCAGCATTCTCGTACAAGGAAAAGGTAGTTCCGCTTATGCGAGAGCTTCGCGCGGCAGTTGACGAGGCGGAGGGAATCGTTCCCGCGGACATCTGGCCCTTGCCCTCCTACGGCGAGATGACGATGAAGCAGTAACGCGTTTTACTTCAATAAAACGACGGTGTTGTTTTTAAGCTTACAAGATAAAAAGAAAACATCGGGCGGAGAGATCCGCCCGATATTTTTTTGAAAAATTTTAAAAACCCTATTGACAAGACGTGAGCGAGTTGTTATAATACAGATAGAGCAGTTAATACAGATAATACAGTTTGACACAACAGAAACGAAAGGAGGAGCAAGATGCAGCTGAATTTTTCGGGCAAGCAGGACGTATATCTTGAAATAGCCGAGAAATACAAGGAGTATATTAAGCTCGGTATCATCAAGAACGGCGAAAAGCTCCCCTCGGTCAGAGAGGCGGCGTGCGAGATGTCGGTAAATCCCAATACCGTGGCGCGCGCCTACTCAAAGCTTGAGGAGGAGGGGTATATCAAATCCTTGCCGAAGAAGGGCGCGTTCGTCACATACGGCGAAGATCAAAGCGAAAGGGCAAGCGAGCCCGACAAAAAGAATATAATCTACGCCTTTCGCGACATGGGAATCAGCAAGGCGACCTTACAAAAATGGATAGAGGAGGTATACGGAGAAAATGATTGAGATCAAAAATCTCTGCCACAGTCTTGGTGGCAAACTGATACTTAATGATATAAATCTTACGCTTCCCGAGGGGAGTATTATGGGACTTGTCGGCATCAACGGAGCCGGCAAAACGACACTTCTCCGTCTTATCTCGGGTGTTTACAGTGCCGACGAGGGAGAAATTTTTTGCGACGGACTGCCGATCGGCGATGAAAAAGCGCGTGAAAGGCTATTTTTCCTGCCCGACGATCCATATTTTACGGGACACACGACGGGAAAGGCGCTCTTCGAGCTTTATCGCGTATTTTATCCCGATATTGACCGCAAGGTCTTTCTTGAATATATGAGTGAGTTTAAGCTTGACGAAAAGAAGCCTATACGCAACTTTTCAAAGGGCATGAGGCGACAGCTTTATATTGCGCTCGCGCTCTCTGTCAAGCCTAAATATCTTTTGCTTGACGAGGCGTTCGACGGACTTGATCCCTTGGCGCGACTTTCGTTCAAGAGGGCGATAAACCAAGCTGCCGAGGAGTACGGAACGACTGTTATCATATCGAGCCATTCTCTCCGCGAGCTTGAGGATTTTTGCGATTCGTACGCGCTTATTGACAAAATGACTATCGCGTCGTCGGGTGATATTGCCGAGCGAGTTAACAGATATTGCAAGTTCCAGCTTGCGTTCTTTGAGGATTTTTCGGAGCAGATTTTCTTCGGCTTGCCTGTGATATCGCTTGAAAAAACAGGCAGATTTGCGCGTATCGTGCTTGAGGGCAAGGAGGACGATATGAAAAAAGCGCTTGAAAAGCTCTCTCCCGCGATAGTCGAGCAGATGCCTATGGATTTTGAAGAAATGTTTATCCGCGAGGTCGAGGGAAGGGGGTATAAGGTATGAAAAAGAGCAATTTTTTAAGATATCTTTGGTATCGACTTGAGAATTCCGCGCTTCGCACGCTCGTTCTGACCGTTCTTTCGGTGATTCTTACACAGTCGGTCATATCCGAAAGCATAGAGTATTACGGTGATATTGAACATATAAAATACGCGTCTACGGGAATATATATTCTTGCTGTTGTGCTTGGAATAGTATGCACGATTATACCGATGCTTGAAAATATGGGGTTTAAAAACCGCCGTAATCTTGACACGCTTTATTTTTTCCCAATAAAGAGGGAGAAAATGGCGGCCGCACACTTTATCGGCGGATTTATCCAATGCATCTTTATCTACACCGTGACCTTTGCAATTTCGGGCATATATCTCGCGATAAATACCGACTTCTTTGAACTTTATTACCTTGTTGGGTACTATTTCCTTTCGATTTTGCTCGGATTTGTGATCTATTCGTTCTTTTCGTTTATATTTATTCAGGCGAACACGGTTGCGGATGGCATCATTATGTCGGTGCTTTGGATGTTTGTGCTTTGGGTGGTTATGTATGCAGTGTACGCGCTGACAAAACCGCTTTATATACAGGAGGGCAATTATGAGATCTACATGCTTTCCCGCAGGCTTTCTCAGATTCCCGAATGGGGAATGGTGTACGCGCCGCTAAATAATCTTACCGTGATATTCCAGTCGCTTATTGAAGTAAATCAGTCGGGTTGGAACAACTTTACCTATGCGGGAATATACCGCTCACAGTTTGGTTTCTTTATTGCGTGGGGAGTGATCGGTATCGCGTGCTTGATAGGATATTTCGTAACATTTGCCCGAAAAGGAGCTAACAAAGCAGGAGAGATAAGCGATTCGTATCTCGGATACCGTTTACTTATTCCGTTGTACGGATATAGCTTGATTACAATGATCGGATCTATTGAGATCGTGACCATTCTCGTATTTATGATGATGATAATAGGGTACGTTATATACAGAAGAAGCTTTAAACTAAAAGCAAGAGATCTTGTCATCACCGCGCTCGGAGTAATACCGCTTATAATCGGAATGATGTGACAAAAGCACCTCAATGCATCGCATTGAGGTGCTTTTCTTTTATTCAACCGTCAGAACGACTTTTCCGACGTTTTGTCCCTTGTAGAGAATATCGTGAGCAGCCTCAGCTTCGGTTATCGGCAGGGTTGCCCAGATAGTCGGCTTGACCTCGCCCGTAGCAACCTTGGGCCAGACCTTTTCGACAAGACTTGCGAGAATATGTGCCTTGACCTCGGGTGTGCGGGAACGGAGTGTGCTTCCGATGATGCGCACGTTACGGACGTAGATGTTCTTGAGGTCGATCTCGGTCATTCTGCCCGCGAGCGAGGCGATCATGATCCATCTCGCGCCGTGCGAGAGGTAGTGAAGGCACTTGCCCATGATTTCGCCGCCAAGACAGTCGATAGCGACGTCAACTGGGTGACCGTTTTCCATTTCTCGACGGAGAACCTCGGAAATATCCTCCTTCGTAGTGTTGACTACTACGTCGGCATTCAAGTGATCTATCGATGCGGCGATCTCGTCGGATAGAACCGTCGTGATAACTCTGATGCCAAATGCCTTTGCCATAGGGATGATAACGCTTGCAAGTCCGCTTGCCCCTGCGTTCATAAGCAGGGTATTGCCCTTCTTAATGTTGCCCTCGATAAAGAGGTTGAGGTACGCCGTTGCGAACGCCTCGGGGATAGCCGCCGCCTCAACTACCGAGCAGTTTTCGGGCACGGGCATACACATATCGTATTTGACGTTGACCATTTCGGCATAACCGCCGCCGCCAAGCAGGGCGCAGACCTTGTCGCCGATCTTCCAATTCGATTTTTCAGCGGCAAGTTTTCCAACCTCGATGATAGTTCCCGCAATCTCAAGTCCCATCCATTCGGGCGCGCCGGGGGGAGGGGGATAGTCGCCCTCTCTCTGCATAAGGTCGGCGCGGTTGAGCGCCGCCGCTTCTATTTTTACAAGAACGTCCTCGTCACCGCATACCGCGTCGGGCACGTTGTCCCAGCGAAGACTTCTGTCGTCATTTACAAGTATTGCTTTCATATTTATATCTCCTGTTTTAATTTTCTACCCCACAGCACTTGAGTATCGTCTTATAAAGCTCGAGCTCGTAATCGGGACTGTAGGGATTATCACATTCACCGCGCACCATAGCGGCAAAGGAACTTAACATTTTATAGTATCGGCTGAAGGGCTCGCTTCTCTTGTGCTCGACCTCGCCGTAGCTACCGCTTGAGCCTTTCATGACCTTATCGGTCTGCTCGGTGTAAAGTCCGTTTTCGATTCCCTCGATCGGCTTTATCTCAAGCGTGCGCTTCGAGCCACAGATGACGAGCTGGCGGCGGAAGAATCCGCCTACCTCACAGGCTGTCGTGCGTATAATTGAAACACCGTGTGGATATTTCAGCATTGCGAAGCTTACGTCCTCCGTGTCAACTCCCGCAATTCCCGAAGATACGTTTGCGGGTATTACCTCGTCGGGCGTGCCTTGGATTCGTAGAACAAGGTCGACAAGGTGACAGCCAAGATAGAACATCATGCCGCCCTTAAACGTGCCGAGCCACTCGCGCGTGGTTTTGTTATCCCAGCGGCTCATGTGGGCTTCAACACTGAATATAGTGCCGAATTTTCCGTCCTGTGCGTCCTTGACTGCCGCATCGAGAAATTCGTTATATCGGTACATATAGCCGATGTGGAATACCTTGCCGCTTTTCTTGACACTGTCAATCAGCTTCTCGAATGAGGCAAGATCTTGACTGCCCGGCTTTTCCATATGGATATGCTTACCCGCGTCAACTGCCATCTGAGTGTATTTGTTGAGGTGTATCTCGTCGACCTCAACGGTGACTGCCTCGATCGTCTCATCATTGAGAATCTCCTCAAGTGAAAGCTCGGGATAACCCTCGAAAACGTGGAGCTTGTCGGCGCAACGCTCACGCTCGTCCTCGACAAGCGCGTAGCCGACCACCTCGAAAATATCACTGAGCTGTGTGAGATTTGTGAACATCTCAGGCCCGTGGCTGTACTGATTTACGCCTATCTGCGCAATTCTTATCCTCCGCATATCAAAGCTCTCTCCAATCGAACTGAACTATCGGGAAGGAGGGCTCACTTGCAAGACGTGCGTAGACCTCGGGGGATTTATCGGGAGTATATGTTTCGTCAATAAGCTTATTGACGTCAAATCTGCCGAAAGAGATGAGTCGAAGAGTTGCCTTCATGTCGTCACTTTGAGTCCACCAGCCCTCGTGGGATTCTATATTCGGGCGTGCGCTTGTGTGCGCGCCGATAAGAGTTATGCCGGGGTTGTGTACCTTACGGTAGTAGTCGATCGTAAAGTCGGAGTTGCGCGTGCAACCAAGCAGGGCAACACGACCGAATTTTGCCATGCAGTCAAGCACCATGTCAAGTCCCTGACCCTTGCCCGTGACCTCGATTGCGACATTAGCTCCGCCGCCCGTGACATACTTGACCTTTTTTGCAAAATCCTCTTCAAAGGGATCAAACGCGTAGTCCGCGCCGAGCTTGAGTGCAAGCTCTCTTTTGGCGGGGATAGGATCGACTGCGACGATAGGTGTCGCGCCCGCAAGCTTTAATTCCTCAATCGCAAAGATTCCGAGCACGCCAAGTCCCATGACGATTGCCGATTCGGCAAGCTCAAGACGGCATTTTCTGATCGCCGCCATAGGAAAGGTTGCAATATTTGCAAGCGCCGCGTCCTCGAAGGAAACGTTGTCGGGGATTATTTCGGCGAGATTCTGATCTATCGCGTTATAGAGCGAGTGGGTTGTCCAGCGGCACGCCACACGATCGCCGACCTTGACTTTCGTTACCGCGTCACCGACCTTTACGACAGTACCGCTCAAGCTATATCCAAGCTGGCAGGGAAAACGCATGGTTCCCGCCGAATTTGATGGATCGCCGAGCAGATTTGCGCGCTCTGTGCCCGCACTGATGCTTGAAACTGCGGTTTTAACTATAATAAAATTTGGCTTATCGCTGATGTCGGGCATCCCCTTGTCGCGAAGCTCCGCAATGCCGGGAGCAGTGAAGTAAATTCCTTTATTCAGAGTCATAAAAGACACCGCCTTTCACCTTTTTCTTCATTTTATCATGTTGACAGAGTCCTTGCAATATGCTATACTGTAAAAAAAGAACACTATTCTCTAAAAATAACGGAGAAAACAAGTATGGAGCATATATCTTTCTACAAATCCTTTCAATTCAATATCCACCGCCGCACCTGTTATAATTACACAGACAACACCTGCGGAATACCCTATCATTATGTCGCGCGAATGGTATCGGGACACGCGCGCATAGTGGTTGTGTCGGGTGAGGAAATGGAGCTTTGCGAAGGTGACGTTTTTTATTTGCCGAAGGGGCTTCGATACCAATCGTATTGGACATGTGAGGACGGTGGAGAGATCGTCTGGGAATCCTATGGCTTTAAAATGCTGCCCACGTCACGTGAGATGCGCTATTCAATGCAGAAGATCGACGCGACTTCCGAGGATAGCGCGATACTTGACGAGCTTTCAAAAAACATTAAGGTTTCGCCCTCATCGGTCGGACTTTTGTATCTTTTCCTTGGCAAATCGCTTGAAAAAATGCGCCAAGACCGCACAGATCCCAAAGCGGCAACGTGGGAGATGGCAGTAAGCTATATCTCTGCGCACCCGAATTTTCAGGTAAAAGAGCTTGCGACCTATTGCAATATGAGTGAGTCGGGAATTTACGCTTTTTTCAAGCACTACGGAAATACCACGCCGATCGAGCTTAAAAATAAGATGCTCATCGGAAGGGCGATCGAGTTACTTACAACAACAGATCTCTCAATTGAGGAGATATGCTCCCGCGTAGGATTTTGCAATACAGCATATTTTCGCAAGCAGCTGCGCCGAGTGACCGGTAAAACACCGATTGAAATCCGCAAAAATGGCGAGAGAATATAAAAAAGACGGCTTATGCCGTCTTTTTTCCTTTGATTTTATTTATTGTATTCCGCAAGCGCGGCTTTGCCCTCGTCGGTAACGGGGCGGATCCACTTGCCGCTGAAGTAATGGATCATAAATATTATCGACTTCGGGATATCCTCGCACAGATACATCGTCGCGTAGACGGCGAGGAAGGGGATCTTTACCACGTAAGCCATGATAGCGGTCACGGGAATGGCAAATAGCCAGAGGATAAATATCTCCCACTTCATTCCCGTTGTGGTGTCTCCGCCCGGACGGAATATTCCCACGATGAGAATGAAGGGAACATTTCTTATGGCTATCCACACACCGTAAATGATGAGTATCGCCTCGGCGATACCGAGAGTGTGCGCGGAGTATTGGTCACCGATATTGAAAAGCGAAACGAGGGGAGAGCGAAGTGCTATCGCGATAATGCCCGACACTACCGAAAGTATCGGCATAATAATGTTAAACCTTTTGGTGTCGCGTACCGCCTCGCGTATCTCGCCTGAGCCTATCTCCTTACCAACCATAACGCAGCATGCGTTACATATACCGATAAAGAAACAGAAGAGCAGGTTTTCAAAGGTGCGGACAATAGTTATTGCCGCAAATTCCTCGTAGCCCATATTTGAGAATATGACGTTATATACCACCGTGCCAAGTCCCCACATCGTTTCGTTGAGGATTACTGGCGAGGTCTTTTTGAAGAATTCGGAAAGCGATGCCCTCGTAAAGCAAAAGAGCTTGCTTGGCGGCGCGATTATAATATTTTTCTGTATAAGCGAGATTATGAGAAGAAGTGCCAAGCCGAGCCAAGACGATATTACCGTTGCGATAGCCGCGCCCTTGACGCCGAGTCCTGCGGGGAAGATAAGGAGGTAGTTAAGCACTCCGTTTGTGATCGCTGAAAGTCCCGATACGATCATAGGAAGGCGTACCTTTTCGGTCGAGCGCAAGGTCGAGCCTAAAAGCGACGTCAACGCTATTGCGGGGTAGGAGTAGCAGGCATAGCGCAGATAATTTGCGCCCGACTCAATGACTGCGGGGTCTTTATTGAAGATCGTGATAACGCCCTCGGGGGTAATTGCCGCGATAACTGTAAATACTACCGAGAGTAAAAGCGCTGACACAGTTGCAATACCGAGCGAGCGGTGAATTCCGTCAATGTCCTTGTTGCCCCAATATTGAGATATGAATACCGCGGCTCCCGACGCGATACCGAATATCACCATATTGAGCAGCCAGCTCCACTGTCCTGCCATTCCCGTGGCGGAAAGGGCAATAGGGCCAAGCTGACCGACCATGAGTGTGTCGATAAGGCTGAAGGATGCGGTTAGCATATTCTGGAGAGCTATCGGTATGGCAAGGGTCAGGGCAACGCGCCAAAAGCCCTTGTCACCGAAAGAGAGCGGCAGATTATTGCTTTTCTTATTTATTGAAGGCATAAAATCTCCGATTCAAAATTATTTTTTGGTAAGCTGCTCCTTGTTGAACTGGAGCGTGTAGAGGCGGTAATAGTTGCCTCGCTTCAAAAGAAGCTCGTTGTGTGTACCCTGCTCAAGTATCTTGCCGTGAGAGAGTACGATAATATTATCGGCATGCTGTATTGTTGATAATCTATGCGCGACCATAAGCATCGTGCCGATATTCATCATTTTTTCAAGAGAATCCTGAATGAGAATCTCGGTTTCGGTGTCGATGTTTGCCGTTGCCTCGTCAAGTATCATAACGGCGGGCTTGTGAATGATGGTACGGGCAAAGCTGATAAGCTGACGCTGACCTGCAGAGAAGTTGTTACCTCTCTCGCGCACGGGCTCGTCAAGTCCGTCGCTAAGGCGCGAGATGAACTTGTCGGCGTTGACGTATTTGCAGGCGTCGTTGATCTCGTCGTCGGATACTCCGTCAAGACCGAGAATGATATTCGAGCGGATAGTTCCCGAGAAGAGGAATACGTCCTGAAGCATCTGACCGAAGTGACGGCGGAGCGAGCTTATCTTGATCTTCTTGATATTGATACCGTCGATCAGGATCTCACCCTTTTGTATATCGTAGTTTCGGCAGATGAGCGAGAGTATTGTAGTCTTACCCGAGCCGGTTGAGCCGACGAAAGCAACTGTGTCACCCGCGTTTACCTTAAAAGAAACGTCCTTGAGCACCCACTCGTCCTTGATATAGGAGAACCATACGTTTTTGAATTCGATATTACCTTTGATGTGATCAATTTCGATAGCGTCGGGCTCGTCCACTACCTCGGGCATAATGTCGAATATCTTGTAGATCTTTTCAGCCGAGGCAAAGCAAGCCTGCAGACGATTGAACTGCTCGGCAAGGTTTTGTATCGGGTTGAAGAACTTGTTGATATACTGATAGAAGGAAACTATGACGTTTACTCCGATGATCTGACCGAATACGGCGACGTTGTTGAGCGCGCCCTTCGCACCGAAGTAGAAGAGGCAGAGCACCGAGGAGATATAGAGCATATAAACCATCGGTCTGAATATACCGAATACGAACATCTGACCCATCTTAGCCTTTCCAAGACGGACATTCTTTTCGTCAAATTCGCCCTTCTTTCTTGCTTCGCGGTTGAATATCTGTATTATCTTCATTCCCGAGAGGTTCTCTGAGAGGAAGATATTGATATCTGTCGTGCCGTCCTTGACCTTTCTGTGCGCGCGGCGCGAGAACTTACGGAAGATGACGGTGAAGAGAATAACGAAGGGAACGAAGCAGAGAACTATAAGCGTGAGCATATAGTTGAGCGTAAGCATAGCTCCGAGAACGCCGACGATGATAAACATATTCTTGACGAGGTTTACAAGCACGCCCGTAAAGGTCGTCGAGATAGCGTCGGTATCGTTGGTAACTCTGGTTACGAGAGTTCCTACGGGTATTTTGTTGAGCTGATCGTGCGACAGGCTCTCTATATGCTCAAAGAGGTCCTCTCTTATGCGCGCGACCATTCTCTGTCCCGTTTTTTGAAGTATGATCGCCTGGAAATAGGTGCTGATAAGTGAAACTACAAGGATAGATGCGTAAATAATGATGCTGACGTAAAGCTCGCTGAGCTCAAAGCCTCCCTCGCGTCCGACCATATCAATAAGGTTACCCATAATGATAGGCGAGATTATCTCGTGCGCTATTGAGAATATCATAAGCACGAGAACGATAAGGAACTGGGGAATATAGGGCTTTGCGTAGCGGAGAAGTCTTCTGACTATCTCGGAGTCCTTCATGTTTCGGTCAAAGCCGATAGCCTCTTTTTTGTCCTTCATCGTAGCGAAGGCAATAATGAAGATGATGGCAAAGGTGCTGATTATTGCGCCGACCGTTATGATCGGGTAGTAGTTATTCCAAAACGCCATGATGGTATCAAGCATTTGCGCTCACCTCCTCTGAGGTATTTGCGGATCGCTCCTCGTCAAGCTTCTGAAGATCAACGAGATTCTTAAAGTCTGCGCAGCTTTCGTAAAGCTCGCTATACTTGCCGACCGCAACGATCTTGCCCTCGTCAATGAAGATGATCTTGTCCATCTGCTCAATGGTGCTTACTCTGTGCGCGATAAGAAGCGTCGTCAGGTTTGCTCGCATAGAGCGGAGATTTTCAAGTATCGCCTTTTCGGTCTTTACGTCTACGGCGGAAACCGAATCGTCAAGAATGAGAATAGGCGCGTTTTTCATAAGCGCGCGGGCTATTGAGATTCGCTGCTTCTGACCGCCCGAAACGGTAACACCTCTCTCGCCGAGTATACTCTGATATTGGAGAGTGAATTCCGATATGTTGTCGTGAACGTCTGCCATTTTAGCGGCGTATTCAACGTCGTCGTGCGTACCGCCGTCGGTTGCGAAGCTTATATTGTTTTCAATGGTGTCGCTGAAAAGGAAGTTGTCCTGCGGAACGTATGCGGCGTTTGCGCGCACGGTCTTTATAGGAATCTTGTTTACGTCGATGCCATCGATAAATACCGTGTTTTCGGGAACGTTATAGGTTCGGAGAATAAGGTCGACGAGAGTCGTTTTACCCGATCCCGTGCGTCCGATGATTCCCACGCGCTCGCCTGCGTTGATCTTGAAGGATACGTTCTGAAGAACGTCAAATTCGCCGTCGGGGTAGCGGAATGTGAGGTCACGGAATTCTATATCACCGCGTATTGCGGCAACGTCGCTGACGCCCTCGCGGTCGAAAACGTCGGGCTTGGAGTCGAGAAGCTCACCGATACGGTTGAGCGATGCCTTACCCTGCGCGTGCATACCGATAAGCTCGGACACCGCCATAATAGGCCAGATGACTGCTGTAAAATAGCCGATGAATTCAACGAGCTGCGCCGCCTTGAAGGTCTCAACGTGTACGAGATATCCGCCGTAGCCGAGGATTACGCAGACGACAGACTCGATAAGAAGTGTGAGCGCAACGTGGAGAAGAGTAGAGAGCTTGGTATATTCTACGTTTCTGTCCTCGTTGTTTTTCGTGAGCTTTTTAAATTCAATAAGCTCGTGAGCTTCCTTGACGAACGCCTTTATTACCGCGATTCCCGCAAAGCTCTCCTGCGAGAAGTCGGAGAGCATAGAGAACGCCTCCTGACGCTTTTCCCACTTCTTCGACATGTATTTGCCGACGATAAGAGAGCATATGAGAAGAAGCGACATGGGTATCATGCAGAGAAGCGCCAATACGTAATTCATGCGGATCATTTTTATGATCGCGAGCGCGCCGAGCACGACTGCGTCGAAGAACATCATAATACCCCAGCCAAAGCACTCCTGAACTGTGGCTAAGTCGTTGGTAAAGAAGGACATCATGTTTCCGACCTTGTTTACCTGATAGTATTGCTGAGAGAGATCCTTGCAGCGATCAAACATTTTGCCGCGGAGATCGGTTTCAAGCTTTATTCCTGCGCCGAAGAAGCAGACGCGCCACAAAAAGCGTCCGAATACGAGCGAGAGAATAACAAAGAGCATTGGCCTGCAGATTTCGTCAAGAACATAGCTTATGTCAAAGCGAATGCTATTTGATCCGTCGGTTACAAACCCTGTTTCAAGTCCCTCGATGACCGCACTGTAAAGCTCGGGGATAATGAGCTGCATATAGTCAACGAGAAACAGTGCTAAAGCGCCGAGGATCAGCATTGGCGCATAGCGCAGATAGTAGCGGTTTATATGCTTACCGAATATCAATTTTTTCGCCTCCTTTGTTATAGATAATCTATAATCAATAAAAATAATAATACAAATTTCATTTTAACATATTTTCATGTGTTTGTCAATCAAATATCGGTTGTTAATAGTTGTGTTTCGTCAAAATTCTTGATTTTTGATCAAAAATGAAGAAAAGAGCCGCCCGAAATTTCGGGCGGCGTGTGTTATTTATGTTTAAAACTGCTGATAGAATGCTTCGGTCAGCTTTTTTGCAATATTTTGCATCTTACCCTCGTCAACCTTCAGAACCTGGCGGTCGTAGGTGTAAAGACCGTTTGTTTCGTCCTCGACGTCGCTGACCTGCGTGTAAACTGTCGCGCAAAGGCCGCGCTCTATCATCGGGATCACCTCGTCAAGATAGAGTGCTTCAAGCGCGTCGCCAAACTTCTCTCGGTCGGTAAAGAATCGGTAGCCGTAGGTCTTGTCGAGGTTAAACGAGTGATTGTCGACCTTGTATGAATAACCTCCAAACTCGGAAAGAACGAGTGGCTTTTCGAGTGTGGACTTTAAGTTGAGCTTTTTGAAATATATATGCTCGCTTTGCACGTCGCTGAGATTTTCGTGGAACCAGCCGCTCGTCGCGTCAAAAATTCGCGTCGGATCAAGCGCTTTCAGACGAGTGTAATTTTTGTCTGCGTCAAACTGTCCCCAGCCCTCGTTGAAGATAGTGTAGTAACAAACCGAGGGGTGATTATAGAGCAGGGAAAGCGTTGCCTCGCTTTCGCGTTCAAATATTTTACGGCGGCGTTCTGTCGCCTTGTGCGAAATGCCGCGCTTGATGCCCGCCGTCGGCAAAGCGGTGTCGACAAGGAAGCTGTAATCACCGCTGTTGACCATGTCCTGCATCACGATCATACCGTATTTGTCGCAATAGTAGTAAAACAACTCGGGCTCGATCTTGATGTGCTTGCGCAGGGTGTTAAAGCCGAGCTTTTTCGTCTCGAGAATGTCGAAAAGATAGCCCTCGGGCGATGCGGGAGTGTAGATTCCGTCGCTGAAATATCCTTGGTCGAGCAATCCGTGCAGAAAATATGGCTTGCCGTTAAGGCAGATAAAGGATTTGTCGTTTTGCTTCTCAACCGTTACCGTACGGAGAGCAAAGTATGATTCGACTTTGTCATCGCCCGATTCGAGATTGAACTTATAAAGATAGGGATTTTCGGGCGACCAGAGGATCGGATTTTCAATCTCAATTTCAAGCTTGTTGCCGTCAAATTCGTAGGATTTTCCGCTATCCTTGAGAGTGAGGACTTTTTGCTCACATCCGCCCTCGACCTCAATGATTACACTTGTGAGAGAGGGGGTTATTTTTATGTTTCTAATATGATTTTCGGGTACCGCCTCAAGCCAGACCGCCTGCCAGATGCCGCTTATCGGCGTGTACCACATTCCGCCGCGGTCGCGTCTTTGCTTGCCCCAGCTATAATCGTGATCGAGTCTGTCGGTGACCTCGACTGTAATGATATTTTCGCCCTCGCAGAGATAGTCGGTCACGTCAATTTCAAAGGGAAGATATCCGCCCTCGTGAGATCCGACAGGCGTGCCGTTAAGTGAAATATTTGCGATCTGATCGACCGCGCCGAAGTGGATAAGTACCTTTTTGCCGCGCATTTCCTCTGGCAGAGTGAATTTCTTTTCGTACAAATACTTTTCACATCCGCATTTTTCGCGTTCAATTCCCGAAAGACGAGATTCGGGCGGATAGGGAACTATTATCTCGCCGAGCGGCTCTGTTTTGTCGCCTTTTATTACCGACAAGTCCCATTTGCCGACGAGCGAGATATAGCTGTCGCGCTTCATTTGCGGACGGGGGTATTCGGCCCAGTCGCTGTCGGACTTTTCTTCAAAAGGGGTTTTTAAGTCGGTTTTAAGCGTAGGTTTTTTAGTTTTTGCCGAGATAAAGAGGATAATTGCCAGCACGATTATCGGTACGAGTGCCGCAAGAAAAATATTCGCGTTGGGAATAAAGGACTCGGTACCGTCGTTGTTGAGCATGGTTTTAGCGTTTGCAAGCACCGTTTTTCCAATGAAGGGGCCGACCACTCCGGGAATAAGCACCTGCGAGAAGATACGCACCCCCTGAAGTCGTCCCGCCTTGCCCTCGGGCGTAAGATCACGGATCTTTGCGCCGAATACCGCCATGCCTGCAAGATATCCGCACATCATAAGCAGAGAGCCTATGAAAACGGGAAGCTTTGCGCGGAAGAAGAACAGTACGACGTATCCTAAAGCAAGCCATAAAAGTGAGAGCCACGATGAGAACGAAAATCCCCTCTTGTCATACACCTTGCCCCAGAATGCCGTGACAACCGACGCTAAAATTATCGCGGGAGCCATTACGAAGACGTAGTCGGTCATGCCGAGAGAAACCTCGTAGTAAATGATGAGGTAGGGCATGAATATCTGGATTGAGATATTAAAGATTATGAACGCCAGAAGGTAGAAATAAAGGCTTTTGTGCTCCTTTACCGTCGACGGACGGAAGCCGTAGATTATGTTGCCGAAATATCCGCTTTCGGATTTCTCGGTCGGCGCTTCCTTGATAAGAAAGATGCCGAGTATACCGATAAGCAGTGTTGCCGCGCCTATAATTGCGAAGATCAGCGTCCAGCTCTCGCTCTTGTCAAGGTCAAACGCCATAAATCCGCCGAAAACGGCGAGGATAGCCACGAGAGGCATCATCGCGTTGATGCCCTCGGCACTTCCGCGGTTGGATTCGTCGGTGCTGTCGGTCAGCCACGCGTTGTACGCCGCGTCGTTTGCCGACGAGCCGAAGAAGGTCATCACACAGTCAAGAATTATCGTAAGCGTTACGCATACTGCCGCCGCGCTTGTCGCTATGGGGAACAGCGCGCTCACCGTGTCAATTTTTATAAGAGAAAAGGCGAAGATAGAGATACCCCAGAGGATATAGCCTCCGCACATGAATACCTTGCGTCTGCCTATACGGTCGGACAGTGCGCCGATAAGCACGGTCGTGAGCGTGGCGGCAATAGCGCTTGCCGCTACCATAGCCGAAATGTCCCCCGCAGACGCGTTAAACATTTTGTACATAAATACGTTGAGATACATATTCTCAACCACCCATGCGATCTGTCCCATAAGCCCAAACAGCGCAAGTGTAAACCAGAATCTCGCCGAAAGCTTTTTCATATTAAAGATCCTTTCTTCGTAGTATAATTTATTTTAACATAAATCAAAAACAGTGTCAATGAAAAAGGTAAAAAGAAAGAGAGCGCATTTTGAAAAATTGTACTTGACTTATAGGAAATACTGTGATATAATTATCGTATAAATTTATATTTATCGGAGGATAAATCTTATGAAGCGTATTAAGACCCTTGATACAAAGAACCTTTGCGAGAGCGCAAAGAACGGTGGATGCGGCGAGTGCCAGACCTCTTGCCAGTCTGCTTGCAAGACCTCTTGCGGAATTGCTAATCAGCAGTGCGAAAACAAGAAATGATAAATCTTTGAAAAATTCCCCAATACTTCGTTGCTCCTCAAAAGCGGCTCGACTTACGTAATGTAAGCATACGCAAGCTCACGCTTGCTAACGCGAGTTTGCTAAAGCAAACATCGCCTTCGCCTTGCTTTCTCCGGTGCGCCTTGTCTTGAGAAATTTTTCTTCGATTTATTGATCTTTAAGAAAGATTATGGGGGAAGGAAAATCCTTCCCCCATCGCACTGTCTTTACATAGGCAGAATATAAATTCAGGAGATAGAAAATGATACATTGCTATAAGCTTGGCGAACTTAACATAGTGCTTGATATATGCTCAGGCTCTGTTCACGTCGTTGATGACGTGGTATACGACATTATCGAGATGTATGAGAACGTCGAGAAGGAAGAAATAATTGAAAAGATACTTGAAAAATATGCGTCTGACGAGGAGGTTACGAGAGAGGAGATACTCGGTTGCTTTGATGACCTTGAAGCGCTCAGAGCCGAGGGTAAGCTCTTTACTCCCGACAACTTCGGCGAGATGGCGGGCACGCTTAAGGAGAGAAGTGCGGGGGTCGTAAAGGCGCTTTGTCTGCATATAGCACACACCTGCAACCTTAACTGCTCGTATTGCTTTGCAAGTCAGGGAAAGTACAACGGCGAGAGAGCCTTAATGAGCTATGAGGTAGGCAAGCAGGCGCTTGATTTCCTCGTTGCAAACTCAAAGGGCAGACATAATCTTGAGGTAGACTTCTTTGGTGGCGAGCCCTTGATGAACTTTGACGTTGTTAAAAGACTTGTTGAATACGCGCGCTCGATCGAGAAGGCGGCGGGCAAGAATTTCCGCTTTACCCTCACGACCAACGGCGTGCTTATCGACGACGACGTAATTGATTTTGCAAACCGCGAATGCTCGAACGTGGTTCTGAGCCTTGACGGAAGAAAAGAAGTTCACGACCGCTACCGCGTTGACTATGCGGGAAATGGAAGCTGGGAGAAGATAGTTCCCAAGTTCCAAAAGCTTGTCGAGGCGAGAGGCGGCAAGAATTACTATATGCGCGGCACGTTCACGCATGCAAATCCCGATTTCCTTAAGGATATCGAAACAATGCTAGACCTCGGCTTTAACGAGCTTTCTATGGAGCCCGTGGTTGGTCCCGAGGACGATCCCTTGTCGCTTACGGCGGAGGATATGCCTATCGTGCTTGAGCAGTATGAAAAGCTCGCCGAGCTTATGCTCAAGCGTCACAGAGAAGGCAAGCCCTTTACCTTCTATCACTATATGATAGACCTCAAGGGAGGTCCTTGCGTATACAAGAGAATTTCGGGCTGCGGCTCGGGAACAGAATACATGGCGGTAACGCCTTGGGGTGATTTTTATCCCTGCCACCAGTTCGTCGGAGATGAAAAATTCAAGCTCGGCAACGTCTGGGACGGTGTTACCAATAAAGAGGTTCAGGGCGAATTCGCGTCCTGCAACGTATATACTAAGCCCGAGTGCAAGGATTGCTGGGCAAAGCTTTATTGCTCGGGCGGCTGTGCCGCAAACGCGTATCATGCAACCGGCTCTGTAAACGGAATTTATAAGTACGGCTGCGAGCTTTTCAAGAAGAGAATGGAATGCGCTATTATGCTTGAGGTCGCAAAGACTCTCGACGCAGAAGAAAAATAAGATCATAGGAGGAAGGCGAAATGACTACGCCGATATGCGATTTTGTAAAGAAATATGCCTGCGGCGACTCCTTGCGCCTTCATATGCCCGGACACAAGGGAAAGAGCTTTCTCGGAGCAGAGCCGCGGGATATAACCGAGGTCGAGGGAGCAGACGTTCTCTATATGAGCAACGGAATAATTGCCGAGAGCCAGAACAACGCATCAACGCTATTCTGCACAAAAAAGACGCTTTATTCCACCGAGGGCTCGTCGCTTTGCATCCGCGCGATGATACAGCTTGTCGCATTGGCGGCAAGGGAAAAAGGGGAACCAGCCAAGATCTTAGCGGCGAGAAACGCGCACAAGAGCTTTATGAGTGGACTTGCTCTTCTTGATGTCGACGTCGAATGGCTCTACCCCGAAAAGCAGGATAATCTCATATCCTGCAAAATAAGCGCGGAGTATCTTGACGGGTACCTCTCGCAAATGACGAAGAAGCCTACGGCGGTATATCTGACAAGCCCCGATTATCTCGGTAATACAAGCGATATTTGCGAAATTGCAAGGATATGCCATAAAAATGGCATTCTTTTGATGGTTGACAACGCTCATGGGGCATATCTCAGGTTTTTGCCTGAGGATAAGCATCCCATAACTCTCGGCGCAGACGTTTGTTGTGACTCCGCGCATAAAACTCTCCCTGTTTTGACGGGAGGAGCGTATCTTCATATAAGTGAGTGTGCGCCACATGTGATTTGCGATATGGCAGAGCATGCGATGACGTTGTTCGCGTCAACGAGCCCTTCATATCTGATCTTGCAATCGCTTGATATGGCAAATCTTTATTTGTCGCACGATTATAAAAAGAATATAAGCGAGCTTTCAAAAAAGCTTGACGATCTCAAAAAGAAGCTTTGTGATAAGGGCTTTGAGGTTGTCGGTGACGAAAAATTGAAGCTGACTATCTCTCCCAAATCCTACGGATATACAGGTGACGAGATAGCGGAGATATTGAAAAAAGACGGTATCGTTTGCGAGATGTCGGACTCCGATTTCGTTGTGATGATGCTCACGCCCGAGATAAGTGACGGGGATATTGACAGACTTTACTCCGCGCTTGCGGGAATAGAGCGCAGGGAAGCGATAACCGATAAAGCCCCCATACCGAGCGCGACTGAAAGAGTATTGTCCGTTCGTGATGCAATGCTTTCCGCGTCGGCAGAGATAGCAATCGAAAACGTGCTTGGAGAGGTTTTGGCATCGGCAAGCGTTTCATGTCCTCCCGCCGTCCCGATACTTATCGCAGGAGAGAGAATTGATGAAAACGCGATCGAATGCTTCAGATATTACGGTATAGATAAGGTAAGGGTGGTCAGATAACTATGAGCATTAAAAATTATTTGACCGAGCATATAAAAAAGCACCCCTCGCTGATGCCGCAGGACGTGGTAAAGCTTTGCTATCAGGCGGCGTTTGGCGCAGAGCACCTTTTATCTGATCTTTCGGCTGCCAAAAGATATTTTGATCTTGAATTTGACGGTGTGGAAGCGGTTGACGGCGAGCTTTGTGAGATGATATCCGACGAGGTCTGCCGAATAAATCTCGCGGTAGCAAAGGCAAAAGGAATTGACCGCGATATGATTTTCAATGCGTTCGTTTCCTCCGCCAAGATCAGTCAAAGCGGAAATGACAGATTTGTCGGATTTTTGGAGGAAGCCGAGGAAGTCGTGAGGTCGGGCATGTGCAATTTTTCACTTGACGAGTGGAGAGAGTTTCTTGAAAAATACGAGGATGCGGGTATGCCCGCAGTGCATCACAGTCAGAGGTACCGCGATGCAGAGAAGCCTTCTTATCGTATAGTTAACCGAAAAAATCTCAATATATAAAGAAAAAGCGGTCTGCCAAGCAGACCGCTTTAAGTTTTCTGTATTACTCAACCTGTGCAAGCGAGTACTTTTCCATATACGCCTTATAGCTTTCCGCATAAGCGCCGCTGTCCCTGTGAGCCTTGCGCGTGTAGCTGTGAATATCAAGCATTTCGTTACGCGACATTTCGACAATACAACCCGCTATGTTAGAGCAATGGTCGGAAACTCTTTCAAGATTGGTAAGAATATCCGAGAGAATAAATCCAAGCTCGATGCTGCAAAGGTTTTTCTGAAGTCTTATCGTGTGGTTGAGCTTGATCTGATCTCGGAGATAGTCGACGACCTGCTCAAGAGGCTCAACTGCGAGAGCCTTGTCAACGTCACCGCTTTCAAGCGCGTCAAGAGTCATACCGAGTATCTCGCTGACCGCGGCCTTCATAGTTTCAAGCTCCTTTATAGCCTGATCGGAGAAGCATACGTTCTTGTCGCGTATTTCCTCTGCGGATTCAACTACGTTGACCGAATGGTCGGAGATTCGCTCAAAGTCGCCTATCATATGGAGAAGCTTTGTAACTTCTGCGCTGTCATCCTCATCCATGCTTCTTGACGAGAGCTTAACGAGATAAGAGCCGAGTGCGTCCTCATAGATATCGACCTTGCCCTCTTCCTCACGGATCTCGTCGGCGATCTTTTCGTCGTAATTATCAAGCAGGAGAAGAGATTTCTGGAGTGATCCGATAGCGACCTTTGCCATGTGAGCAGAAACCAAGCGGCTGCGGTCGATAGCAACGGTGGGGGTGTCAAGAAGACGGTCGTCGAGCATATTCGTGAACTCGTCGCCCTTCTTATCATCTCCCTTGACGATAGCGCAAGCAAGCTTTTCAAGAAGCTTTGTAAAGGGCCACATAAGAATGATAGCAAGTATCTTAAAGCAGGTGTGTACGATAGCGATGCCGAATGGGTTGATTGAAGCGGTAGCAAGATCAAAGATGTTGATAATACCCGCTACGTTGAGTATCCAGCCTACAAAATAGTACATCGAGAGCCAGAACACAACACCTATTACGTTGAAGAAAAGGTGTGCGACCGCGGTTCTCTTACCGTTTTTGTTCGCGCCGAGAGCCGAGAGCATAGCGGTTACGCAAGTACCGATATTCTGACCGAGAACGATCGGAATAGCCATACCGAACGAAATACCGCCCGTAACAGACAATGCCTGAAGAATACCGATCGACGCCGAAGAGGACTGAACGATTGCCGTCAGTATCGCACCGGCGATTACGCCGACGATAGGATTTGTGAAGACGGTGAGTATTTTATGAAATTCAGGATCGTTCTTTAGCGCCGCTACCGCGCCCGACATAGTACTCATACCTACCATAAGGACGGCAAAGCCGAGAAGTATCGTTCCGATATCCTTTTTCTTGTCCTTTTTGGAGAACATAATGAATGCTATACCGATAAGAGCAAGGATAGGCATCCAGAAATCAGGGGTAAGATAGTCGAGCCAAGCGATAGCCGATACCGTTTCGCTACTGCCAAGACTGTTGAGAGCCGTCAGCCAAGAGGTAACCGCGGTACCGAGGTTTGCGCCGAGAATAACGCTTATAGCCTGTGAAAGCAGCATAGTGCCCGAGTTAACGAAGCCGACTACCATGACCGTCGTTGCCGACGAAGACTGAATGACGGCTGTAACGGCAAGTCCAAGCAAAAAGCCTTTGAGCTTGCTTGACGTCAGATTGCCAAGTATTGTCTTAAGCTTTCTACCCGCACTCTTTTTGAGTGCGTTTCCCATTACGTCCATTCCGTAAAGGAAGAGAGCTAAGCCACAAACGAGTTCAAGAATTTGAAATATTCCCATTTTGAGTTTTCCTTTGTTTTGTTCTGGATAGAAGTAAATTTTCTACATCCAATTTTGATTTTACGATATAAAAATTGACGTATTAAATCGAAATTGTAAATAATTATTTAAGTAAAGGCGACCTTATTAAAAGTCAATAGTCACGCAGACGGGGTAGTGGTCTGAAAGGTAGATTCCCGCCTGCTCGTCGGTCCAACGCTCTACGCTTACAACCTTGTCGGCGAGGGAGGGCGAGAGGAAGACGTAGTCTATTTTTAACTGCTGCTTGCCGTAGTCATGAAAGGTGAAGGGAATATTGGTCGTAACGTCAACAAGGTCGTCACGCACGTTCATCATAGAAATGACGTCGCTGTTGGGATATGCGTTGAAGTCACCGAGAATGACGGTAGGCAGAGGCTCCTTTGCGTTGTAAGAGTCGACAAAATCGAGCGCCGCCCTCATACCGAGCACCTTTGCCTCCTCGCTGATGTGATCGAGATGAATGTTATAAGCGCGTAGACGCAGGTTGCTTTCTCTGTGTCGCAGATAGATCATTGTGCAGATTCTCGGGCAGGGGCTCTGATCGGGGTAGCGAGAGCCGGGGGTATAGGGCTCGGGGCTGAGCCAAACGCTCTCAAGTCCGATTACTTCAAATGCATCTCTTCGAGCCGCGAAGTAAAGTCCCTCGTTGTCAAAGATCTTACTTCTCATCATACCTAAAAGATAATATTCGGGGAGCATTTTCTCAAGAGGATCACGACTTGAGTTTGTCACCTCTTGAAAGGCGATAAGCTCGGGCATTTCCGCCGTTATTTTTTCTTTGATAAGCTCGCTGCGACCCGCAAAGCAATTTATACCGTCGTCTGCGGTGTCATAGCGTAGGTTATAGGTAACTATTTTGATTTTGCCCATAATAAACCTCCATTTTGGGAATCTCTGACCTTATTATAAATGAAAATCCGGAGCAAATCAATATTTTTCGGTTTTATAATTAAAAAAAGTTGCATTTTTACAAGAAAAGTGCTAAAATATATTGATATTCAAGAAAAAAGAGGTGTTTTTATGTGGATATTGTGGACACTAGTTTCAGCGGCGTTATTCTTTACAGTTCTGGTGCTTGCCGTATCATTCATATGCTTCAGAATGGCTTTTTACGTCAGACGGGAAAAGCAAGCCGAGGAGGACGCAAAGCTACCGATCCCCGAGGGTGAGGAATACGAGCCTTACCGCGAGCAGATTATAAATTGGATAAATGAAATCAGATCAATGCCGCGCAGAGCCGTCGAGATAAGTTCGCACGACGGACTTCGGCTTGCCGGATATTTTTACGAATACGAAAAGGGCGCGCCTATTGAGATACTTTTTCACGGATATAGAGGAAATGCCGAGCGAGATCTCAGCGGCGGCGTTGCGCGTTGCTTTTCGCTTGGCAGAAGTGCATTGATAGTCGATCAGCGCGCCGCCGGCAGAAGCGAGGGCAACGTAATAAGCTTTGGTATAAATGAAAGCCTGGATTGCGTAGAGTGGGTAAACTACGTCGTTAACAATATAGATAAGGATGCTAAAATAATCATTACGGGAATATCTATGGGAGCGGCAACTGTTCTTATGGCTTCTGCAATGGAGCTCCCCGAAAACGTGGTCGGTGTGCTTGCCGATTGCGGATATACCTCATCCAGAGAGATCATCAAGAAAGTTATGAGAGATATGCATCTCCCTGCAAATCTTTTCTATCCCTTTGTAAGACTTGGCGCGATAATATTCGGAAAATTCGATCCCGACTCAAATTCTCCGATTGAGGCGATGAAAAAGACGAGGCTTCCCGTCATATTTTTCCACGGAGATACCGACGATTTTGTGCCGCACTCTATGAGTGTGGAGAACTTTGAGGCGTGCGGCGGAGAAAAGAGAATGGTTACGATAAAGGGTGCGGGGCATGGGCTCGCGTTTCCTGTTGATATGGAAAAATACCTCTTTGAAGCGGGAGATTTTTTCAAGGATATACTTAAATAAATCAAAACGGTATGACCTCAACTTGCGGTCATACCGTTTTATCTTGATTTGAATACTATATGTGAAAATTCTTTTTGCGTGTCACAGTGCTGAGGCTTTTTTGTTTTTAAAATAGAAGGGAAGATAGGGGAGCGCGTGGATTATAAGATAAAGAATATAAACTATCGCCACGCAAAGCGCTGTGGGCAGTGCGGCACCGATGGGCGCAAAGAAGAACGAGCTGAGCTTAAAGAACATATAGTCAGAGCCGATGGGTGAAAAGTTGACCGCATTTGCCACGATAGACATCGCGAGTGCGGGGACGGCGGGCAGAAGCAGATCTGTCGGCTTTTTTGCTTTCTTGTATGAATGGTATCCCGATTTTAACATAACGATAGCGCAAAATACCATCGCACCGTGATAGAAGAAGGTGTGAAAGCCCGCAAAGGATATACAAGAGTAGCTTCCGAGTATAGTTGCGGGATACACAAAGTTTATTGATCCACCGAGTAGCCCGAGAGAGCATACGTATCCACAGCCCATATATCTTATCTTGCCGTGTCCGAAGATTGCAAGCGGCATCGCATACATAAAAACACTGCAAGGGTAAAGAGGGAGAATACCCGTCACCTCAACATTGACGCTTGCGCCCGATACGGTCTCCCAGACTATTTTGGTTACCTCAAGCACACAGATAAGCACCCAAAGCACAAAAAAGACGGCACGGATAGTCTTTTCGTTCTTTTTGGATACTATGAGGGCGCAGAAGATGACTGCCGCAAGTGATATAACTGCGAAAACCATATGTAGGGGTGTAAACATAGTGCCCGCTATCTCATTTGCAGGGAGTAAAAAGTCTTTGTGCGTAAAAAAGTTTTTCAGAAGGTCTGAAAGTGTGTGCATGATGATCTCCAAATGACATTGAATTTACACCGTTATTATATTATTAAAAATAGGTGCGTTCAAGACTTGAGTGATTACATTAAGAATAATTAAGAAACGGTAAAGCTTTTCATTTTCATCGCTTTACGGTTGTTTTACGCATTTTGCCGTTGTTCTTCAAGCTTTGCGATATACTCTCTGGGCGGTATGCCTTCGACAGCGGCAAAGACTTTTGAAAAATAGAGCGCGTCGGAAAAGCCCGAGAGCGCGGCGATGTTCTTGACACTCACAAGTCCTTGCTCCATCAAAAAGATCGAGCGCTTGATCCTGAGATCGCGCAGATATTGCGTGTATGGAATATTTTGCTTCTTTTTAAAGAGAGAGGATAGATATTTCGGATCGTAGCCAAGCTCGGATGCGATCTTTGAAATCGAAAGGTCGGGCGAGGTAAAATTGTTTTGCGTTATGGCGACCACCTCGGCGATGACGTTGTTCGGCCGATTTTGCGACGGAGTAAGACCTGAAAGCGAGAAGAGGAGTACCGCCTCAGAGACAAGGTCTATGACACCCTCAACGGCGCGGTGCTGTGACTCCTGCCAGAATGGAATCAGTGATTCGCATCCGTCAAAAATGCGGTTTGCGTCGTTTATTCTGAAGCGTTCAATAAGCTCGTCGGCGCGTCTGCCGCGGAAACTGACGTAGTAATATTTGAGCCCACCGCCGTCCTTTATCGAAAAGTCACTGCCCGAATTGATAAGAAACAGAGTTCCCGTGCTGATCCTGTCCTCTTTTCCGTCAATGTTGAGAATTCCCTCGCCGCTGAGCACGAGGCAGATGAAATTAGCCCTTGCGCGATCGGTTACCGACTGCGACGCGTGCGTTTCAAGGACGAAGCTTTCGCAGATAAGGTCACTTGAGTGATTTACGCTGAATTTGCATACGTTGTCGATCATTTCTGCTCTCCCTTTTGTTGTTCTAAATCAATTTTAGCACGAAAACGATCAAAAGTCAAACCTTTTTCCATAAATTAATGGAATTTATTCATTTACAAGTTGATTTTGCCGTGTTATAATCAGGTTATACAATGGAAAAGAAAGGACTTTTTCATGGGACTTTATTATGCATTAATCAGCCTGAGCGTTATAATGTTCGGCGTTCAGTTCTTGTTTACCGATAAATATCAGAAGGAGTGTGGACAAAGAGCGCTTGCGGCACACCGACTCACATTCTATTCTGGCATTGTCGGCATCATCATTTTGCTTATTATCAATGGCTTCAGCGTTGAATACACTCACTTCACGCTCATCTGCGCGATTGCAAACGCGCTGGTTTCGCTTCTTTATTCAATCTGTGCGCTCAAAGCGCTTGCTAAGATAAACCTTTCGCTCTTTTCGCTCTTTGCGATGCTTGGCGGAATGGTACTCCCATTTGTTCAGGGACTTATCTTCTATAACGAGGAGCTGACGGCGGGCAAGATAGTATGCTTCGTACTTATCACGGTTGCGCTTGCGCTTACGGTCAACAAGGACACAAACAAGGGCGGATGGCTCTATTACATTGGAGTTTTCGCGCTTAACGGCCTTGCGGGCGTTGTTTCGACCTTCTTCCAAAAGTCTGATTACCCCAAGACCAATGCTGAGAGCTTTTCAATCTGGTCTGCAGTTGCGGCGGTTGTCATTTCTTTCGTTGCTCTTCTTATTTTGCGTGGAAAGGGAAAGAAGCCGAGCTTCAAGGCGATCTCGATCGCAGTTGTGGGCGGTACTCTTTCAAGAATTGCAAACTATGTGCTTGTAATCGCACTTGCGGTTCTTCCCGCAACGGTTCAGTACCCATTCGTTACGGGTGGAGTTATGATAGCATCGACCGTCATCGCGGCTATTGTCGGACAGAAGCCCTCGAAGCGCGAGATCTTGTCGGTTGCTATTTCGTTCATCGGAATTCTGACTCTTGTGTTTATCTGACGCGTCCTTAAAGTGAAATAATTTTAAAAGGAGAAAATATTATGAGAACAGTTAAAATTGGTGTTTTCGGTATCTACCGCGGCGGCACGTTCTACGATACCATCCGCTACAACAACGGCGAGATCGTTGCCGTATGTGACAAGGATGAGGCAAGACTTGCCGAGGCAAGAGAAAAGCTTGGAGATGACCTTGCCACCTACACAAACTTCGAGGATTTCATCAACCACGAGGGACTTGAGGCGGTATTCCTCTCCAACTACTTCTGCGAGCATGCTCCCTACGCTGTAAAGGCACTTGAGAAGGGAATCCACGTGCTCAGCGAGTGTGCTTCCAACTCTACTATGGCAGAGGGTGTTGCACTTGTAAGAGCCTGCGAGAAGAGCGGAGCATTCTATATGATTTCCGAGAACTACCCCTTCATGAAATTCAACCATGAGATCAACAGAATAGTAGAGGGTGGTACTCTTGGCAAGATCATGTACGCAGAGGGTGAGTACAACCACCCCCACGACCCCAGAGATAGAAGATACAACGCATCTCTCCGTCCCTTCTCTCAGCACTGGAGAGTAAGACTTCCCAGAAGCTACTATGTAACTCACGCACTTGCACCCCTTATGTATTTCACCGGTGCAACTCCCAAGAAGGTTGTTGCTATGCCTTGCTACGCTCCCTTTGATCAGAAAGACAAACAGAACTATTGCCAGATTGCTGACAGAGCGGCTATTATGATGGTTCTCAACGACGACGATTCGGTCTTCAGAGTGACCGGTTGTGCGGCTTTTGCGGGCCATGAGAACTCCTACCGTCTTTGCGGCACCAAAGGACAGGTCGAGAATCTCCGCGAGAGCAACCATATCCTTCTTCGTTACAACGAGTGGGATGCTCCCGAGGGAGTTTCGGGTTACAACTGCTACCTTCCCGAGTGGAACGATCCCGACGCAGAGGCAATTGACAAGATCGGCGGACACTACGGCGGCGACTTCCTCGTTATGCGTGAATTCCTTAACTGCGTAAGAGAGAACAGAAAGCCTAAGATGGACGTTTACTTTGCAACCGCAATGGCATCTGTTGGTATTCTTGCTCACAGAAGTATTCTCAACGGCAACGTGCCCTACGATATTCCCGACTTCAGAAAGAAAGAGGACAGAGTTAAGTACGAGAACGACCACCTCTCTCCCTTCTGGGGAAGCGATGGAAGCGAGCCCACACTTCCTTCCTGCTCTCGCCCTGAGGGTGAGCCCCTTCCCGAAAAGCTTCTCGAGTATGACGAGTACGCAAAGGAAATGCTTAAGTAATATTTTGGCATATAGAAACCCCCACGGCATCGCCGTGGGGGTTTGCTTATTCAACTATTACGGGCGCGTCGCCTCCATGAATTTGGAGGCTGAATTTTGACAAATCGTTCTGCTTTACGCCGTTGAGGGAGAGATTCTTGAAGGTGAGATTTTGAATGTTCTCTCTGCCGCCGTGACAGAATACGCGCATGGCGGGCTTTATGCTATCGTCATCGGTTATCGCATTGATGTTTTCAAGGTGAACGCCGTTGATAACTCCGAGCGGCTTGGGAGCTGTCCTGACGTGGCTCTCGGCATTTTTGGTGCGCACGGGGTACTGCTGGTTGCCCGCGTCAAAGAGGATCTGATAACCGGGCGTGCCTTCGGGATCGTAGTCCTGATATTCGCGTTTTTGGTGCTTCATGGGGAGCTGATCCTTGCAAAACTCTACGTTTATGTTTCTGTACGTAATATCGTGGATCTTAGCGTTACAGCCGTTCATTACTGCAAGGGCAGGGCCTGCGGTGTGAATGACGTCAATGTTTGAAAACTCAACGTCAAAGATCTCGGTTACCCAGGTTTCAATCCCAACCTCGCATGTGTTGCCCCAGCTACACCAGATAACGCAGTTGTCTGCCTTGATGTTGTGCATCGGTTTTTGGCAATCGTAGATGCCCTTTAGCGTGATTGAATCGTCAAAGGAGCGAATAAAGCAATCCTTGATTGACACGTTACTCGTGTTACAGATGTCAATTCCGTCTGTGTTGTATCTCCACTGGCCAACGATCTTTACGTTCTGTATATTTATCGTGTCGCAGTCGAAGAGTGCAAGGCACCATGATGCAGAGTTGACCAAAATTATGTCCTCAATAGAAATATTCTCTGCGTTGTAAAGGCGGACGTTGCCTTTAGTGTGATTCTCGTAGCAATGCTCGGTAATTCTTTCCTCCTGGCTTCCGTCGACAACACCGCCGCCGAATACGCGCACGTTCTTAGCACCGGTGGTGGTAAGTGAGCCGAACACTATCGCCTCCGGGTGAATGTAAACTGTATCGTTATCGCGAAGATTTATGTTGCCGGGGAAGTGAATGCCGGGACCGTAGTAAAGGGTAACGTCCTCTTCTCTTGTTTCCTTGCGGATCTCGTTGAAAAATATGTGAAGCGCGTGGTGCATGCCGTCGACCTCAAGCACGTAGCCGCCTTTTTCGGTGAGAGTAAACACGATCTCGTCGCCCTCGATCATGGGAGCGATATTTTTCGAGGTGGGACGAACCTTTGCCGAGGCGAAGGGGGAGCTCTTTTTTACGCGGAGCTCAACTGCCTCGTCGGCTTCAAAGGAGATGAAACCTGCAGATTCACTCTGCTTGAAGGGACGCTGCTTTCCGGGCCAGGGGCGGTTGAATGGGTACGCGGAAACGCGGCACTCGCGCACCTGAATGGGCTGACCGTTAAGAGTTACGGTGTAATCGACGTTCAGCGGCTTAAAGACCACCTCGTCGGTGTCAAGGCTGTACTGCTTGAACTCATCCTTGGCAAAGCAGGTATAAAATCCGTTCGATACAGGAACAAATGCGGGTATTTTTAACATATTAAGCACCTCGTTTTGTTATATAATAGTTTTATGCAAATGGATTGCGGATGCAAATTACCGAGATTATGCCGATAACAACGCCTATCCATTGCTTTAGTGAAAGTCTTTCCTTGAATATCACGATAGCCGAAAGCGTTGTCAGAATAAGTATTCCCACGTTGTACACAGGGAAAAAGATCGCTGTGGGAAGTGCACCCGAGAGGAAAAGATTGAATTTGTTGTTTGCCGCAGTGCAGATACCACCGACTATCACAATTGCAAATAGGATATACTTGGTCTTTTTTTCCTCTGCGTTGTAAGCAAGCGTGTCAGCGTTCTGCGTTTTCTTGAGCTTAATAAGGGCAAATGCGGTGCTGATAAGCGCGGAAACGACGAATGCGATGATGAGAAATGCGTTGATTTCGCTTTTGTATTCGGAGGTTTGATGTATTTTCTGCATAATGCCGATAGCGCCCGTTAAAAGAAAGGCGGTAAAGGCAAGAATAAGCCACTTGAAATTTACCTTTTCGTCCTCGCCCTTGCCCTTTGCGGAAAGCGCGATGCTTGTAAGCATCAGTACGACACCGATTATTTGGATTATTTCAAGTTTGTCCTCTCCAAAGAAGAGCATGCCCGAGAGGGCCGAAATAAGCACCGAAAACGAGGTGATGATAGTGGTGTACGACATAGGTCCGCAGCTGACAGCAGAAATGTTTGCTATGCTTTGTATTGCGGTGACAGTGCCGAAAAGTATTCCTAAGAGCAGGGTGAAGGTTGATGCGTGACCGAAGCCTCCCCAGACAAGAAGAACAACAGCGGCAACCATGGCGCATATTGCCGAGAAAACTGCACGCCCGGCTAAGCCCTTCCGGCTTCTCACGGTGAAATATTTGCGGTTAAGATTAAAGGCGAGCCCCGCGATGAGTGTTAGTACAAGTTGAAGATATATATGCATTTTACTCCTTACTCGCGCGCGGTTGGCGCAAGTTTGTAAATGAATTTCTATATTTTTGATTTTTACTTGACACAAGGCTGTCTGTATGTTATTATAGCATTTGAAAAGTGATATTTATATGCATATTTTGTCAATTTATATGAGATTTCGCTCACAGATGAGGAGGAGCACGCATGTACGAGCCTAAATATCAACCGCGATTGTCCGATGCATTGACCTCGATTTCGGGCTTGCGCTATGATTTTATGTCGCGCACGAGGTACAAATACCGCGATGATCCGGATGCAGACCCCGTGCACAACCACGCCTTTTTAGAGATCTTTTATAATATTTCAAGTGACGTTTCCTTTCTCGTCAACGGCAGTCTTTATCCCGTGCCGATCGGTGATGCGATAGTTACGCGAGCAGGCGATCTTCACATGGGTATTTTTAATTCCGATGCCCTCCAATCCTACGCGTGCATCTGGATAGCCGCAGATTTTGATGCTCCCGAATTTGCTTTTTGGCAGAGAGAGGATTTCTCACCGCTCTTTTCCTTTGACGGTGAGGCGAGGCAGACGATGCGCTCGCTTGTTTCCTCGCTTGCGGCGGCGCGCGAGGAGGGAGGCTCGGCGCTTGAGCAGGCGGCCTATCTTATAGAGATGCTTGTCTTGCTTGAGAGAAATGAAACGAGCGGGGCAGAGAAGCCCTGTATGCCGACGGCGTTGCAGAAAATAATCGACGATATAAACAGAAATTTTGCTACGATCAGAAACGTTAACGATATACTTTCAACGCATTTTGTAAGCTCGGCAACGCTTACAAGGTGGTTTAGAAAATATATCCACTCAACGCCGCGCGAGTATCTCGAGTCGGTCAGACTTTCAAACGCGACCAAGATGCTTGTGGGCGGCTCTACGGTGACCGAGGCTTGTATGAGCTCGGGCTTTTCGGATTGCTCACACTTTATCGTGCTTTTCAAAAAGCGCTTCGGAGAAACACCCTACACTTACAAGAAGCAATGCGCGGGAAGATAAAAAAGAAAGACCTTTGGTTGTCCAAAGGTCTTTTTGAATTACAACAGCACGGTGAAAACCTCTTCGCCGCCGTTGACGAATATTTCAAGCAAGTATTCGTCGCGCAATAGCTTCAAGTCGCGTATTTCACCCGTGTATACAAGCGGCTCGCGACCGCCTCGCTCAACGGTAAAGCCATTCTTCGTGCGGACAAGCACAGGGGCGGTAATGGTATTTTAGCGGCTTTAAGTAGCACATGGCGCCCCTTGATCATTTAATATCCTTTTCACGCTTACAGTATCCAAATCTTCCGCACTTGGGGCATTTTGCAAGTCTTTTTCTGCCCATGTGAATGCAGACAGAAAGCTGATACCACTTTGGCTTGAATTCGGTATTGCAATCGGGGCAAACAAAAACGGTATTCATCAAAATAAAATATCCCACAACCGCAATAATCGCTATCGGGATCGCGATGACGTACCAGGGCGCGTCATAGGTTTCACCAAACCAGTTGACCGTGCAGGAACAGAGGGTGATGGCGCATACAAATATTGCTAACAAAAATATAAGCTTTTTCATTCAATGTTTCCTTTCAAATTTAATTAATTGTCGTCGATGCTGTGTGGGTGGCCGCACACGTCGCGTTTTTTGCAGTACGGGCATTTAATATATGCCTTGTTATCGCTTAAAGGAAAGACTATTCTTTTTGCGGCATAGAATTTGTGACCGCAATTTGGGCAAGCGAACTGCTTTGACAGAAAGTCGTTAACGTATTGACGGTGTCTATATATTCTAACGGTGCGATCAACGATAAAAGGGAGAAGCACCATCGCCATCGCGAGTAATATGATAATGTAAGAATCCATAATGCCACCGCCTTTCTATGATGATTATAGCATAGTTTTGCAGAAATGTAAAGAAAAATTTGCCGTGTTTACCCGAATCGCGGACGATTCAGGCGTCGGAGCTCAAATTAACCAAACACTTCAAACAAAAAAGAAACAGACCACACAAGGTAGTCTGTTCCTTTTTTGTATAAAGGCTACGAAAAAGATATTTTTGGGGAACTGCATTAAGGTTTCGAACTCAAACGGGCTATTTGTGCTAAAAAGAAAAACTGTATTATAATTATTCCAAAGAAAAATGATACTCCATAAATTCGCTCATTGCTTTAATTTCATTTTCATCTGCTTCACAAATATAATCAAGATCTACTGCATAGATCCATAAGTACGCAATTTGACATTTTTCTTCAGAAATTCCAACCATACCGAAATTTTTAGGATAGACCGTATCTTCAAATACTGCTATTTTAAAATCAAAACCGGCAAACGAAAACTTTTCAATCGGAATTGTATAAACATCTCTATCGCTGTCAAGTTTTTGCGGTTTATCAAGATATGTGTAGGCGCGTTCAAGTCGCGCTTTTTCTTTTAAAAACGCTTCTTGATCATACTTTACCACTAACTGCATTGAATATTCCGGAAATATTGATTCATTTTTTCTTGTATAATATTCTGCTTTCTCATATTCGCCAATCTCGTCCAAATTTGGCATAAATAATGTTGCTTGATATTTTACTATATCCGCAGGGTAGTTTTCAATGTTTCTATCGGTTCTAACGCAAGAACAAAGAGTTACCATAATCAACATAGCAACAAACATTGCTATTATTTTCTTCATATCCTCACCACCTTTCTGTGATTAGTATAGCATAAAATCGTGGAGATTGCAAGTGAAATATTCGGCGTTGCCGAATGTGAAATAATTTACTTCGTAAATTGTGAAATATTGCTCCTTCGTCGCAATGTGAAATGAAATTCGCCCATCACATTTGCGTAGCAAATATTTCACAGCGAAGCTATTTCACTTGGCGAAGCCAAATTTCACTCGCCGAAGGCGAATCTCGTTGAAAAAACGACAAGTCGAAACTTGTCGTTTTTTCTGTATAAAGGCTACGAAAAAGATATTTTTGAGAACTTCCACTAGGATTTGAACTCCCACATCAAATTGGAATAAAGGCGTGTATGTCATCAAAATAAAGCATTATATATTGAACACACTTTGGGCGATAATGTAAATCTTCTTCGGCATCGCCTTCGCCAGACAACAAATTCTAATCGCAATCAATGTTTTCGTGGAAATAGATTATCTGCACAATCAAGCGGATTAATGCATATAAAACAAAAATTATATGCATTAACTCTTGATTTTCTGCACATAATATGCTATAATTATATGCAGAAATGGAGGAGCGCATATGAGAAAATTTGATTATTCTTTTTTAAATAATGGATTGTTACCATCGAATCTTATTAATCTTACATCAAACATTGCATCATTAAAAACAATGGCGGGTGTAAGAAAAGAAGAATTTGCTAAAGTTTTTACCGAACTAGAAGCGGTTGCGAAAGTGCAATCGGTAAAGAGTTCTAATGCCATCGAAGGTATTGTTACAAGTGACGAACGTATTGCTGCTATTGTCAATCAAGATAGCGCACCGTTAAACCATAACGAAGGCGAAATTGCTGGATATAGAGATGCATTAAACGCTATTCATCTGCACCACGATACTTTGGAATTTAGACAAAGTGATATTCTAGGACTTCACGAGACGATGATGCAAATCGCCGGATATGAATATGGTGGTCAATATAAAACCGGTGACAATTACATTATTGAACAAGATAAAGATGGTAATAGAAAAATCAGATTTAAGCCTACGCCGGCCAGTGAAGTTAGCGAAGCAATGGAGCAATTAGAGCTTGCCTATATGGAAGCAAGAAATAATGCTAACATAAATCAACTGTTGCTAATTCCTTGTGTCATTCTTGATTTTCTATGTATTCATCCCTTTAGAGATGGAAATGGAAGGATGTCACGGCTTCTGTCCCTTCTTTTGCTCTATAAAAACGGTTATGATGCAGGAAAATATGTTTCATTTGAAGAACAAATCAACAACTATAAAGCATACTACTATGAAGCACTTCGAGAATCTTCTATAGGCTGGCACGAAAATCAAAACACCTATATTCCTTTTATAGAAAACTTCCTTTCAATGCTGTATATGTGTTACAAAGAGCTTGACAAACGTTTTGCAGTTGTTCACGGCAAAAAGATCACGAAAACAGCGAGAATAGAAGCGACTGTTCTGAATAGTTTAGTGCCAATTTCGAAGGCAGATATTTGCGGTATATTGCCTGATGTTAGCCCCACAACGATAGAAGCGGTGCTTAGCAAAATGGTTAAAGAAGGACAAATTAAGAAAATCGGTCAATCAAAGATGACAAGATATATTAAAGCATAAAAGCGAGGTATACGAATGGAAACAATCCAATTACGACCATACCAATATAAAGCTATTGACTCTGTTCGCACAGCATTAAATCGAGGGCAAAGACATATTGTTGTTGAAATGGCAGCAGGAACGGGAAAAGAAATAGTGTTTGCCAAGACAGTAGAGTTTTTACATCGAACAAAAGACTGTAAGATCCTTGTTGTAGTTGATCATTTAGCAATAAAGAAACAAATAATAAGCAGAATTTCAACAAACTATGATGGATTTGCAAAAATTGTTAACGATAATATTGTAGTGGAAACCGCAACAGCAATTCTAAAGAACCCCGATAAACAGATAACTCAGTACGGGATTGTAATTTTCTATGATTCCGTCGTGTCATCCAAAATTTACGATGCGCTATTATGTGCAGAAAAAACAACTATTGCATTCACAACTATCGGAAATGAAATTTCAAATAACAAAAGCGCTAATAGACTTTTTGAGCCAAATGAGGTAGTGTTCTCGTATACTTTTCAAGAGGCCATAAGTGATGGGTATGTAACGCCTGCTATGGATGCGCGAGCTTTGGAGCCTGCAATAGAGGTCTTTAGCAAGCAGTTGTTAGAGCAATTCGGAGCTGTTGAAATTGATGACATATCTCATGATAAAGATCAAAGTTGGGATCTAATTTTGCAAAAAGGCAATCAAACGCTATTGGTTGAGTGCAAATCATATAAAAGCCAAGTTGTTTCCCCTTTTGCCGCAAATGAACTACTAAAAACAATTGTTATGAAAAAAATGAAGCAGAAAACATCTAATGACGAGATAATTCTGTTAATAGTTTTAAGTAGCATACCAAGTTTTCAGAAAGACGAAATATTTGAAAGATATCGAATCATTGTCTGGGATATCGAAAATCTTGTTTTTTACAGCAAAAACAATCCTACGTTATTAAAGAAATTATCTCAAATTACATATTTTCCGATAGACAATATTGATGGCAAAGCATCTGTGGAAGCGAAATTAATCAAGCTGGATTTTATTCCTACTCAGGACAAGCATTTAGAAGATGCAGAAAAGGAATCTAACAAGACCGCTCTTCTAATAAAAAGATTATCCAATTGTACTGCCGGTAGAGAAAATTCGAGAGAATATGAAAAAATTTGTGAAGATATAATACGTCATCTTTTCGAGGCTTCCTATTTCAATAGGCTGACAAGTCAACACAAAACCAATGACGAACATTTTCGAATGGATTTGATTGGCGCCTTGAAGATAACGCAAAACAATGATGAGAGTATGCATCCGCTGTGGCAAATGTTAGTACAGCATTACAACTCACATTTTGTGGTTTTTGAATTCAAGAACTATACCGATAAAATTGATCAAAATCTTATCTACATTACGGAAAAGTATCTGTTTGCTGCAGCTTTAAGAAATGTTGCGTTCATCATATCGCGAAAAGGATTTTCAGATTCTGCAAAGTTTGCGGCAGAAGGTTGTTTGAAAGAGCATGGCAAATTAATCCTTGATGTTACTCAAGATGATCTAATGAAAATGCTTAAATCTCCAGGCGACAACCCTGCCGATCATCTCTTAAACAAGTTGGAAGAATTCTTAATGGGGATAAGCAAATAAATATTGTGATATACAATAATCTCCGAAAAAGAGAACGCCATTGTTATTCGAACTTTACGGGTTCGGATTTCAATGGCGCTTTCTTTTTGGTTATTGGTCAAAAATGCGTTTCCTGTTATCGACAATAACAACACCTGATAAAATTCCAATCTCATGATGAAATTCTCTGTCTAACCAAGATAAATCTTCTTCTCTCCGTTCTATCAAGGTTTTCACATATACGGGCAAGTCTTTATAATTGTGTTGTATTCCAGCCCAATTATTTCTGTCGTTATTTGAATCTTTAAAATGGTTATTAAATTCACGCAAGAGACTAGATGCTTTTCCCGGTTCACCCCAAATAAAATCCAATAATGACAAACCAAAAGAAGCATCAATCAGTTCTTGATCTACTATTTTTCTTCTTGGATTACTAAAAACATTTTTATGTAATGCAAAAGCAGATGTTAGAAAACATCCGTTTACACAATTTTCACACCATTTCAACATTGCATCTGAAATATAGTTTATATTTTTGCATTGCTCATCAATATTAGGCGAACAACATGAATAGTACGCATATAGCGGCAAGGCATTTCTTGCTCTTGCTTCGGCAATCAGCAAATCAATTTGAAATCCATTTTTGTTGCTATATGTGACAAGCGGATAATTGTCGGTATTGTTGGGCTTTAATTTTTTTGCTTGAATAAGCAAACGATATGCTTTGGTAGTTGAGCATTCATCTGTAAGAATCCACCACTCCCAATCGGATCCATTTGACGCTTCTTCATTTCTGGTAAAGGCTTTATAGTATACATTGCGATTATGATTTGAAATATAATACAATAACCAATCTGTTAATGATTCCTCTTTAACAAACGATTGAGCTTTTAACCAATTATAACAATATTTCGAGGCATCGTGAAAAATCATGTTTTTCTCCTTATAAAACATAAGTAAATTCAAATAATAATTATATTAAAAATTCAAGTAGTGAGGATAAGAATTTGATTTAGGATTAAAGAACTCTTTATCGAAAAATCTTATGTGTTTTTTCACTGAAGAAATATAGTATGTTTTTCTTTTCCCATATAGAAAGTAGGTAGTAAAAAGTAAAATGCATTTTATGCTTGTCCGAAAAGTGATACAAATTATATAAATATTCTACCACTTGATGATTCATTAAAATTCTTCTGATCTCATATTCAAAAAATTCAAATTCGCTTGCTGTAATTAATCTTTTTTTCTTGAGATAACAAATATATGCAAAATAAGATAGAGTTTTATCAACTTTTCTTTCAAATTCGCCG
>JAFVQU010000011.1 GCA_017504625.1 Clostridia bacterium | reverse complement strand
GACACCTTTACATACGATACCTATGGTAAGCTGATCGACCGAACAGGTACAAGCTTCGTAATCTTCGGCTACAACGGACGAGACGGCGTAATCACCGATAAGAACGGCCTCATCTATATGAGAGCGCGTTACTATTCGCCCGACATGAAGCGATTCATCAATGCGGATATCGTTGCTGGAAAACTTTCCAATGCAATCACACTCAATAGATTTGCTTATGCTAACGGCAACCCTGTTTCTTTTGTCGACCCGTTTGGATTGACCGCGGATGATAAAACAGCTGTATCAGAGAATAATAAAGAAAACAAATCATATATAGGATATGAAGACCTAATACTAAAGTCTTTAATAGTCTTGCAGAAAGATTTTGCATCCCATATAGTTAATGTGAGAGGTCCCGATTATTATTATTTATGTGAATGCTTAAACATTGCTTGTAAAGAAATAGAGGACTCTATTAAAAACAAGGAAGATTTACCCAATATCCTACACAATTGTATTGAAATCACAATAGAGATTTTCCCCAATTATAATACATCAAGCCATGAACTGTATGACGAAATAATGTCAATTGTTCCCATATTGGATATTATACATGGTATAGATGAGTATTATAGCAATGAGAACCGAACTACTTTGGACGTTGTTTCCCTTTTTGCAGATATAGGAACATCAATTTTCACTTCAAAAGCTTCACAATCATTTGGCAAGAATATTCTTGGTTTTTCAGAACTTTCGAAATCGTTAGGAACCTTTTCCGACATTCTAACAATATTTAATTTTGGGGAAACGATATATAATTGGAATTCAAGTGATAAACAGCAAACATATATTATTGTTAGTGTTAAAACTAGGGAAAGGGTAAATTTAAGGGTAGATGCAATAGTTGATGAAAATTTAAATTTTGATAAAGAAACACCATTTATTGCATCACCGGAAACTTTAGGAGGGGGATGTCAGGTTATTATACACGAGTCAAAGGAGTAGAGTATGAAAGAAAACAAGTTTTTATATAGTAGATGCCCCTACTGTAAGAAACATGGAATCCCAGCGTTTGAAAAGTTTGGGAAATACACCTATGAGATAAAATGTATTTATTGTGAACATAGTTTTAGAGTCAATTTTTTTGTTGCGATATTAATAAAATTACTTTATGGAATATCTTTGGGAATTATTGGATACTTATTAAATAATTATACAACAATACATATCCCACTGTGGTTGATAATTTTTGTTTTTGTTATAGGATATTTCACAATACAGTACTTTATCCCTATTCATATGATAAAATAGGCCCGTACTCAAAATAGCTACTCCTTAAAACAGCGATGGCAACATAACCGACACCTTTACATACGATACCTATGGTAAGCTGATCGACCGAACAGGTACAAGCTTTATCATCTTCGGCTATAACGGACGCGACGGCGTAATCACCGATAAGAACGGCCTCATCTATATGAGAGCGCGTTACTATTCGCCCGACATGAAGCGATTCATCAATGCGGATATCGTTGCTGGAAAACTTTCCAATGCAATCACACTCAATAGATTTGCTTATGCAAATGGTAACCCAGTTTCTTTCGTAGATCCTTTTGGACTTTGGAGTTTGAAAGGAGCTTGGAACAGTTTCACAAATTGGGTTGATGAAAAAATCGTTGATCCCGTAGTTGAAGCATATCATGAAGTAAAAGATGCAGTTGTTGACACTTACAATGATGCAAAAGAAATTGTTGTCAATACATACAAAGATGTCAAGGACTGGGCTGAAGAAAATGTTATTGAGCCAATGATAACAATCGCAAATGATGTAAAGTTTGATATGCAAAATTTTGACTGGAATAATAATGATGAAGAAAAGGTGTTGAAGTCTAATTATTTCTCTGCATATAAATGTCAATTGGTCATTCGGGAAGATTGGGCTTTTACGGATGGAAGATCAGCATCGTTTGTTATTATGTTTTTAAATAAAAATGAAACAGACATAAACACGGTGAAACATGAATATGGACATTATATACAATTACAACTTCTCGGATTGCGTAGATATATACAATATGTAGCTATTCCATCTGTTAATTCAGGACATGTCCCTTATGATAAATATTATTCTTTACCATATGAAGCATCTGCAGACATTTTAGGTGATGTTCAACGAGCGGGATATGCCTACACGGATGGAGGACAAGGAAAATCTTTTATAATAAATACCTATATAAAAGACATATATAACATTCATAATTTTATAAACCAGTATATGCAACCTGCTGTATTATCAGTTGGATTAAATGGAGAAAATCAGCGTGAAAAATAAAATTTATTTTCTGATACTCATACTTGTTCTAATCTGTAATTTGATAAGTTGTGATCCCCCTACATATGCATATCGTGGAGATAATATATCCTTATACACTGCGGCAAACAACTCAATTTTGGGAATGAGATCCGGGGAAATGGATCAAATATATGTTTTAGAGACAGATGAATATGGAAGAAATTTATATTTTATAAGAACGCGTGCGTGGGTACCATATGCGGGAAATGAATATATAGCGGCGCTTCTTGTTTCGCAATCAAGCAGTGATACCGATGTTTCATATTACGAGTATAATAATGTTATATGCTGTTATACTAAATATTTTGATGTTACCGACACCGTTGCTTACGCTTTCTTTTCTGATGAGCAAATATTGGAATTGAAGCGAGCAAACGACTGGGGAGAAAAAATAAAGGTTAATAAGTTAACTACTAAAGGAGCTTGCTCATGTGATGTTGATTCACATTTTATTGATGAGACAGCAAGGAAAAAGATTGCTGTCGAACTGTTCGGTGATGATAATGGTGTTTTCTCTGATCCACTAACGCAATTTTCAAACGGAAAAAGAGTATATTTATTTTGCCGTTCAATTTATGGCGATATCCATGATTCAGCCCCAGAATGCTATTTAGTTGTTTTCTGTTCAGAAGCGGAACAGACAGGCAAAGGTTATTCATGTGTAAAAATTGAAGATATATCTCAATGCCAGGAACAATTAAAGAATTTGTTGAATGATAATTAGGCATTGTCCCCCCACTCCCTCGGGAGTGGGGGGAATATTTTGTGTAATTAGAAGATAGACCATGTAATGAATTCTATATAATTTAACATAAATATTGGCCTTTTTTTAACCCTGACTAAATATGTCATGGTTATTTGTTATGATTTATATAAATAAAAAGTGAAAAGGAAAAAGTATGAAAAAACCTCAAAATAATATTATTTCTAACTTTATCAGTGAAATAAGTGTTGATGAAATTATAGCGCAAATGCTTATTGGGAAAATAAATATTCGAATAGACGATGAATCAGACTCTCATTCAATATTTGAAGAAATTAAAACGGGAGGAAATGATGAGTAGCGATAATCAAAGATACAAAACTGCAATATATTGCAGATTAAGTAAAGATGATGAGCAGTCAACTGGAGAGAGTGTTAGTATTGAGACACAAAAAATGATACTTGAACATTTTTGTCATACAAATGGATTTACTATATCTAACGTATATGTGGATGACGGTTTTTCAGGATTAAACTTTAACAGACCGGGATTTATTGACATGATCAAGGATATTGAGGACGGTAAGATAAATCTTGTTATTACAAAAGATCTAAGCCGACTGGGGAGAGACTATATACAAACAGGGTATTATACAGATATATATTTTGCTCAAAAAGAAGTAAGGTATATTGCAGTAAATGACGGAATAGATACCATTAGTGACAATAATGATATTGCGCCGTTTAAGAATATCCTTAATGACATGTATGCTAAGGATTTGTCTCGAAAGGTTAAGACGGCAAGAAGACAAAGAGCACAAAAAGGATATTATATTAATTCAATGACTCCATATGGATATAAAGTGGATCCTGAAAATCACAATCACCTGGTGATTGACGATTGTGTTGCAGAAGTTGTAAAAGAGATATTCTCTCTTTTTCTGTCCGGAAATAATTATTCAGAGATTGCAAGGATACTTTCAAGGAATAAAATTATCTCTCCGTGTGTGTATAAAACAAAGAACGGCGATACAACGTTTATAAGATTTGTCAATCCGTCATCAATGTATAACTGGACAGATAGAACGATAAAATGGATATTGACAAATCAAATGTACGTTGGTGATATGGTAAATATGAAAGGTGAGACTATCAACTACAAAACCAAAAAAAGAGTAAGCCTTCCGAAAGATAAACAAATTATTGTTCCCGATATGCACGAACCAATAATACCCCGAACTATATTTGAGGAAGTACAGGAAAAAATAAAAAAACATCAAAGAAATTCAGCGCACAAACAAGAAGATATATTTAAAAACATTCTTTTTTGCGAGGAGTGTGGAACCTCTATGAGTTTTCAAAACATAAAAAAAAATAAGAATGGGAAAAGTGAAATGGGATATGTGTGTAGAAAACATATTACAAATTCTAATGAATGTATCCACAATCATAATATTTATTATAATGATTTATACGATCTTGTATTAAATCAACTTAATAAGGTTCTAAACGAGAAGAA
This sequence comes from Clostridia bacterium, assembly GCA_017504625.1. Lineage (GTDB taxonomy): Bacteria > Bacillota > Clostridia > Oscillospirales > CAG-272 > SVTX01. The sequence goes on along the minus strand of JAFVQU010000011.1, from coordinate 149,894 downwards.
AAATGAGTCATTAAAGCATATCCATGAACTTATGTATAAGTATCTGCAAAAAGATTTTTCTGAAGAAAAGAAAAAGATAGTTAGCGAGGAAATATCCAATCAAAAGAAGCAGTTGAAGCTATTGCACCGGGATTTTACAAACGGGAAAATTGATTTTGAACACTATACAAATATATTAAACCAGTACACTATAAGACAAAAAGAATTGACTAATGCCCTTACCGGAGATTTAGACAGCGCTTCCCTTAAAAGATTAGATTTGCTCAATTTGAAGATAGAAAATATATTAAAAAAAGACATCAGCATAACAATTCTTGACAGGACAATATTACAAAAGTTTATAAAAAAAATAGAAATAGGACATAAATATTTCAAAAATGACGAATTTACGCATGACGTAATTATTACATATAATTTTTAGCAATACCGTTTCTAAGAAAAGTACTTGCCATTTTAGGTAATATATGCTATAATAAATAATCGCCTCAATAACTCTTTTAGCATATAGTAATGGCAACATAACCGATACCTTTGCATACGATGCTTACGGTAGGCTTGTTTCCAGAACAGGCTCGAGCTTCGTAATCTTCGGCTACAACGGACGAGACGGCGTAATCACCGACAAGAACGGTCTCATTTATATGAGGGCACGTTATTACTCGCCTGCAATAAAGAGATTCATCAATGCGGACGTCATAGCTGGTGCTATCTCCAATGCGATTACACTCAACCGCTTTGCTTACGCAAATGGCAACCCTGTTTCTTTTGTTGATCCGTTTGGACTGAGTGCGGAGAGAGGAGAAAATAACTTTACCCCTCAAAATAGCCTATTCAACCTTCCGGAGCATAGAAATTCTGAATTTAATAACCAAATTCCATTATATTTACTTTATCAAAAAACAACTTACAATCCTTGGAATCAGCTTGATTATCCGGGTCAGATTCATAATTTGGTTGTGAATTATCTTTCATTAACATATGGTCTAATTCCAGAATATGTTCCTAAAAATAATAAAACCCATAGATATGATTTATATACTTATGGAATGTATTGGGAGGTCAAACCTGTTTCTTATTTAACAGATCCTGTTAGAGCAGCAAAGATGGAAATTCAAATGCAGGGATATGATGCTGATGGCGTAGCACGAGGTTTTCCGCTGGGATATAATGAGTTTACTGTTGACGATTTTACTGTGAAGATATACAGTGGAGAACTCGGGAAAATTTATTATCATTTCCAGCAAGTTCAAGACTGTGATGAAAAACAGGAACAACCTCATGAACAATATGTAATGGAAAAAGACTCATCAAAAGAAGAGGTTGCTTCAAAGGGAGGAAGCCGCGGATATAATTGGCAGCCAGAACCGGAAACGGTAACAGCGTTAGCAGTAACGGCGGGAATAGTTGTTATATTGGCGGGAATATTTCAACTTATAACAACTGGAGATCCATCAGGTATTCAACAAGGAACCCAAACTATTCAAACAGCAATCGGATAATTTTTATTTCAGATATGGAGAAGGCTTATGAAAGAGTACGTTGTTTTAGAAATTAAATGTAAAAAGGATATTAAATTTTTTGACATATATTCAATTATGCAATCAAATGTTGTATATAATAGAAATCTTTTTGCCTTCCAAAATCTCAATTTCAATACGCTATCTACAGAGGCACGTAATATATACCATCAAATAAATCTAAGCAGATTTGAATATAAAGTGACCTTAGAACACTTGCTAAATGCTTCCTATTATAATCCAGAACAACACGATAAACGAATGGTTTCAAATTTGGATGAAAGTTGGGATTGGAGTAATAAATATGAAAATAATTCATTGAACGATGAAGACTTTAAAAAGTTATTCGTTTTTTCAGATTTACTTAAAGCATTAGACGTATATACACTAATTTTAGGATTTGATCAAATCGAATGGGACGGAAAACCGGTTTGCAAGGGTACTTATGGATTTGAAAAAGCTAACAGCAATTACGGTTTAGGGAGAAATTATTTATCAAACTCTGTTATTGCTGGAAGGACGTATGAAAATAAACCTTATACGGCACTCATTTCATGTGAAAGATGCTTTAGAAATTTAGACATTATTAATAATATTGCTGATTCATTAGGAAAGATAGTATATGAAGAGATATATTATGCTCCGGAAAATAAAGAGGAACGATATGAATGGGCGCAAAAATCGTTTGAAGCAACTTTAAAGTTTGAAAACGCTATATCGCAATTACACAAATTAAATCTTGAGCCTCTCCCCAAAAATCCTATGGGATTAAATAAACTAAACAAGCAAACCAAAATAAATATAAAAAAATATATTAGAACATATCTGTGTACAGATGGTTGGGATTATAGACCAGCTCGCAGCAATGAACATCCAACGGTAATATATAAAAACAAAGACAATAAGGAGATTGTTTTTTCAATTATTTCTGGGCACGGTGGGCAACATTTACAAGTAATAATTTCATATAGCAGTAAGGAATTTTATCTTTCTGAAAATTTGCTTGATCTATTTGCCTACACCTCTTCTGAGCAGGAAATAGAAAAATTTTTTGCAAATGTTGTTAAGGTAAGAGAATATTTTTATGCTCTATTATAATTTTTCAGCCGCACTTTTGGGTGCGGCTGTTTTTTTATACTTGCAAATTGTACGAAAATATGATATGCTTATAATAGCTTAAGCAGAATAACAGCGATGGCAACATAACCGATACCTTTGCATACGATACTTACGGTAGGCTTGTTTCCAGAACAGGCTCGAGCTTTGTAATATTCGGCTACAACGGACGTGACGGAGTAATCACCGACAAGAACGGCCTCATTTACATGAGAGCCCGCTACTACTCCCCCGAGATGAAGCGATTTGTCAATGCGGATATCATTCCCGGCAAACTTTCCAATGCAATTACCCTCAACCGCTTTGCTTACGCAAACGGCAACCCTGTTTCCTTGGTTGATCCGTTTGGATTAAGTGTTGATACAAAAGATGCTTCAAAGAACACCATTGCTAACAAAATAGACGGTCTTTTTAAAAAATGGAAATCTATACAGCGTGCCAAGAATTTTTTCAAAGGTACATTGTCAGATATTATTCAAATACCAGAATTGTACTCCGTAGAAGCTTATTATGAAAACGTTATTTTTAAAATACCCGGTGATCTGGAGCTGTATTATAAAATAACAACAACAGAGGGAAACGGCCCTATTTCCTTTAATGCAACCGACGTGTTTGATTTAATCAATCAGAAAACTATAAAAGAACAGTTCACAAAGCTTGCTGATATGTATCCCGTAGAGGGTGGAATAAAATTACCATTTCCTAATAATGATGAATATGTAGCGCAATATCTATTAGCCAGGGCAGAATTCAATACAGCAAAAAACTCCTTAACAGTTACAACAGCCTATAATCTGAATTGCTCTGATGATAACGGTAATGCTATTGACATAGAAATAGGAATAAAAAAGGATTTTGACACCGATAACAAAACTCATCTTGAAGCATATGCTGATGCCTTGGATTTAATTTTTTATTTGATGAAAAATCAAAATACGGACACGCAAAACAGTTCTACAGATTACGACTTTTGGTATGATATCGCCGATGCTTTAGATCAAGTATTTGAAAGCGAGTTTGGATTTGCAGTAACAGCTGGGTTTATGGCTGCATCAGTTGGTTTGGGAATGGGAATGAGCAAAGTGATTTTCTCATCAGAAAATCACCCAAAACCAGCTTGATAATATATATCTAAGAAAGGACCCTCAATATGAAGAAAAAGATTGTAGCGATAGTTTGCATCCTATTTATGTTAATCACTCTAATTGTTGTTCCGTCGTGTTCGGGGAATCCGTTAGAGGCACCTAGTATTAAGGACATGATATCTAAAAAGTTACCTAAAGCAGGTCAATTAAAGTGTGACGAATATAGATGTTACATACTGTTTGGTTGCACACCTAAAGAGTTTTTGAATGGTGAGTTTGATGCATTTAATGAAATTGGTTATTTGTGCGATTCTGCAAAAATAGATTCTGACGGTTTTTTGATCGTGAATTTCACTTCAGAACACGTGACTAAATTTAGAAACTCAGATTTTTTGACTAACTTTGACGAATACGAAAATATTGATGTGTCATCAGATTTTACAGAAATAACCGTTTATGGATATGCAGATACAATACTTGATGATGTTGATTATTCTGTTATTATAGCTGAGAAAATGGCTTTAATCCAACGCATGGACGGTATTGATATTGATGAGATTAATATTTTATATCAGATAGAAGATGGTACAACACATGATGTTGTATATACTACTTCATGGGATAATGGATGGTATTATAGCGATTGGTGGGATGATATAATAAACGCAATCCTCGAATATTGGTTTGATATGCCTGCTGAATAAATAACATTTATCCTTTGCGAAAATCGATTTCCCCCACTCCTTCGGGAGTGGGGTTTTTTGTGCTTGCAAATCCGACCAAAATATGTTATACTTATGATAGCTTACCGATGGTTTAGAAATCACCCCAAGAATGTTTGGGGATGATACACCTATCACCCTGCAATAACAACTTTTATTTTGGAGGGACATTATGAAAAAAAGGATCGTTAGTATAGTATTATTTGCAATATTATTTGTAGTATCCGTAATCATTTCTGGATGTGCAACCACATTTGATGGATATTATTACGATTTGGAAAAAGCTCGATGTTCTGAAAGTGATATTTATAATCAATATGATCAGCTATTTACTGTTGAATATGCTGGTGGTATGATTGACTTTGTTATTCAAGATGATTCATTACATATTGTTCAAATTTTGGCGAGGAATGATAATACACAGTTTTATGTAAAAGCACATTCCACATACCGTGTGTCAGAGTGTTTACATGGTTCAAAATCTAAAAATCAATATGATTGGTTGTGTTCTACTGCACTTGAACCACAACAATATCGCTGGTGCATAGTAGAGAAATCATATAACGAGCAGAATCTCAATATAGAGGCTTTTGAATTTGCATATCAAGATACAATTGTACACCTGTGCTATGAAATGACAACTGAATGATTTTGATGGGCGGTCTTTTTTTATTTTAATTGCTTGCAAATTCTACCAAAATAATGTTATACTTACCTATTTGTTAATTATTTATAATATGATCGAGGACAACGTATGAAAAAATTTTTCTCAACAATAGCGCTTTTGGTTGTTATTAATATCATCCTTGTGTCATGCCACCTAATTAGGGAGAATTATGAACCAAAAATTTATCATGATTCACAGGAAATAGTTGGTCTTTTCCGTGAGAATATTGATGACTTTTCAATGGTTGCAAAAATATTATACGCGAATGAGATATATGATGAATTATGCGCCAAAGACGATGGTGTGATATTTGATCCTTATGATGTCGAAACAGAACTCAAAAAACACCTTAATACAGAAGAGTGTTGTTTTGTGTTTGAGTTTTTTGAAAAATATTCGCCGTATCAAATATCATACGATTATGATTATTTATGCATTGTATTTCTCAAAGGAAATGGACATAGCACCGTATTTTATTACATTCCTGATCAAAACAAAGAAAATCTGAATGATACTCTTATTTATCTGGAGCAACGCGGGGATTGTGAGTATCTTGTAACTAATTGGTATTATAGCATTCACTAACTTATCTGAGCGAAATTGTTAAAATAGGCGTTTCTCCTTTCATTGTGGTATTGTAACATAAGATTTAAGATCAATCATTCTTGCATTTATGATCTTAGACAAAGTGTTTTTAAAAATTTCCCCACTCCTTCGGGAGTGGGGGTTTCTTTTGCATGAACATCATTATGAATATGTCGGCAACAGAAACACTATCAGCGCGACCAACGCCAAGGGGATATATGAAAACTACTCTTTTCTCTAATTATAAAAACGATTCATAGGGTTTTTTTGGCTCTTTTTACTTTTTTTGGAAAAAAGTGTTGACAAATAACGAATTATAATTTATAATTGACCTATAATAATAGTTTACTATGATATATTTCAATAAGGAGCATTAAATATGACAAAATACCTTTGCCCGGTTTGTAATAAAAGGGCCTGTGACTCAACAAAACATCTCTCACTTACAAAATTATCCAATATCCACGAGAATCAAGCAGATATTGTAATCAAATGCCAATTTTGCAAAAACATCTTGGCAGTAAATGTCACGCAGGGCAATTTTAATTTAAACAACCTTTGATTGCAACACAGTAGTTAAACAGCATTGATAATACTTAGTACATAGCACGATGTCAGACATACGAGCATGACAAGTAGCACCTAAAGCTATTTGTCGTGCTCTTTTTTATTTTGCGGAAAGGAGGAACTGATGGGAACAGCCGAGAGAAGACTCGAAATATTAAAATATCTCTGCAGGTACAGACGGGCAACGATGCCTCAGCTTGCAGAGAAATTTGGCGTTTCCGTCAGAACCATCCAAAGAGATATTTTTGAGATCGAGGCAACATTCCACGTCCCTCTTGATATTCGTTGCGGCAAGTATGATGGCGGTGTGTTCGTAAAAGGAGATTATAGCTTTGATCGCGCATATATGCACAAGGATGAGTTGGAGCTACTCGCAAAGCTTCAGGAACTCGTTTCAGATCGAATTACTGAAAAGGAAAACGCTCTGCTTAGCCAAATTATAAAAACATATACGAATATCGCATGATTTTTTAATCATGACAGCGGTTGTCGTAGTTTCCTTATATAATACAGACATAGCCGAGCCAAATCTACAAGAAAGGAGAAATCTCATGGAGGATGCACAGATTGTTTTGGAAAGGCATGAGCAGCGACTTCGAGCTATTGAACAGGATATTTCCGATCTGAAAGCTGTTCAGACCGAGATTCGTACAATGAACGAAACTCTCGTTACTCTTGCCACAGAACTCAAACACACAAACGAACATCTAAAGCGACACGAACACAAGATTGATGCTATTGAAAGGCAACCGCGAGTACTAACGCAACAGATCGTAACCGCTATCATTGCAGCACTCGCCGGAGGATTAATCTCTACCGTCATTGGAATGATTTTTGCATGAGGAGTTACACTATGAATTTCGAAGAATTTATCAAGCCTGAGCTACTCATACTAATTCCAGTTCTCTACATTGTTGGACTTGGAATTAAGAAAAGCAAGCTGCCGGACAACTTCATACCTCTTATTTTTGGGGGAATATCGGTCGTTCTTTCATCTGCGTGGGTAATTGCAACAAGCGATATTTCCACACTAAAAGATGTTGCATATGTGATGTTTATATCGGTAACGCAGGGGATCCTGTCCGCAGGAGCCAGCGTCTACATAAATCAAATTTACGTTCAGTCAAAAAAGAAAGAATAACCAAAAAGTAAAGAAAGGAATTTATTATGTTAAACATTATTTTAATTATCATCGGCGTTCTTGTGAACGCTATCTGCATCTGGTCAATCAAGATTATTCTTAAGGATAAAGATAATCTCACTTGGAAATCCTTCCTGAAATATCTTTTAGGAATCCCCGTTGGAGCGCTCTTATCACTTCTTCTCTTTCCTCTCTCTATTTCGACCGTACTGCTCTTTGCATCAACGAGTGGAATCTTAGGTGAATTGCTATCCTTGTTTTTCCTAACGGTAAAACAATCCTACAGTAAAAACACTGTGATATCCTATTATGACGACGGATCCCCTGCTAAATTCTTTATCACAGGAGATAAGCACCGTCATTTTGACCGTGTCAAAGAATTTTGCCGAGAAATGAATACACGCAGAAAAGATGTCTTAATCGTTCTCGGTGATGCTGGATTTAACTTCTATGATGATAAGCGAGACGATGAGCTTAAGCAAGAAATCTCTAAACTCAATATTACACTTTTTTGTCTTCACGGAAATAAGGAAAACCGACCTCAGAACGTCGGTACATACGGTATTAGAAGCTTCTGCGGCGGCAAGGTCTATTATGAACCCCAATACCCCAATATATATTTTGCTATTGACGGTGAGATCTACACCTTTGAAGGTAAAAAATACATGGTCGTCGGCGGTGCTCACAGTGTAGACAAGATGCGCTGTCTTGAGGAAGGAACACCATTCTGGTTTGATGAGATGCCTGATGATACGATCAAAGCGAAGGTGGAGCTTGGATTACAAAATCAAGATAATAAAATTTTTGGTATGATGACACATACCTGTCCGATAGACTATCTGCCAACTGAAATGTTTATGTCCACAAGACAAAATGCTAGTATTAAAAGAAGGCCACATACAGCAAAACCACCGAAGAAGCTGTTTAAACCTGATATCGACCGTTCTACCGAAATATGGCTGGGTGAGCTTGAAAAGAAGCTTGAATACGAGGTATGGTTCTGCGGACACTATCACATAGATAAGCAGATCGATAAAATCCAGATGATGTGTCATGATATACGTCCTCTCCACATGCAGCTGTTCGGTGATGAATAATGGACTATCTTTCTATATTTCTTTCTCCCTTTTCGCTTCTGTTTCTCATAATTATTCTTGGCTTCCTTATCGGCAAAATCCGAGTAAAACAAATCTCAATCGGTATCGCTGGTATTTTGTTTGTTTCAATTCTAACAGGTTATCTGATGAATAGATTCATGTCCTTTGATTGTACTGACAATATTTCAGAATTACGGGCTACAATGAAGATTTTTTCTACGCTCGGCACATCTTTATTTGTATCAGTAATTGGTTTGCGGACGGGACTTTCTATAAAAGGAAAGAGTACGAGTTCTCTTATTGCACTTTTAATTGGAATCTTTATGAGCATGACCGGAGTAATAGCTATGTTGATAATTTCAATCATAGACAAGTCAATAGCTACATCTTCCTTGCTCGGGATTCTTTGCGGAGCTCTGACAAGCACTCCGGGACTATCCAGTGTATGCGAGCTTATGAAAACAGATAGCGAAAACGTGGTCTGGGGATATGGTTGTACCTACATATTCGGCGTTATTCTTGCGGTGCTTTTTGCGCAATTATCTTCCCTTCATACTAAAGGGAAATTATGCCACGAATCAAATACCTCTTATGTCAAAAGTAAGATTTATCCCGAACTCATCTTGATCTGTGTTTCTGCACTTTTTGGTACTATTCTGGGAGAAATACGAATCCCATTTATAGATGTATCACTCGGCAACACGACCGGGATCCTATTTACTAGCTTATGCGCAGGTGTTTATATAGGTAAGACTAAGATATCGATTTCCGGTCAAGTGCTCAAGATGTCCAAGATCATTGGACTTGCGCTATTCTTCTCGGGAACGGGATTTAATACAGGGACACAAATTGTCAGATATAATATCAAAACGATGATCTACGGCATATTCATATCCCTAACCACAATTCTCTGCGGATTACTTCTGTGTAAGTTGCTCTCATGGCGATATCACCTAAACAGCGGATTTATAATTGCAGGAGGTATGACAAGCAGCCCGGCATATGGTACAATCAGTTCTAAATCAGACGATTCTTCTGAGAATCTTTTTTCCTTCGCATATTTCGGTGCACTTCTTACCTTAATTACCGCTATCCAATTAATCTTACATTAGCAAAACGTATAGTTGATTGTTTTTCCTCTCTGCACTATCGTCTTACAAGAAAAAGCCACATCTAATATGAAATGTGGCTCATTTATGTATCCGCAAGTAATATATTTAGAGGTTTGTTTTAAGGTCTGAATGTCATTATGGCCGTGTATACGGCTAACTTACATACAAAGCAAAATACTTGATTTCTCCTATTTTCAGCTTGCTGTCAAGCTACTTCTTGACCTGTTGAATAAGCGATTTACTTGGTTTCTTTCTTCCCATAAAATAGACTCCTTTTATATAAAAATTTTTAATGTTAAAGTTAAAACATCCCCACCTGATATAAGGCACGGTAGGACCGCCTTTTTTGTGAGATATTCTCCTCTCTTATATAATCTTTTAGCGCATACAGCCCCAAATACTATATAAAATAACGTTCAATATCTCCACAACGTTGACAACATAGCCGTTTACTCGTTCACTACGTGACGAGTAAACGTTATGTTTCATCTTAATTCACCGTCGTTTTTTCATTTTTCTTTTCTCCTTTGTTTTGTTATTCTCCATCTATCTATTGCTTTCATTATTATTATGAGAGTTGGCAACATACCACAACAAAAAATGTACCGTTTTTCACCGTATCTTTTTACACTTTTTAGAATCAAAGTGCTGATTTAAGGCTAAAATAAGATAACATCGTATTTTTGACTTGACAAAACGATGTATTTATGCTAAAATAAGATAGCATCTTATTTTAGCGTTAGGAGGATTTCATATGGACTACATTACACGTGATATGGAAAATAAAATTTTAAGCCTATCGAATGAGTATTCCTGTATTTTGATAACTGGTCCTCGCCAGGTCGGAAAGACAACTGTTTTAAAGCACATCATGGACTCCGCCCGTGACTACGTTACACTTGATGATCTTGAAGAACGTGCACTCGCAAAGCGTGATCCTGCTATGTTCCTTACCATGCACTCGACACCCATTTTGATTGACGAGGTACAATATGCCCCCGAGCTTTTCTCATATATTAAGATGGAGATTGACAAGGGTGCCGCACCGGGCACATATTGGCTTACCGGCTCTCAGGCATTTAAACTCATGGAGCTCGCTCAGGAGTCTCTTGCCGGTCGTGTAGCCATACTGCATATGACGAGTCTATCTCAACACGAAATATACGGCTCGGGAGAATGCACACCATTTTCGCTTGAGCTTGATGAATTGAAGGCACGTGAGAAAACCAATGCACATGCCGACCTTGCAGAAATATACGAACGTATTTGGCGCGGCTCTATGCCTGGTCTTGTTAGCGGAAAATACTCAGATCGAGACGTATTTTACTCAAGTTATCTGCAGACATACATTGATCGAGACGTTAAAGATCAGGTTCAGCTTTCCGATCCCCTGCTCTTTAGAGACTTTGTACGTGCAGCCGCGTGCCGTGCAGGACAGATGCTCAACGTTCACGATATAGCTCAGGACGTTGGTGTGTCTGACGATACCGCCAAGCGTTGGCTTCAGGTCCTTGAGAAATCCGACGTAATATTCTTTTTGCGTCCATATTCCAACAATCTGTTGAAGCGTACAGTAAAAACACCAAAGCTCTATTTCTTTGACACGGGACTCATTGCATATCTGACAAAATATTCATCGCCCGAGATTCTTATGAACGGCGCGATAAACGGTGCCATTCTCGAAAATTACGTTGTCACCGAGCTTTTAAAGTCCTACTATAATAACGCAAAGGAATGTCTGCTCTGGTACTACCGTGATAGCAACTCAAACGAGATAGACATGGTTATTGAGAGCGACGGGAAACTCCATCCGCTTGAGATCAAACGCTCGATAAATCCCGGGAGCGAGCTTCTCTCCGCCTTTAATCTTTTGGATAGGGCCTCTGTTCCCCGTGGCAACGGTGCCATCCTTTGCATGCGCCCCAAGCTTTCAGCGCTCAATTCAGAAAACTATATTGTCCCAATTTGGATGATTTAACATCAAGGCAATTCAACAAATAAAAAAGAGAGTATCCAAACAGTGCTGTTTGGATACTCTCTTTTTGTTACATAGACTCCTTTTACACCATTTGTGTTTACACCATATGTATGCACCATGAAAAAGACCAACACCGCGGGCAGAGCCCACGGTGCCGGTCTTGATGTTCATTTTTGTTTTGAGTTTTTCCCCTTTGTGTCATTGTTCGAACAGTTCGCGAATAACCCAAGAGTGTCCTGGATCCTGCAGAATACCGTCCAGATTAAGTAAAATACGGAATGCGACATCGTTGTGCTCAAGGATATAATCCTTCGCCGCCGTCACACTGGGCACAACTTTAACGATCGTACTCGTCCTGTTGTCAATAAGGACATAGTTTCCGTCACGTATACCGAGCACCTCTAACGCCTCTTCAGTGTAGTAGCTGTCGAGGCAACGCTCGTTCCATTCGCGTCGTGCGCGGATCCTTATTTCTTCGGCGATATCATCATTGACCATGATGTCATTGCTTATACCTCGGCTGATGCCGCAATGGATACATCCGACGTGATGCATAGCATACTCGGTTTCGATTTCGTATGCGGCATTACCGCATACGGGACACACGTTCAATGCGTTCGAACTGTTCAGGTAGTTAATTGTGTTGTTTTTGTTTTCCATGATTGTTTTGATCCTCCAATAATGTATAAGATAGACCTGTTATCAGGCCTTCAATATAATTATGTAAGATGGCCATCTACCACAACCGACAAAATAATGCTTTGAAGTCCGAAATCTTACAAAAAATAAAAAATATTTTTGATTTTATGAAAAAAGTCCGTTTTTCTTTATATAAAAGGCATTAGAGGGGGTATGCGGTTTGACAGATGTGCGTTTTTGTGGTATAATAAAGGCAGATGAGGCGGAAGGCCGATTCTTAAATTCCTTTTTGTTTTGTTTTAATAAATCCCTGCTTGGCAGGGGGGGGAGATACCGCCACTTTTTCTTTGTTTATGTGGCGGTATTTTTCTCTCAAAATCTGATTGGAGGAAATATGATAGATATCGCTAAAGAATTATGGTATGGCAACGTAAGACCGCGAGAAGACTGCCGCCCGCAAACTGAAGAATATACAAATTTACTTGAATACATGCTGCGACACAAGACAAAGCTATACAATATCCTTAACGACTCACAGCTTGAAGTATTTGAGAAGCTGGAATCGTGTACAACCGAGTACGTTAGGCTAGGTGAGGAAGCACTCTTCGCTTATGCCTATCGACTTGGTATTCGAACAACAATGGAAGCGCTGTTGGAAAGATTTAATATTGAATAAATGATTTGAACAGCTCACATTAGAGCGATGTAATGCCCACACTAGGGAGTTTGCATATATAAAATAAAGGACCGCTCTGCAGAGCGGTCCTTTTGAAAATCAATATGGAGGCTGTCTATTCATCAGTATTTCTTCATCTTCTCTGCTCTTTTTGCTACCAAAACAAAGGTCGTAAAAGTTATACCAAAACTCAGTCGTCAATTGCTCAAAAATGAGCTTTAAATTTATCACAAATCAAACTTTAGTTAGTTTTGGGAAATAAAAATCAATCAATACATTTTAAATAGTTCATTTATTTTAAAAATATTTAACCCAACTTTCGTACGCTATTTCGCACATCTCTTCAATATACTCGCGCTTGATGAGCGTATTTCGCCACTCCTCAGGTATTGCATCATAGCCGTAGAGCGCTCCGGCAAGACCTCCCGCGACTGCGGCGACGGTGTCGGTATCATCACCGAGATTGACCGCCTTGAGAACACAGTCTTTATAATTATCGGTAGTCAGCAAGCACCACAATGCTGCTTCGAGCGTATCTACGACATAGCCCGAGCTCTTTATTTCATCTGTGGGAAGCTTATCAAAATCGGGCTCAAAAATGCGCTGATAGTGTGATATTTCTTTATATTCCCTTAAATGACACTCTGCACGTCTTAGTCCAAGCTTTAACGAGCCTATGCTCTGCTCGTTGCATAGATGAAGCAGTATGAAAGCATATATTAAGCATCCCAAAACAGAGCGCTCATGCGCGTGAGTTAACGAGGAGGCGCTCTTGATCAAGTCAATCCACTCGGCAAACGGAAGCTCTTTGACATATGCATACAACACAAACGGATGGATTCGCATCAGCGAGCCGTTGCCGTTAGAATGCTCGTCGGATTCGCCACATTTATTGTAGGGCATTTTATTCTTGAAATAGTTGAGGATCGCACTTACGCAGGTTCTGCCGGCATCAAAGCACTCTCCTGTGGGGGTGTAGGCATCCTCGCTGAGCCACCGGCCGAAGTTTTGCATAATCTCGTCCCAGTCGGCTCTTCCCTTCGCTAAACTATCGAGCGCGGCAAGTGCCATGCTTGTATCATCCGACCAAGCGCCTGCGGGCATAGGATAGGTTCCATAGCCCTCCATATCGGTGACGGGAGCATTTTCAAGCTCCTCTCTTGATGCAAATTCTACCGGCACTCCAAGTGCGTCACCAACCGCGTGACCTATCATAACCGATTTCATTAAATACAGATTTCTATCCATCATTTTTCCTCCTCTTTATTAAGCTCCTCTGCCCAGTTATCAGCCACGGCCGCATTCTTGCGGTAATTGGCAACCGTTGCGCTCATCGCACAGTAGAGCGTTTCTGTGCCCTTGGAGTCGTGACGGTAGTTTGCCGCGCGCTCGCGACGGATTCCTATATGCTCTGCGGTTTCTACCGCATCGATATTTGCTGCGACAAAAAGGAATTCCCAACCGTAGCGCTCTTCCTGACGGCGAATCATCTGCTTAACCTTTTCACTGCTATATTTGTGACTCGCATTCTCCATGCCGTCGGTAGTAATGATAAACATTGTCTTTTCGGGCACGTCCTCGGGACGAGCGTACTTGTGCACGTTACCTATGTGATGAATCGCACCGCCTATCGCATCGAGCAACGCCGTACTGCCGCTAACTCTGTAATCCTTTGATGTCATAGGCTGAATCTCGTGCAGATCCGCGCGATCGTGAATAACCTTGGAATAGTTAGAAAAAAGCACTGTGGAAACATAGACCTTGCCGTCAAGCTCCTTTTGTTGCTCTATCATTGAGTTAAAACCGCCAATCGTATCCGTCTCAAGTCCCGCCATAGACCCACTACGGTCGATAATAAATACAAGCTCTGTAATTCCGTTTTTAATCTTCTCTGCCATATCAAAATCCTCCAAAAAAATAAATGTGGTTGTCGGGCATCTCTGCCTTACAACCACATTATACATTATTCCGTTTTAAAAAAGGTCGCTTGTCGGGGGACTTTACATACCGCTTCCGAGAAGCATCTGATCAAACTCGAAGAGAGCCTCGTTGATTTCAAAAATATCGTAGATTCCGTTGTGGATAAAATAACGGATGATCTTGTCAAATTTGTTGCTTCGTGACAACGTCATTCCTGCCGTCGCCAAAAGCTCTTGGGTAGTATCCAGATCGAGCTTCAGTGAAATTGCAAAAGCAACTGCGGTCTGCTTTGAAGGGCGATAATCCTTGTTACTCTTGATTTTTGAGAATATGCGCTTATCAACGTTGGCTTTCTTGTAGCATTCAACGTCGCGCATACCACTTTTATCAATCAAGTCAAAAAGCATCTCTTGGAAGCTTCTGTCAAGCTGATCCACGTATTCGTCTAACGTCTTGCCCTCAACGGATGAGCAAGGAGAATCGGAGCGCGCTATGATCGCACGAGGAGCGTAGCTCATTGAGAACATGAACTCGCTTGTCGAATCATCCTCCTCATCGTCATCATACTCATCAAAATAATCCTTGTCGTGTTCGTCGACGTATTCATCGTCAATAAACGATTGAATATCATTGAAAAGCTTCTGACTAAACGTATACGCTTCCTTGTCGTATACACAAAGGTAGACGGTCAGCTCATTATCAAAGAGGAATTCGGTTATCGTCTGGATAGCAAACTTCAAGACATGATCCTTGGGATACTGATACACACCCGCACTGATAAGCGGGAATGCTACAGTCTTGCACCCATGCTTGACAGCAAGCTTGAGCGATTCCATATAGCAAGAGCGCAGAATGGTGCTTTCACCAAACAAACCGCCGCGCCAGATTGGCCCCGACGTATGTATGACGTACTTGCAAGGAAGTCTGTATCCGCCAGATATCTTCGCTTGTCCAAGGCCGAGCGGTGCAAGTGTTTCACACTCCGCATCAAGCTCGGGGCCAGCGATCGTATGTACGGCGAGATCAACGCCACTGTATCCAACCATCTCTTCATTGGTCGTATTGACAATGGCGTCAACACGCATTTTCGTTATGTCTTGTCTGATTATTTGTAGTGGCATATTTCCTCCCATTTATTTCGTATTGGCAGCTTATTACCTTTTAAATGTATTTTTTAGATTGTGTCCAAAACAAATTATCAGTTACCTTGTTGACCTTGGTATAGATAATTTTGTTGTTTCCAAGCTGACATTAACATAGGATTTCACAATTTAGTTGGGAGAGTCCGACAATGTACCAAATGTGCTAAAGCAGTACTCAATAAATTCTTGTTTTATCATAGTCGGACTTTCCAATTTACGCCGCTGCGTTGGCATTTATCTGATCAATTACGTTTTTAATTCCCATCCAAATCGAAACATCTGTAAACACATCTACAATGCTACCCTTGTCGGTAAACGGAGGCTCCAAGAGAACCGACATATCCTTCATCACACCGTTATGAACAATATACTCAACGATCTGGTTAACGAAATAAATCTGTCTTGCATCAAGGTTTACATTGTTCAGAAATTCAGCAAATGCCTCCTTTGCTGCAGACATATCAAGGCCAACGATTTCACGCACAAATTCTCCAAGAGGCTTCTCACCATATTCGGTTTTATAATCATTCTGGCTACCAACCTCGCTCCACAAAATACGCTCGAGAGATTTTACATCCTCCTCGTTAAGCGGAACATTCCACTTCAACTTGGCAATTGCATCCTCGTCCTGATGCTGACGGATATAAAACTCAGCTTTTGCCTTATAATTTTGAAGATCATCGCTCTCCAGATTAGATTCATTCCACTCGGTCGACAAAATCTCGTCGTCAAAATTTGTAATATACTTCACACCCGTTCTCGGAATATACTTCATCAAATCACGAAGATGCTCACGAATATACTCAAACTCGTTGATGCCGGCATTCTCAAGATAATCTGTATGCAAAATCTTATTTATCAGCTCAGACTGCGCCATGATCTCAGGTATATTCGCCACACTTGCTATTCCGCTGACTTTTTTATACAGATCAGTATGTGCGCGTGCATACTTCTTACCGGCGAGATATGCAAGCTCAATGCCGTACATAAGCGCATCAAAGCGAACCGCAGAAGCCTCGTCCTCGTCGGGAGTAATCAGAGGTGCCAGCTCTTCCGCCATTGATAGCGTATCCTCATAAGTCAGTATATTGTAGCTATCAACGTTAGAATATCGCTCTACGTAACGTAAATGCTGTCTGACGGCAAAATTATCCCTGTTCAGCTCACTAACCTTGCGAACCATATCGTCGACCAAGGATTTGCGGAACGAGATAAGCTCGGGAGTTTGATATTCTAGACCTTCCAGTTTAAAAGCAATTTGGGCCTTTAGTTTAAATATAGCTCCCTGCAGAGCCATCTGATTAGCAGTCGGCTTGCCGTTATTCATACGGAAGAACTCAAAGTTCCCGCAGAAATCGAAGATATAGAACTTGTCCTTATCCTTGCCGTCGATAAGACCGTCACATCGACGTGTACCACGACCTATCATCTGCCAGAACTTTGCCTTACTCATCACCTTTTTGAAGAACACAAGGTTGAGTACCTCGGGAACGTCGATACCTGTGTCAAGCATATCTACCGAGATAGCGATCTGCGGCATTTTCTTTGGATCAGAAAACTCATCGATTGCGCTCTGCGCATAGGTCATATAGTTGTCAATAACCTTGGTGTAACCGGGAAGATGGGGATATTCCTTGCCGAATATCTCGTGAATCTTCTCAGCATGCTCGTGATTTTTCGCAAAAATGATCGTTTTACCGAGCTTTTCTCCGTAATCAACACGTAGACCGTCATTCATAAGAATATGAAGCACTTGACGAATGGTATCCTCGTTAAATACCCACTCATTAAGGGCAGACGACGCAATTCTTTCGGGCAACTCACCGTTTTCGTCTTCAAAGGTGTCCTCGTATGCCTGCTTATCCTCGTCGGAAAGATCATCGTACACAATTCCCTGCTCGATAAATCTCAGTTTACTCTCTACAGACATAAAATCAACGAGATATCCGTCGGTGACGGCTTGTGAAAGCTCATATGCGTAGGTAGGTATATTGGGCTCCATTTCAAATATGTCGTATGTATTTTTATCGATCTCGTCCTTGGGCGTGGCGGTAAGACCCACCAGCGGTGCGTCGAAATAGTTGAATATATCTCTGTATTTGTTATAAATTGAGCGGTGCGCCTCGTCAACGATGACAAGATCAAAGTGACCGACTGTAAAAAGCTTCTTATCATCCTCGTCCTTGACCGTGTCAATGCAATTCATCATCGTCTGATAGGTCGAGAATACGCAACGCGCGTCAAAATTCTCCTTGTCCTCGCAGAGATTAGTCACCGAGAGATCGGGTAGCATATTCACAAAAGCACGCTTTGCCTGTGTAACAAGCGAATTTCGGTCGGCAAGGAACAGAATATTCTTCACCCAGCCGTGATCAAGCAACACCTTGCAGAGCGCGATAACCGTTCTCGTTTTACCCGAGCCGGTTGCCATAACGAGAAGCGCCTTGCGGCGATTTTTCTTATCAAACGCCTCGCAAACCGCCTTGATTGCTCCCTCTTGATAGTAACGTCCCGCAATATATTTGTCTACCGACACGTTCTTGAGGCTTATCCGCATAGTGTGGAGATTGAAAAGCTTTTCAAGATCGCGCTTGGAATAAACAGATGCCACCTTGCGCTCGGGATAATATTTGTCGTTCCATATGCGCGTGTCAAAGCCGTTTGAAAGGAAAATGATCGGTCTGCGACCGTATTTCTTCTCCAAAAGGTCGGCGTAAAGCTTTGCCTGCTGTCTGCCCTTAGAAACGTCTACACATGTGCGCTTCGCTTCAAGGACTGCAAGTGCCTTGCCGTCATCACCATAGAGCACATAGTCGGCATAACCGACCTCGCTCTTGTTGGGCATACCGTAAAGCTCGACCTCGTTGAGCCAGTCCTTACCCTCGACCCAGCCCGCATCGCGAAGCATGTAGTCGATGTAGATCTTTCTCGTCTTGTACTCGGAAAGTTCAAGGGGCTTTGGAACATAGGTCTGCTGCTGCTCTGCTCGGCGGGCGGTAAGCTCGTCCTTCATCGCCTTGTTTTCCTCAATTAACTTGTTAACGTCAATATCGGTGTCAGGCACGAAGGACAATGCCTCGTCAATAGTCAATTCAAGCAAGGACTTGTCAAACTTCTGCTCCTCATACTCGGGCGCGTAGAAATATGCCACAAGATCAAGGAAGACAAATAAGTTTTCAAGGCAAAGCTCCGCCTCGTCCTTTGTGACCTTTTTGCCGCCGTGCGCCGCACTATTGCCTATCTGACGGACAATATCCATGCGCTTCCAAACGTCTTGCCCGACGATCGCGCGGAATTCCTCGGCATTTATCAGCCTTTGCAGATTACTCTCGCAAGGAATATCGAGATCCTTGTCCACAGAGTACATCCACTTGACCGCGAACTCCATCGCGCGCCGACAGTTGATGGCGCAGGCATCCACGTCAATATGTAATATTTTCTCCGCCGATATCGCCACGTCACTAAACGTGTCAAAATCGGGGGTATCTTTTAGGAAATCAAAGTTGGTCATATGGCCTCCTTTTTTTACAAAAATCATTTTAAATATGAGAGCTTTTTTAATTTTTTGTATATATCTATTCCATCAGGCGTGTCAACCAATCTTCTAAATGTTCTCAAATTATCTGTTAAATAAGACATTGGAAGTTTGGATATATATGTTGCTCTAGATTTATAATATTCATAAAGTGGTGATTTCTTCCCAGCGAATCCGCCTGTATTAATAATTTCTTCGGCAACCTTTAATTGGTAGACAAGTTCTTTATTATTAAACGTGGCGAGAATTTCATTACAAACCGACAATCTTGATTTTTCAATTTCTTCCGCCTGTGAATAAAAAACTTCAATTGTAGAAATTTGAACTGGTGATAATTTTCTTATAAGCAAATGTCGGTATTTAGTCCAATAGTTTTCAGACATAATTGCCTTAGATTTATATATTACTGTTGTATTTAAAGCCTCCGCTTTTTGCAATTGCAAAATAGCTTCATCAATTTCCTTGATCTGGTTAATTATTATAGTTGCTGCTGTTTTTCTTTTCCTTTTAATTTCACAGTAATATGTAAAAAATGCTGACGCTCCTACTATAATAAGTGAAACATCTAACCAGTTTACACGTAACCAACACCAAACAGTTTTTATAAACTCCATTTTATTCTCCTTTATTCAATAATTATAATATTTTGATTTTTAAACTTTTTAACCTTCCTTAACTCAAATGCGTTACACAGGCATCCACGTCGATATGTAATATTTTCTCCGCCGATATCGCTACGTCTGCAAACGTGTCAAAATCGGGGGTAGCTTTTAGGAAATCAAAGTTGGTCATGATTTACCTCTTTAATGCAAATTTTTATTGTTTTTACTTATTTATACTGGCTGTAAACTTGCCTCTGTTTTGTCAAAGTTGATATCAAATATATCATATCCTACAGGTATGTGTACTTGTTTAAAAATCTCATCATTATCACTCAAACCAAGTTTTTTTAACAACTCAATTTTTTTCTCTTCTTCGGCGTCCATTCTTATGTCGGGATTGATTTTGTCGTACAGAGTATCATCATACATAAATGCTACTAAATGATGCCCGGCATTAGCTAATAGCCATTGTGATATTAAGTTGAGCCACATTCTATCGGATTGTCCATAAGAGAACCCATAACTACATATTATGTTGCTTTCTGTTATCATATTTGCGGCTTGTTTGATGCGTTCCACATCAAAAGATTCGTTGAACTTTGGTTTGATAAAAGCCCGTTCAGTTTTTCTTGTAATCTTATATTTTGTTGGCACTAATTGATCATCTCCATCCACTCCTGTCACAATATCTTCGCCCAATGTGCCATGGATGTGTAACGGATAATCATATATATTTACAAAACGCAACAAATAATCAAAGATCTTAGTATAATTAAAAGTTAAGAAACTATGTGTAAGATCTTTATCCCCTCTTATCCTTTTGATTTCTTTTACATCATTAGGAATAAGCCCATATTCAAAGTTTGTTATTGATTCCCACATAACATCTCTTTGTTCTGTAAATGCTACTTGACCTAATTTTTCGACTTTGTTTTGTGTCTCCCTTTCCAGATGATCGGCCATATGCTTTTTGAAATCTCTAATACACTCAACAAATTCATTTTCACTCGAAAAATCATTTGCTTTTTTTGCCATTGCCATTTCAAAATCTGACCAGTTTTCATACTTAATATCGTTTGATAAGCGAACCTTAAATGCTTTTATTGATTCTGATTTGGATTTAGAATTTATATAAGATTCATACATGTCCGAATAACGTGTTTTCATTCCCAATCCGAGATCAAATCCGTTTCCGATAATAAAAAGTATTTTACACTCTCCTTTAGGCTCTTTGCCCACAGGCACTGTAAATTTTGGCATAATTCTTTCTCACCTCACCCAAAATATTTTTGCATCAAAGCTTTTTTTAGTGTTTCGAGCTTTTCAAGGCTCTGCTGAATTTCAAATTTCGATTTGTCGGTCTGTTCGACAAAGGCTGCGAATTCGTTTTGTTGTGCAGCAGAAGGAAAATAATACTCGAAATTTCGTATTTTCTCCATATTGATAGATGCTTGAGCCACCACGGATGCAAAGGTCATTATATAATCGTTGGTGTACATGAACAGGTGTATTACGAACACAGGGTTGTACGCCATTTTATCGGTTAATGTTATCTTTGCTACATTCGGTGCAAGATGATATTTATTGTCAGCATCCACCATTGCAACATCACCGATTGTGCCTGCGTATGTCATCAAAATATCGCCATAATACAATTTGGATCGAGGCAGGAGGTCAGATGTTTCTTTATCGATCCATTTGATATCGTCTAATACCAAGTGGCCTTTCTTGCAGTTCAAGCCACGAAGCATGATAATATCTCCTTGCTCCTTATATTGAATATACTTGGTAAACTCAAAACCCGCTAATTTTGTTACACTTGCTATCTCGCCAACCTTATGCTTGTTTTCGCTGATTTTGTCGCCTATAACAAGGTTGCCGAACATCTCGATAAATCGGGATTTTACAAGCTCGTCCAATTTTGAAAGTTGCTGTTTGCGGAGAGATATCAGGTTGCTGACCTTATTAAGATTATCGACTATCTCTTGCTGTTCTGCTAAAGGAATATCGGGAATTATAAAGTCACCAATATCTTTCAGTGACAAATTTAATTGTGCCACGCCTTGTTTTTTCTTTTCGGCTTGTTCAAGCACTACCGAGGACTGCAATATGTATAAAAGAAATGAGTAATTTATAATACCTTGTGGTATTCGTATAATAGCCAGTGCTTGGTTTGTATTTGCTGGAAGGATATCTTTAGTTACAATAGCCGTTCTGCCAATAGCTCCTGCTATGGAAAACAGAATATCATTCTCCTGTAGCTGCGACCTTTTAAGTTTTTTATGACAATCAGCACTTATGTGGTCGAACTTATCGCAAATGAAATTGCCGGTTTCGTCAACACTCTCAATTTTCACAAAATTTATACCTTCATTTTGAAAAGTAAAACCGATTGATGTAGGGGTAGTGCCTTTTGTTATTACTGTTGCTATATCACCCAATCTCGCCATTACCTTACCCCCTTATAAAGTGCTATCAATGCAACAATCAATGCAAATAGAGCTATATTATTATTAAAAGTTGCAATAGCATTTTCATCATCGTCTTTCCAACATTCAATCGCAGAAAAAATATGTAAAATTGCAAAAATTGCTAAAACACCGGTAATCTGAATAGACTCAAAAACATTTAACACCTCTTTAAGTGCTGGCTGTGACCAAACAGCTATTATCACACCAATTAACAATAAGACTGCAACAACCGAAACTGTCATATTGAAAATTGATTTTCCGATAGCTCGAAATTTATTAGGCCTCTTTTTCTTCTTTTGAAATTCTTCCTCTGCCTTCACTATCGCTTCTGCAAGCTTATCATAGTCAATTTCAAGATTAAGTTCTTGAATATTATTTATAATCTGCGGTTTTTCTTTTTTCTTTGCCATTAAAGTAATTCCTCCAACTCCGCAAGTCCTTTGGTTATCTCGATCTCCAACTCATGCAACTCTGCCATGATCTCGGCGGTGGAGGCATACTCCACAGGCTTATATTCGGTCTTTTTATACTTATTGATAGAGAGGTCATACTCGTTCTGCACGATCTCGTCTTTGGGTACGAAGAAGGATTTTTCGGTGCGTGCGCGGTCGGTTTCTGCCTCAAGGTTGTGGAATCGCGCGACAATGTCGGGAATGTCGTTCTCCTTGACCTCAGTACGCTTATCGTCAAGGCTGAATCCGTCGGCTTGCATGTCGTAGAACCAAACCTTGTCTGTGCCGCCGTGTCCTGTCTTGGTGAAGATCAGAATTCCCGTGGAAACGCCTGCGTAGGGCTTAAACACGCCCGACGGCATGGAAATAACGGCTTCAAGGCGGTTGTCATCAACTATCGCCTTGCGAATAGCCTTATGAGCAGTAGACGAACCGAACAGTACGCCATCGGGAACGATAACAGCGCATCTACCGCCCACGCGAAGCATACGAAGCATTAACGCGAGAAATAGCAGCTCTGTTTTCTTGGTCTTACATACCTTCAAAAGATCCGCAGAAACGGTATCATAGTCAAGGCTTCCTTTAAAGGGGGGATTTGCAAAAATCAGCGAATATTTATCCTTATCCGCGTTCTGATCGGACAAGCTATCACGGTATTCGATATAGGGGTTGTCCACACCGTGCGTCATCATATTCATCGCGCCGATACGGAGCATAGTTCTATCCATATCGTAGCCGTGGAACATGCCGTTCATATAGTGCGCCTTTTTCTGTCTGTTAAAAAAGATCTCCTCTTTGCGCTTTTCTTTGAGATAGTCACCTGTGGCAACAAGAAATCCCGACGTACCGCAAGCGGGGTCGCAGATAACCTCGTCGGCGCTAGGATCCATAAGCTCGACCATCATACGAATAATATGACGGGGTGTACGGAACTGACCGTTCAATCCCGACTGCGCAATTTTAGAAAGAAGATACTCGTATACGTCGCCGCGTATGTCGCTATCCTTTATCTGCGCCATCTGCGCATAGATATCGTCAAGCGCGGATACTATCTTGTCGAGGAGCAAGGGCGTGGGGATCTTAAAGATCGCGTCGTCCATATATTTGGAATATGCGCTATCCTTATCGTCATGAAGCCCTTTGATAAACGGAAATACCCATTCCTGCACGGTAGAATACATTTTTGCTGCGGGAAAATCATGGAATACCGACCACTTAAGCTGATTTCCGTCGATCTCGCGATCGCCAACCTTTACCTTATCGGCAAAAATACTCTTGTGAGGAAGCCCCAGCATAACCGCTTCCTTTGCGCGCATATTATCGGTATCGTCAAGGTCATGTATAAACATCAAATAGGTAATCTGCTCTATAACGTCAAGAGGATTAACAAGTCCTCCTGCCGCAAATACGTTCCAAAGTCCGTCAATTCTATTTTTAAGCTCGCCTGTAATCATTTTTTATTCCTTTCCGTGATTCCACGTGTATGCGGTATAACGTCCACCGCCAATTTTCAAAATATCTCCGCTTGTAACCAGGTCGTTAAGCGCTCTTTGCACTGTAACCTGACTGATATCGGGGCACTTTTCCATAATCTCGGTTTTTGTTATTTTACCGAGAGTTTCTTTGATGATCTCTTTTATGCGCTCGGGTTTAGACATGTTGCTTGTTGCCGTACTCTTTACTCTTGAAGAAAACTCTCGATATGCGGCAACAACTACGCCAAGCGTATACTGTACGAAGGGGATATAATCGTTTTCATCCTCGTGCCAATTTGCTGAGCTGTTCTGAAGAGCCTCGTAATAGGTTTCTTTGCTCTGCTCTATCATTTTTTCGATACTGATATATTTACCGACGATATAACCCGCGCGGTAAAGAAGCAGAAGCGTAAGCAGTCGGCTCATTCTGCCGTTGCCGTCATTAAAGGGGTGAATGCAGAGGAAGTCAAGTATAAACATTGGTATTATGAGAAGCGGATCGGCATCGGTTTGCGATATCATCTCATCAAACGCCTCGCATATTGCGCTTATTGCGCCGGGAGTTTCAAAAGCAGGCACGGGTTGAAAGCGAATATGCTTGTTGCCCTCGCTATCTTCCTCAGCGATCACATTATCACTTCCCTTATACGAGCCGCCAATCGACTTGCCGCTGAATTTATACAAATCGCGATGGAGCTGTAAGATAATTGAAGGCTTCACGGGTATGAAATCATGACTTTCGTGTATGGTAGCAAGAACGTCTCGATATCCCGCTATTTCCTGCTCGTTTCTCGTTCTCGGTGTCGTTTTATTTGTCACAAGGCTTTTAAGTCGCTCGTCGGATGTGTAAATTCCTTCAATCTTATTGGAAGCCTCTGTGCTTTGTATTTTTGCAATCTCGACAAGCTGTGTAAGCGTGTCGGCTTTTGCTTCTATAAACAGTGTTTGCTCACCCTTGTACTCGTGGATCTGTGTTAACAAAGATACCACCTCAGGGGTGAGTAATTTTTGCCATTTATGCTTGTAGTTGTAATTACGCATATAAACCTCGCATTACGTTATTTCTATTCATTTTTTATTATATCATCATTTATATCGTTTGTCAACATCAATTTGATCATTTTATTGCAAATGATCAAATTAACGCATTTAAATGGTGTAACTACCCTCTATGTATGAACATACTTTATGATAACTATCCTTACCCTCATATGTTCTATTTACATCTCCTTATTTGTACCTATACAAGCATCTGTCTAATGAAGCTACCAAAGCCCTTACCCGAAACCAATTCCGCGCCCACTTCCCAATCCGCTCCCGTCCCATATTCCGAGGACCGTTCCCTAACCCATTCCGCTCCCATACCGCAGCCATTCCCATACCCCGGCGCGGCGCTTATGCGTTGCACGTGCGACGCGCACGCGACACATACACAACGAACACGCGAGTTATCACTAATATTATAACTCCTATTCCTATCTCTCATAATTATAGACAAGACGACACCAAACAACACATACCGTTTTTGCACCACCTATCCGTCATAATTATAATTGAGAGGTCACTACAACAAAACATACCGTTTTTGCACCACCTATCCGTCATAATTATAATTGAGAGGTCACTACAACAAAGCATAACGGTATTTCTTCACCCATCTGACATAATTTATATGGTGCTATTTTGCACGTCTAAAATACTAATTTAAAGGAGGGCAATTATATGCCATCAATGTATCGCAATGTGTCAACCGGGCTTTGGGAGGCCCACAAGTATTTCTTCGATCTTGAGGCGGCAGAAAAATACGTCTACATTTACGTAATCACATCAAGATTCTCGTCCGAACTTTCCGCGTTTCCTTTTCCTTTGAAAATTCACGCGCCAGTTCTCGGATTAAAAGAAGAGAAGTTCCGCGAGATTTTTGACTCACTAATCAAAAAAGGACTTATTATCTATGACAACGAAGCCGCCGAGGTTCTCGTCGTAAACTATTTTGAAAATCATAGTCCAAATGCAGGAATTAGATACGAGATGTATCGCAACGATCTTCGCGAGATCAAATCTGAAATGATTGTCGATACTCTTGTCGAAATTGCCGCTAAGTACGAAATAACTCTTGCATTCTACGCCGCACTCGCTGATCGTCGTCCCGAGTTGGAGCGCGAAGAAATTATGTCTAAGTACAAGTTTCGTGATAAGGAGATAAAGCCTCTCAACGAGGTGCGCGGTTTAGCGCGTAAAGGACGCGAAAATAGATAAACATCTATTGCACCCTATTACTTATACTCATCACTTTCAATATGCAATGCGTATAATGTAATAAACTTAACCACTAAAAGGAGAACATACTATTATGCCAAACTACAATGTAACCAGCACATACAACGACGGCGAGATTTCCGCCAAGAGATACGAGCTCATCTGGCGCGGTATTATCGAGCGTTCCGAAAAAAACTCGTCGAAAAACATAGACAATGACACGTCATCTGTGGTATAATGGGCGTGGAGGTAATAGTATGTTCTTGTCCATAAGGAGGACCAGAATATGAACCAAAAAGTAGCGATTTACTGTCGCTTGTCCGAGGAGGACAAAAACAAACGCAACGACACAGACGATTCCGAAAGTATTCAAAATCAAAAGAATATGCTTATCGAGCATTCCTTGAAGAACGGTTGGGAGATCTACGACATTTACAGTGACGATGACTATACCGGTGCTGACCGCAACCGCCCCGAGTTTAAACGCTTGATTTCCGACGCGCAGGCGCGCAAGTTTAACATAGTGCTTTGCAAGACACAGTCAAGATTTACGCGCGAGCTTGAGCTTGTTGAAAAATACATACACGGGCTCTTCCCTTTATGGGGAATCCGCTTCGTGAGTATCGTAGACAACGCGGATACAGACAACAAGGGCAATAAAAAAAGCCGCCAAATCAACGGTCTTGTCAACGAGTGGTATCTTGAAGATATGTCAGACAACATCAAAAGTGTGCTTGAAAACAAGCGACGTCAGGGCTTACACATTGGCTCGTTTGCGCTGTACGGATATATGAAGGATCCCAACGTCAAGGGGCATTTGATCGTCGACGACATTGCCGCCGAGGTTGTACGTGAAGTGTTTTCACTCTACGATCAAGGCTACGGCAGAACGGCGATAGCGCGAATTCTCAACGAGCGTGGCATTCCCAATCCGACGGAATACAAGCGATTATGCGGACTCAGATATCAACCGGCAAAGACGAAGAACAGTACGATGTGGCGTTATCCCGCAATATCGAGCATGTTGTCAAACGAAATGTATATCGGCAACATGATCCAAGGTAGGAGCGGCAGTATCTCTTTCAAAACCAAAGAGGTAAAACCTCGCCCGAAATCGAATTGGTATGTCGTTGAGGGGACTCACGAACCAATCATCGACCGTGACTTGTGGGAAAGGGTGCAATCAAGGCTTTCTGAGCGCGCCAAGCCGTTCATAACAGGAACGGTAGGTATATTTGCCGGCAAGGCAGTTTGTGGAGAATGTGGGTACACGATGCGCTCCTCAAAAAATCACGGCAGATACTATCTTCAATGCGCGACACGACACGTATCACGTGGCGCATGCAATGGTTGTTTTATTCCCGTCAACACGCTTGAAAAGATCGTTATCGGCGAGCTTAACAAAATCACCGACGAATATCTGAACCTCGACGAGCTTGAGCGAAGCATCGAGTTTTCCGCGACACTTAAGAAACAAAAGCAGGAGCTTTCTTCTTCCCTGTCGGCATTGGAAAAGTCGCACGAACAGCTCTCCAAGGGTGTTCGTGACTTGTACATGGACAAGGTTAAAGGCATAATCAGCGAGTCGGATTTCATTGCGCTCTCCTGCGACATAAAGAAAGACGTCCGCCGCGTCGAGGAAGAAATAGCCGCCGTAAAGAAGAAAATTGACGGCATCGACGAGCGTCTTGATGCAGGTGACGACCGCAAAAAAATCATTGAAAAATACGTCTATCCCAATCACCTCACACGCGAGATGACAGAGGCTCTCATTGACAAAGTTATAATCACGCGAAACCCTTTAAGTAAAAAGGAAATCGGCATTAATATCTGTTGGAAGTTTTAGAGCAAAAAGTATCCTATAGCCGATAGCACCAGAGCAAAAGGCACGCGTGACCTACGACAATATACTGCGCCTTGTTGATGATCCCGACATCAAGGAGCCCATAAAGTTCCTTCGTGAACGCGAGATCGTGCATTATCAGAGGTTCGGCGACGCCATCCGCGTAACGCAGGACAATCTTAACTCAAAGAACTTCTACGCCTTCAACCCGAGCTTTGACAAGGGTTGTGAGCGCGGGGTGTTTAAGGGACAGAACTAGTTGCGAAAAGATTTTTCCAATCTGTAAATTATTCAAAACGAAAAAGGTCAGGATTTTCCTGACCTTTTATTTTTTTTGTTAAATGTCAATTTGTTGGGCTATGTGAAATTAGCCATTTAACTGTGCTTTTTTATCATTCTTCAATTTTCGCCTTCTGTGAGAGGACTGCTTTGAAGAATTCCGCATCAAATTTCAGCTTTCTGTCATATGTATAGAGTCCGTTTTGCTCCTGTTCAACGTCGGTCAGCTGAGTATAGCAAAGTCCGCCCATCATGGGGTTGAAGAGCAACGCCTCAGTAAGTCCCTTGAAACGATATTTGAACTCCTCCTCGCTCTGTGGGCACTTGCCGTATCCCCAGCCGGTATTTTGCGAGCCTGCACTCCAAACGCCTCCGCCATATCCACCGCCGTTCTTTTGAGTATCCGACCACCATGTACCACCATACTCACTGACAAAGGTAGGCTTTATGTTATACACCATGTCTCTGCCACGGAAGTGTGAGTGTGCGTTGACCGTGCCATCACCAAGCAGAGCGTCATATCTCTCCTTGAACGTCACGGGATTCTGATCGTAATCGTGCCAATCCATGATATCGGTAATGCCCTCCTCGTGCTTCCAGCCCGACGCGTCGATGTACAATCTTGTGTTATCGTACGCGCGTGTGATCTTGGCAAGCTTTGCCGTCAAGCGCGGATCAGTATCATAAGTAGTTTCATTAAGAGGACACCAGCCAATGATGGCAGGATGATTGAAATCTCGTTCGATTATCTCGCTCCACTCCATCGTAAATTCTGCAAAGGCTGCATCGCCGCTATGTGCCATTCCCCAGTTGGCATGCTCGCCCCAAACGATATATCCCTTGCGGTCACAATATTCAAGGAGGAGCGGCTCAAAGACCTTTTGGTGAAGACGCGCGCCGTTAAATCCAAGATCCATAGATATGTCAACGTCATGCTTAAGTGCCTCATAGGTCGGTGCGGTATAGATCCCATCGGGGTAAAAGCCTTGATCAAGCACAAGTCGCTGGAATACCGGCTTTCCGTTAAGGTACATAATGCCATTTTTGCAATCAACTTCTCTCATGCCGAAATAGCTTTCGACCTTATCCTCTCCCATGGTCAAAGTAATATCGTAAAGTCTGCCGTTACCAACCTCCCACAAATGAAGCTCCGAGAGGTGAATGTTGAGCTTGGCAACGCCGCATTTTACACTTTTTGTTGCACGTCCGACCTCCCTGCCCTCATAGCTTACAACGGCGGTAACCTCCATGCCGTTGGAATCGGTTGAATATATCTCGGCATAAAGCGCGGGACTGTCAATGTGAGGATAGAATTTCATTTTGTCTATATAGTGCTGAGGCAAGCATTCAAGCCAGACCGTCTGCCAGATACCCGTGGTCCTTGTATAATGCCAGCCCGCAGATGCATAGGTCATGCTTTGCTTTCCCGAGGCTTGTCTTGACGATCTTGTGTCGTCCTCGGCGCGAATTACGATAACGTTGTCTCCCACGCAGAGTGCGCTCGTGATCTCAAAGGAAAACGAAACGTAGCCGCCGCGATGCTCGCCGATATATTTGCCGTTCACCCACACCTCAGTCCTAAAATCACAAGCACCGATATGGAGCTTTATACGCTTTCCCTGCCAATCGGACGGCAGAGTCACTATCTTCTTGTACCACACACAAGAACAAAAGTCCTTGTCGCCAATGCCCGACAGCTCACTCTCGCGGCAAAAAGGTACGATTATCTTCTCGCCAAAATTATCACCGTTCGGAAGTCCTCGTTCTACTCCGGACATTCCTCTGTCAGTAGAATAGTCCCACTCACCGTTGAGATTTATCCAATTATTTCTCTTCATTTGCGGTCTTGGGTATTCGGGACGCGGCATTTTCTTTTCGGACATAATGTATCTCCTTATCAACTTTTCTTTCGCCAAGATTATTTTTCTACAAACCAAATTTTCATACTTGTTTCCTCTCTATTTCCCCATGCGTAATAAGGAATCAAATTTAAACATGCCGATTTGCTTTCGGGTTTTTCATATCCGTACAGCTTTTTATTATCAACAAGATATTCAATGGGGACAATAGCCTTTATAAATTTCTGATTTTCAAGTGAAAGGTCTACACTTGCTCCCGAAACCTCGCCAACGCGCACTGAAGATAACGGAACAGCGTTATCTACGCTCTCGGCGCAAAGTATAAGCGGGCCGTAAGAAAGAGCGACCTTTCCCGCGTTATCGTTAATGAGAGAATTGGGATAGATCTTTCGAATCGTCATCGCGAAATCTATAACAATCTCTTCCCCGTCAAAAGCTCTCTCAAAGCAAAGGTAACCATCCTCCGCATTATCAAACATCTTATCGCACCATTCGGGTATGCGTATTTTCAAACGGAGCTTTTTACCGTGAGAATTGACTTTCACACAAACCTTTCCGCTTTTTGGGAAATCAGAAATAATACTTGCTTCTACGTTTTCTCCTTGCAAGTTTGACGAGATCAACTGCGACAAAATCAATTCACCGTCATTTTCATACCAGATATACGAGGGTATTAGCTCCAAAAATCTGCATACATTGGGGGGACAGCATGAGCAACGGAACATTTCCACTCGCTCTATAATGGGCAGCCACTCTTTTGCCGCAGGCGCTTGTTCTCTATTATATCGAGCTTTTTCAAGAGAAACCTCAAGGGGATTTGTGTAAAAGAATGAATTTCCGTCAAGCGAGATTCCCGCCAAAAATCCGTTGTACAGGCATCGCTCTATAACGTGTCCGTATTTTGCCTCTCCGGTTATTCTTAACATTCTGTCGCAAAACAGTACAAGCGCTATTGCGGCACAGGTTTCGGCATACGCTTTTTCGTTTGGCAAATCGTAAGCGCTTGAAAATCTCTCTCCCGTATACGTACTTCCGGTTGCACCGGTAACGTACATTTTTTTGCTGACGATGTTGTCAAACAAGCTTTCACACGCGGCTTTAAGCTCTTCGTCTTCGTTGAGTTTTGCCATATCTGACATAGCAGTGTACAAATAGAGCGCTCTTACGGCGTGTCCCTTAGCTTCAGTTTGCTTGCGCACGGGCAAATGGCTTTGCGAGTAATCGCTGCCGGCAAACACGTCCGGATCTTCAGCACAGCCTCTCATATTGAGGAAAAATTGCGCAAGCTCCTTGTATTTCTCTTCAGATGTAAGCTCATAAAGTCGAAATAGCGCAAGCTCGATCTCTTCATGACCGGGTGTGGTAAAGGCAGTGTCCTTCTTCTCCACAAACCGCTCGTATATGTAATCAACGAATCTGTCTGCGAACCTCAAAAGTCTGTCGTCATTCAAATACTGTTTAGACGCAACTGCCGCCTCAAAAAAATGCCCGGCGCAATAAAGCTCGTGTCCGTCACGATTCGTGAAAATATTTTCGGGCTCGTACACCTGAAAATAGCTATTAAAATATCCTCCGTCCTGCTGGTTGGCTATAATGTCCTCTACGGCCTCATTATACCACGCTCTGATCTGCGGATCTTCCCATCTTGAAAGCAAATAGGCAGCCGCCTCCAACCATTTTGCAACGTCAGAATCCCAAAATCTATGGGTCTTTATATCCAACCTTTTACACTTTAATGCATCAAGCCTTCCGGTTTCCTTGAAACGCTTATAAACCGCATTCATCGTCACCTCCGCATTCATCTTCTGCAGATCGGCAAAAAATCCTTCAGTTGTTTTGCATTGCTTCAAGCTAAAATTTTTCATTTTTTCGTCCTCTTTAATTGATATTTTTTATAAAGAGCCGTATTCAAGTCTTCTTATAACGTGATCTTGATAAACTCTGTCGAGCTCAACAAAATATCCACTCCAGCCCCAAACTCTGACTATCAGATTCAGGTGATCTTCAGGGTGAATCTGAGCATCGATCAGCGTTTCTCTGTTGACAGAATTTAATTGAAGCTGATGGCCACCGTTATCTATAAAATATTTGACCAGCATAGCCATTTTCTTAATTCCCTCTTCATTGCGCAAGGTAGAATCGTGTACCTCAATAGTTAAAGGTCCGCCGTTTATTATATTTGATAAATCGTGTTTAGTAAAAGACTTTATTACCGACAACACACCTGCCGTTTTTACTTCAAGCGCGGGAGAAAAGCTTGACGGAAAATAATCGTATGCCTTTCTTCCGTCAGCGGTTGCAGGACATAGCTTTGCACTAAGATAGTAATTGTGCGCAGAGCCTGTGCCCGCTCTCCAAACACCGCCCCACGTCGTTGGCTTGTTATTCATATTATCAGCGAACGCTTCCATTATTTCCACGGACAAGCTATCGACGTAATCGTCGTTGTTTCCCATCTTCGGCGACGAAAGCAATAGATTTCGCTCGTTTTCATAGCCTTCAAAGTTAGCGTTCAAGGCGTCGATCAAGCATTGCTTTGAAATGGATTTTTCCTCATAAACTCTTTGCTTGATAGCGGCAAGCGCATCGGATGCGTTTGCAATTCCCACTCCGTGACAGCCAAAGTTTTTATACTTTGCACCGCCGCACCACATATCCGTCAGTCTTTCAGCACATGCGTCAATAAATACGGAAAGCAAGTGGCTGGGTGCTATTTTGAATCCTTCTTTTTCTTTTCTTATTCTTTCGCACTCGAATTTGATCTCTTGACCTTGAGCATAAATCCGTCAAAGGAATCCTCCGTCAGCAAATACTTATGAACTGCGTTGTTTATGATCAGCGGGAAACTGAACGTGCTTATGTTAGGAGCTTCTGCGCTTAATCCCGGAATGAGGAATTCCCAGCAAGCCGCAACGCTGTAATTCACCGCATCCTTTTTATCGTAGCCAAGGTTAACAAGTCCCTTTATTACAACGTCATCGTTACAATACTGAGGGAATCCCAAGCCTCTCTTTGTTAAAAGGGTTGCTTTTTCATAAATCTCGATTGGAGTGTTCTTGTTTACTCTATGATTTATCTTAGGGTCAATAAGTGAAAGCTCACAGGAAGCGTCCAGGCAAATACTGCTAAGCTCGTTGTAATCGGTTTTTCCGTTTTCGTCAACTCCGCCCAAGACCATTGACTGACCGTTGTCACCCATTTGAACACCTGCGTACAAATCGGTATCGCGATTGATAGAAATAAAGAACTCCTCTATCAAAGACAATATCTGCTTGTCGCTGACACCGTTTTGCTTCTCTTTCAAATAAAACGGATAAAGTCCCTTATCAAACCTACCGAAACCCAAATGGTCAAAGCCTTGCCAACGAAGAAAATATATGCAAAGCTTAATAAAAACTAACGCTTCATATAAATTTTCAGCAGGTTTTCTCGGGATACGCTTTAAAGCCTCATAAAGCTTTTTATTGCCTTTGCTTTTTGCATATTCGCGATACTCATCACACTTTTGTATGCAAACGGACAATTTGTCGATAGTTACCTTGCCGTACTCGATTTTTTCGTTATCATTTTCATTTTGAATAGCGGTTTCGATGTTTTTAATAATCAAATCAAAGCCTTTATTCAAAACCGAATAATAGTCAGGGCTAACGTTACCGGGGCCGCTTTTTAATTTGATCTTCAGACCGCGATTAAACCCAAAATCATCGTTCTCGAAAAGCAAAGGTACATCTTTAATTACCCTTTCCTCAAATGTTTCGGGAATAACGTCGCATGGCGTTCTTGCGCTTCGATAGTTTCTGGAATTCAAGTCATTTAATAATAATTTTACCTTGTCAGTCATATAAACACCCCTTATAAAATTTTTACGGCTATGCCATGCTTCTCAAATATCTCAATTCTGGGGTTGGGCTCCACATTCTCGTCAAAGCTCGGCGAATAGTTTTTACCCACCAGCCTATATTTTCCCCCCGCCATTTTGTTGTACGGCAAAAGCTCGACC
This sequence comes from Clostridia bacterium, assembly GCA_017504625.1. Taxonomy (GTDB): domain Bacteria; phylum Bacillota; class Clostridia; order Oscillospirales; family CAG-272; genus SVTX01. The sequence goes on along the minus strand of JAFVQU010000011.1, from coordinate 115,155 downwards.
TTCCTTACGTTATTTTGAATCATTAATTCAGCAATTCGGGTCAGATTTTCCACCGTATCGGTAACAGTCGGAATAAGCGGTACTCTCGTTATAAAATCCACTCCGCTATTTGCAAGCGTGTTATAATTTTTTAAGATTGTTTTGTTCGATACGCCGACGTGTTTTTGATGCAAATCATCATCAATTAATTTCAGATCATAAAGCACGTAATCACAATGCCTTAAAACAGACGAAAATACCTTTTCACTTGCAAAGCCTGACGTTTGAACTGCCCTATTCACCTTTCCGCTTAATGCTTGCAAGCACTCGATCAAAAAATCACTTTGAGCAAGGGGCTCTCCGCCCGAAAATGTGACGCCTCCGCCACTAAAGCTAAATACGTCCGCGTTCTTTAACAAATTTGAACAAAGCTCACTTGCAGAATACTTTTTGCCGATCGTTCTGCCGTCAAAATTCATCGCATCAAAGCTTTGTCCCTCAGGATTATGGCACCATTCGCACGCCATTGGACATCCCTTTAAAAAAACTGTGGAACGTATACCGGGGCCGTCATAAACAGAAAATTCTTCAATTGAAAAAACTATGCCTTCCATACCTAAATTGTAGCATACCACTATTGACAATTCAAGAAATATATTATATAATTATAGACAAAAGTTAAGATTTTAGGAGATTTTATGTTATATCATCAGCCAAGTAATTCCCTCGGGAATTACAACAACAATGCCTTTATTTATTGCGATACAAAATATTCACTGCACTTTCATGCCAATTATGAGTTAATTTATACGATGTCAGGGGCAATAGACGTTAAGGTTAACACTCAAACCGTGACACTTGCTCAATCAGAAATGATATTAATCCCTCCGTATTGCCCGCACTCCTTTGTGGTTGACAGCCACTCTAAAATATGGGTCGGTGTTTTCAGCGAGGATTTTATACCAACCTTTGCAAATGAACATAAGAACGAACAGTTTTCAAAGTTTACCTGCTCTGTTCAATCGGAAGAAATATTAAGGACATTGCTTTTTCACGAAAAGCCAATTGATAGATATTTAAGAATTGCCGGATTGAACATCGTCTGTTCAGAGCTTTTAAGCAACGCAACCGTAATACACGCCGACCAAGACGTCAAATTTATAAAGGAAGTTATAAACTACATTTCCGACCATATCAACACCGAAATAACTATGACGATGGTAGCAAAAAGCTTGAATTATGAATATCACTATTTTTCAACGTTGTTTAACAAGTGCTTTAATATGAACTTCAAAAAAATAATAAACCTCTTCCGGTTTGAATACGCGTGCAGGCTGTTAAAAGACACCTCAAACTCAATGTCTTCAATTGCAAGCGAGTGCGGTTTCGGAAGCATCAGGAACTTCAATAGAATTTTTAAAGCTCTAAGCAATCAAACTCCAAGTGATCTGCAAAAAGCTTATTTAACAAATTCAAGTAAGGAGTAAGATAAAGAATAACGATTATGCGCTTCTAAAATTCACTATTCAAAGCCACTTATCTTAAACTATTTAAAACGAAAAAGGTCAGGAAATTCCTGACCTTTTCTTGTTTTGAGTTTATAAATTATTGGTAGATCACGATCTGTGAAGATGAACGTCCTTGTCGATCTTAAGCTCACCGCAGGCATTTGCGCTGATCATCATTTTGCCGTTTGAGATATTGTTTTCAAACACGAAATTATCAACGTGGTTAAGAGTAGCTACCCAGCCCTGGTCGAAATAGCAATTTCTAACAGTTACGTTTCTGTGGTAGTACTTCTCTGCCTCGGTATACTCAACCTCACCAAAGAATCTGATTCTTGCGCCACAATGTGTGTAGGGGAAGCTGCAGTTTTCAATAAGGAAGTCGTTTACAGGGCCGGACTCATACCAATAGGTAGTGTCACCGGTAAAGATGATAGACTCGCTCTTATTGTTAAATTTACAGTTTCTCACGATAGTCTTATCGCGGCTCTGCAAACGCATAGTTCCGCGGAAGCGACCGAACTCGCAATTCTCAATTAAGATATTGGGATGACCCGAGAGATTTTCGATAACGTCGTTTGCAACTATTCCGCCATCTATCTCGCGGTCGAGTGTAAACACAAACTGGTCGTTTTCAAAGTCAAGATGCACGTTCTTAATGGTGTACTCGCCCTTCTTCTCCTGCGTTCTGCCACGGTAGATAGCGATCTTGTCGCCCTCCGCAAATACAGGACACTCGATCTGCACTGCCTTGCCTACGAAACGGCAGGTAAGCTTGTCACCGTCAACATCTGCAATATTGAGATAGTTATTATGAATATTAACGGTATCGTCGAGAAGACCCTCCATATAGGAATTCTTGAATACGAATTCACCCTTACAGTTGAAGAAGTGAATGCCATCGGCGTTGTTTGTAACAAGTCTGCCGTTGCCCTCGTAATTCATATACATACTGAAATTATCAAAGTACATATACTTGCAGTTCATACCCATGATCGCGTATGCCGCGCCGTGAATAAGAATGAAATCCTCGAAGTAAATATCCTCGGAATTAACCGCAATTACAGAGCACTTATCGCGTGCCTCATGGGTAAATACAAGACTGTTGTTGCCGTTGTTTACGTCCCAGCTCTCAGGGAAGTTGCCCTTGAAGATAAGGCAATCGCCGTCCTCTTCAACGAGGATCTGACCGATAGGCATAGGGGGATTTTCCCAAGGGAATATTTCGGGGCCGAAAAGGCTAAGGATAATAGGATATTCCTTTTCACCCGTTCTGTCAAAGAGCCAGAGCAGGCAGTCATTGAAGTTAAGGTTCTTCTCCCACGTATCGCTTACCGCGTAAAGATATCCGTTCTCAACTCTGTATCTGAAACCGTCGTCGATGCGAACCTTCATGTGCCTTGAGTCACACTCAAGCACGTGTGCCTGCGTGTAGAAGGGACGGTCGTAGTCAAGTTTGAAGTTCTTAAGCTTGATGTTCTTGCAATTGTCAATTATATAAGGGGTGATCTTGCCGTGCAAAACGATAGTTGCACCGCAGAAATCAAGAGTAACGTTCTCAAGATCCTTAAGGAAGAATGCCACGGGCATATCCTTTACCTCTGCCTTGGTGTACGAGAAGTACATATTATCGTTGGTGTAAACGCAATTCTCGGGGTAAATATCGTAGCGAGGAGCGTCTGCCTTGTAATAGGTGTTACTCTCAAGCTTTATTCCCTTTTGATAAATCTTTTCCATCAGTTACTCTCCTTTTTCAGATAGTCGTTTATTTTAAGCGGGCCGAATCCGGGTATGCTTCTCTTTGCGCTATCCGTGATATTGCAATAGAAGTTGTTGCCGTAGCCATATCCGACGTAATATTCTCCAAGCTTGTCTATGTCAAACTCGACCTTAACGCGCACCGAATTGCCCTCAAGACAGGTTCTTGAAATAGCGCGGAGCGGCGAGCCACTTTCGCCGTCAAGAATGTAGAATCCCGACGGAACTCCCTCGGCACACAATTCGCCAACGATATTCTTAAAGTTAACACGAACGTTAGCAAAGAAAGGCACGTAGTCGTCCTGTATTACCTCAAAGGAATCGAACTCGGGTGAGGGCTCTCCACCTTCACCTATAAGAACACACATAGCCTCTGCCGCGCGTGCGCCGAGTATTTCGTGTCCCTCGCTTGCAAGATGCACAAGGTCGTCTATATCAAGGTCAAGAGAGTAAACGGTTGCAAGGTTTTCTATTCTCTCGCCAAGCGTTCTCTGCATTTCGCGAATTATATTCCACGACTGATCGGTCGCGGGACTTGCGGCAACGTACTTATTAAGCTGTACCTGCACTATCGGGATATTTGCGCCAAAATCTCGGCGCATGCCCGAGATAAGACGCTCCATCTCAAAGATAAAGGTCGGGAATGCGCATCCCATAGCCTGTGCCTCGCCCTGATGCCAGAAGATTCCCCTTACATTTCCTCCGCATTCGCGGAAGCGGCGCACTGCCGCGCTATAAAGGTTATTTTCTCCCTCGGGATTCCACTGCCAAAGACCCGAGCCGCCAACTCCGCAAGGAATAACGCCCTGCGGCACACCGCCCATTCTCTTTTGCATTTCAAGAGCAAAAAAGAGTCCGGGACCTACGCCGTTGTTCTGAATCTCGGGGTATTCTGCCCCCCAGCGCGAGTTTTTGCGATCATTTCTGAAGCTTACCGAAATTTGAGGATCATGCGACTCCCAAAGCTGATGAAGCTGGCTCTTTGCCGCGCCCCAAGACTCGTTCATATAGTATGCGCGAACTGTGGGCGAGGGATCAGCATCATATTTTTGATATTTTTCTCTCCACTTGCCCGAGCCCTCCATATTCGACTGTCCTGCCAAAAGCCAGAGATCGCCGACATAGATATTGGAAAGCGTTACACTCCCCTCATTATCAGACAGGGTTACATCATAAGGACCACCCGTAGGAATATCCGTAAGAAGATAAGCCCCATCATCAGTTTTCACTATGTTACCAAGTGAAGACTTGATCTCACCAACAGTGTCCGCTCCAAAGATACACTTACAAAGATTGTTTTCATTTCTTTGAAGAACTGCGCCACATTTAATGCCGTAATTTATTTTCATGCGAATTCTCCTTTACAAAAAGATCAGAATTCTCCAAAGGTAAGGATAAGAGGATAATCCTTACAAGGAATATTTTCGAACAGATAAAGTCCGTTTCCTGCATCCTTCATAATGTCGTGACCAAGCTCATAGATCGAGCCGTCCATAGGATCTATCAGTCTTACAGGACCCGAAACGCCCGAAATCTCAAAGGTTACGGTGCCGTCAAAGCCCTGACAGGTGATCATGTTTGTAGAATTCCAGTATGCAAACGCCTTGCCGCCGTTCGCCTTGGAAAGTCCGCCCCAGATAATATCTCTGGTAGCACAGTCCGCACCGTTGATTCGGAGTGAGCCACGAGGAGAGAAAATAACAGGAATATATTCGGGAGTTATCTTTTCGTCAAAGAGCTTGCAAAGATTCTGGAATGCGTAATACGAGGGCTTCTCGTAATAGTCGCCTACAAGCGTGCCTGTATTACGGTCAAATTCCGCGCCGAGCAGGCCGAAATATCCGCAAGTGGTAATAGGGCCGCCCGCCTTTGCATCAAGATTCTCTGCCATATCAACGCAGGAGAAATACGAGGTGAACTTGACACCCGACATTACCTCTGCCACGACGTGGCGAAGAAGATACTTCGTCTGCATATCCTGATTTGTTCTGATCCAATTAAGAGCACCGTTTCCGCCGCTCTTGGACTGCGAGCCCATCTCACCCTGAACTACCTCGATGTCCTTGCCATAGTGCTTTGTTAGTGCCTTGAGCGCCAACGCTCTCTGCATAGACATAGTTTCGTCATAATGATAGGTGTGATAGGTCACGGCATCTGCATACTCAAGCATGCCTGCCGCAAACTCATTGTTGAATACCACAAGCGAGTCCTGATAGTGCGAGCCGACCATCACCTTTGCGTTTGCATCGCTTTCCTTGATGACCTTTCCGGTCTTTATGCAAAACTCCGCATATTCGTTGGCGTTTGGACCGGGACGCCAGGTCCAGGTTCCCTCAGGCTCGTTCCAAACCTCGTAATACTGAATTCTGCCGGCGAAATGCTTTACTGTTTCGCCAACGTATTTAAGCCACGCATTGTACGCGCGCTCATCTCTTATAGGGGGACAACCGACCGAGCCGAAATACTGCTTTGCAACGTCATCGTAAAGAGTGTTTCCGTAGCAAAGGCAAAGCCAAGGAGTAAGTCCTCGAGAGATAAGATTATCTACCTGACTGTCAAGCCAAGCAAAATCGTAAACTCCCTCTTCCCTCTCAGTCTTTTGCCAACCCGACTGGATTCTTATCCACTTTACGCCAAGTGCGGCTACCTTATCATATACCTTTTCGGGATCGAAAGCATCGCGGTCAAGCTTTTCCATGCCAAGTCCCATAGGGGACTCCTTTACGTCAAGCGAATGACGAGGCTCAAGCTTTCCTATTCTCTTTAATCTTTCCATAATGATCTCCATTCTGTCGCTGTGCGGAAGCTCCAGAAAACTGAAGCTCCCGCGTAGACATAAATATTATCGGTAAAATGGGACTTGCCCGATTACATTATCTTTGCAAAGAGGTTGTCGTTGTTAAGGCTGAAGCTCTCTGCCATATTCTTGTCTGCCTCAGCATCAAGACCAAGGTAACGATCGATAAGACCGTTGAAGTAGAGCGCCTTTGCACGACGAAGCTTCTTGGGCTCTTCAATGAAGGGCATGAAGAAGGGGGTGGTTGCGAAGAAGCCGTTGTCAACAACGTCCTCAAACGTGCTCCAAGCTCTTCTGTACTTGGTGATAAGGCTACGTGCCTTGAAGCTCTCTCCAAGTCTGTCGTAGGAAAGTGCCTGATAGTAAGGAAGCTCGGGGAGGTGCATGTTGGAGAAGTACTCGATCTCGGTTGTTGCGATGTAACGATAGATCTCCTCTGCCTCTGCCTGTCTGCCAAGTGCCTCAAGGCAAAGTGCCGCGCGGTAGCGCATAGGAATATACTTGCAGTGGTTCCAGATACCAGCGCCAAGGCTCTGAGGAAGAACCTGACCAAATATAAGAAGCTCAAGAGCCGCCTCAAAGTTGCCAGCCTTCATTTCGTTAATTCCCTTGCAGAGATATGCGTACATATACTGGTCAGCGATCGCGTGCTCACCGCCCTCACAAGGAACGAAGTCATTTTCCATAAGTGTGTTTATTGCCTCATCATACTGACCGTTCTGGTTGTATGCCTTTGCAAGCTCAACGCGAATGTCCTCACGCTTTCCGTTGTTAGCAAGGATAAGGTCGATCTTTTCGCTTGCGGGACAGCCCATCTTATTAAGAAGAACAACGGTTTCGTAAAGAAGCTCGCCGTCATTGGGTCTTTCTGCTACGAGGGAGAGCATAAGAGCCTTTGCTTCTTCGTGGCGGCCCAAGTGGCTATAATATGCAACAGCGAGGTTACGCTTTGCGATATAGGAATCGGGGCATGCCTCAAAGAGAGCCGCTGCCTTTTCATACTGACGCTTGTGGTAGAGGATGCAACCAAGCATAAGCTTTGCATCTGCGCTATCCTGCGCCTCAAGAATCTGCATCTCGAAAAGACGAGAGGGATATGCCTTACCAACGGGAGCATTTACTGCTTCAGCGAGGTACTTTGCGTTATCCTTACCGCACTTCTGTGCAAAGTGAGCGAGTGCGTAGTAAACCATCTTTATGCGGCTATCGGGGCAAGCGGAACAGAGTCCCTCGAGAAGCGCGAGAGCATCTTCGTATCTGCCCATAATGTCAAGGTCGCTTGCAAGGTCAAGGCAGGTCTCGGCAGGATCGCTCCAAAGAACACCGTAGAAGTCCTCACAACCGCTGATGTAACGAGTAAGGTGATCGAGAGTGTCCTCGGCAAGCTGTGCCTTTGCAATCTTATCCGCCTCGTCAGCTCTACCCTGCTCCTTAAGAGCAATGATAAGAGCCGCGGTTGCAAGCGAGTTGTTTCTGCCGTAGTCAAGTGCCCAGTTTGCGTGTCTTTCAGCCTCAACGTAATCACAAAGTCTGATGTCAAGAAGTGCAATTCTTGTCATTGCCTTTGCAATAGCGTCTGCAGCGTATGCTGCCTTATAGTAGAAGTCGTATGCCTTCTTGAATTCGCCGCAAGCCTCGAGGATCTGCGCGTAAACATAGTATGCCTCGCCGCTCTCGGTGCGGGTGTTGTACGTGGTAAGCTCTGCGATTGCTCTTTCTGCGTACTTCTTTGCCTCGTCAAATCTTGCGTTCGAAAGCTCGTAGGAAGCCATAGCAATAAGCGAAGGAATATGACGTCTGTCGCGCTGAAGTGCTCTTCTCCAATATGCGTCGGGCTTTACAGCGGGATCTCTGTACTGATCTACGTGAACGCCTGCAATGTAAAGATCCTGTGCGGAGTTCATGTTCTCTGCAACGGGCATATCGGTGATGGGCTCGGGCATATTATGCTCGTCAAACTTCTGCTCTGTATACTTAGCAACGGTCTTACCGTTAGCTGCAACAACCACAACGGAAACATACTCGGGAAGATTTGCAAGCTCGAAGGAAACGCACTTATCGGGAGTAAGAGTAACCGTTTCGCAGAGGTAAACGTTATTGTTATCGTAAACCTTTACCTGTGCATTCTCGTATACGCTACAAGGCTGAACGAGAAGTTTGCCTGCCTCATGATCAATGCGAAGCGCGCAATCGAGGTTAGCAAAGGTAGGAACACCGATCTCGGAGATAGGATACCAGTACTGAGAGAACTCCTTGGTCTCATAAGGAGCGAGCCAAGAGAAGTTAGGCTGGTTATCGGAATAAGAACCTGCCATAAGCTCTGCATACTGACCGTCAGTATCGGTAAGCGCATTTTCCCAAGACTTTGAAAGCTGGTTATATGCCCAGGTAAACATCTTCTTACCGGGAGAGATGTGGTGGTCACCGATATGTACTACACCGCACTTCTTTGCGTGGTCGTAGCCACCGAAGAAGTCGTAGTCAGATGCGGTTGCAAAGTAAGATGTCGCCTCCTTAGTATTCTTGTGCCAGGAGATATCTCTTGCCTCCTGCATTGGAATACCGTTGAACACGCCGTTAGCGGCTACGGGGAATGTTATGCGCGACTTGAGGTAGTGGAAGTTAACGTACGTTACGTCCTGAGGGAAGAAGATCTGGTAGTTCTCGTCAACCGGAACTGCCGCATTTTCCCACCACAAGAACGAGTGTCTTGTATCGGTACGGTTGTAGAGGCGCATTCTGGTTTCAAAATACTTCGCGTCAGGCTTAAGCACGATGCTTACCATTCCCTTCATTCTGTCAATGGGATCATGCTCAGAAAGATGGCATGCAACACTTCCGTCGGGATATTCCTCAACGGCGTAGTCACAGGGCATGTAGCCGGATGCGCGGTGGTGGAATGGCCAGTTGAACTCAACGCCGCCTGAAACCCAGGAGCCAAGCACGCCGATAAGCGCGGGCTTGATAACGTGCTGCTTGTAGAAGAAATCGTATCCCGTGGTCTTATCGAGTGCGCTGTATACTCTGCCGCCTATCTCGGGGAGAACCTCAATTCTTACGTAATCGTTCTCAAGAACTACGATAGTGTACTCCTTGTCAACGCGATTTACGCGGTCAACTGCGGAAACGATTTTGTTAGGATAGGGATCGCCGCTTGAACGCTGGTGAACTCTGTTTTCTGCAAACATGGGAAGCTCTTCTGCCGCAGGCTCAAGATAAGTCGGCAAAATAAGCTTTTCAACCGTAACTGTTGCTTTTAATTGATTCATAATAATTCTTCCTTTCACTTGACTTTTGATAGATATAGTGTTATACTTTAATTATAGATACTTACATTAACATTTTCAATACAAAAAGGAACTGTATTTTTATAAAATCTTACGATTGTGGAGTTAACATGTCAAATCAATTCACACTCCCGTCAAGACTTGTCTGCGGATATTTCGACAGCAACTCGTTCGGGCCAATTAAAATGACACCTAAGCGCACCTGCACTACCTTTGAAATAGAATACTTCCTTGAAGAAGGAAATAACATTTTCCTCAACGATAATATCTATCACGTCAAGAAAAATTACGTGCATATTTGCTCGCCCGGTGACGTGCGAAACAGTGAGCTTCCCTTTAAAACAAAATTTGTTAAATTTAACGCCGAGGGTAAGCTTGCCGATATGCTTAAAGCGGCACCGAAGTATTTCCGCGTATATCGCTCATTTGAGGCACTGGCACTCCTTGATGAAATCATAATGCTCCATACGTATGCAGAGCGCAACGAGATTTTATTGCAGGGTAAGCTGCTGACGTATATTTCCTTGATACTTGAGGAGGCGAACAGTGCTCAAAAAGCAAGCTCCTACAAGCGTCGAATCGTTATGCAGTCACAAAGCTATATAAAAGAGCATTTTTGCGAGCAGATAAAGCTCTCTGATATAGCTAAGGACGTGAATCTAAGTCCAAACTACTTCCACTCCATCTTTACCGAGGTGTGCGGTATAACTCCTCACGATTATCTTGTTGAGCATAGGATAAATATAGCAAAAAACCTACTGATAACCGCTGACCTCAGCCTTTCAGATATTGCAGAGCGTTGCGGATTTAGAAATCAGCAATATCTAACGTCAGTTTTCAAATCCAAAATCGGATTATCGCCTACACACTTCAAAAAAGAGCATCAAAGCACGTATTTCACATAACAATAGACGCCCCAATTTCAATATCAAATTCTTAATTACCGAAATAACAGAAAAGGTCAGGAAATTCCTGACCTTTTCTGCATAATATGATGCCTGCGACGTTATGCAGGCACGGTATTGAATTTTAGAAAATAATTAGTTCGGCTATATAATCAAACTATTCCTCAACCTCAATCAAAAATATTTTATCATTGAACGCTCCGCGTTTTTTCGCTTTCTCTACTCTGACAGATTCAAGCTCTTCAAGAGTATATCCACGAGCGATGGCGGCGGCGCGGATAAGCTCCAGAAGATCGGCAAGCTCCTCGATATTTTGATCGGCATGGTATTCGGCAAGCTCCTCGTCGAGCTTTGCGTCGATCATTTTGATATATTCCTCATGGGACAGAATTTTTGTATTACATTTTGCGCCCGATGCTTCAATTATTTCAGGTATTCTGTCACGGACAAGCTTGTTATAAATTTTTGTCATTTTGCAAACTCCCTTTTTACACTTACGTAATATAAGCATATCATTTTTATCAATAAATGTCAACAATATATCCAGCAGTTTATAAAGTGATTTATTCATACAAAAGGTCAGGAAATCCCTGACCTTTTCTGCATAATATTTAATCCGCTTATAAAAATGCGATCTCTTCTCCACTATCCTTTAAAAAAATATGCATATACCAATCTTCATTTGTGAATTCAAGATTGAACGATAGGCGTTCATAATTCTTAAATATTTCATATGAGTTTCCGTTTTTTAATTTCAATGCATCATGTCCATTGCTTAATCTACCGCCGTAACCCATAAGTAAAAGCCAGAATTTGACCCAAATATCATAAAATTCTCTATCTTCCTGCTCAACAGCGCCAAAAACAATTTCAAAATCTACTCTATCAAATAACGTTTCATCATAAAGCATTAAATTGGGATTTCCGCCAATCTCCAGCAATTTCTTCAGTATTGGTAGCGAAATTTCCCCGTTTCGCACACTGAAAAGCGCATCCATAATATTATACCACGATCCCTCTCTATCACTTATAACAAGATTGGGATTAAGTCCTTTTGAAATAAAGAGGTCAAACAGCTCTATCCAATTAGAGCATACAAGCTCGTGTGAAAGTGGCTTTCTTTCGTGTTCCAATATGAAATCCTGTATTTCAAATTGGTATCTTTCAACGAGCATTGTGGCAGTATATGATATTTCATCAGGACTTATCTTGTGCATCTCAATATATTCTTCTATTTCTTGAATGTAAATATCAGTTCTCGCGCATAGCGCATACAAACCGTCGTTAATTTTTAATTCCATTTCATTCTCCTTTCAAAAAACAAAGGGGGCATCATGCCCCCTTAAAATATTTATGCTACAATTTTAGCGTATCTCTCGCTCTCTACCACCTCAAGCATAAATGCGTAAGGATTCAGTTTGCCACCCGCTACCATTGAAAAGAGTCTGGGCGTAAATCCCGAAACGAGAGCTACTCCCTGCTCGTTCTTGGTGACGGGCTGTTGACGGTTGCGACTCGCCACGTTCCAGAAAACGATGTCGGGTAATTTGTAGCCTGCGTTCTCAAAGAGCTTCTTCGCATACTCAAAATTGGTCAAGGATGCATCGTTTGTGCAATAGTCAAATTCCATATCCGAGATGATATAGATCTTTTGAGGAAGCTCATCCTGAGGCACGTGATTTTTCTTTGCCGTATTAAGAATCAGCTCAAACACCTTTTGGATATTGGTATTAGCGATCTCGTTAAAGCTACTGCAGTAACGAGCCTTATCAAGAATATCCTCACCCTTTATCTCAACAAGCTTAGGGTTGGTTGAGAAGGTGATAAAGTGATTTTTGAACGCACCCGTATTCCTCTCGGCAAAATAGATACCGAGCGAGAGGGCAACCGTAATGGGCTTGGGATTTCCCCAGCCGTACATTGATCCCGAGCCATCTATTACAGCAATCGCATTTTCGTTGTTACCGAAGTCCTCCTGAGAAAGCCAGGTAGCATTGATCGCGGCTCTTTCCTCGTCACTGACACCACCGTTGAAAAAGGGGGTAATTATTTCGTAGGGCATCAGTGTTTTTGCATTAAGATTTACCTCTCCGCTTGACACTTTACTTATAAACTCGCCGTATCTCTCTCCGTCGTTGCGGATAAACGCCTTGCGGTATTTATACATAGCCTTTGAGGGCTGCTTTGAGTAGTCAAAGGTATAATCCTTCTCGCGCAAATTGTTTTCGATGATGCGAATATGCGCGCGGAGAGCAACGAGAGCCTTGCGATAGCTTGCGTCGTTCATGCCAAAGTATTTTGCAATTCTTTTCGCACACAAAACCGTTTCCTTGTTCGACGCATTTACCGAGGGCAACCACTTTGCGAGAAGCGAGACCTCGCCTCCCTCCTTGAGTGCCTTTACGTCACTCAAAAACTGCTTATGTAAAACCTCAAGCATATCCTTCTCGCAGGGGGTATTCATAAGCACGAGAAGATCGTCAAAGCGACCGTATTCTGCAACGAATTCAATATTCTTGCGAAGAGTTGCAGGCTCATTTTCCGCGAGCCAGCCGAGAATTACCTTGAAAACACGGCGCTCGCCAAGTCCGCCGCGGATATCTCTTGCGAAAAAGAGGAGCTTCATTGCTATATCTCTGTTTTCGCTGTATGCGCGGATAAAACGTGTAATTATCTCGCTCTCGCTTTCTCTGCGCAAAGCGCCGATAGTTGCAAAGAGATCAAGACAATCTGAATTCGTGGTGGCATAGGTTGCCGCACCGTTTTCGGTATAAGTCTTGTTTGCTTCATTCTTCAAATATTCTAACATTAAGCTCACTCCTTTTCGTGATAAATTTTTCTTTAATACAAGGCACCGTTTGATGCAAGAGTCGAACTCGCGTACGAGGATTTTCAGTCCTCTGCTTTAACCAACTAAGCTATTCAACAATTGCTGTTGGTGCCTTTTTGTGTGGAGGGCGGAGGCCGTGAACCTCCCCTCAAGAGATCTACTCTTGCATTCTCGCAGAAACTGCCCTCCATATAACAAGGCGCATTTTTTCATCGATCAGTGTCGGATTGCTCCTCCCCGTTCGTCAGCTTATTACATTGCTGTCTGCGCCTTTTATAACAAGATGCATCATAGCTCATACGGAGAATTTCACTCCGCGCCTCTTGCCCCGAAAGCAAGCGTCCCTCAAGGGACTAAAGAGCAGGTTTTATTGCTGTTTGTGTGCATCTTTATGACAAATTATTTGGTTGCACCGCAGATATGCTAACAACGGCAACATTCGTCTGCATATCTGCGATGCTCAAGACGCATTTTCATGAATTTCGCAGCCATGCGGCGCGGGTCAGAACTTACCTGACAAGTCCGTTTGCTGTATGCGTCTTTAGAAATACACCGCCAGTGATAGTCCCGTTAGCAAGACGGGATAATATAGCGGTGTTACACCGCCAGTGATTGCCCAGCAAGCGAGGCTGGGGAATATAACGGTGTCATACACCGTCAGTGAATGTTCAGCACCCTCGTCTAAAAATTATAACGGTGTATTTTCAAGATACGATTTTTTAAGTTCCTCGGCTAAGGTTGGCCTGTTTTCAAGACAGGAACCCTCGCCTTCGCTTATATCATTTTTCAAAAATGTCATGGCTTTTGTTTGCTGTTCGTATCTTTATATAGTATATCGCGAACGCGCTTATACTCGTAAGCAAGGCGCGGTATATGTGCGCAAATGCGCATGGCTATAAAGCTTAGAAGACTTTTGCCGACCTTTGAATTGCAGTACGCGCCTTTATATTACAAGATGCCGTTTACACCATGCGGGCCTTTCACTCCGCTCGTCTTCTGCTTAACGGGCAGCTCTCCCTATGGGAGAAATGGATATGTAAATATTGCTGTCGGCATCTTTATTCTTGTTGCAACGACACAAATCAAATTGTCAAGAAAGGTCACAATGCCTAACACTCTAATTCCCATTCGCTTCGATTGCAACAAGAATGACTCAAGGCGCATTTTTTTACTAACCTCCGGGCTATGAACCCGACGACTTGCGGAATCTAACTCCGATGTCTATCGTAAACTTCTTGCTGTCTGCGCCTTTCATGACCTCATTTTACCACCTTTTTCCGCATTTTTCACGGAAAAAAAGCTGCGAAAACAGTCTTTTATCCAAAATAGTGAAGATTTTTCGACTTACTTCTTTCAAACGTTATACGGGTAGGCTTAAGCCTTCTGTATGTCGCCACCTCTCTTTCATCCTCATCGAAGTCATCAAAATCCAATTTAAATCCCGATGCCATAATTGCTATTACGTCGTTATTGATGTCGTATGTGATTTTTGATTTATTAAATTTTACCTCTACTATCTGATGACCTGACTCGTTATATAACGGAACCCAGCCAAACGGATTATTTTCGTCATAAAGATCGATCACATACCTCTTATTATGAAGTCTTTTGCCGTTCTCAAAGTGAAGTGTTACGTCATATTCAAGCTTTTCAATATTTAAAATATTAAGGTCGGAAATAATATCCTCAAATTTAGCCCTTCTGTTGATCTCAAATACAATTGCTCTGAGGCAATCATAATTGAGCGGCACTCTCTTTGAAAATGATATAACCTTTGGAATTTCACTGCGATATTTTTCCTTGATCTTATCCGTCAGATATTCCTCTATCTCCGCCTCTGTCGGATATTCGAATACGAAATGATAATGAAATCTTCCCGGACGGTTGATCAAGTACTGATCAAGTCTTTCGAGATCGTTACAGGTGACGACGAAGAGCTTTTTGCCACCAGACGTACCGTCAAAAAGTCCTAAAAGTCCTGCCTGGCGGGTTTCCTCCCATTCTTCGTCATCATCGTCATAATAACCGTTCTTGCACGCATAAAATGTTTTTTCAAATTCGTCAAACAGTACGACACACTCCTGATCAATTTTCTCAAGAAATCTTACTAACTGCGGATAATCGTCCTCAACGAGAATAACCGGCATTCCTCCCTCGCAAGCTCTCTGACAGAGCTTTTTTGCAAACATCGTCTTGCCAATTCCCTTGTCTCCGCTGAGTAAGACTCCAAGACTGCGCTCAAATTCTCCAAATGCGTCAAGCACCTTTTCGATTTTTTCATCCTGCACACCGTATAGCTTTTCAGTAACAGCGATCTCTGCGTGGTCGCAAAGATAGCAGGAATTACTCTTCTCATCGTACTCAACAGTATATGCTCCGGGCGGAAGCTTATCGTACATTTTTATACTGTCATCATAAAAATTGTAGGTATCACCCGATTTAATAATCTTCATATATGTATCACCTCCGTTTTTTGATAAAAATCAGACGCGATCACCGTAGCAATCCAATTTTTCTACATTTTACCATCTTAAAAGCTCTTTTTCACGGAAAAAAAGCTGCGAACTCTTATTTGAGTCCGCAGTTTCTTTGTTTTTTTAGCTTTTGTATGATCAAATTTCTGAACGAGTCCGTCCCCAAGACCTCTACCATAGGTCCAAAGGACAGAATTCTTATTACCATTTCGGACTCGTCATTGTGATCGTATTTAATTCTCACGAGATAGTTCTTTTTATCAAGCTTTTCGGCTTGCTTTTCAAAATGAGCAAAATGGAGCATAAATCTCTCAAGCGCGTTGCGCTCATCAAGCACCCTAACCGTTACCGTGTCGTATATCGCCTCGCGCTCCTCACCGTCAAGCTCTCTTGGACCCGTGTAATGAACGCAGGCTCTTATCTTCGAGAGATTGACCGTTGATATCGCGCGCCAACCGGCTGTAACAAGTCTGAACTTATCATCCTTTTCTGAATATTCAAGACGAATCGGATGACATCTGATATACATGGTTTTTCCGTTGCGGTTAACCATCTCAAATTTTATCTGAGTTCCCTGTCTGATCGCCGCAAGGATCACCTTAAACTGTCTTATATACTCCTCATCCTCAAAGGGATCGCCGTCGCTGTATTTGTCGTATACGTGGTAGTCCTCGGACGTAAAGAGGGGCTCCACGCCCTCAAGGTCGGGAAATTTCACGTCAAAGAGCTTAAATCTCGGATCAAGCGAGATCGCCTTCAGCCACTGCTTTTGCAGAGTTGTCAAGGGCATTGTCGGCTTATGCTCAAGTGACGTAGTCATATCATGATGAACAAGCTGCCATTTCTCGTTTTTTAGCGAGGGGATAATTGTCAGCACGCTCTCGCCAAACGCTCTCTCGGCAACTATCATTTGTAATTCCTTTTCGGAATGCTCTCCGTCAATTATGCGTGAAATAATAGCCGCCACGGTATTATAATACGCGGAATAAAGCTCGCTGAATATCATGCCTCGTCCTCCTCCCTTACGCCGTACATGGAGTACAAAGCATCAAGATCCTCCTTGAACTTGTTCTCCTGTGATCTGTTTGAAAACTTCATATCGGTTATTCGGCAGATGAAGCTCCTGATCCACGGAACCATCTCGCTTGAATCATAGACGTCCGCGGTAAAACGATACGTATGCGCGTCTATCATCTCGATCTCACCCACGCGCTTTTCTCTGTACAAGCGCTTGACGATAAAGTCCTCGCCGTCATCTACCTTCACGGTAAATTCAACGTGCTCAAGGCGATCCTCTCCCCACTTGTTACGTTTTACGCTTACACCCCACATCTTGCCCTGCATCCTGTCAAGCTCGGAGCGCAGCTCGTCAAAGCGCGGCGTAACATCCTCAAGCTTGACCTGAGAAAGATAATCAACGCGATAGGATTGAAAATGATTATATTCCGGAAGATAAGCAATCAGATGCTGCCTACCGCTCTGAACGCTGATAAAGAATCGGAGCGGTATGATTCGGTTACGGCGAGGCAGATCGCGGCGGCGGCTGAGGTTTGACACCGTGACCGCGCGCTTTTCTCTCATAGCGGTGAAAAGCGCCGCCATAACGCCGCTGTCTATCGCGCCGGTTATGTAGTGATGCTTGAAGGTAAACGTATCGGTATCAGACTCGGTCTTGTCAAGCAGAAAGGAGCCGATAGCGCCGCAAGGCACCGCCTCGGAGAAATAATGCAAAAGGTCCTCAAGATCCGACACGTCGGTGTTTTCTGCGCGGCGGTAATAAACCCTTCGACCTTCCTTTTGCGACTCGATTATTCCAGCCTCGCAATATTCCTTAAGCTTTTTACGGATAGTTGACTCGTCAAACATCATCGGCTTATTAAAGCCCGAAAGATATTTCTCATCGATCTCGCGCATTATCTCGGTTACCGTCCTGCTGATCGAAGGCTCGTGAAGGATGTCAAAAATAATAAAATGAAGTGTTATATCACCGTCGGTAAAGCTCTTTGCTTTCCAAGCGTTGAAAAACGGATTATGTCTTATGGTGCGGCTGTCGATCGAGATAAAAACATTTTTACCCTCGGGAGTACGCACAAAGCTCATATGATCGCCAAGCCAGCTTTCAATTCTGCGGCGCTCGTCGTCGTAGGATCGCGCGCTTTTTGTGCTTTTTTCGCTGTAATCGTCACGCTTTTTAAAGCCGTAGACGTAAAAATCACGCATGTAAGCCCTTATCTTTTCAAAGTTTTTGATAAGCTCACTGTAATTCGACATATATCCGCCCTCCCCTCATTTTGATAGTTAGCTTAGGTTTCTCCCGCGTAAAATCTGTTTGTAAGACGCCCTCCCCAACGCGGGTTTGAGTACAGTATCGCGTCAATCCTCGCGATTCTGTCTATTCTTACAGGTGTGTGCGTCTGGCTGAATTTCGTGATATCGTCGCCGATCAGAGTATGGCTGGTCTCGTCTATATTGTCCCAAGTCCAAAGATACATCATCGGCTCGCTTTCAAAATCACGTCCCGATTCAAGACTTGCTCTGTAAGGCTCCGCATATCCTATTTGTATGCTGCCGTTCTGCATAAAGCATCTGACAAGCATCCCGTTTATATTTCGGAGTGTCTTGCGGCTCAGCTCATCCTCGTTATAAAGACTTCCGTCGCCGCGGTAGTAGTATATTCTCGGAATCATTTTTTTACTTTTCCTTTGAGTTTAAGTATATACCTCTTCAAGTCCCCTCGTTTTGCAAAAGCCACCTCAACCTTTTCATCCGTGCGAGATGCAAACGGATAAATGATCAAAAGTGCAAGCTGCGGAGGAGATAACAATTCGGGATCAAGCTCGTATCTGCTTTTTCCCTCATCACACGGTATTGACTGCCATATTTTTTCGAAATCCTTATCGCAATCATCTGCCTGCATATAGGAGAGATAGCCCGCCTCACCGTACGCACCCAATGGCATTTTGGAGGTAGGATGTTCTCTTGTTACGTAAGCAAATATCAATCCCCTTACAGTATCGCTGAAGTGAGAGAAGATACTGTCATTATCATTTGAATCAATATCAAAATCGGGATCGCTCTCAAAATAATCAATATACGGTTGCCAAAGTATTACGTCATACCATTTCATTATGAAACCTCTCTTTTTTATTCAACGTATGCCTATCATCCCAACGGTTACGGTGCCGTTTTGCTTGACAAAAGCCAAAGTGCCTGTATTCTAATACTGCCCTCCAACAAGCGCGGTATACTCTTTAAGCTCCTCCTTTACCGATTCGGGCGCTAATACGCGGAGCTTGTCGCCGAATGAGCAGCACCAACCAAAAAAGAGCGGGCTTATCTGCACGTCGGCGGAAAATCTTATGCTCTTATCCCCACTTGAAAGGATTTTTGTTTTTTCTCCAAAAAGATCAAAAACCGCGTCTACAAGCGTATGATCTGCCTCGATTGATACCTTTGTCGTCTTTCCTGCAAACATACCAAAGAGCGATTTTTTATAGTTTGCAATATCAAAGGTAAGCTCATCGGGCGGTGTGTCGGCAAGCTCGTCTATAATCTCAACCCGCTCCATGCGGTCGATACGGTAATTTGTCATCTTGTTGTATCTCTTGTCGTATATGACGAGATAATAGTGTCCATCGGCAAAGACCGTGGCAAACGGACTTACTACGTAGTGATGACCGTCGCGCCTGTAAACTCTGTTGTGATTCGTGTCGTAATCAAAATAAAGAAATATTATCTTCTGATGCTTGGTTATCGCGCTTACAATCTCGTTCACATTGTAATATATGCTCTCGTTCGAGCTTTTTGCGGTGTTGAACTGCACGATATTGCTCTTGAGTACAAGTCCCTTCTGACTGCCCGCAAGCTGCGCGATCTTGTCTACAAGCTCTCCCGTTTTCTTCTCGGTAATAAAGCTTGCCGCCTGCACGGCGTCAAGGAGGATATGTATCTCGGGATTTGAAAAGCTTCTGTCCACGACGTAGTATTGGTTACTTCTTCCGCGACGCGACATTACCTCGTAGCCACACTCGTTGAGCAGCCTGATGTCCTCGTATATCGTCGTTCTGTGCGCCTCAATGCCGCACTCAAGCAACCTTGCGCGAAGCTCCTCTGTTCCGATGGGATGATCCTCGTCGGTCTCTCGCTGGAGTATCTCCCAGATTTTTAGCGGTCTTATGCGATTTAATTTCTCGTTATTTTTCATTTGGTATACCATTTTTACCCTTCGGTGTTTTTGTCGACAATATAATCATACCATATTTTTGCCGCGTTGTAAAGCATAAGATGTCGCTTTTTCGCAACATCTCAAGCTCAAATGTAAGTTTTTAGCGACAATATCTGTATAACGCACGGTAAAACACGCACACTATTAAGAAAACGCAGGAGAAAAATATGAATTCGATCTAGATGCAGAATATGCCGCCAACCGCCTTCAAGAGCTTAAAGGGAGATAAAAAAACAGATGATAAAAGGTTGTAAAATGTTTTATCATAAAACAAAAAGCTATCGCCTGACGCGATAGCTTTTTCAATTATCAAAACTTTCTCCACACCATTTTGTTTACCACTCCGGTGTAGGATTGGATGATCTTTACGACCTTGGTTGATACGTTCTCCTCGACGTAGTCGGGCACGGGAATTCCGTGGTCGCCGAGCTCGGTCATCGTAACTGCGGTATCGACGGCTTGGAGAAGGCTCTTTTCATCAATTCCCGCAAGCACGAAGCACGCCTTGTCAAGCGCCTCGGGGCGCTCGGTCGATGTGCGGATGCAGACCGCGGGGAAAGGCTCGCCTATGCTCGTAAAGAATGAACTTTCCTCAGGAAGCGTTCCGCTGTCCGACACAACGGCAAAAGCGTTCATCTGCAAGCAATTGTAATCGTGGAAGCCAAGAGGCTCGTGGCGGATAACTCGTCCGTCAAGCACAAATCCGCTTGCATCAAGTCTGTTTCTGCTTCTGGGGTGACAGGAGTACAAAATAGGCATATCGTACTTCTCTGCTAGCTTATTTATCGCACCGAAGAGCGACAAAAAGTTCTTTTCGGTGTCGATATTCTCTTCTCTGTGCGCCGAGAGGAGTATGTACTTTTTCTTTTCAAGTCCAAGCTTTGAGAGAATGTCGCTTGCCTTTATCTCATCGAGATTTGCGCGGAGCACCTCTGCCATAGGCGAGCCAGTAACGTAAACTCTCTCCTTGGGCAGTCCGCACTCGTGGAGATACTTGCGCGCGTGCTCGGAATACGCGAGATTGACATCGGAGATTATATCGACGATACGGCGGTTGGTTTCCTCGGGCAAGCACTCGTCCTTGCATCTGTTGCCTGCTTCCATGTGGAAAATCGGAATATGCAATCTCTTTGCCGCAATTGCAGAAAGGCAAGAGTTTGTGTCGCCGAGAATAAGCAGAGCGTCAGGCTTTATCGTCGCCATAAGCTTGTACGAGCAGTTTATAATATTACCGACCGTTGCGCCAAGGTCGTCGCCTACGGCATCCATATAAACCTCGGGGGCGTCGAGCTTTAGGTCTTTAAAAAACACGCCGTTGAGGTTGTAGTCATAGTTCTGACCCGTGTGCGCAAGAACACAATCGAAATATTTGCGGCACTTGTTAATTACCGCCGCAAGACGAATTATCTCGGGGCGCGTGCCAACGATTATGAGAAGCTTAAGCTTACCGTTGTCCTTAAAGGAAACGTCTGAGTAATCAAGTTTAATGTTCATTCTACCACCTCAAAAAAAGTATCGGGATGTGACGGATCGAATTGCTCGTTTGCCCACATGAGCGTCACGAGATCGTCGGTATCCGACAAATTTATTATGTTATGCGTATATCCGGGGAGCATATGTATTGCCTCTATTTTCTCACCGCTGACCTCGAAATTGAGTACCTCGTCAGAGCCTATTTTGCGCATCTGAATAAGTCCGCGTCCGCTTACGACGATGAAAAATTCCCACTTTGTATGATGCCAGTGCTGACCCTTCGTGATGCCGGGCTTTGAGATATTCACCGAGAACTGACCGCATTTTTCGGTTTTGAGCAGCTCTGTAAATGATCCGCGAGCGTCAATATTCATCTTTAAAGGAAAAGCAACCTTTTCCTTGGGAAGATACGACAAATAGGTCGAATAAAGCTTCTTTGCAAAGCTGTTTTCAGGAATTTCGGGCATGACGAGCGTTTCAGTTTGCGCTCTGAAGCTTTCAAGCAAGGAAACTATCTCTCCAAGCGTAACTTTATGCGTCACGGGCGCGGCGCAATATCTTCCGCCCTCGCAAAGCACGGTGTTGACGCCGTCAAACTCGCAACGGTGCTCTCTGCCCCCAAGCGCGGCGATCATCTCGTCAATAAGATCGTCGATATAGAGCAATTCAAGTGTAACTGCGGGATCGTTCACTGTTATAGGCAGATCGTTGGCAATATTGTTGCAGAATGTTGCAACCGCGCTATTGTAGTTCGGTCTGCACCACTTGCCGAAAAGGTTGGGGAAACGGTAGACGAGCACCTTTGCGCCGGTTTCCTCCGTGTATGAGAAAAACAGCTCCTCTCCCGCTTTTTTACTGCGACCGTAGTCGCTATCGTAACGTCCGATAAGCGTAGCCTGAATTGACGAGGAAAGCATTACGGGGCAAGTGTTTTTCTTCTCTTTCAGCTTATTGAGAAGAAGGCTTGCAAAGCCAAAATTGCCCTGCATGAACTCCTCGCTGCTTTGCGGACGGTTGACACCTGCGAGATTAAAGACGAAGTCCGCATTCTCGCACGCCTCGTCAAGCACCGTTTCGGGAGTGTCTATATCGTACTCGTATATTTCCTCAATTGCAACGCCTCTCGTCTTATCCTTGACATCCCTGATGTTTTTCAGAGCGGCGCAAAGATTTTTCCCGACGAAGCCGTACGCTCCTGTTACAAGTATTTTCATCTTACACCTCATAGTTAAAGTCTAATCCAACAAAATTAAGCTCCGCTTGATACGCGTCTATATTTTCTTTGCTTATGACTTTCATATCCTTTTTATATGCCTTGATCTTGTCGCGTTTAAAAAGCAGTACAACAATAAAACGATATATCCATGCCAAAGGTAAGAGCCACGGTTTTCCCTTGATCCATGAATATGTGGGACACATATTTTCGTAGGTTGGGAATATAAGTCTAATCATCTTCTTGCGTTTAGCACCCTTTGCATTAGTTCCCTTTGCAAGCACTACGGCCTCGGATTTCAAAGTCGCCGTCAGCGTGCCGTATGCGCCGTTTGCAAAAATTTTGTTGGTGAGAAATTCAGACAATTCGTCACACTCTGCACCATTAAACCAAACATCTAACATTTTGCATATGTTATCATAAAACTTGAGCAAACCCAAGCTCTTAAACGACGATCTCATATATTTGTAATCAAGATCCTTATAGGTCTTCATAAACATATAAAGATCAACCGTATGCTTTATACCGATACCTGAATATCTGTAGTGCTTTGCAAAATGAGTAAACAAATAGACAAACTCATCCTCAGCCTTCATATAGTACTCGCATCGATTTTCTTCCTTTTTATTCGCAAGAAACCAACCATCGCCAAAATAAGAATAGAAGTCCTTGCTATATGTAGGGACTAACCTTTTGTGAAGCTCAATCTTTACGGAACCCTTTACCCAAGTCCATTCATGGTCGCTCGTCAAAACATGTGTATAACCAAGATCGACCATAAGCTGTTCAATCATTGGCATTTGATTCTCACGTATGAGTATGTCAGCATCTCCCATAATTCGCATTTCCTCGCGCGGGTAAAGCTTTTTGATTCCAAATCCCTTTAATCTCATATAGTCGATGCCATTTTCATCAAAGAAGCCACAGACCTTATTGACCTCAAGTGTCTGATGCTCACTGACTACTGCCGCATAGATAGTTGAAGAACGAAGCTTTCCATCAATGTCATTCGCAACAAACACAGGATTTGTTGAACCGCCATAATAAATAAGCGGCATGATCTGTTGTCTTACGGAAAATTTATACAGCTTTGAGTAGTCAAAATCCTCGGGTAAGAGATTTTGCTCGCCCTTTAAGGCATTATTGATCAGCGTCAATATGCCCAATTTAAAGCTTGATAACATTATTTTTTATCCTTTGCTAATTTCTTCTTTTATGTATGCAAGTGCGAAAAGCTTGTCCTTGACCTGCTCAACGTCAAGAAGCTCGGTATTGTGCGAATTGAATTCAGTAAGGGTATTTCTCTCGGTATCGCCCTCTTTAAAGTATTTGTCGTAGTTTAGTCCGCGCTTGTCACAAGGAACTCGATAGAAGTTACCCATGTCGATCGCGTTAGCGCATTCCTCGTTTGTAAGCAAGGTTTCGTACATCTTTTCTCCGTGACGGATACCGATTATTTTGATCTTTTCCCTATCGCCGCTAAAGAGATCACATACTGCCTCTGCCTGCGTCTTGATAGTACAAGCAGGTGCTTTTTGAACGAGAATGTCACCGCTCTCGCCGTTCTCAAATGCGAACAACACGAGATCGACCGCCTCGTCAAGCGACATAATAAATCTCGTCATCGTGGGGTCGGTGATGGTGATAGGCGCGCCAGCTCTGATCTGATCGATCCAAAGCGGAATTACAGAGCCGCGTGAGCACATTACGTTTCCGTAACGTGTACAGCAGATCTTGGTCTTATCTGGGCTGACCGTTCTCGACTTTGCGACGATCACCTTCTCCATCATAGCCTTACTGGTACCCATCGCGTTTACGGGATAAGCCGCCTTGTCAGTAGAAAGGCAAACTACGTTCTTAACTCCCGCCTCAATAGCCGCAGTAAGCACGTTTTCTGTGCCCAGCACATTGGTCTTGACCGCTTCTATCGGGAAGAACTCACACGAGGGCACCTGCTTGAGCGCTGCCGCGTGGAATATGTAATCAACGCCGTGCATAGCGTTTCTGACCGATTGAATATCGCGCACATCGCCGATATAAAACTTGATCTTCTCTGCCACCTCGGGCATTCTGACCTGAAAATCGTGACGCATATCGTCTTGCTTCTTCTCATCGCGCGAGAAAATTCTTATCTCACCAATGTCGGTCTTAAGAAATCTGTTAAGCACTGCGTTGCCAAAGCTTCCCGTGCCGCCAGTTATTAGTAATGTTTTATTTGTAAAGAGTCCCATTTTATTTGTCCCCCAAATTATTTATTTACTTGTATTTTCTGATATGTAAGCATTTAGGGCTGCCATGTAACATTTTCGCGAATAATTCTCGCCGGATTACCTCCAACAAGCGCGCCATCAGGAACATCTCTTGTAACAACCGAGCCCGCGGCAATCACAGCACCGTTACCAATCGTCACGCCCTTCATGATAAGACAGTTACAACCTATCCAGACTTTGTTTCCTATTTTCACAGGACGTTTTATCTCAACATCGCCGTCAAATTTATGGTAATCTCGGTCCATTATGCAACAGTCCCAAGAGATAAGAGTATTATCCCCAATTTCGATGTATTCTCCAACGTGTATCTCGGTTCTGTCGCCTATTGCCACGTTATTGCCTATTTTAAGGGTTGTCAGCTTATCCTTTTCTCCGCAAAGGCTGATCTTTACATTAGGATAAAGCTTTACGTAACGTCCAAGTTCTGCTTTACCACTTTCTCTGATAACACGAAGTTTGCCATAGACACTGAGGCGTTTTTTGAAACCACCGAAAACACCCAATTTATGTCCCATACACTCACCACGTAATATACTAAAAAAGTATTTTACCTTTCCCATAATCAATCACCTTATACACATTTTTCAATCACGCCCGGGAATAATCCTTGCAGGCGTTCGATTGTTCTCTCATTTTCGTGGCCAATATCGTTAACCGTTGTCAATGCCTCTGTTTGACTGCTATAAACGTTACAAAGAATTGCATTTTTTTCTCGTGTCTTCACGACACTGACCCCCACAGAAAGGCGGTTAAAGCACATCCAGATATCATCTGCAGTAAGGGCATATTGCTTGATCTTTTCTTTATCAAAGGTAGTTTTAGGCATAACTCCATACGGGTATAGGCATCCTGCACCTGTAGAAGGCATGATCTTCTCTGATGGCGAATCAACACCCTCGAGCGAGCAAATACGCCATTTACGATACGTTTCTATCTTGCCGTTTTCACTTGTAATATGATGCCCCCTGTTGCAAATGATGCAACCGGGATATTTACGATGGTATCTCATAAGCTTTGACAATGAATCGCACTCGTAAATAATATCATCGTCATAGGTTACGACAAGCTCGTTTGACTTTTGCTCCTGCAAAGCATAGTAGTACTTCTTATGTGAACGAAGATCATCGCAATAACGCACCTCGAGTCCGCGCTCTATCAGCTCATTGTATTTTTCGGGCAGCTTCTTATCCGGGAACTGCTCTTCAGCAAGCCATAAAACTATTCGGTCGGCCTGATAGTCCTGTATCATCAAAGATTTTATCGCGTAATAACAGGCTTCAATTCTTGCCGGAAACGTGGTGAGTGAAACGGTCAGCGTTTCAGACCTCGGCTCACCCTTCCAAACTCCGTTTTGGGGTAGTTTTGCGCCTTTAATATATAAATTTTCTACAAAGCAATCCCACTTATATATTGCTCCTGCAAGATGCGGTATCTTAAATGGACACCCCTCTTTTTTTCGCCATTCATAGGGCCAACGGAACATAACAACCACCTCTCTATGAGTTTATTTCTTTTTGGAAAATCCTTTAATTGTCTTTAAAATATAGGTAAAGCTTTCAACCTTGAATATTATTGAAAGTGTAACATATATCAAAACTCCGGTCAATACCATAACCGCAAGTTCAAGATAGACGTTTCCAAACGGAATAAAGGATACTCCACACACTCCGAGCATCATCGTGCCCGACATAAGCCAACATGGTATAATGTCTGCTACCTGCTCGAAAAATCCATATCCAAACAGCTTTTTATTTGGTATCGTATTAGCCAGCAATGAAACAAATGCCGTTACAAGGCCTGCATATGTCATTGCCATAACGCTTATTCTTGCAAAAATCAAAACCATTGTAAATCCGAAAACCTTTTTTACGATTCCAAGTTTCAAGGTCAGATCGCTTCTTCCCACCGCATTCATCGCCTGAACATTTGCCGTATGTATTGGAATCAGCGCACCATTGATGCATAAAATCTGCAAATATGGCACACAAGGAAGCCACTTTTCTGTAAGAAGAACCAAAACTAACGGCTCTGCAACTACTGCCATCCCCATAAGCATTGGAGTGAGAATGTACGAGCTTGTCTTTATCGCCCTTCTGGTGATTGCTTTAACACTTGATTTTGTATCCTGTACCTTTGAAATTACCGGAAACAAAACGCTCGAAATACTTGAATTTACATTGGTAACAATAAGGTTTGAATAGCTCTGTCCGCGCGAATAATAAGCTAAGTCCGTTGCAGAATAAAGCTTTCCTATATATAGACTTCTAAAGTCCTCATAAAGCGTATCGACCAAGCCTCCAACAAGTATTTTCCAACCAAAACTCAACAGAACCTTTAATCTGGAAAATGAAAAGCAAAGTTTTGGACGCCATTTTACCGTAAAAAAGAGTATAATCGTATCAGTGATCGTATTAGTAAGATATTGCGCGACCAACGCCCACACACCGAATCCACGGTAAGCAAGAACTATTCCTATCACAGCAGATAATATCGTTCCTCCAAGAGTGGAGAAGAAATACTTTTTAAACTGCATCGATTTTGTGGTTTTTGCGTGCTGCACCGAGTTAAACGAAGTAATAATAAGTCGGATACCCATAACCCTTATAACAGGTGTAAGTATAGGCATATCGTAAAAACTTGAAATAATCGGTGCTGTAAAGAACAGAATTAAGTAAAGGAACGTTGAAATCGCAAGGTTGAAATAGAATACAGACGAAAAATCAACGTCATCCGCATCCTTCTTCTGCACCAGCGCCTTGCCGAATCCACCCGTTGCAAATATGTTGCAAATATTTATGAATACAAGTACTATGGAAATAACACCATATTCCTCGGGCATCAGCAGTCGGGCAAGAACTATTGATACAACAAAGCTCACGACCTGAGCCCCAATGCGCTCCATATACATCCATAAAAGGCCTGATAAAGTTTTAGATTTTAAATAATCATTATTATTCATTAAAAACTCCCATTAACAAGACACTTTATAAACTATGCTGATTTTACTCGTTATTATCCGAGATTTTCTCGTCCGATTGATCCCTCAACATAGTTGAGCTAATACCGTGAGTATATGTAAGATATACAACATCTGCACCCTTTTCAGACAGTACTTTTTCTGTGTTTTGCCACCTTTCGTTTCCCTTCCAATCATCGCCAATAAAAATCGCATCAAATTGTATGTCCTGCCATAATTCCAATTTGTCAAGTGTATCAACCAATATAACATCATCTACATAGCGTATTGCCTTAATGATTTCTGCCCTGTCAATTTGTTTTATGACAGTATGTTTATTCTTGTACTTGCAAATCAGATTGTCCGTATTAACCCCAACAATAAGTTTATCGCATTGCGTCTTGGCATTTTTCAACAGGTTCAAATGACCTATATGAAACATGTCGAAGGCCCCTTGTGTATATCCAAGTTTATATTTTTTCATTTTATATATCTCCATTCCTTCATCCATGCGCCGATTTTACCATTTTTCTGACCTGAAAACGTTTGAGCAAAATCCATGCTGCATGAAGCATTTGCCTCAATAATTTTGATACCTTCATCAGTCAATGCAATATCCCAGGCAATAAATTGAAGGCCTGTAAAACGTAATTTTGAGTGTAGCTCCACAACTTGATTTACGATACTCGACCAATTGGGAATGATTGAACCTGCAATTTGCGTCATTGTCACAGGGTGATTACTATAACTGTGAGCAATGTGCTCCTTGGCGTGACTTCGCGCAGCGGATAGCACACCGGTTTCCACATCAATCTCTGCATAAAGACCGCCTGCACATGCATTATCTACACATTTCTCTGCGTCTACTCCCATGCGTTGCATAGATAGAATTGGCTCTATCGTTTTATTTTTATGTATAACTGTTATCACCCTTATTGTATTGACTGAATAAGGAAACAACTTATTTTCAAATTCAGACTGCTGACAATATTCCTCAACCAAATAGTTATCAGTGCTGCAAAACAAATTTTCTACATCCGATTGACTACAAGGTGTTCTGTTAATAAAAAATCCATCACCTGTATATTCAAGCAATTTAAACCCCTTACCGCCGCCAAGGGATATTTTTTTATATACAAGTTTTCCCAACTTCATAAGCAAATCCACAAGACTGTTTTGTTCTACACTCTTCTCAAGCATTGTACATTGGACATCGCCATGAAGCTTATACGCATATATTGTATTTA
The DNA here is from genome assembly GCA_017504625.1 of Clostridia bacterium. Taxonomy (GTDB): domain Bacteria; phylum Bacillota; class Clostridia; order Oscillospirales; family CAG-272; genus SVTX01. The sequence goes on along the minus strand of JAFVQU010000011.1, from coordinate 86,236 downwards.
CATCTACAAAATTACGCAAAATACTGTAGCATACAATTTTATTGTCAACAATAATTCGTTCATTTTTGATTTGATCTCTAAACATCATACGATCAAATTCTGACAAATAATCGGTGTGTGGATTATTGTCTAAATCATAAATAACGTACTCTTCCGGAGTAAATCCGTATCTATATGCCTTACGCATTTTTCTCTTGCTTATATTAAAAGTGTTCGGCTGTGAGCGCATAAACCGCCTTTTTCTTATCTGCCAGTAACTATTTTTCAAAACAGATTTTAAACTCATTGTTATTCCCCTTGAATATCTATACATATATTAACATGCCCGACGTGGAACATATCGTAAATTCCGTCGGTGAAGCCGATTTTTTCTTTTCCGTCCTTTAATCTTCTAATTAAACAGTCTTTTATCAACCAAATCCGTACATTTTTGATACGCAAAAGCAACGAAAAGCGTTGCTGCTATTGAAACAGTTGAGAAAAGCCACAAATTTTCCGCAAGTCCTAAATGCTTTAATAATATCATTGGCAGTCTTTGCAAGATATATATTGAAAACGCATACTTACCCAACCAACGCAAAACCTTATTGTTCAGTTGCACCTTGATCGTAATAAGTGTTACTAACACCACAAATGCGCAAGCCATAACACTGTAAACCACAACGTTTCCTCTCATAAGGTACAATGCGCCAAAAACGACGGATGTGATTGCCAACAAAAAATAGTAAATATATTTATTGCTTTGGACTATATCGTCGATCTTCGACTTTATCAATGAATACAGCATTCCTATAGGATAGCACAGCAGTGTATTGCACCAAATACTACTCTTGGTGAAAAACAACGTTACCCACAGGACTACGGACATAAGACAGACTGATATTATCAAAACCACCTGCTCTTTGCCCTTTTTTAATGTCGCTAATTTCATTGAAATGAAAGTTACGACGTACAAAATGAGAATAACAAAGATAAACCAGTTGGAGTTACCGATAGACTCCCATCCGATCCAACAAAAAGCGTAATTCTGCCAAGGATACGTCTTACCGATCAACAATCCTACCATCAAAAACAACAGAACCGCAATATCAAAATGAACCAGCGTCTTTAATACTCTTTTCCTCAAAAAACCTTTATAGTAATTCTCTTTGTTCCTCCAAGACTCCATTATTCCAAAGCCCGAATAGAAGAAGAACATAGTAACCATAAGCTGACCAAGGATATTCAGAAATATAATGAATATTTTATTTCCCAAATTTGGAGTAAGCGTTATATAACTTCTGAGATGCGAAAACAATATTATTACCGCAAATATTCCCTTGATCGAATTGGTTGCGGGAATACTCATATAATCGTCATGAAAGCTTGAAAATTTGATTTTATATACGCAAATTGCTGCGAGAGCAATTACAAAAACTATCATCATTTTTTATTTATCTTCTCCATCAAAAAGTCAACTACTCTCTTGGAGCTATCTCCGTCAAAATAGGTATTGGTAAGATCTCGCACTTCACATCTGCCGTCGCGCTTTTCATCAACTCCTGATAAAGTCTTATCATGAAATCCTATTAAGGAATCAAGGTCGGGCAATCTCTCAGTACTCTTATCGTACATAGCGTCAAGATCAAATGCAAAGCCACGGCTTTCTTTCCAAGCATCAATATCGTCGGTAGTAGTACCGATGGGCTTGTCTAAAAGTATGTAGTCAAAAAAAACCGAGGAATAGTCAGTAAGAAGCGCTGATGATCCCGCAAGCACCTGTGCAAGCTGAAGTCCTCGTTCACTTAAAAACTTGTCGTTGATTATTTTGATATTTGAAAGCGAAGTCGCTTTCAAAAGCGCAATATTCTGAGCGGGATGAGGCTTGTAAATGATATACAAATTTTTTTCTTTCAAATAATCGTTTATTTTTTGTAAGGCATCTACGCTGTATATTAGAGGTATTCCGATATTGGTCTGCGCCGTTTCTTTATCTGTTCCTCCGATTGTTTTCCTGAACGTAGGAAGCCATATAACGTATTGGCTATCCTTTGGAAGCTCAAGCTTTTCTGCATCCAAACCAAGTTCTTGATAAAAATAGTCGTTTCTAGGAAAACCGAGATACAAGAGCTGTTCAGGTTTAGCATTATATTCATAACAGATTATGTCGTCAAAGAAATGCGACTGCACAAGGATATAATCGACCTTGTCACCCATCTCATAAATTCCACGGGTTTTTTTTGTTTTACTGCCATGGGTAAGGAATAGGGATATCTGATCTTCTCTATATTTTTTCTGATATCTGTTGCAAGAAACAAAGGCCTTTGCAAGCAAACATATATATATTTTTTTAATTTTATTTTTGAAGCCTTTTCCGTTTATATAAACAATTTCGTCCGCCAATGGATGCTTTTCAATTCCCTCATTCACCATCCAAACGCATTTATACTCTTGACAATGCTCTTTTATATACTTAAAAACGGGATATGTATTGCACGCATAGTCGGGATTGCTTTCGAAAACTATGATATTTTTCATTGGAAGAAAGCAAAGTATTTTTATGAGCATCTTATACAGCTTCAGAAATAGTTTTTTCATTGAATATTCTCCTGTTTGCAATAATCGATTGGGAAATTACAAATTACATTCAATTATAGTGGAACAGCACTCATAGACCTCTGACTCGGGAGGAAATTCCATATAGTTGCCGTATCTTTTGGTCAAAAATTCATCATAATTCTTCGGGATAAAGAAGCTTTTATCCTCAAATTTGTGCTCCATAAGATCCTCAAAGGTGGCACGAGGGATGGGATAAATACCATTGTTAGGGTGCGACACCTTATAAACGTATTTTGTAGGAAAATGCTTGAACATCTTCATTCCAAAACCACGGAAGGTGTTAATAATTCCGTAAGGCATCCAAGAAAAAAACCTATAAACCTTTCTTTTCTTCTCCGACCCGGCATATATCCCACTTTTCACCTTTCCGACGCAAGACCAGAACATAGCAAACCTAACCTGAATATTCAAGAAGCAAGGAATGATATTATCTATGGGATGCAGATCAATAAACACGCCCTGATGCAGCTCCTTGATAGGCGCAAGCTCTCTTTCAAGAAAAACAGTTCCGTTAAGTCTGACCTTTCCCCAACTGTTAGGATATCTTTTCTCAGAGTTATAGTTACTGAAAAATATCTTTTCGTTCGGGTGCTTCATCATATATTTAACAAACCTGTCATAATCCTTACGTGGCATACACATATCAATGTCATGATCCCACGGGATAAATCCATTATGACGTACCGCACCAATAATCGATCCACCGTAAAGCGAGCATTTTAATCCCTGCTCTCGACAAATTCTGTCAACCTCGGTTGCTATTTGGAGCATCCTGTCGTGGACAACCTCCATATCGTATTCGCCAACCTTATATTTACTCATTACATTCTCCATTTATATTTAAAACATCATTGAAAGCTTCAAGGCTGAATTTTTGTGTGCGTTTTGATTTAAATGCTATACCGCAAAGGAACCAACATATCCAGAAATATGGTTCAAATGACAAAAGGCCGAAAAACCAGTTCATTAGATCGTTCTTAAAGCTTTGTTTTTTATCCCTTTTAAACTGTTTGCTATCAATACCGAAGGGATACCGCCTGTTCTTCTTCAAAATTTTCATAAATACTTTGACGAAGGAAAAGTCGTTACAATAAATGCATAAATCTCGGCAACAGTTCTGCATCGATCTGATATATGCGTTTTTTGTTTTTTTCTTAACCAGCTCGTCCTTGGCTGATACATTCATTTTCTCATATTCCGAGCAAAGCTTTAACATACAGTAGCAATGAGCAACCGCATTTACGTTGTTCATTGCTGACTGCGATCTCTGAAAATAATAATATATGGGAGCATTAAAGGCAACCGTTGTCTTACACAGAGTATAAAATCTTGCCAAAAACAACGTGTCCTCGCTATATTTCATTTTCTCATCGAAGAACATGGAATTATGGAGTATAATATCTTTTTTTATCCAGCGGCAACAGGATGAACTGGAATAGTTGTTTTTAAAATCACCGTATTGCCCAAGAATTTCCACATCATATTTTTCGCCCACCACGCTTTTGTTCGAGTATGACGACATAATTTTATAGGAAAACAGAACGCAATCAGGCGAAACCTCCGCTCCGTTCAATATGCTCTCGATCATTTCACAGCTTCCGTCCGCTATCCAATCATCTCCGTCGATAAACCAGATATAGTCGCCTCTTGCCTCACGGATCCCCGCATTTCTCGCAGAGGAAACTCCGCCATTTGGCTTGTCTATTACACGGATATTAGGATATTTACTCTCATACTCACGTAACACTGACAAGGAATTATCCATTGAGCCATCGTTAACGCAAATTATCTCGCATCCCCCTTGCACCGTCTGGGCAAGGCAGCTATCAAGACAACGTCCTATGTAAGCTTCGAGATTATATACCGGAATGATAATTGAAAGTAGCATTTTATTCTCCTAAAATCATTTCTTCTTAATTCTTCTTAAGCCCGCCTTAAATATCCTACCGAATTCTCCGTATATTATGCATTTGAACAAATAGCCTATGTTATCAGTTAATTTCGCCCATTTACTATCGTATCCACACAACTTACACATCTTTTTATAATAATCATTATCCAATACTATATATTCCGGATGCTTTAATGGGAAGGTTTGCTTATGGGAAGGCATATTGAACAAGCGTCTAACCTTTTTGGGCAGAAGTTTCGGATTAGTGGCGTGGGTCGATTTTTCATCCAATCCGATATTGGTCACCATATTTCGCTTAGGAATGATAACAAATCTGTTATTGAGCATACAATTCATTCCAAGTATCGTTTCCCAATATGCCTTTCCTCTGCTTCTTCTATCAAGAGCAACCCTATAGGTTGCCGCAAAAAGCTTCTTGCCTCTACCTTTTAAATTCTTAATATAATACTCTTTATCAAGGAACGAATAGGTTTCATCCCACTCCTCGGCAATCCTGCGCCAGCTTGCCCATGCGCCTGTGCCATTATAAGCAAAGAAATAGTCGTTGGGACACTCCTTAAGCTCACCAAAAAAGTTTATACCACAAATGTGGTTTATTCTCTGATCATTTTCATACTTATCCAACAGTTCTTTACAATAATAGAAAAATGATTCATCGGCAACCATATCATCTTCAAGAACGATGCACCGTTCAACCAAAGAGAATGCCCATTTCTGTGCCATAAAAGTCGACGGATCGCATCCGATATTTTTCTCATTATAGGTCTTATATACAGTACACTGCCAATCTATATTCTCCGCGATCTTGCGGCACTCCTCTATTCCCTCTATATCGTCCTCTCTGTCCTCTCTGGGACCATCCTGCCAAAGTAAGAGTGTACTTGGGCGTGCCTGTCTTACCGCCTCAAAAACTTTTTCAAAGGTTTCATATCTTGAAAAGAAAATAAGCAGCACGGGAACATCAATTTTCCAATTATTTTTCATCAGTGATATTCTCCTTATTAAAGAAATAATCTATTATTAAAGGGGCGACGCACCACATAGTAAAGGAAAGCGCATCGGTCGCATGTATAGGATTAACTATACCCATAAGCACGAATACGATAAATACGGGTGTAAATACTTTATTGTGCTCTCCTAATATATTCTTCACGTATTTTCTTGCCGCAAACAAAAGAATAAACATGGGAATTGCTCCCATAATTCCCGTATCGGACAGCACGGTAATAAAGGTACCGTGACCGTCAAAATCCAAGTATCTGTTTCCAACAATGGGGCTATTGGCAAACGCCTGAAGTGTGGCTCTGTACAGTGAGAGTCTACTGTTCAAATTATATCCGCTTGAATCACCCGACGAAACAAAGTTGTATATTTCCTTTACTCTCAATGAAATATCTCCCGCAGGAAGATATGTATACATTAGCTTCAGCACACTCGGTATAATCGTAACGCATATTAAGCATATGAGAACGTAGATAAACTTGTTTACCGGGGATTTTATATTGGAGAATCCAACCAAAATTACTCCAACAAGAGTAATCAAAAGTGCCAACGTGTAATCTGCATTTATCAAGAATATAAACATCAGGATTATCGAGAATACGTTTATAATTTTTCCAATCTTGCTAAACTTTTTGTTACATGATGCCAAAACGCATATGATGATTGGAACAGCATAAACAAAGTCATACGAGCCGATGTTTTGCCCCGCAAGTCCCGTAAAATCTCCCCAATGTCGCGTTACACCCGGATTTGTCCATATTTCTACAAAGGTTTTTCCAAATACGTACACAAATATCAAGGAAATAACAACAAGGGGAATTGTCTTGATCTTTCTTGAATAAACCTTGATCAGCCTAAATGATAGCAATAGGGGGAAATACATCATCAGATATTGATTGAACTTTGAAAAAAATTGCTTAAACTCGCCATTGTCAACATCTGCTGAAATAGTCTTAGTATCCGTCAAAACGGTATACACCACGGCAAGACACAATACAACCGCTAAAAGCCACACGAGATGAATTCCGACTCGGTAACCTCTGATGCTCATATATAGACAATACACGAGAGCGACTGCCATAGGAATATAGAACACCATATAAAATGACGGCAAAAGATAGTGCGCCGCAAAAAACACTATAAATATCAGATCAATTATACATTCATAAAATCCTATGCTTTGCTTCTTTTTTAACATGCTTACCCCAATCGCTCGTATAATTCAATATACTTTAAATAGTTTTTATTTTTGTCCATATGCTTGCGCATGTGCTCTCTGCACCTAGTTGAAAGTTCACCCGTCGTATCGCTTTTCACAAGCTTTATTGCCTCAACAAGCGCATTGGCATTACCGGTTTCAACGGCAAATCCGCAAACTCCGTCTACGGTTTCGCACGCGCCTGTATTGTTGTAGGTTATTGTGGGCGTGCCGCAAGCTTGCGCTTCAACGTTCACAAGTGAAAACGATTCTTCTCTCGTACAATTCACAAATACGTCAGCCATTGAGTAGATTATTCGCATCCTATCTCTATCACGAACAAAGCTCAACGGAATTACATTTGCGGGTAGCCTGTCCTTATCGGCATCGCTACAGCCTATCATTACTATGACAGAATCAGCATCGATTCCTTCCGACACAATCTTTAAAGTTTCTCTGTTTATGGGCAACAACCACTTATTAGCAATTGCCATAATTACAAATTTATCCTCAATACCAAGTTCACGGCGAATATCAGACGCGCAGGGATTGAAAAAGTCAGTATCAACCCCATTACTTATGGTAATACACTCTTTTTCTCCCAAAAACGTACTTTTGGCTTCATTGGTTATCCATTTGGATACTCCGACAACAGTAAGCTTCTTAATACTACCTAGGTGTTTTTTTCTGTCAGCGAGAATACGTGCCGATTTATCAAGAAAATACGCAGGGGTATCCTTTTTTTTCTTGGGGCAGTTACCACACTCCTTTTTCCACCTGTCACAGCCTACGCTTGTATAGTGGAAGCATCCCCCTGTAAAGAACCAACAGTCGTGGAGAGTTATAACAACCGCAATACCCTCTTTTCCCAAAAAATCCAAGAGCATATTCAAATTGATATAATTACTGTGCAAATTGTGAAGATGCACCACATCGGGCCTTATCTCTTTTATATGCTTGATAAGTTTTTTTGTCGAACCACGAGAAAAATATGCCTGCTTCCCGTTTATTCTGCAAAGTATCGCGTGAAGCTTTTTATCAAGCGCGTTTCCAATTTGATAGCCATTTTTAATTTCTTCGAGCGACACGTTAGAGGTAGAATACGCGACGTAAGACTCTATTCCTTTTTTCATGCACATCTCGTGTATATCGCGCACGATAACTCCCGTGCTTCCAACACCGTAAACGGCGTTTATCTGCAAAACCTTCATCACGTACCTCCTATAGAAAATTAATATAAATACTTTAAAAACTTAAAATTTTTAGTTAGCAAAATTATAACCACCGAGAAAATGACAGTAGTACCGCACACTACCAGCGCGCCAACATAAATATTGCTGAATATCGCCGCATAAAGAGCAGTGGGCATGATATCGGGAATAACTGTCAAAAATAATCTCTGTGTCATAAAGATCAACACGCTCATACTTCTCATGAATACCGAATAGCTTCCCGACGGTAAATTGAAGCTTATCAAAAAGCCCAATATACAAAATGACACAGGTATCATCATAAAAGTCGTATCTATGCCCGTATGACCCGCTATGCTTCTCAATATCAAAGCCTCTGCCAAAAGCCCCAACATAGACACTACCGAAAGTGCCGCCATTATCTTCCAATTAAGCTTTTGCTCTATCCTCACCATAGCTCTGCCAAGCATAAGCAAGGGAAAAGCAAATACAAGCCAACCTCTTGTGCCACCAAGCCACGTGTTGAGAATGCTCGACACAGCTGCGTATCCGGGAATAAGCTTTCCAAAAAACGAGTACGTCAATGTGAGAGCAGAAATCGTGTAACAAATGGCCGCTAAAGTGTATACCAATTTTTTCGGCAGCTTCTCTACCAGAAAGAAACTAAGCAGAAGCCCGAAGCCTAATGCAGGCATAAACCAAATAGTATAGAAAGTAGAACCAAATATCCAGTGCCGTATCTGCTTAAATACAAACGCGGCAGTGATAGAGTTAAAATCCCATCTTCCGATAGTGTACGCGAGATAAGGAATACTCCACAGAAGATATACCGTGAATATGCGCTTTACCTGCTTGAACACGTATTTCTTGCGATCGGCATAGTTTTCGATGGTTTCAAGCTTTCTGTAAGTCAGAAATCCGCTTATGACCATAAACAGCGCAACAGCAACTGCGTAAAGCGACAAGGCTTCGTCCAAAAGTCCCGGAAGCGGGCCGTGCTCACTAAAATAATGGTAAAACAGTATTACAAGCGAGCATATGAATTTTCCTACATCAAGAGCGGTGTAGGTTTTTCTTTCTTTCAAGGCGTTCATTTTATATCCTTTTTTTACTGATTCTTACTGACTTCATTTATCGTTTCTCTTAGTAGCCGGTTCGTCTTATTCTTCTCGTGATACGTTCTGCCGCAGTGGTACGCTTTCTTGGCATATTGAACTATTACATCCGTATCGGAAGAAATTTTCTTTAATCTTTCTTTTATTTCATCATACGACGTTGCAACAATCGCTGAATCGTAGCGTTTAAAATAATCTATCGGCGCTATGTCGTCGCCTCCGATTGCCAAAATGCACTTACCGCTTTTAAGATAATCGGTTATTTTAGTAGAAAACGAGAGCCTTGCCACATTTTTATATTTTCTCTCAAGACTTTCAACGAATACAAGAATATCCGCCTCCGCCTGCACTCTCTGAACCTCGGAAAGCGTGAGCGCGCCCTTTACCTGACTTCCGTTCCTGTTAAGTAAGGCTTTTTGCTTGTCAGTCGGCTCATCGGTCGTGTATATATCAAGCTCAAATCTACGCCTGTCCTTATTTATCTCACCGAGTGCTTCGGCGATAGCTGCAAGCGTTTTCCATCTTCCAATTATAAGCTTGCCCGTATACACGATCTTTATAGGATCAGAAAGCTCCTTGCTGACGAAAGGATATTGCGAAAAATCCACGCCCTTTGTGAGCACTACGCTATCCGTATCGAATATTCTGTCATACTCCTCCTTTTGCTTAGGGGTGATGACCATGACCTTGCTTGCACTCGCAAAAAGCTTCTTTTCCTCAAATCTGAGCCAGAATCTGTGCAAAAGTGAAAAAGGGGTTTTGGGAACAGACTTATACGAATAATTGTCGTCTGACGAATAAAGAATTACCGGCTTTTTTAGTCTTTTCGCGATATAATTCTGCAAACGGCACATGTAAACGTTGGAATACACGGGGAAGAAAAGCACATCGGCGCCGTATTCATCAAGGAAGGTATCGAGCTCACAAGTTTTCCATTTGCCGAGCAACCAAACGGCTTCTCGGCATAGCGCGGTGAAATATCCGCGCTTTTTCTTGTATATTTTCTCGTCATCGGACTTTTGAGGTGCATTTTCGCAGTTTGTTACTACCTCGCCCGTCTCAATTCCCCTTTTAAGAAGGCTTCTTAACACCTTGGGCTCGGAAATTCTGAAGAAACGGTCGCATATTTTTGTATTGGGCAGCCCTGCGCGAGTATAAATATGCGCAAGCGACTCCTTACCCCAACCATCAAAGAAATTGATAAGAGTATTTATTCCCGTATTATCTATCCACGGGTTTATTCCTACGACCAAAACCTTGGGGTCCTTCAATTTTTTTACCTCATCTTTCCGAGAATGTTTAATGCAATGCAAGTAAGTCCAAGTCCGAACGCTTTTGAGAATTTATAAATCTTCGCAGTTCTTGGATTCAATTTATAGGAAAGCAGAGCCTTGAAAGAAAAAATCTTCTTTCTGCAGTCCTTGAGCTTATCGCTATGTCTTGAGTAAGATATAAGCAGGTTGCAATAGAGCTTTGCGAGGGCGGAAAGCATAACTTCTTTTTCCCGTTCGTCCTCTATCGCTTCAAAATTGTCACGCCATTTTTCTACGGTGTATATGTAGTCGGTAATACTCTTCTTTTTAAACGATGAGGTCACCGAATTTTCTCTCTGTCTGTAATAAACGTATGGCTTGTCAATCGCGACGAATTTCTCTGCGTGTGATACTACGTTGAAATACCAATCCATATCCTCGCAGGAAAGGCTTTCATCGAAAATGATATTGTTATCTTTAAGAATACTCATACGAGTGGCCTTTGACCAGCACGAGCAGAAGAAAGCGTCACGCCTTACGAGTCGGGACAAGAAGTCGACCTTCTCGCCACAATCAATATCCTTGAGGCTTATGCCGCATTCATCAACTCGACCATTCTCATAATATTTACAATAACGGAAAACCACAACGTCATTCTCTTTCGCCGCGTTATATACGTCGGACAAAAAGTTTTTATCGCAAAACATATCGTCGCTATCAAGGAAGATCGCAAATTCTCCGCTCGCCGCCTCAATTCCTCGGTTTCTTGCGGTTGACTGACCGCCGTTTTCCTTATGGATGACCTTAACTCGAGAGTCGCGCGCGGCATACTCGTCGCATATAGCACCGCTCGTATCCTTGCTTCCGTCGTCAACGAGTATAAGCTCAAAATCGCCAAAGCTCTGAGAAAGAACACTGTCAACACATTCTCCAAGATACTTCTCTACGTTATAAACGGGTATAACAACGCTAAAAAACATGATTATCTCACTCCGTTGATCACATTTGAAATTTCTTCGCCGCAAAGCGAGGCGATAATGTTGTTTGTCATGTGTTCCGAAAGTCTTTCATTTACCTCACGGGAGATAGCGGCAACTCCGGGCAACACCATAACGTTTTTCAATCTGCGGAATTTATTTGTTATCGGATTAGGTAGCTTTTCAAACATATCAAGCACCGCACCGCCAATTTCTTTAGCTTTAAGCGCACGGTAGAGTGCGTCCTCGTCAAAGACAGCTCTTCTGCCGACGTTTACAATAACGGCGGATTGCTTGAGCTTGGAAATAAGCTCTGCCCCGACAAACCTTCGCGTCTGCTCGTTGTCGGGCATGGTTGAAACGATATAATCGTATTCGCCCGCTGCCGAGTAAAGCTCCTCCGTATTACGAAGAATACGGTTATATTGCGGTTTTTCGGCACAATAAGGATCATAACCGTCGATTATCATGTCAAATCCTGAAAGCCTGTTGGCAACCGCAGTACCTATATTTCCCGCGCCCATTATCAAAACGCGTTTGTCCTGAAGCTCGGTAATAAGATTGTATCCGCGCATCAGCTTAAAGTGTCTGTTGTTTATATTCGGGCGTAATTTTTTCGCCGCCGAAAGAATACCGAAAACCACAGTTTCGGCTATCGGTGCGGAATAAACGTTGCCTGCGTTTGCAACGGCAATTCCTTTTTTCGCGAATCTTTCACAAGGGACGCCGTCAAATCCCGCGCTTGTAAGCTGAAAAAGCTTGAGCGAGGGCAATTCAAGGTCTGCACACCTTATTGCCATAGCTCTTGATCCTGCTATCGCGACAACGTCGGGATTGTTCGCATATTTGTCAAGCTCCTTATATGAAACCTCCCTGACCTCTACGTCGGCGGGCAGTTTGTCCATGTTGAGCTTTTTGTCGGAAAGAACAATTCTCATTCCTTTTCTCCACCTAAAAGTTTTTCGTAGTCTTTTCTTTGGAATTCAAGCATCACGGGTCGGTCGTAAAGCTTTTTGGTACGCTCATATGCCGCAGCACCGAGCGATTTGACACGCTCTTGCGAGTGAATAGCCTGTCGCATCGCATCTGCAAGCGATGCGGTATTCTTAGGCTCGACCAAAAGGCAAGAAACGCCGTCCTCCATAACCTCGCTCGCTCCGGGGATTTTTGTCGTAATAGTCGGCACGGCAAGTGCGCCCGCCTCCTGAATTACCATTCCAAAGCCCTCGCGATATGTCGGATGAACGAGAATGTCCATAGCAGAATAATATTTTTTCATTTCGGAATTATCTATCCTACCCGTAAAAATGACCCTGTCGCTCTGCTTCGCCCGTTCTATAAGCTCTGCGTCTATTCCGCAATTCTCCTCGTATGGACCGACTATAAGCAGTCTTGCGCTCTTGTTTCGCTCACTTACCTTAAAGAAAGCCTCAAGAAGCTCGGCACAACCCTTATCTCTTGAAATTCTGCCCGCAAATCCGAAAACGAAGTCCTCGTCGGACAGACCGTATTCCTCGCTTACAGACTTTCGCCACTCATCTTTTCTTGAAAGGTCGTAAACAGTCGTATCTACTCCGATAGTTCCACCGTTACCGACAACGACTGCTTTATCCGCCTTATATAATCCCTCCGCAACGGCAAAATCTTTATTAAGGCGACTTACCGCTCTTATATGAGTTGAATTTTTGCATACAAGCTTTTCAAGGAACTTGAATATCGTTCTCGTCACACCCGAAAGACCAACGTATCTTATTCCCCATTGGCAATAAAGACGGATCGGTACCTTTTCAAGCTTTGCTGCAATCGACGCGTAGCAAGATGCATTCGGTGTCGAATATTGCACCATATCAAACCTCTGCTCGCGGATTATTTTGCGGAATACCTTTACAGACTTGAAACCCGAAAGATCTGCTCCTCGTGGCATATCTACGGGAATAAAGTGCAGATATTCGGGCAGAGATTTCTCAAAAGCTTCGTCTGGACTGCATATAAGTGTTACGTCATAGCCGCATTGTTCATGTAAATGCTTTGCGGTCTCAACCACAAAGCTTTTCATTGTAATTGAAACTGTTGTTACAAAACAAATTTTTTTCATTTGCCTGCTCGCTTTGCCTTTATATTTTCGACTATACTTGATACGATCGGACCTATCTCGGCATAATTTGCCGCAAAATCGGCATCAGTATATCTCTCTATCTCTTTTTCTTTTGCTCTTATTTTTTGTACGCCAACAATGAAATCATCGCGCACGGTTTCAGGGTCGGAAACGAGGTTTGCATCGCAAAAGCCTCTTGAAAGGATAGCCATCTGCGAGCCCCACGCATAGTGCTGTGTCAGTATTTTCTCAGCGGGCAGCATACCGTAGCCTATACGTGCCATTCCACCAAAGCCAAATCGAACGTTATGCTCACGCAAAATTTTAGCAAGTCGCTCTACCGTTCCGTCAACGATAAGCTCAAACATAAAGGTTTTGCCGTACGCAAGATGAAGGTCGTTCAGTCCTATATGTATCTCATCAATTCCGGGCATGTCGATATACTCCTCGATATTCTCTGCCGCCTCGCGAGTCTCAAGCAAAAGTATCGTTTTAGCTCGTCCGCCGACAAGCGAGATGAATTTTTCCACGTCATCTCTCGTTTTGAACATAGGGAGCATTACATAGTCCGCTCCAGCCGCGATGACCTCATCTATTTCCTTTTTAGAACATTCATCGAGCGGATTTACTCGAACCTGAAGTGAAGACGAGGTGACCACTGGACGAAGCTTTTTTACGTCCTCAACCGTATGATTGCTTTTGACGGTATTCATACCCGCCTGTCTTTCTTCCTTGCCCTTATATTCCATATCTATCCAAACTCGGTCGACTCCCGCTTCTTGCGCTATTTTTGCAAGTCGAACGTCATTGGTTATATACATCAGGGTTATCGGCATATCTTATCTCCTAAATTAAAACTTACTTTTCAAGCTTTCCTGCGGGAACTCCAACGTAGATTCCGCGCTCTGTAACGTTTTTTACAACCGTAGCACCCGCGCCTACAGTTACTCCGTTGCACACGGTTATACCGTTGATCACAGTGGCGCCCGCTCCAATCCAACAAAGTTCACCTACCGATGTACCGCCGCAAACAGTTGCGGAGGGTGCTATATGCGTAAAATCACCGATCTTGCAATCGTGCTCAACGATAGAGCCTGTATTGATTATGGTATGTTTACCTACCTCAGTATCGGGATTTACAATTGCACCCGCAGACACAAACGAGCCCTCGCCAATCTTAACTCCGTCGGCAATTATTGCAGAGGGGTGAATCGCCGTATACCATTTAGCATTTACCGTCTCGGAAATCCTCTTTCTCGCAAGACCGTCACCCACTGCGACTATAAACGACGCCTCATCGGCAAATCTACCATATTCAGAAACAGCTCCGAGAATAGTCGAGTGGCAAAAGCCCTCGCCACGTTTATCGCACTTATCATCAAGAAATCCAATAACCTCGTCACCGTTTTTTCTAACTGTATCGGCAACGACCTTCGCGTGTCCGCCCGCGCCGATTATAATTACTTTCTCGTTCATATCACTTCAACTCTTTCACGTCAATTTCTTCGGTAACCGCGCTACCCTTGAATGGCTCCATCGTTGCGCTTCCCTCTCCGCTTATTCCCTCGCGCTTGAGGACACAAGCAACCGTGCGAAAAACGATACTTATATCGCCGAAAAGCGAAATGCTACTTGCGTATTCAACGTCATAGGAAAATTTATCCTCCCAGTTCATAGCGTTTCGTCCGTTGACCTGCGCAAGTCCGGTAAGACCGGGACGAACGTCATGGCGATGCTTCTGCTCATCATTGTAAAGTGGCAGATAGCTCACAAGCAAGGGACGCGGCCCCACTATCGACATTTGTCCTGCAAAGATATTAAAAAGCTCGGGAAGCTCGTCAAGCGAGGTCGAGCGCAGTATCCTGCCGTAGCGTGTGAGGCGCAATTCGTCGGGCAAAAGCTTGCCGTCGGCATCGGTCTCACATGTCATGGTGCGGAATTTTATAAGCTTGAATATTTTCTCGTTCTTACCCGGACGAAGCTGTGTGAAAAAGGGATTACCCCTCATTTTGATCGCACCGAGCACTATAAGTATCAGCAAAATCGGTGAGAGCACGATTATTGCCATTCCGCTAAGTAAAACATCGTAAAATCTCTTGAAGAACTGTCTGTAAAGCACCGCCGAAAGCATAACAATCAAGCAAAGCGCGGCTACGCTCAGAACAGTTATTCCCCACCACGTTGATGTAAGGCTATGTACCATTTCTTCCATACTCAAAAGCATTCCTTTATCGCTTCAATTACGTACTCCTGCTCCTCTGCGGTCATTTTTATATCCGAGGGCAAGCATAGGCCCTTCGTGAATATTTTTTCATTCACAGGATGATCATTTGCGCTTATAAAGTCGCAATTTTTAAATACGGGCTGCATATGCATCGGCTTCCATATAGGTCTTGCCTCAATGTTCTTCTTTGCAAGATGCTCCATAACCGTCATAGGATCAACCGCGCAATCGTCGTCGATAAGCATACACGAGAGCCAGAAATTAGGCTTTGAGCAATCAAGATAAGGATTCATCGTCATCGGAAGTCCTGCAAGTCCTTCTTTATATACCTCGTATATCTTGGTTTTAAGCTCACGATGCTCCTCAAGGTGCAAGAGCTGTCCTCTGCCGATACCTGCAACAACGTTTGACATACGGTAGTTATATCCGATCTCCTCGTGCTGATACCAGGGGGCAGGCTCTCTTGCCTGAGTTGCCAGCTTGAAGGCGTGCGCCCTATCCTTTTCGTCCTCGGTTATAAGCATACCGCCGCCTGAGGTCGTGATTATTTTATTTCCGTTGAAGCTTATCGCGTTTAGCTTTCCAAACGTACCGCACTGACGGCCTTTATACGTAGCTGAAAGTGCCTCTGCCGCATCCTCGATAAGAATTGCGCCGTGGCGGTCGCAGATCTCAATTATCTCGTCCATCTTTGCGGGAGTGCCGTAGAGATGTGCAAGCATAACGACCTTTACATCGGGATACTTTTCAAACGCGCGCTCAAGAGCCGCTGGATCCATATTCCACGTTTCTTCCTCGGAGTCAATAAAGACCTGTTCAGCGCCCTCGTACGAGATAGGATTTACGGTTGCCGCAAAGGTCATATCCGAGCAAAAAACCTTATCTCCGCGCTTAACTCCCGCCAATTTGACCGCAAGATGAAGTGCCGCCGTGCCCGACGATAGCGCAAGCGAATGGTATCTCGAACCTATCCCACGACAAAGATAATCGCTCATCTCAAATTCAAAATTGTCACAGTTAAAGCCCAAGGGTGCTATCCAGTTTTTATCAAATGCTTCCTGCACAAAGGTGATCTCCTCACCGTGCATTGTCGGTGTCGAAAGTTGAATTCTCTTTTCCATAGCTCAGCCTTTCAATAATTTCATACATACAATAATTATATCATTTATTCTCTTTTATGTCAATATTATAATATATATAATAAGCATTTCGTCAAAATACACAAAAAAACGAGGGCGAATACCGCCCTCGCAAAAGAATAAGAGTTAAAAATATGTGTTATGCACAAAGTTGTAAATTTTTTGTTAACAAAGAATTCTTCCAAGCATACTCTCTCCGCTGATGTCTGTGGTGGGAATGCCGAAATAGTCGAGAACAGTCGCGCCGATATCGGCAAATGATGCGCGAGTGCCGAGATTTACTCCCTCTTTTATGAGATTTCTTCCCTGTGCTCCGCAAATAAGCATAGGGGTATATTCGCGAGAATGGTCGGTCGAAGGAGTGGCGGGATCACAGCCGTGATCGGCAGTGATGATAAGAACGTCGTTTTCCTTCATTCTCGGCAAAAATTCGCCAAGCTTGCGGTCAAATTCGGTAAGTGCCTGAGCATATCCCGCCGCGTTATTTCTATGACCGTATACCATATCAAAATCAACGAGATTAACAAAGCACAATCCGCAGAAGTCCTTATCCTGCAAAGCTATTGCGCGATCCATTCCCTCGTCATTGTTCTTCGTAGGATATGACTCGGACACGCCGACACCCGCAAAAATATCGCTGATCTTTCCTACGGAGATCGTATCAAAGCCGTTTTCCTTCAGTACGTCAAGCATAGTCTTGCCGTGCGGTTTTATAGAGTAATCGTGTCTGCCCGCAATTCTGACAAAGGGATATTCTCCGCCAAAGGGGCGCGCGATAACTCTGCCCACACCATGCTCGCCGACAAGCAAGGAACGGGCAATCTCACAGTATTCATAAAGCTTTTCAAGCGGAACGATGTCCTCGTGCGCGGCAATCTGGAAAACAGAGTCCGCCGAGGTATATACGATAAGCTTTCCGCTTTCAAGATGCTCTTTTCCAAAGTCCTTGATGACCTCGGTTCCCGAATAGGGCTTGTTACAAAGCACTCCTCTGCCCGTCAGCTCCTCAAATTTCGAGATAAGCTCATCGGGAAATCCGTCGGGATACGTGGGAAGCGGCTTCTCGGAAACGAGTCCAGCAATCTCCCAATGTCCCGTGGTGGTATCCTTTCCCTTAGATTCCTCACACATTTTCGCATAGCTTGCGTAGGGGTAGGTAGCAGCATTTCCGTATTTTTCGCATCCGTCGATATTGAAAAGACCGAGAGCGGTCAGATTGGGGCAATCAAACTCGGGGCGCGACGAAACCGCGGCGAGAGTGTTACTTCCCTCGTCACAAAAATCCGCGGCGTCGGGAAGCTCTCCCACGCCAAAGCTGTCAAGAACGATTATGAAAACTCTTTCGTTATTTTTCATAGCTTATGCCTCTGCGACCTCAAGCGCGATCTCGATCATCTTGGTAAACGCAGTTTGTCTGTCCTCTGCCGACATATTAAGCTCGGGATTTACGAAGGAATCACTTACGGAACAGATGCAAAGCGCCTTCTTGCCTGCTCTTGCCGCGTTACAGTAAAGCGCGGTCGCCTCCATCTCAACGCCAAGCACGCCCATCTTCGCCCAATCAAGATCAGAGAAGGAATCGTTATAGAAAACGTCGGTCGAGAGCATATTTCCAACGCGATAGTTTACGCCAAGCTTTTCACACTCGTCTGCCGCCTTGCGAAGAAGTCCGAAATCGGCGATGGGTGCAAAGCTGCCGGGAAGATTGTACTGATCCGCAAAATTAGAATTTGTGCAAGCAGCCTGAGCAAGCACGATGTCGCAGGGCTTGAGGTCGGGCAAAAACGCGCCGCAGGAGCCCACGCGGATGATACTTGAAACGTCATAAAAATTGAAAAGCTCGTACGAGTAGATACCGATCGAGGGCATACCCATACCCGACGCCATAACGCTTACTCTCTTGCCCTTATAGTAGCCCGTGTAGCCCTGAACGCCTCTGATATTGTTTACGAGAACTGCGTCCTCAAGGAAGTTTTCGGCTATATATTTTGAACGGAGAGGATCTCCGGGCATAAGAATCGTCTTTGCAAAATCCTCTTTTTTAGCGGTTATATGTGCGGTTGGAACTGGCATATTTTTCTCCTTTTTTGTAAATTGATTGTTTGTTTTTAAATCGATTGTGGAATTTTGTCGTATTTCGAACGGACTTTTTAATATTTTCCGTCGTTTGCAAGGCCCTTGACCGCCTTTACGACGCGGCTTGTGCCAAGTCTGTCCGCGCCAAGATCAAGGAAGTCCTGCGCGTCCTCAAGGCTTGAAATTCCACCCGCCGCTTTAACCTTGACGGAGGGTGCGGAATTTGCTCTCATGAGTGCAACGTCTTCTCTTGTAGCTCCTGCGGTTGAAAATCCTGTTGAGGTCTTGATGTAGTCTGCGCCTGCCTCGCTGACGATGCGGCACATGGTCTTTTTCTCATCCTCGGTGAGCAAGCAAGTCTCAATTATTACCTTGAGTATCTTCTTGCCGCAAGCCGACTTTATCGCCTTTATCTCGTCAAGCAGATACTGCTCGTTACCCGCCTTAAGCTCGCCGATATTGATTACCATATCGATCTCGTCTGCGCCGTTTTCAATAGCGTTGGATGTTTCAAAAACCTTAACGGCGGTGGTATTATATCCGTTCGGGAAACCGATAACGGTGCAGATAGCAAGCTTGTCGCCAACATATTCCTTCGCTCTCTTAACAAATGAGGGAGGAATGCAGACAGATGCCGTGCCGAAGTTTATTCCGTCATCGCAGATTGCCTTGATCTCATCCCACGTTGAAGCCACGCCAAGCAAGGTATGGTCGCAAGCTGCAAGTATATTCTTAGTTTTTGCATCAATGTTCATATTTTTTCTCCTAAGTTATGTATTTTTCATATTTATATTATGATTATACCACATTTTTTGTTTGAAATCAACAGTTTTAATTAAAAAAAGCCGTTGCGGTCGCAACGGCTTTAATATTATTTAAAAAACGACGTGATAAGTATCTCAAGCCCGATAATTATCAGAATTGCGCCACCAAAGATCGACGCCTTGCCCGCAAATCGACAACCGACGATATTTCCGATCTTGATACCTATAAGGCAGATAATGAAAGTGAGTGCGGCAATTATAACCGCCGTAATTATCGCCTCGAGCGTATTATAATCCGCCATCGCCAAGCCTGACGACAGAGCGTCTATTGAAGTTGCCACTCCCTGCACCAAGAGCATACCGAAGGTGAGCTTTCCGGACACCTCCTCGTCGCCGCACTTATGATTTATTCCGTCAATTATCATTTTTATACCGAGATATGATAACACGATCATCGCGACGTAAGGAATATAAGGGGTAAGCATATTAAAATACTGAAGCACGGTTGTGACGAGTATCCAGCCTATCATGGGCATTATTCCCTGAAAAACTCCGAATATGGCGGCAATACCACAAGCGCGTGTCAGCTTCATTTTGGGCTCGTTAAGTCCGTTGGCAATTGCAATAGAGAATGCGTCCATAGCAAGACTCAGCGCCAAGCCTACCGCGGTAATAATCAAATTAAAAGTCATATTTTCCTCATTTATTTTATTTTCAACCGCACTATTATACCATCATTTCAGAGCAAAATCAATAGCTATCACTATAAAATCTGAAAAAACCCCTTTTTTAAGAATTTTTAAGTTTTTTTATGTTGACCGACGTGTCGAATAATGTTATAATTTGGCGTATTATATTTGTATAGACTACGGAGGAATATTTATTATGTTCACAACGGAGCATTTTATATGGTTAGGTCTGTGCGCGTTATTTGTGGCACTTATGACGTTTATCAGCAAGAAGAGCTTTTCGCTCAAATTTGCGGGATATATTATGTGCGGCATCTGTGCGGTAAGTGAGATAAGCAAAATAATGAGCGACATGACTGAATCGGAAAAGGGCGGCATGTTTCTTGAGCCTACGTCACTGCCTTTTCACCTTTGCAGTTTGATGATATTTGCCGTACTCTTTATTACATTTGGCAAAGAAGGCAAGGCTAAGCAGACTGTAATTGACTTTATGGCAGTTATGGGAACGCTTGGAAGCATATGCGCGCTTCTCATACCCACAAACGGAACTGATTTTACCAAAATACTTGCGTATCAGTGCTTCGTTTACCATGCCGGACTTTTGTGGTTTTCGCTCTATCTCATCATTTGCGGTCATGCAAAGCTCGGCATCAAGGCTCTCGGCAGAAATATGATATGCCTGCTCTCACTCGTCTGGGCAATGATATACGTCAACAGCGCGCTTTCGCAGTACAACACGAACTTTATGTATCTCGTGCGCCCTCCGATGAAAAATTTGCCCTTTCTGACACTCGACTACGGCTGGTACGTTTACTTTTTACATATCGTTACGCTCGGCGCGGTGATAATCACGCTTTTCCATTTGCCGTTTATTATCAGAGAGAGAAAGCTGAAAAATAAATAAACATAGATAAACGACAAGGCAGCACGGTGTGCTGCCTTTTCTTTTTGCCTAAGAGCGACTAAAAGGTGCGCGAAGTGGGGTAAGAACGACTAAAAGTACACCAATATTATCCGTGTTTTTCAATATTCTTTTTGTAATATTTATCTATCAGAGGTTGCTTATATAATTGGCTAGAGTGTTTGAGTTGATGTTTGAGTTTTCTTCAAAATAGGTCAATAGTCGAATTAAAAAATCACCCAAACCATGAGGGTTGTTTTCTAACAAATCATCAACCTTTATATTGAAATTAGCTTCGCATCGTGTGCCGTGGTCGCAATCGTGTTGAAAGATTTTGTCATATGTTGCATGATACAGTGATAACCATGACTTTTCTAATATAGGGAACTGCTTTTCCCACTCGATGAAAATTTTAGTCTTCTCTGTAAATTCCTCAAAGGTTAAATTGTTCATAGTGATGGTAATATAATATTCTCGACATAAAGTTTCAATCATTGAGAATGTAAAGTCAAGCAAATCATTCGTTTTTACATTGATGCTTATTTTTATTACTTCATCTAAACAATTATATGTGAATTGATTACTTTCTTTTTTTAAAACTCGTTGTATGCCATGGGAAATTTCCGCTATATCTTGTGTAGTAATATATTCTCCACCACCGGCGCCCCAGCCTTCATTGTCTTCTTGTCTATAAGATAGTTCCAAAACATTAATATTATTCTCGATATTATCACGATGATTATTTCCCCATAAATCTCGTTCGCTGGGGTTAAAACGGATATATTTATTATCATCTTCTATTATAAAATGGTCTTCCCAGGTCATTTTCGCATCTCCTTTAACGTTTTACAACTTGCGATTAATATTCTTCGAATACGTCCGCAAAGATTTCTGTGATTTTTATACGTATCTTCATCAATGCCGTTCGTGTTAAATAACAACTGCAACCAACCTTCGGTTTCGCTACATTCCTTCAAAGCAATTTCGAATTTGGATAGCATATCCGCTTTACTCTGTCCGTAATTGGCTTCACGAATATTAGCATAAACACTACTCGAGCTTTTACGAATTTGAAAAAGAGTGTTAGACGGTACTTTTATATTTTGACAAAGTAATTCTATTTCCGTTGCAAGTTGTTCTGAATATATCAGCAAATAATTTTTAGCCATAACATCACCTCTTTGAGTGTATTATACCATATTTCAATGGCATATTCAAGAGATTTTCATGTTCTCGCATCTCAATCACGCCAAAGGCGTGTATATCATCCGCAACTTGTTGCGGTATATCATCAACACGAAGTGTTGTATATCATCAAGCCGCAGGGAGATGCACGCTGGTGCGTGATGAGATACAGCCCCAAAGGGGCTGATGATATACGCCGCACTTCGTGCGTCAATGATATACCAAGCCTGCGGCTTGGATAAAAAAAGAAGTAACTTTTGGTAGACAAAAGTTACTTCTTTTTTGGTTGCGGGGATGGGATTTGAACCTCATGACCTCCGGGTTATGAGCCCGACGAGCTACCAAGCTGCTCTACCCCGCGATATTTAATTTTACCACAATTGTGGTGCCGGTGACCGGTCTCGAACCGGTACGATACTCTCGTATCACGGGATTTTAAGTCCCGGGCGTCTGCCAATTCCGCCACACCGGCATTCTTGGACGACCGTTATGGACTCCCGTATCGGCTCGCAAAAGTTATTATACCACAATTATTATCCTTTGTCAACCCCTTTTATAAACTTTTCAAAATATTTTTTCTCAATACGTTTTTTCTCATAATCTGACAAACGTAAAAGCATCCCCCGATCCAAATTGAATCGGGGGATTTTTTATACGCTTCAGAGCGTTGAACCAAAGTCGGTTACTATCGACTGACCTGTGATAGCTCGGGATTCGTCCGACGCGAAAAACAAAAGCATATTCGCAACGTCGTCGGGCATACAAGGCTGAACCTTGAGGTCGTTATGCTTCATCATTTGACCGAAAATGTTCATATCCATATTAGCAGGATTCATACCTGCAACCATAGGGGTTACTATCGTGCCGGGACAGATCGAGTTGCAACGTACGTTAGTACCCGCAAAACGAAGCGCGGTGTGTCTTGTAAGACCGATTATTGCCGCCTTGGATGCGACGTAAGCCGCACCGCCGCAGCCCATTACACCTGCAACCGATGCAACGTTGACGATAGAGCCGTAGCCCGTCTTTGCCATTTCCACGGTAACCTCGCGAGTCATACACATAGTTCCCTTTGTGTTGATATCGATAACCTTATCCATATCCTCGTCGGTCACGCTATCAATCGCCTTAAGTCCTTTATCAAGCACGCCTGCGTTGTTGATAAGAACGTCGACCTTGCCGAATTTAGCGAGTGTTTCAGCAACTACTCTCTTTGCGTCCTCGGGCTTCGAGATATCGCTGACTACGGGAAGAACCTCGCCTCCCGCCTCTCGGATCATCGCAGCGACCTCCTCAAGTTGAGCCTCACGGCGAGCTGTAATTACTACCTTTGCGCCCTCAGATGAGAATTTGAGTGCCGTAGCCGCGCCGACGCCCGAATTTCCACCCGTAATGATGGCAACCTTACCTTCCAAACGATTCATAATAATATCCTCCTTTAACAAATAAATTAATGACTATTTCTTCTTTTTCTCTTTTATAAGTCCCACTACGTAGCAGCTTCCTATCACGAGCCACGCCGCACCGACGACCGCGATAAGAACTACCGAGGTAGTCGGAAGCGCACCGAGATCTCGCTTACTTGACATTCCAAGTCTTTGGTCGAGCTTATTATTTATAATAACACTTTCAAACAAGCTGTCAAAATAAGCGTCGTCCACCTTCTTACCCTGACGGGCATAAAGATTGACCTTTTCAACAAGCTCTCCCGCCGCGTTACGAAGCGACATTGAACCGTTGAATACGGGCGTTACGAATGTGTTTTCGGTATTATCAAGCAAAAGCTTGGTTGCTTTAAGCTTTATGTCGTAATAGAAATCGTTGTTCTCACCCTCACGCGAGAGATAATCCTGATACTCCGCGCTATTTTGTGCCTTTAGTGTTACAGGGACATATCCCTCGGTCTGCGCATAGGAAATCTGAACACTGTTAGTTAGCATAAACTGCGCGAATATCCAAGACGCGAGCACCTCTTGATCGTCTTCCTTATTAAATACGCATATCGAGGGGCCCTGAGAGATCATCTGAGGACTTTCCACATCATATTGAGGAGCGATTCTCACCGCGGTTTCAAACTGAACGAGTTGATCCTCACTAATGTCAAGCAAAGGCGCGTTACTTCCCATCCATGTTGCGCCTGCCGTTGAATCAATGGCAAAGATACACTGTCCCGCGTTCAGATAATTCGCGGGGTAACTGATTCTTGCAAACGTGTTGAATGCCTTAATAGAAGCGCTTTCCGCAATAGTATAAAGCACGTTCTTTGTATCGTCGTTAAACATCAGTATATCGCCGTTTTGGGTCGAGTAATCGATTCCCTTTTGCTTGAGCATTTGTATCATCATATTGTCGGTAGACTTATAGATGAACGGAATAAGCACGTCCTGTCCGTTGACCTTGAAGGTTCCGTCCTCATTCTTTTCCATTGCCGCCGCGGAAACCTCAAAGATAAAGTCCCAGGTCAGCACGTCGGGAACGGTATATCCAAGCTTTTCGACGAAGGTCTTATTGATATAGCACGCCTCTGTTGAGCGCATATAAGGAATTGCGTAATAGGTTTCCCCTATTTTACACTCCTCCATAAATTCGGGCACCATTTCAGACAAGGCAGGCGAATCGAATTCTATTCGATCTCCGCCCAATCCGTATTTTTGATCAACAAGCAGCTCATCAAGCGGAACAACAACGTTATCGCCCATCATATATGTTGCAATATGGTCAGGATACGTGATGCAAACATTGGGGGTTGTCCCTGTCATCACGTTATTTATAACGTCCTTATATATATCCGCGTAATTGGTATACAGCTCAAGCTTGACCTTGACGTTTGGATAAATAGCCTCAAAATCTTTTATTGCCTTTTGATAGATGCCGACTTGCGTCATATTGGTATCGTTCTTCGCCCAGAACGATATCTCGTATTCACGCGAGGTATCAAACTCCTCGGGCATAACGAACGGCTCCATCTTGCGCTTGGCGTGACAAGCTACGAAGGTCAAGGATAAAAGCGTAATTGCGAGCAACATGGTTATTAGACGTTTGAAGATTCTCATCCCTTCGTGCCTCCTCTCGCAATACCCTCCATTATCTTGTTTCTGAAGCAGAGGAAAAGTACTATAAGCGGCAAGGAGATTACAACAACCGCCGCCATCATCGCGGGAATATTATCACGGCCAAAGCCGTTTTCTCGTATTTCTTGTATACCGTTTGAAACGAGGTAATACGCCTGCTCGTCGGTGATAAGACGAGGCCAGACGTAAGAGTTCCAGCACTCGATAGCCTTGAGTATCGCAATTGTAACGATAGTCGGGCGGCAGATAGGCATCATTACCTTGAAAAGATATTTCATGTCCGACGTACCGTCAACCTTTGCGGCATGGTAAAGCTCGTCGGGTATCTGCGCGAAATTCTCGCGAAGAAGATAGATATAGAATATAGAGGTGACCGACGGCAAAATAAGTCCTGTAAAGGTATTGCGAAGGTCGAGATTGGTTACGGTTACGAAATTGGTGATGATAACAAGCTCGTTGGGTATCATCATAAGCGAAAGAAAGAGCGTAAAGAGAAAATTCTTTCCCTTGAATTCAAGTCTTGCAAAGGCAAACGCCGCAGGAATGATAACGATAAGCATTATCGCGGTGGTTGCCACGGTAAAAATAAGCGTATTGAGAAAATACTTTGCAAGAGGAACGGCGGTAAACGCCTTGATATAGTTTTCAAAGGTAGGTGTCAGGGTGAAGAGCTTGGGAATAAACTCGGAGTTATACTCTCCGTAGCCCTTGAAGGAGGTCAATATCATCCAATAGAACGGGAAAAGCACGACGAGTGCCCAGATTCCGAGGAAGATAAAAACGAGCGTTTTCGTGACCGCTTTGCGCGCTCTTGCGCTTTTTTCGATACGGTCGAAATCAGTAGCGTTGTTGTTCATATCTACCCTCCTTTACCCGTTATAGACGTGCTTTTTACGCACCATAAGGTTGATGCATGTGATAGTAAGCACGATGCAGAAAAGAATTATTGCCGCCGCGGACGCGAATGATGGATATCCTCCGCCCTCTCCGTAAAGCATATCGTAAACGTAGCCTACTATCGTATTCATTTCGGCGGCGTTTAGATTTGTTCCAAAAATTGCAACCGCGTCGCTATACGCCTTAAACGCGCCTATAAATCCCGTAATCACGAGATAGAAAAGCATCGGGGATATCATAGGAAGCGTTATCTTGAAGAAAACTCTTGTTT
Organism: Clostridia bacterium; assembly: GCA_017504625.1. GTDB lineage: Bacteria > Bacillota > Clostridia > Oscillospirales > CAG-272 > SVTX01. The sequence continues at coordinate 59,679 of JAFVQU010000011.1, read as the reverse complement.
TCGTGGCGCCGTCGATGCGCGCGGCGTTGTAATATTCTTCGTTTACCGATGCAAGCGCGCTTGTAAGAACAAGTATCTTAAAAGGCATAACTACCCAAATGGTATATACGCAAAGCACAAGCATCTTTGCCCAATACGGACCCGAAATGAAGTCGACCGGAGCTTGTCCTAACCACGAAAGAATAAGGTTCGCAAATCCGGGACTGTACGGGGTCTGTTTGAAGAGTATCATAAACACCATACCTACGGCAAGCGTATTCGTGACATACGGAAGAAAATACACGGTTTGGAAGAGCTTACGCAGCTTTTTTATTGAGCTTAAAGCGACCGAAATAACAAGCGATATCGCAGTTGAGATCGGAACAGTTATAAACACGAGTATAAGCGTGTTTTTGACCGCCTGCAAGAAATTGGGATCTCGCATAACGTAGGCATAATTATATCCGCCCACGCCCAAATGGGTCTGAGAAACCGAATTATATCCCTCCTCAACCGAATATATAAAAACGTCTACCAAAGGGTATATCATAAACGCCCCGATAAAGAGTATCGCCGGCAAAAGATACAGCCACGCCTTTAAGTTATTTTTCTTCATAGCATCCTCACACAGAAAAATTCTTGTATCGAATTAATTATATCACAAATTATTCCTATATTCAATAGAATTTGCCAAATTTTAAGCATCAAAAAACCCCGACTTGCCGTCGGGGTTTTATAATAAAGCGATTGATTACTTCTTTACAACTGCGGTGATGTGAGTGTTCGCAGCATCATACCAGTAAAGGAAGCCTTCGATATCAACAACGTCACCAACCTGAAGGGTTGCGAACGCCTTGTAAACGTCGGTCTCGGGCCCGGTAAGGTATCTCTCTACGCAGAAGCTGTAGGTCTTGCCGTCCTTAGTGAAATCAACGTAAATATCATCGCCGGGCTCACCGTTCTTGTAGGTGATAGCTGCGATGGTCAAGTCCTTTATTGTAACAAACTTGTTCTGGTGCTTGATAAGCTCGTCGGTGCCGAGATATGCGGTCACATCGGTCGCCTCTGCTACCCAAGTACCCTCAAGGATCTCGATCGTACCGTTCATTACCTCAATCTCGCCCTTCCAGTCGCCCTTAACGCCGCTGATCTTTACCTTGGTTCCCTTGGTAAGCTTTGCTGCATCTGTCTCGGAGCAAGCAACCTCGTATGCGAAGTAGCCACCGTCAAGGTCCTGAAGATAGAGAGTGATCTTATTATCCCACCAGGACTGATTGCCCTGAACGTACGCCTCGATAACTACCTCAGCATCAACTGCCGCTGCCATGTACTCAGCATAGGTCATAACACCCTCAGACTTCTTGTTGAGCTCTGCATCGGGATCATTTGTATTTGCGGGCTGTGTGCAAGCAACCAAACCGAGCATGAGAACTGCCGCCAAAACTAAAATAACAATCTTTTTCATTGTTCTTCTCCTTTTCGGAATATTTTGTTGGATATATTATACACCTAAAAACCGTTCCAGTCAATACTTTTTTGGTTTTTTTTAGATTTTTAATATTTTTCGAGGTCTTTAGTTGACGCCTATATTTTTACCGGCATTAAAATTAACGTTTTTTTGATTTAAGCCCAATAAGATTATAGGCGTTTAATTGTTAACTGCTTCCATAATAATATTTTTTAAGACTTTTTTCGCTTGATTTTCCTTACAATATGTGTTATACTAATATTTGACAGTATTAATTGACGGTAACGCGTCAACGATACGTCTATAAATGTGATTGAAAGGTAAAACTATGAAACTCAACTACAAACGCACGATTCTCGTGGGATTTGCGTTCTTTCTCATCTCTGCCTTCTGGCAGGCGTATGACGCGATAGTTCCGCTTATCCTCACAAACCATTTTGGTCTTCCCCAGACCGCGTCGGGCGCGGTAATGTCTATTGATAACGTACTTGCCGTATTTATGCTACCGATTTTCGGCGCAATTTCCGACAAATTATGTGCCAAGAGGCTCGGACGCAGAACTCCCTTCATCCTCATTGGTACGATTGCTGCAGTTGCATCATTCATTTTCCTTGCATTCGTTGATACAATTCAGTTCAACGCTCTGATTGATGCGGGAATTCACGACAGATACTCAGCCGCGCAAGCTCTGCTTGACAATGCAAAGGACGCTCTTAAGGCTGCAAAGGCAGCCGGAGATAACGTTGCTATGGAGATTGCCAACAAGACTATTGAGGCTGTTAACGCTCAGGTCGATGCAATAAGAGCCGACGTTATTGAAATGACACTCCAGAACATCTGGCCTCTCGTTTCATTTATCGGCGTTCTTCTTCTCGTTCTTGTTTCTATGGCGACCTTCCGCTCTCCCGCGGTTGCACTTATGCCTGACGTTACGGTAAAGCCCTTGCGTTCAAAGGGTAACGCCATCATCAACCTTATGGGAACCGCAGGCGGTATTCTCGTTCTGGTGCTTGGTAAGGCTTTCCAGACAAGCAAGCTTAGTATGCAATACATCGGATACGTATTCGCAGTAGTTGCCATTATGCTCACGGGTCTTATCATATTTATGATCACGGTCAAGGAAAAGAAGTGGGCGGCAGAAATGGAAGAGGATTCGGTAAGGCTAGGTCTTGAAGGATCTTCCGTTACGGGAGAAGGGGCAGACGACCGTAAGCTTTCAAGGGGTGAATTCTCCTCGCTCATCCTCATTCTCGCATCGGTTGCGCTTTGGTATATCGGCTACAACTCGATAACGAGCAAATATTCGGTATACGCAACAAACATTCTCGGATTTGACTTCAATATAACGCTCATCGTCGCTCAGGCGGCTGCTATCGTTTCCTACATTCCCGTAGGTATAATCGCGTCGAAGGTCGGCAGAAGAAAGACTATTCTTGCGGGTATAATCATGCTTACGTCGGCGTTCTTTATCGGTAATTTTATAACCTCAAGCTCTCCCGAGCTTATAATGTACCCCGTGTTCATTCTTGCGGGAATGGGCTGGGCTACCATCAACGTAAACTCATTCCCGATGGTAGTTGAGCTTGCACGCGGCGGCGACGTCGGTAAGTATACAGGCTATTACTACACCGCGTCAATGGCGGCGCAGATAGTTGCTCCTATTCTCTCGGGATTCCTCTACGACATTTTCGGCATGAGAATCATGTTCTTCGCATTCGGTACACTCTTCGTTGCTCTTTCGTTCGTAACAATGTTCTTCGTTAAGCACGGAGATTCCAAGCCCTTGCAGAAAAAAAGCGCTCTTGAGAGCCTTGACGTAGACGATTGATATGATATTCGTTTATATTTTGGCATCAGTTATTTCCCTCGTGGCTTTGATTTTCCTGCTCTACGCTCTTATTTTCGTAAGACCGAGAGCGGGAAAGCCGCAGAGCACTTCTCTGCTTTGCGGTTATGCACACCGCGGTCTGCACGACGGCAACACGGGCGACACACCCGAAAACTCCCTCTCGGCGTTTGAGAAGGCTTGTCAAGCGGGCTACGGAATCGAGCTTGACGTTCAGCTCTCTCGCGACGGTGTTGTAATGGTTTTCCACGACTACACGCTTATTCGTATGACGGGTAAGGACGGCAAGGTAGCCGAATACGACGCGGCAGAGCTTCAAAAGCTCTCACTTGCAAATACCGAGCAAAAAATACCCTCCTTTGCCGAGGTTCTTTCTCTTGTTAACGGCAGAGTGCCGCTCCTTATAGAGCTTAAGGGTGAAAGCTTTGACTCATCGCTTTGTCCGAAGGTTGCGGAGATACTCAAGAGCTATGAGGGTGATTATTGTATTGAATCCTTCAACCCATTGCTTATCAAAAACATGAGAAAGCTTATGCCCGACGTATTTTACGGTCAGCTTTACACCAACGTTGTTCGTGACAAAAAGAAAAAGAGCGCGCTCAATATTATTCTCACGTTGATGGGCTTCAATTTCCTTGCCCGTCCCGATTTCATCGCTTACAACATTGAGGACAGAAGCTCTTTCCCCGTATGGCTTACTACAAAGCTTTACAATGCCGAGAAATTCATCTGGACGGCAAGGTCGCGCGAGGAATACGACAGGGCTCACGCTCTTTCGGAGCATCCGATATTTGAGAATCTTGACTGAGGTGAGATGGAATGAAACAAAAGCTTATTTCAATTCTCTTTTCGGTCGCGGCTCTACTGCTCATCATCACGATATCAATAGGACTGCCGATATATTTCCGTCCCTTTTATTACGCTCACATTCCCGCGATGGATCTTGATCTTATGAGCGGATACACCAAAGCCGAGATAATTGAGGCATACAACGAGGTGCTTGACTATCTCACATTGCCGGGACGTGAATTCGGTGCGGGCGCGATGCTTTATTCCGAATCGGGCAAGGATCATTTCGTTGATTGTAAAGCACTTTTTGACCTCAACGCAACGGTTCTTCTTATCTCGGCAGTAATCGTAATAGCTATATTTATTCTCAAAAGGCACAAAAAGGTTGAGCTTTGTGAGCTTGGCACCTACCATCCGCTTTTTTATTCGGGGCTTGGTGCGATACTTATTCCGTCCTGCCTCGGTCTGCTCATAGCGACCGATTTCAGCCGCGCGTTTGTGATCTTCCACAAGATCTTCTTTCCCGGCAAAGACAACTGGACGTTTGACCCTTGGACAGACGAGATAATAATGGTGCTTCCCGAGGAATTCTTCCGCAACTGCGCAATACTTATTGGAGTTGGTATTATTGCTCTCGGCTCTGCCGCAATGATATATTCGGTCGTTAAAAGACGCAGAAAATACGGTAAAAAATGATGACAAAAACGCCTCCTCGGAGGCGTTTTTTCTTCGGTATATTAAAATAGACAAAAAATATATGTATAAGACATATATATTCGTATTTTTGTTGATTGACAAGTCTTGTATTTAATGATATACTCTCTGTTTGGTAATTTAGACGAATTTAACGAAGGGTATATTCTTTTATGAACATTTTAACAGCACCGAGAAATCCAAGAAAGCGGATAGACCTCCGCTCGCACGCGTTCGCTATTGTCAACGCAACGAAGGAATTCGCATCGGCGAATATCGTTCTCGTTATCGCGTGGACTCTTGCTATCGCATCCTGCTTTATCGTAAAGCCCGACGCGCAATATCTTGGATATTTTGATTTTAAAACACTTTCCTGCCTTTTCTGCACTCTTGCGGTGATCTGCGCGCTCAAGAACATCAAATTCTTCACCATCGTTGCAAGAAAGATCGTATGCACTGCAGGCAATATCAGAACGCTCTCGCTTACCCTCGTTTACATAACCTTTATCGGCTCAATGTTCATTGCGAACGATATGGCTTTACTTACGTTTCTTCCTCTTGGCTACGTCGCGCTCTCGTCGACGGGCAAGGAGAAATACATGGCGCCTATCTTCATTCTACAGAACATTGCGGCAAATCTCGGAGGCATGCTTACACCCTTCGGAAATCCTCAGAACCTTTATCTTTACACCAAGTTCGGCATCCCTACGGGCGAGTTTATGAGCATTATGCTCCTTTCCTTCGCGCTTTCTATCGTGCTTTTCACCCTCTGCTGTCTGATCTTCTTCCCCAAGGAAGAGATGCAGCTTGAGAGCAAGGAGGTATCAATTCTACCAAAGAAAAGAACCGCGTTCAACCTCGTGCTTTTTGCGTTTACTATCGTAATGGTGTTCAGACTTATCCCTTATTACGTTTGTCTGCCTGTTATTTTCCTTGCAGTATTCTTGGAGGATAGAGATGCTCTTAAAAAGGTTGATTATTCCTTGCTCCTCACCTTCGTGGCGTTCTTCCTGCTCGCAGGTAACGTATCGAGGATCGGCGCAGTAAGCTCCTTCTTCTCCTCGTTGCTTGAAAAGAACACTCTTTTGACGGCGATATTCTCCTGCCAGTTTATAAGTAACGTGCCGAGCGCGATTCTCCTCTCGGAGTTCACAGAAAATTACCGCGAGCTTCTTCTTGGCGTCAATATCGGCGGTGCGGGCACGCTTATCTCATCACTTGCAAGTCTTATTACCTTCCGCGAATACACAAGTCACGTAAAGGGTAAAACTCTTTATTACATTGGACTTTTCTCGGCGTTCAACTTTGCGTTCCTCGCTATACTTACCGCTGTGGTAATGATATTCTGATAAAAAACGGCTTTACAAGCCGTTTTTTTATTTCGCACCCCGTATCGCCTTTTCCATATGCGAAAGGTCGTAAAAGCCGCAGGAGTGCGCTATATCGGTTTTTGACATCTCGCCAGCCTCAATAAGCTCAAGAGCCTTTCTACATCTATAAGCGTTCAGATACTGCATCGGTGAGCAGCCACATATCGCATTGAAGCCTCGCAAAAAGGTCGAGCGCGACAAAAACACTCTTTCGCAAAGCAGGTCGGTATAAATCTTTTCTCCGTAGTGCGCGTGTATATATTCAAGTGTGTTAACGACTATCTTGTCGTGCCTTGATCTAACGCGCGTATCCTTGCCGTTTGTCTGCTCGCAAAGCAGACTTGAAAACCAATAAATGAGCTTCCAGACCGTGTGATGCTTAAGCGGTGCCATTGTTTCCCCATCGCAAAAGCCGTTGTCCTCAATAAAACGAAGCTCCCAGTGAAATCTTACCAGATCGCTTGAGGAAAGGTGCAAAAACATTGCCTCCGCGCCCTGACTTCTCAAAAACGGCTCTATCTCAAAAAACTGTGTAAATCCGCGCACGGCATACGCCTCGTCGCGATTTTCCTCAATAAATTTCTTGTGTATGAGGATGTGATAGACCTCAAGCTCGTCGGTATCAACGTATGCATGAACGGTAAGTGGTGGAATGACGAAAACATCACCCGTCTGAACCTTGAAGGACGAATTTTCAATTATATGGGTGCCCGAGCCGCCAAGTACTATATTCATTTCGTAAAAGTCATGAGTGTGAGGCTCGATAGAGTAATTTTTGTAGCTGAATGCGCTTATCCTCATATACGGCTCTCTGAAATGAACGCTCGACTTACTTTGGAATCTGCTTTCCATAAACAATCTCCGTTTTTTGATATAATTTTACATCTTTTTTTAATATTTGTGATATAATTATATCATAGGCAAGTCAGGATTGCAACACCAAATAAACTTTTTTCAATAAAATAACGCCCCGATTCTTCCGTCAGGGCGTTATTTTTTAAAGCATCGTCGCAATTATCTCGTCGTGAGATTTGGGCGAAAGGTACGCGGGCGGAACGTCAAAAACCGTCTTGCATCCGCTTACTCCCTCGCTCTTAAGTCTGTATGCGGCGCGGGCATATGCCACAAGCACCGATGCGGTAAACTCGGGATTGGAATCAAGCTTGAGGCTGTATTCGATTATGTGGTTATGCTCGCCGTCAAATCCCGTCTTGCCGCTTCTGATAACGAAGCCGCCGTGAGGGATTCCGCCGTGGTCACGAACAAGCTCCTCTTTGCTTATAAAATGCACGGTCGTGTCGTAATCGGCAAAATAGTTCGGCATTTCCTTGATCTCTTTCTCAATTCTTGCCTTATCCGCGCCCTCTGCGGCAACTACGAAGCACTCGCGCGTGTGCTTTTCTCTCGTTGTAAGTGTCGGAGCATCACCGCGTCGTACCGATTCAAGCGCCGCGTCAACGGGGATAGTGTACTGCTTTGCGTCAAGTACTCCCTCAATTCTGCGGATCGCGTCGGAGTGTCCCTGGCTTACTCCCTTGCCCCAGAAGGTATAGTCCTTGCCGTCGGGCAAGATCGCGCTCGCATAGAGTCGGTTAAGCGAGAACATGCCGGGATCCCAGCCGACCGAGATCATAGCGATGTTATTGCCCTTCCTTGCCGCGCTGTCAACCCTTGCAAAATGCTCGGGAATCTTGGCGTGCGTATCGAAGCTGTCAACTACCGAGAATTTCTCGGCAAGAGTGGGAGTCTGCACGGGAAGATCGGTCGCGCTTCCGCCGCATATCATCATAACGTCTATTTTATCGGCGTATTTGTCAACATCGGCAACAGATACTACCTCTGCTCCATCTGTATTTATCTTAAGACTTGCGGGATCGCGTCTTGTAAAGACCGCAACAAGCTCCATATCGGGATTTTGTCTTATCGCGCTTTCAATTCCGCGGCCGAGATTTCCGTAACCGTATATACCTATTCTGATCATACCCAACTACCTCTTTTTGTGTATCTGTATTCAATGAAACGATTATAACATATTTTCCATTACATTTCAACATAAAATTTCAGTTTTCACAGATTTTTGTTTGACACCCGAACACACGTATGGTATAATCTTTTTAGAATTAAACTGATTCAAGGAGGAATTTTATGAAAAAATCACTTCTTCTTTATATATGTGCCGCGGCACTCACCGTAATACTTACCGCCTGCGGCGGTGCGAATACAGATGAAAGTACTGCTCCAAATTCCGAAAGAATTAAAGAGTCCACCGAGATAACAGAGGAAACCATGGCTGCCCCCACCGAAAAAGTAACTGAGGCGACAACCGAAGATTTTACTGAAGATCTTACCGAGGAATCAGCTTCCGAAATCGAGGAATACACCGATATTTCCTCACTTACCTCTCCGGTTATCGAACCTGACAAGAAGAGCTACGTCACTGTAAGCTCCAATGGTAATGAAAAGGTTACCACGTCACTCAATTTTGACGGCTTTGGAAGCTTCACGATCTCAAATCTCAATATATCAGGCATACATAACACGGCAGAATGTACCGAGTGCGGATACAGAGAGATAAACGGCTCGCCTGCTTATTACATTTGCAAAAATACAAATAACCAAGGCGGATTCACGCTTACGCTTGACACTCCGATCCCCGCAAACGCTATTTCGGGTATGACAGTGACGTTTATTACGGGTTATGACGTAAAAAACGGAAGTCAGATACGCATAATTCCCTTTAACGGCAACAGAAACGATAGCTTTATAAACGAATGTCCTTCTCTTTCGGGAGCGGTTGGCGACTTCATGACTTGTGATGCGGGACTTGAAGCAAAGGACATTGCCAAGCTTACCGATGCTGACGGAATGATAAGCTCCTTTAAGCTCTATTTCAGAAACAAGGACAACACCGATATTTACATCAAAAGTATTGAATTCGTTATCTCATACGACGAGCTTTGCAAGGTCACGGCGATAAACGAAAATTGCTTCTACCGAGGCGGCGCAATAGATTTTGTATCATCCGAGATCGCAAGCAGACTTTCCACCCTCGGTATCAGTGCCGAGATAACGGTCAAAGCAACGGGATATACGCAGAATACGACCGCAAAATCGGGCAAGCTCACCTACAATGCAATGCTTTCTCTGCCGGACAGAAGCGAGGTAGTCGTCAAAAATATCAGCGCGACGATATCTCCCATAAGAAACACCTGGCTTGAGCGAGCAGACTCGCCCTACGGCGCTTTGACCGACTCAAAGGAACAGTGGAAAACGAGATTTGACCGCGGCGGTCTTATTTACCTTGAAAACAACAGCTTTGACGGCATTGAAAATCTCAAAACGGTTGAATACGCCGTAATTTCGGCTGACGACGACGTTACGGGTAACAATGTCAGATGGTTTGCGCCTCAAATTCTCAATATTGACGGAAACACGTTCTCGCTTTACGCAAACGCGTTCCTTGACTACGGTGGATTTATGACGGGCAAGGATTACTGCTTCGTTGTACGCGCGATAACAAACAGTGATAACTACGTACTCCACCTCGATATTCCCTTCACCTACGAGTCACTCGACTACGAGCTTGAGGAAAGACTGAGTAACCTGTCATGGACTTTCCAAGGCCTTATATACACCTTTGACGACAGTGAAAATCTTGCAGATAAGCTAAAGGAAAAGGTCACGTCCGAGATAGCCGAGAGCGGCGTAATCGTGACTATCGAAGAGCGCACGATGGGAATTTCACAAGCTACGTTTGATATCAAGCTGAGGTATGTCGGTGATATTCCTACTGACAGATTTCCCCAGCGTCCCTCCGACAAGCTCTATGACTACAACGGTGAGCATTTAACAATTGGCAGCGTAGCACGCTTCAACCTCACTGATTCGTCGATTGCTCTCACCGCACCCGAGGACGGAGCGCGTGACGTGGTCATTGCATCTAAGGCTACCGTCGATCATATGAACGCCGATCTCAGCTACCTTACCTCAGCAGCTTATCCGTTCACCAAAACTGAGGCTTGTCTGCCTGAAGCAATCACATTCGAGTGGATCAGAGGAGAGGCTGAGGACTACACCCTTATAATATCCGAGTCAATAGATATGTCAAATCCGATCACCTATACTGCAAAGAGATCTGAAGACAGCTTTTACATGCGCATTAAGGTCAATAATCTCAAGGCAAGTACGACGTACTACTGGCAGGTCAAAGCGGGCGATCAGATATCTAATATGGCTTGCTTCACCACCGCGGATTACCCAAGATTTATTTTCACGGAAAAGATATCGAATTTCCGTGATATCGGGGGCTACGTCACGCTTGACGGCTACCGCGTAAAGCAAGGGATCGCCTACCGTTCCGCGCAGCTTGAGGCAGCCAGCGAAAACGATAAGCAAACCATAAAAATGCTTCTCGGAATTAAAACAGATCTTGACCTGCGCGGTCAAAGCACCGTTTCTCCTCTTGGCAGTGACATCAGAGTAATTCCGATCAGCATTCAGTGGTACACGGGAGTTTTTGAAAACGAAAATCACGGATCCTTCCGCAATGCTATATCGCAGTTTGCGATCAGGGACAATTATCCTATGCTTTACCACTGCGCGATCGGACGCGACAGAACGGGTACTGTTACGACAACGATACTCGCGCTCCTCGGCGTTGAAGAGGAGATGTTGATCCGAGAATATTTGCTTTCCTTTAACTCTGTATCGGGTAACTCCGACGGAGTTCCGGGATCAACGATGGTCAACAACATCAAGAGCTTTATAAACGGCCTTAAAGCATACGGCGATTCAGATGCTACGCTTGCCGAGCATACCGAGGCATTCCTGCTTGAAATCGGCATAACCGCGGAGGAAATTCAAGCAATCAGAGATATTTTGCTTGAAAAGTAAAATAAACAAAAGTCAAATTGACGGCGGCCTCGCAAATTACACGGTCGCCGCCGTTACTTCTCTTTTCCTCTCTAAAAATATTTTTAATTTTTTGAAAATAGCTATTGCTTTTTGACAAAAAGTATGATATAATATTCGGGTCGAGCTGCGATAGCGCAGTACGGCGAGCAAAATCAAATATGTACAGTCTGCATAAGGGAGAGAAAAGTCGCCTTCGATGTACGCTGTTGCATCATATTTACGGAGAGATATCGAAGTGGTCATAACGGGGCTGACTCGAAATCAGTTTGTGCGCAAGCACACGAGGGTTCGAATCCCTCTCTCTCCGCCATAAAAACAACGAGCGGTTTTTACCACTCGTTGTTTTTATCTCGAAAAGTGACGGTAAAGAGAAAGCTCACGCCTGACCATAGGTCAGGTAAAGGTTCAGAATCCCTCTCTCGTCAAAAAGCCCGACTTCACCGAGTGGCTTTTATATCCACTAAAAAAGTTGCGTTTTTCACTTTTATGTGTTATAATAATTGCGGTACAATCCAGAAATCACCCCGGAGGCAAGGCTTATGGAAAAAATATGCGATCTGCACACGCATTCTATATTTTCGGACGGTACGTGGACTCCGTCTGAGCTGATAGACGGCGCGATCAACGCGGGAATTTCCGCGCTTGCCCTGACCGATCACAACACGGTCGAGGGCTTACCTCACTTTATTGACGCCGCGGCGGGCAAGGATATTGAAGCCGTTCTCGGTTGCGAATTCTCGGTAGATTACGAGGAAAAAGAGCTTCATATGCTTGGACTTTTTATTGATCCCAAGTATTTTCCGCAAATTACGGATATGATGAACGACGTTATGGCGCGCAAGGAAAAAAGCAATATTGACCTTGTAGAGTCGCTTACAAAGGCAGGCATAATTCTCGATTACGATAAGATAAAGGGCGCAACTCCGAGCGGCAAGGTCAACCGTGCCCACATCGCATCTGCCATGCTTGAAAACGGCTACGTCGGCTCGGTCAAGGAGGCATTCTCGCGCTATCTGAAGCCCTCTGCGGGATTTTACAAAGAGCCAAAGCGACTTGCCGTTTGGGAAACGATTGATTATATCCAATCTATCGGTGCAGTTTCGGTTCTGGCACATCCCTTTCTCCAGCTTGATGAAGAAGGACTTGTAAAATTCTTGCCTAAGGCAAAGGAGCACGGACTTGTCGGCATGGAATGCTATTATTCCAGCAACGACGAAAAGCAGACGGCTGATTCACTTCGCATAGCCGATGAATTCGGTCTTTTATACAGCGGAGGAAGCGATTTTCACGGAACACGCAAGCCTGACATAGAGCTTGGCGTTGGAAAAGGAAATTTAAGGATACCTTACGATTGGTATCTGGCGCTTAAAGAAAAGTCAAAATAAAATATAGAAATCCCCCCTTGGATGATATGAACAAAATTCATATTTTTCAAGGGGATTTTTACACAATTTATACTTGAATAAATATTCAAATATACGCATTTATACCGTACTTTTTTGTAAGAAGTCTTACAATTTTTTGGTTATTTTTAACAAAGAAACTAATATTTTTTTGTTAAATTTAGGCATTGTTAAAAAATCTACAATTTTCAATAAAATAAGATAAAAAATCGTTGACTTTTTCTACTTGTATGTGATATAATAATTGAGAATGCGGGTAGCTTCTCGCGTTTGACGATTGGTTTATGTTTTTGGCAAATCCTTCATTATTATATAAACCCGTCGTTAAGCGCGAGACGTTCTCCGTAAATATAAAATATTTTTTCATAAAGGGGAAAGACTATGAAAAGAATTCTCGCAATCGCATTGTGCCTCGTTATGGCACTTGCAATCGTTGCTTGCGGAAACGCAAACAACACCGAAACTCCTGCAACCGAGGCTGAGTACAAGCTCGGTATGGGCGTAGTTGTTGACATGAACAGCTCCGCTACCGGTAACGCACAGGTTGACGCTACTGTTGCTGCTGTTGTTACCGACGCTGACGGTAAGATCGTTGCTTGCCGCATCGACGTTGCTCAGAACAAGATGGACGTTACCGGTGGTGCAGTTGACACCGCTAAGACCTTCCAGACCAAGATGGAGCTCGGCGACAACTACAACATGGCTAAGTACGGTCAGAGCATGGACTGGAACGGCGACGGTGTTGTTAAGGAGTGGTACGATCAGGCTAAGGCTTTCGAGGCTTACGTTGTTGGTAAGACCGTAGCTGAGGTTGAGGCTATCCAGACCCAGGTTGTTGAGGGTGCAGGCTACGTTATCGCTGCTGATGAGGCTCTTCTCACCGCAGGATGCACCATCCAAATCACCGACTTCATCACTGCAGTTGCTAAGGCTTGCAAGGACGAGCAGGGTATGAGCTTCAAGACCAATGCAACCTTCACTCTCGGCGTTGCTGCTAACACTACCGTTGACGCTGCTACCGTTGCTGCTACCGCAGAGGCTGACGGTACCGTTGCTATGTACTCCGATATGGCTTGCGCAGTTGTTGCTGACGGCAAGGTTATCGCTACTCTTAACGATGCTATTCAGCCCAAGATCACTATCAGCGCAGCTGGTGAGATCGTTGAGACCTCCTTCAAGGGCACCAAGAGAGAGCTCAAGGAAGGCTACAACATGGCTAAGTTCGGCGCTCCCAACGTAGAGGGTGGTACCGTTCTTGAGTGGTACGTTCAGTCCGCTGCATTCTCCAACTACGTTCTTGGCAAGACTGCTACCGAGATCGACAACATGGAGACCAAGCTTGTTAACAACCACTACATCTCTGTTGAAGAGGGACTTCTCTCCGCAGGATGCACTATGCAGATCACCGGTATCTGCGACGTTGTTGCTAAGTCTGCTAACAACGCAAGATAATTAAATATTTCAGGAGTTAGGAATTTTGAAATTACTCAAAACCCTTCCCTGTCTATGTTTGGTTTTGGGGCTGCTCGTTTTTTTGACGGGCTGCCCTGAAACTGCGCATAAGGCAGATCAGAACGCGAAGATCGAGCCTCAAGGTATGGTATATTTTACCTACTTTGATACCGTTTCCTACGTTTACAGCTACGCGGGAGATACCCAGGCAGACTTCGAAAAAAACTGCGGTGAGGTAGCGCAGATCCTTGAGGATTACCATCACCTTTTTGATATATACTACGAATATTCGGGAATAAATAACCTTAAGACGATAAACCTTAACGCAGGCGGCGACGCCGTAAGCGTGGATCAGAGGCTTATCGATTTTCTCCTTTATGCAAAGGAGCTTTATACTCTCACCGGCGGTGAGATGAATATTATGATGGGAGCAGTTCTCCGCCCTTGGCACGACTCAAGAAGCGCGGCGAGTAACGATCCCGTAAACGCGCGAATCCCAACCGAAGAGGAGCTTCTCTCGGCAAGCGCGCACACAGATATATCCCTTCTTGAAATTGACGATGAAAATAATACGGTACGAATCAGCGATCCCAAGGCGTCTATCGACGTTGGAGCGCTTGGTAAGGGCTATGCTGCCGAAATGGCGGCAAAGCGCCTCAAAGAGCTTGGTGTGACCTCGTACGTTCTCAATATAGGCGGAAATATCCGCATTATAGGCACAAAGGTTGACGGATCGACCTGGCTTACGGGCATAAAAGACCCTCAGGATACCAGCAAATATGCAACCTACCTTAATCTTGCAAATACCTCTTGCGTCACCTCGGGCGTCTACGAAAGATTTTTCACCGTGGACGGCGTAAGATATCACCATATAATCGACAAGGATACGCTTATGCCCTCCGAGTATTTTACCTCTCTTACGGTAATTTGCGAGGACAGCGGTCTTGCAGATGCGCTCTCAACTGCTCTTTTCTGTATGAGCTACGAGGACGGATCTGAAATCGTGAACTCTCTTGACGGAGTTGAAGTCCTTTGGATATACTCTGACGGAGAAATGAAAATGAGCGATGGATTACACGCTCTTGTAAATGACAAAAAATAAAATATTATAAATAAATTTAGGAGGAGTGCTAATGATTTTCAAAAAAGACATTTCGTCCTTGCACGTGCCGCACAATAAGCACACGGCCGGATGTGTTCCCGTGAAAATTGAAACACCCAAAGAAGTAATTCTGCCTATGAATATGCATTCCGGTCACGACGCGGAGCCTATCGTTTCCGTTGGCGACCATGTATACGTAGGTCAGCTCATCGCTCGCGAGGAGGGCAGATTCTCTTCCCCCGTTCACGCAACCGTTTCGGGTACGGTCACAGAGATCGCTCCCATGGAAACCGCTGACGGCAAGGGCACGCTCGCAATCAAGATCGAGAGCGACGGACTTATGCAGGCAGACCCCAACATGAAGGCTCCCGAATTCACCGACTGCGACAGCTTTCTTCAGGCAGTTCGCGACGGCGGTATCGTAGGTCTTGGCGGCGCGGCTTTCCCCACCTGGGCAAAGTTCAACGAGGCTAAGAACCCCGAATACAAGGTCGACACCGTGCTTATCAACGCGGCAGAGTGTGAGCCCTATATCACCAGCGACCACCAGATGATGCTCCTTCATCCCGATCTCATCGCAGACGGTATCGAGTATCTCCGCAAGTACATGAACGAGTATCTTGGCGATGCTAAGTTCATGATCTGTATAGAGAAGAACAAGCCCGATGCAATCGAGGTTCTCAAAAAGACCTTCGAGGGCAAGGATTACGTTGTTATCCACGAGCTTAACGCTATCTATCCCCAGGGTGCAAAGCAGGTAATGCTCTACAACGCGACCGGCAGAGTTGCCGTTGCAGGCAGACGTTTTCCCTCCTTCGGCGCGCTTATCATCAACGTTTCTTCCATCGCAAAGATGGCAGAATACCTCAACACCGGTATGCCCCTTGTTGAACGTATCGTTACCGTTGACGGTCCCGCTGTGGACAAGCCCATGAACCTTATCGCTCCTATCGGTACCCGCATCAGCGAGCTTGTTAAGGTAACCGGTCTTAAGTGCGAGCCCGGCAAGGTTGTTGTCGGCGGTCCTATGAACGGTACTGCTATCTGCTCTATCGACGATCCTATCGTTAAGGTTTCCAACGCGGTTCTTATCTTTGATGAGAAGAGCGCAGTTCTTCCCGAGGCTTCCGCTTGTATCAACTGCGGTCGCTGTATAGAAAGGTGCCCCGTCGGCATTAGCGTTGCTGAGGTTGACCGTGTCATGAAGATCAAGGACGAGGATAAGAGAGCAAAGGCTCTTATCGATACCGGCGTTCGCCAGTGTGTTGACTGCGCTTGCTGCTCTTACGTTTGTCCTGCTAACCGTCCTCTTCTCCAGAAGAACTGGGATGCAAAGGCATTCCTCAAGAAGTACGCGGCAGCACAGAAAGAAAGACAGGAGGTAACAAATAATGGCTAAGCTCCACATCTCCTCTACCCCTCATATTCATCAGAAGGGTGCATCGACAAGCAAAGTTATGCTTGACGTTGTTATCGCAATGCTTCCTGCGGCAGTTGCAGGTATCATCATCTTCGGTATTCAGGCTCTTTGGGTGATCCTCACCTGCGTTGCAAGTGCCGTACTTGCAGAGTTCCTCTTTAATCTTTGCATTCATAAAAAGCAGACTGTTGGTGACTTCTCCGCAGTTGTTACCGGTCTTCTTCTCGCTCTCAATCTGAGAGCTGACATACCCCTTTGGCAGTGTGTTATCGGAAGCGTTTTCGCAATCGTTGTCGTAAAGTGCTTCTTCGGCGGTATCGGTAAGAACATCGTAAATCCCGCTATTGCGGCTCGTGTGTTCATGCTACTTACCTTCGCAAGCACTGTTGCGGGCGGCGCAAACCCCATAAAGCCCGAGATCGAGGCTTCCGCAACTCCCCTTGTAACTCTTAATCAGGGCGCAGAGGCTGCAGCTTCTATCAAGGTTCTCGACCTCTTTATCGGTAACCACTCCGGCGCAATCGGTGAGACCTGCGCTATCGCGCTTCTCATCGGCTTTGCTTATCTCGTAGCTCGCAAGGTTATCAAGTGGTACGTTCCCACTTCCTTTGCCGCTACCGTATTCGTATGCTACTTCCTCTTCGGCGGATTTAACGCTACCTTCGCTCTCCAGCACGTTCTTGCGGGCGGTCTCCTTCTCGGCGCTATCTTCATGGCAACCGACTACGTTACCACTCCCATCACGGGCAAGGGACGCGTTGTGTTCTGCATCGGCGCAGGTCTTCTTACCTTCGCGATCAGACAGTTTGGCGGCTACCCCGAGGGTGTTTCGATAGCTATACTTACTATGAACCTTCTCACTCCCTTCATCTCCGATTGGACGAAAAAGAAAACCTTGGGAGGTGTTAAATAATGAAAATTAAGTATTTTGTTATCACTATTGCGATTCTCCTCGCCGTTTCAGCAGTATTCGGTGCGGCGGCATTCGCTCTCAACCTCTACACAGGTCCTATTATCGCGGCTAAAAATGCAGGCGCGGCAAACGACCGTCTTAACGCAGTAATGCCCGGCGGATCTGCTTACGAGGATATCACCGCAACTCTCAGCGACGTTCCCGCAAGCGTAGTCAAGGTCAACAAGGAAACAAACGGTCTTGGTTACGTTATCGAGGCTCAGGCTACCTCTCAGTATACCGGATCAACTCCTATGGATATCGTTATTGGTGTTGATGCAACCGGTAAAATCTGCGGCATTGAGCTTGCAGGTCACTCCGAATCTCTTATTTTCGGCGCGGATTACCCCTCCACCTATATCGGTAAGGACTCCGCTCTTGCAGACGTTGGACTTTATGCGGGAAGCACCTTCTCCTCTACCGCGTTCAAGAATGCGGTTACCGAGGCTATGGGCGTGCTTATCTCTAATAATCTTATCGCCGCAGGCGTTAAGTCTGACGCGCAGATACTTGAGGAGCTTATTCCTACCGTTGCTCCCGGTTACACCAAGCTTTCCGACGCTACCGCTTCCGGCAACATCCAGAAGGCTCTTAAGGCTGAAAACGACACAGGCTTTGCTTATATTATGACCGAGGGTGACGCATCCTACCTCGCACTTGTAAACGCTACCGGCGTATGCAAGATCTACGACGTAGAGGCAAATGACGTAACTGATGCTCACGAGGCACTCGTTACCGAGGCAAAGGCTCACGCAACCGCTAATCAGAAGTCCTACACCGACGCATTCATCACCAAGGTTGAGAGAATGATGGAGGGTGCGACCGAGATCACTTCTATTGAGCTTGACACCTTCAACACAGTTGTTGACGCGGTTAGCCTTAAGGTTGGCGATGCAACCTACTATGCATTCTATTCAAGAAGCATCGGCTTCCATCAGATGGACGTTTATATCATCATTGATGAAACCGGCGCGATCGCAAAGGTCGATGCTAAGGCATTCATCTTTGAAAAGGAATATTTCATGGCATTCGGCGGTATGAACGATGCTGAATACAAGGCGGGCTTCGTTGGAATCACCTCTGATACCTTTACGGGTGAAGAGGCAGTTATCGCAACCGCTACTATGACTTCTAATGCTATGAAGCAGTCTGTCGAAGATGCATTTGCCTCATTTAATTCTATCATGGGAGGAGAACAGTAATGAAAAAGACTAAAACATCGTATCTCCTCAGAGGTACGCCCTCAATTCTTCTCGTTCTCGGCGCAGGATTCGTTATGGCGTCGAGTAAGGATATCCGTGCGGCTATCGGTATGGGTGTTGCGGTGCTTCTTTCGATGCTCCTCTCCTCTATCGTGGTTTCCGCTATCCACAAGATCATTCCTAACTATGCAAAGCTTCCCGTATACGTTCTTATCATTACGGGATTCGTAACTCTTATCTCAATGCTTATGCAGGCATTCGTTCCCGAGGTTGTTGACATGCTCGGCGTTCACCTTGCCGCTCTTGCGGTAAGCGCGGTAGTTTACCGTGACGCTGAAGAGGTTGCAGATCACAATGGCGAAGTCAAATCTATTGAGGTTGCACTCGTTACCGGCGTGTTCTTCACCGTAATTATGGTAGTTTGCTCGCTTATCAGAGAAGTTCTCGGCAACGCTACTATCTGGGGCAAGGAAATCGCATTCCTTCAGGATTACAAGATCTCGGGGCTTGTAAGCGCATTCGGCGGATACCTTGTGCTTGCTATCGTGCTTGCAGTTATCAACAAGGTAACCGGTCTTCATCATCATGACGAAAAGGAGGATAACTGATAATGGATTTTAAGATAATTCTCGGAATAATTCTCGCAGGTATTCTCTCTAACAACTACGCACTTATCGAGTGTCTCGGTACCGGTGCTGTTCTTGAAAACGAGCGTTCTGTAAAGAGATCTCTTGCTCTTGGCGCGGGCACTACCGTTGTAATGCTTCTTACCACGCTTATCACCTGGCCCATCAACAAGTTCGTTCTCGCAAAGTACGAGCTTGAGTATCTCCAGACCATAGTATTCGTATTGGTAATACTCGTAATTGTTGAAGCTATGCACCTTATCGGCAGGAAGCTTCTTGATAATTACTGCCACGCACATTTCGTTAAGTTTGCAATAAACGGTGCCGTTCTCGGTCTTTGTATCCACAACACCCATATCGACACTCTTGGCAAGGCTCTCGTGACCGCGTTCGCAGTTGGTCTCGGCTTTACACTTACTATGACTCTCTACTCCAAGATCAAGTACGTTTCGGTTGATGAGGACGCTGTTCCCGCTTCCTTCCGCGGACTTCCCATCTCACTTCTCACCGCGGGAATGATCGTTCTTGCACTTCTCGCGCTTAACTTCAACATTTAATGAAGATAAGAGATATTATTCTCATAGGCGTTGTTTTAGCGATAGCGGTTTCGTCATTTGTTCTCGTCGAGCTTTTCAAACAGGACGGCTCCTACGTTATCGTAACCCTCGGTGAGGGCGAAAATCGACACGAAATTGCCCGATATAGTCTTTCTAAAGACGGAGAATATTCGCTGAATGGCGGAACTAACGTCTTGAAGATCGAAGGCGGGAAGGCATGGATGATAGAAGCCAATTGTCCTCAAAACGATCCGCAAAGCTGTACCAAGCACTCAAAAATAAGCAGAGTCAATGAATCTATTGCTTGCTTACCTAATAATCTTGTCGTTACTGTATATGGTGATGACATGGGTGAAAACAATCCTGATATAGTTCTTGGTTAGTCATTATAAACGATGAAATTTCAAGGAAGGAGAGAATCAAATGAAGACAAAAAAGGTTGCTTTTATAGGTGTCAGTATTGCTCTTGCAATGGTTCTCTCCTACTTGGAAAGTCAAATCCCCATATTCGCCGCTAATAACGGCTTTAAGGTTGGATTTCCTAATCTCGTAATGATGGTCGTGCTTTACAAGATCGGTTGGAAGGAAACAGTTCTTGTAAGTATACTTCGCATTTTCCTGATGTTTTTTTGTGGATTTACACGCGATATAACGGGTTTGGTTTTAAGCCTCGCAGGAGCGGTGCTGAGCCTTCTGGGAATAATTTTGTTGAAAAGGACAAACTTGTTCTCCTGTATTGCCGTCAGTGTCGTCGGCGGAGTTCTGCATAACATCGGACAGATAATTGCGGTGTGCATTTGGTATCAGACCGCCGGACTTGCTTTAGAGCTGCCCTTGCTGCTCATCAGCGGAACGATTGCGGGCGCGATTATCGGTTATGTATCAGGCATTCTTGTAAAAAAACTCGACAAACTAAAATTTTAATAAAAAACTCCGCTGCATGAGTGCAACGGAGTTTTCTTTTTCAATTGACAAACTGCCGGCAAAGTGTTATAATAATTACGGCTTTTAATGCTCTACTATTATAAAAAGGAGGGATCTTTCTGTCATTCATAATTCACAAGCCAAAACACAAAAGAATAACCGAGAAGAAGATACCTCCCGCATCGGCATGGAGGCATTACGACAAAAAGCAAGGTACGAAGGAGCCTCGCGTCAATAATAACTCTTTGTCAAAGACACTTATCAGGGTAAATAGTATCACTCTTTCATACGACGGTGTAAATGTAATCGAAAACCTTTCGTTTGATATATGCGAGGGCGACTATCTGTGCATTATCGGTGAAAACGGCTCGGGAAAATCAACTCTTCTCAACGCCATTTTAGGCCTTAAGCGACCGACTCTTGGCAAGATCGAGCTTTGCGGCATCAAAAGGCGCGAGATAGGTGTTCTTACGCAACAAAATCCCGTATCAAAGGATTTTCCCGCACTTGTGTGCGAGGTAGTTGAGTCGGGATGTCTGAACCGCGCTAAAAACGGTCTCTTTATTAATAAAAGCGCTAAAAAAACAGCTTTTGAGAATATGGAAAGACTTGGCGTGACCTCGATAGCTCGTCACCCCTACCGCGATCTTTCGGGCGGTCAGCGTCAAAGAGTCGCGCTTGCAAGAGCGCTCTCTGCCGCGGAAAAAATGCTTATCCTTGACGAGCCCGTAACGAGCCTTGACGCCAAAACAACGTACGATATATATTCACTTATACACGACCTCAACCGCCGACACAAAATGACGGTTGTGACGGTAACTCACGATATTGATGCCGCACTCAAGAACGGAACTAAAATCCTTAGAATAAACAAGGATTCAGTCTTTTTCGGTACGGTAGACGAATATCTGAGGCTCGACGAAGCAAAGGCATACGTTGATGCAGACCACAAGCAAAACGGCGACGACATCCCCTTCGGTGAGGGCGGATTCAGATATATGGGCGGTGCAAAATGACGTTGAATATTTTAACCTTGAATTTTGCGCAAGCTATATCGCGACTTGGCGAGTATTTATCCTACGGATTTATCAGAAACGCGCTTATAGTAACGGTTCTGGTTTCTGTTTCAGCCGCTTTACTGGGTGTCGTATTGGTCCTGAAGCGTTATTCCTTGCTTGGTGACGGACTTTCTCACGTTGCGTTTGGCGCGGCGGCGATCGCGGCAACGCTTGGCATACTTGATCTTGAAATGATCACCCTCCCCGTCACGATTTTGGCGGCCGTCATACTTCTCACACTTTCGGGAAAGAAGATAATGGGCGACGCGGCTGTGGCTATCATTTCTGCGGGTGCGCTTGCGGTAGGCTACACTATAATGAAGGTTGGCGGCGGTGAAGCCAACCTTGGCGGCGACGTATGCACCGCGCTTTTCGGCTCACAGGAAATTCTCGCGTCTGATACGACCGACATCGTGATAATCGCCACGATAACGGCGCTACTTATCGTTCTCACCGTCATATTCAGACACAAGCTTTTCTCACTGACACTTGATGAGAGAGTCGCAAGGGCGACGGGCACGAAAACGGGGCTTTACAATTTAGCAATCGCAGTCGTAACCGCCACTGTTATCGTTATCGGAATGAAGCTTGCGGGCGCACTGCTTATTTCCTCACTCATCATATTCCCCGCTATGTCGGCTATGCGCTTGTGCAAGAGCTTTAAGCTCTCACTTCTCCTCTCCCCGATAATTGCGGCAATCGGCGCGCTTCTCGGTGTCCTTTTGTCCATTATTCTTGAAACTCCCGTAGGCGCAACCGTCGCCGCGGTGGATATTCTGATATACGTTATAACTCATATTATAAAAGGAAAAAGTTAAATTAAGATTATACTTATAAAAATCAATATATTCGTTAACTTATTCCGTCTTATGTGGTATAATCTCCCTTGTATTTATTTTACTGACGGAGGCAAAAATGAATTATTTGTTTCTTGTTTTGATCGTTATTTTCATTATCGTACAGGATATTGCAAAGAAGCAGTATAATCTTAAAATTGAAAAGTCCAACGGTTTTATTTTCTCAGCGATCGTGGCTCTTTTCGCGATGCTTTTCTTCATTGCAAGCTCAGGATTTAAGCTCAATTTTACGCCTGAGATCATTCCCTACTCGCTTTCCTTCGCCGCCACATACGGAACGGCTCTTATATCTGTATTTCTTGCGATAAAGTGGGGACCCCTCGCACTGACTCTCCTTGTAACCTCATATTCGCTCATTATTCCCGCATTTTACGGCATGATAGTGCTTGGAGATCCTTTAAATACTACAAAAATAATAGGTCTTGCACTTCTTGCGGCATCTCTCCTCCTGATTTCAACGGTGCTTGAAAGAAAAAAAGGGGACAGGAGCAACGAAAAGAAGTTTTCGGTCAAATGGATGGTTGCGCTTATTCTTGGATTTATCGGAAACGGTATGTGCTCAGTCGTGCAAAAGATACAGGCAGTTGCTTTTTATGACGAAGCGAGCAATACCTCACTTTACAAAAACGAATTTATGATAATTGCGCTTGCGGGCGCGTTTATTGTGCTTGTAATTTGCGCCCTTATCAACAAAGAGGATATCCGCGTGGGTACGGTTCCCTGCATAGGACTCGCCGCGCTGGCGGGTATTTCAAACGGTATAGTCAATCTTCTCGTTATGGTGCTTTCCTCACCGGGCAAGATCGATGCCTCTATCCTTTTCCCATCTATTTCAGGCGGAGGCATAGTGCTTGGCTTCCTGTTGGCTATCTTTGTCTACAAGGAACGGCTTTCAAGACTTCAGTACGTAGGATATGCAATAGGTACGGCTTCGGTGGTGCTTCTTAATCTTTAAAAAAGAAATCGGTTGGCATTATGCCAACCGATTTCTTTATTTTGCGAGAAATTCCATAAATTTCTCTTTGTTCTCTTTTGCGGTAGTTGTCGGTCTGCCGAGGTCGGCGCGTGCGCCAATTGAGGACTTGACCTCGATA
Source organism: Clostridia bacterium (assembly GCA_017504625.1). GTDB lineage: Bacteria > Bacillota > Clostridia > Oscillospirales > CAG-272 > SVTX01. Next base: position 35,973 of record JAFVQU010000011.1, on the reverse strand, counting down.
AAGCAAAGCTCATCTGCTACTTTAGCCTCCGCGAGAGCTTTATCAAGCGCGTCGGGAGTGTCAACACTAACCGCACGGCTATATCCGCAGCCCTCGGCTATTTTGACAAGGTCGATCTTACCTGCGACCGTGGGAAGTCCGCCCACTGTTTCGTGCGAGGCATTATTTATCACGACATGTACCACGTTTCGAGGCGAATTTGCTCCAAGAGTGGCCATTGCGCCGAGGTGCATAAGAGCCGCGCCGTCGCCGTCAAGCACCCATATTTTGCGCTCAGGCTTTCTCTGCGCAATTCCAAGCGCGATAGACGAGCTGTGTCCCATCGAGCCTACCGTAAGAAAATCACGGCTGTGGTCGCCGTCAACTCCCTCGCGTATCTCAAAAAGCTCACGCGACGCCTTACCCGTGGTTGAAACGATGATATCGTCGCCCGTGACGCGAGTAACGCGCTCGATTATGCTTTCGCGTGTCATTACATGATCATTTGTGAACTTTATCTTTTCATCAAACTCAAGCGCGCCCTTCTTGACGACTATCGCCGCCTGCTTGCCGATCTTGAAGCGATCCTCAAAGCGCGTGAGCGCAACAGAAAGCTCGTCCTCGGTAGTGTCTTTTGAAAGAACGAACACCTCTATATCCATATCCTCAAGGAGCTTGAGTGTGACCTCGCCCTGATAGATATGCTGGGGCTCGTCGTGTATGCCCGGCTCGCCGCGCCAACCAACTATAAATAGACAGGGTATGCCGTAGACCTTATCGTTAAGAAGCGACGCCACGGGATTGATTATGTTTCCAAGTCCGCTATTCTGCAGGTAAACGACGGGAGTTTTGCCGGTTGCAAGGTGATATCCTGCCGCAAGTCCGACCGCGTTGCCCTCGTTTGCCGCAATGATATGTCTGTCACCTATGCCGTACTTATCAAAAAGATAATTGCAAAGCGGTGAGAGGAGCGAGTCGGGCACGCCCGTAAAATATTCGTATTTATCTAAAAAATCAAGCTTCATTATCTTAATATTTCTCCGTAAAGTTGTTCGAGCGCGGCGGTGTCAAGCGCGACGGGATTGTTTCCGAGTCGCTCGACGTTGACCGCTCCCGCCAAAAGCGCGACCTCAGCTTCCTTGTTTTCGGGTATCGGGCCGGAAATCTCCATTTTGCAAAGGAGATTTTCGTATGCCGCGAGGGCGGTTTCCACGCTTTCGCAAGACATAGCGGCGGCAATATTGCCGAAAACAGACAAAAGATAGTCGTATCCGCGCTTATCGGTGCATTTTTCACCGTGCGAGAGCATATATCTCCAAACTCTCAGTAAGGAAATGCCGACCGAGTGACCGTGCGGCAAGCCGTAGGTTGTCGTGAGCTTGTAGCTCATCGCGTGGGGCGCAGTAGTTGCGGTAATATTTATCGCCTGACCCGCAAGGCACGAGCCGAGCATTATTTTCTCAAGTGTTTCGTGCGAGGGCGCGGGATCGAAAATATAATCCTCTATATTCGCCCAGATAAGTCTTATTGCCTCATCGGCAAGCTTTTTCGACTCATCGGTCGAGAATACCGACCAATAAGACTCGATCGCCTGGCAAAGCGCGTCAAGCACAGTGCATTTTTTCTGATATATCGGCAGAGTCGCGAGTACCTCGGGCAAAAGTATTGCCACGTCGGGAACTATTGATGCGTGATGCACCGACTGCTTTTCGCCCTTGTAATAGATGACCGAATATCTCGTCGATTCACTTCCCGTTCCGGCAGTCGTAGGAATTGCTACAAGCGGGATGTCGCTTGCATTTGCCTCTTGCTCAAGATAGTTCTTCGTAGGATCAAGCGGCGCGTAAAGCTTTATGCACTTGGCTACGTCAATCGCGCTTCCGCCGCCTGCCGCGACTATAAGGTCACAGCCCTCGCGTTTAAAAAGCTCAACCGCAGGAACGATATCCTCATAATTCGGGTTGGGCGAAAAATCGCTGAACACGATATGCTCGATATCAAGCCCCATAAGGTATTTACCAATCTCAAGGCGCGAAAGCGAGCCGCCGCATACGAGCATAAATTTCTCCGCTCCGTATTCCCTTATTATCTTGCCTATTTCATCGTACGACTTAACGCCGTTTACTATTCTCTGACTCACTGTTATTCCTCCGGAATGAGTGTGATTATCTCCTTAATTGACATACACATATCGTCTGCTTCCTTGGCGCGACGGTTTTCAAGGATCGTCGTCGCTACCTTCTGCATTGCGGGAAATCCGCTGCGCGTGAGTTGATTTGCGTATATTACTACGTTTACGCCTCTCTCCTTGAATTCGTCCTCGGTTACAGAGTTGAAGGACGTGGGAACTACTACGATAGGTGTAGTCTTGTCCTCTGTTCTGAATTTCTCTACGAACTCAAATATCTCCGCGGGATCCTTCTTTCTGCTGTGTATCATTATCGCATCCGCGCCCGCTTTTACGTACGCAAAGGCGCGTGTGAGCGCATCGGTCATTCCCGCCTCAAGTATAAGGCTCTCAATACGCGCGCAGATCATAAACTCTCGCGTTTTCTGCGCCGCTTTACCTGCCGCGATCTTCGCGCAGAAGTTTTCAATGCTATCCTGAGTCTGAGCGACCTCGGTACCGAAGAGCGAATTTTTCTTAAGTCCCGTCTTATCTTCAATTATAACCATCGAAACGCCCATTCTTTCAAGGCTTCTGACGGTGTAAACGAAATGCTCGGTAAGTCCGCCCGTGTCGCCGTCAAAAATTATCGGCTTGGTCGTGACCTCCATAATATCGTCGATAGTACGGAAGCGCGAGGTCATATCAACAAGCTCTATATCAGGCTTACCCTTTGCGGTAGAGTCGCAAAGGCTGGATATCCACATAGCGTCAAACTGGTAGGTCTTGCCGTCACGAAGCACCTTTGTGTTCTCTGCTATAAGTCCGGTAATGCCGCTGTGCGCCTCAAGTGCCGAAACGCAGCCCTTCATCGCGATAAGCTTTGAAAGTCTTGAACGGCGGAAATCGGGTGTCGACATCTGCGCACGCGAGGCTTTTTCAAGCTCCTTGTATTTTTCATCGTTGGAATAAGGATATTCAACAAGCTTTCCGCCGTATTCGGCAAGAACCTCAACCACCTCGTCGCGAATAGGCTTCTGGAAGCCCTCGCGCCAATCGTCGCCGTGAACAACAAAGGTAGGACGAAGCTTGCGGATATTCGCCGCGTAGCTAAGCTCCTTTTGCTCAACTACCCCTGCGACGCCGTTTATATTCTCAAAAAGCGATCTTCTTTCCTCGTAAGGCATAAGTGGGAAACGCTTATAGCTTGCGATCGCCTCGTCGGACAGTACGCCTATGGTAAGCTTACCAAGCTTTGCCGCCTTTTTGATGATAGCGATATGTCCGCTATGAAGCATATCGGTCGAGAAACACATATATACGGTTCTTGACTCAAGCTCACGCACTTTTTCGGATACAACAGCAAGATCCTCAGGCGTGTCTATCTCGGCGCAAAGCGAGTCGGCAAAATCAAGAGGAAATATCTTGCATTTATCCGAAACCTTATTAAAGGCGTTCTCGGCATAACATTTTCTGTTGTCGCTCTCGCAAAAAGCCACGATCTCGTCAAGCCATACCTTGAAATCATCGGCATTTATTTTATAGAGAGGCTGTGCCGCCATAGCGTCGGTAAAGAATTCAATTCCAACCTTCTCTATTCTGCCGCCGTGTATCACCGCCTTGAAATCCTTTTCGGGCAACGACAGAGTGGAGCTTACCGTCATACAGCTTTCCCCGCTCTTGATAACGCGCTCAAATACCTGCTCCTCGAAAACGAGGTCACCGTGCATAAGCACGATATCGTCGCCGTAAAGATATTCCCTTGCGCAGTAGATCGAATAAATATAGTTCGTCTTGTCGTACAAGGGATTATTTACAAACGTGAAATGCAACGGAAGACCGAGCGAGCGGCAATAATTTACGAGAATCTCGTTATAATATCCCGTGGTCATTACGACCTCACTAATGCCTGCCTCCGCAATTAAACGGAGCTGACGCGAAAGTATCGTATCTTTATTCGTTATTTCGGTCATACACTTGGGATGCTCGCTTGTGAGAACTCCCATTCTGTGTCCAAGTCCCGAATTGAGTATAAGTGCCTTCATTTGTTTTTCCTCTTACGTTTAAAATAAAGCCGAGGGGTTGCTCTCGGCTTTTGAAATTTATTCCTTGATAGAGTGGACATACATCCGCTCTACAGTGTCGCTTTTTGGCGCTCTGTCAACCTAACGGCTCGTCATAGCACGTAGATTGTGCTTTTGCAAAAAGCTCTTTGAACAGTTTAAGTATAGCACTTTACACGCGCAAAGTCAATAGATTATCTGTATTTATACAAGCTGTTTTTCGCGGATCACGGGTGCTTGTGCCTTCTTTTTATTATTGATGCGGTAGAATATCTTATATACGACAAACGCGCCAAGGCAGACCGCGGGAATATAGCACAGAGTGCCGACGTACCAACCGAAAGCCTCTCCTATCTGCTTGACGATGATAAGCGAGGATACGCGGGGGCCGATAAAAAACATATTAATAGTGTTTTCCGATGCCTTCATAAAAATGCAGTTTATCGCAAAGGCAACGCAGCAGAGTGATAGGAAGGTAAGAGTCGCAGACTTATAGTCGCGCTTTTCCGAGCATCCCTGTCCCGAAAAGCCTACGTAAAGTCCAACGAAAACAAGCATCATATGCCAGACAAGCGCGTGAAGCGTAAGCGTCCAATATTCGTGGAAAAGTCCCGACGGCTCAAGAAAAGCTATCGCGCCGCCAAGCAGATTATACGCCACGACGAAATTGGCGAGCGAGCGGCGAAGCTTTCCCTTTCTGAGCAAAGGGATTATTATACAGAAATACATAGGAATACTGCAAAGCTGGAACGGGAATATCCACCAGGTATATCCCTCACCGGGGTTTACGACAAAGGTATAGAAAAGCTGCTTGTAAAGCTCGCATATAAGCAAAAAAATACCCGAGGTAAGCAATATCGCACGGTTTGCCTTCTCGTTCACACGGCGCAATCTCCATGCCAAAAATCCGCAGAGCGCAAAGCCGATAAGCATAAAGCTAAGGTGGAAAAGGCCATACGCCTTCGGCTTTTCCATTCCCCATGACGTCATTTGCATAAAATTACTTATCATATCAACAAATCCCATAAGAACCTCGAAATATAATCATAAGTTGATTTTATTTTATCACATTTGTCGTTTTATGTCAATAAATCGCTAAAAAAGATAGCATTTTTAAAAAAATAAGCGACAGAATTTTTACTATTGGCATAATTTTCATTGAAAATCGCTGAAATCTATGATATAATTGGTTTATCTATATTTATATGGAGGTAAAAAATGTCATTTCTTTATTTTCTTGAGGGACTAAGAAACCCCGTGCTTGACGCGGTTTTCTCGTTTATTACGCTTTTCGGCGAGGAAACGCTCTTTATGGTGATCGGAATGGTCTTCTTCTGGTGCGTCAACAAATACGAGGGATATTATCTTCTCTCAACCGGTTTTGTCGGTACTATGATAAACCAATTCCTTAAAATGTGCTTCAGAATACCTCGTCCGTGGGTAAAAGATCCTAACTTCACTATCGTCGAGTCGGCGCGTGAGGCTGCTACGGGATATTCCTTCCCAAGCGGTCACACTCAGACCTCCGTAGGTCTTTTCGGCGGTATCGCAAGATGGAATAAAAATAATATCATGCGCATCATCGGAATCGTTCTTTGCGTGCTTGTACCCCTGTCGAGAATGTATCTCGGCGTTCACACACCCGCTGACGTCGGTGTTTCAATCGTAGTTGCCGCAATACTCATTTTTGCGCTCCACCCCGTATTCAAGCGCGCGGAAAAGTCGCCTAAGGTTATGTACGCCTTCCTATTTTCAATGACGGCGATCATGATCGCGTATACCATCTTTATCAATCTCTGGCAGTTCCCTGCTGACGCTGATCCTCACAATCTTGAATCCGCAATAAAGAACGGATACACCTTGCTCGGTTGCGCGTTCGGCTTTCTTGTGGTATATACCGTTGACCTCAAGTGGACAAAATTTGACACCAAGGCGGTATGGTGGGCACAGCTTATCAAGGCTGGCGGCGGACTGCTTATCGTTCTTCTCGTTAAGGAGGGTCTTAAGGCTCCGCTGGGCGCGATATTTGACGAAAATACCGTGGCAAGATGCATTCGCTACTTCCTTATGGTAGTTGCTGGCGGCGCGCTCTGGCCTATGACTTTTAAGTGGTTTGCAAAATTAGGACAGGACAAAGGAAATATCTGATGGAATTTAGTGTAAACAGTCCGATTTTGTTCGTAATCGTGGGCGCGATAATCGCGCTCGTGCTTGCGCAGTCGGTTTTCTTTCTCGTAAAAGCAGTAAAAAGAGCCAAGCAGCTCGGCATTGCAGGCTCGACTATCAAAAAAACCATCGCATCTGCGGCAATTTTCACTATAGCGCCCGCGGTTGCAATACTTATAGGCGTTATCGCGCTCTCCAAGAGCCTTGGTCTTGCTCTCCCATGGCTTCGTCTTTCGATCATTGGATCGCTCTCCTACGAAACCGTTGCCGCGGGTAACGCGCTTGAGGCAGTCGGTCAAGAGCTTGGAAACACTATCGCCGATCCTTCCATATTTATTTCGGTCGCGTGGGTTATGACGATCGGTATTGCGGCGGGTGTTGTGCTCGTTCCTTTCCTTACAAAAAAGGTACATAGCGGCGTGGCAAAGATCGGTATGAAGGACAAAAAATGGGGCGAGATCCTCAACAATGCAATGTTCCTTGGTATGATCTCGGCATTCCTCGGCTACGTTTTCTGTGACGTTGGAAATATCGTTAAGGGTGATGCATCGGGCTTTATTCCCGTCTGCGTTATGGCGACATCCGCTATAGTTATGGCGGTCTGCGGAACTATTGCGACAAAGTCGAAGATCCGTTGGCTTACCGATTACGCGCTCCCCGTCAGCCTTATCATCGGTATGGCTTCTGCAATTCCCTTTACCGCTTGGCTTGGAGGTAACTGATATGAAGAACAAGAAAAATCTTACGTATATGGAAAGCGTATACCGCGACGGACGTAACTGGGGCATCGTTGTCGGTCTTGCCTTTCTGCTTTTCCCCGCAGTGCTTTCTATAATCTTTAATGCTATGCCTAACGGTGAGGTTCTTATCAAGGGACTTATCGCAACTGCGCCTATGTACTGGGCGGTCGGTATCGTTGAGATATTTACATTCACGCCTATGCTTGGCGCGGGCGGAACTTATCTCGCGTTTATCACAGGTAACATTTCAAACCTTAAGCTTCCCTGCGCTCTTGACGCGATGGAAAGAGCAAACGTAAAGGCTTCAAGCGAGGAGGGTGAGGTCATCTCGACGATCTCTATCGCCGTTTCGAGTATCGTGACAATATTTATTGTTATCGTGGGCGTAATACTTATCGTGCCGCTCACGCCCGTGCTTGATTCTCCCGTGCTTAAGCCCGCATTCGATCAGATACTTCCCGCGCTCTTCGGCGGTCTTGGAGTAGTATTTATTTCAAAGAACGCAAAGCTTTCGATTGCTCCCATTCTTCTTATGCTCGTGCTCTTTATCTTCGTTCCCGCGCTTGATCAGTCCACCGTCGGCATTATGGTGCCCGTCGGCGTACTCTTTACTATTGCGGTCGCAAGAATTCTTTATAAAAAAGGAGTAATTTGAGTATGTGCTGGCTTATTTTTCCCGCAGCTTTAGTTGTTTTTATCGCGGTTATTCTCATTCGCGGTGCCGCGTTCAAGCCAAAGGCTCAGCCCGAGGTTCTTCCGGGTGAGGAAGTCTTTGACAAGGAAAAATCTATTGAAAATCTCCGTGCGCTTATAAAATTCAAGACTATCTCGCACAGAGATAGCTCTCTTGAGGATAACGACGAGTTTGAGGGACTCATCGCGTCACTTCCGTCGCTTTATCCCAACGTGTTCGCCAAATGCGAGTTTACTCAGCTTCCCGACCGCGCGCTTCTCTTCCGTTGGAAAGGCAAGAGCGAGGGTGAGGTCGCCGTTATGATGGCTCACTACGACGTCGTTCCCGTAAATGAGGACGCGTGGGACGTGCCCGCGTTTGAGGCGATCGTCAAGGACGGTTGCGTCTGGGGACGCGGAACGCTTGATACGAAGGTCACCTTCAACGGCGTTCTTTCGGCGGCGGATCACCTTATCGGTGAAGGCTTTACCCCTGAGCATGACATTTATTTTGCCTTCTCGGGCGGTGAGGAGATACACGGACAGGGCGCGTCGAATATCGTTGACTATTTTGAGGAAAACAATATCACTCCCTCCTTTGTTATCGACGAGGGCGGCGCGGTGGTTGAAAACGTGTTCCCCGGTGTCAAAGCTCCCTGCGGTCTTATCGGTATCGCTGAAAAGGGCATGATGGACGTGCAATACACCGTCAGGTCAGGCGGAGGTCACGCATCTGCTCCCAAGCCGGGTGCGCCTGTTGACCGTCTTTCAAGAGCCTGCATCAAGCTTATCGAGCATCCCTTTAAGGTACATATCACGCCTCCCGTTGCCGAGATGTTCGACACGCTCGGTCGTCACTCAAGCTTCCTTTACAGAGTAATTTTTGCAAACATAAAGATATTTCTTCCCGTGCTTGATATGCTTAGCAGAAAGAGTGGCGGCGATATGAACGCGCTTTTGCGCACGACCGTTGCCTTTACTCAGATGCAGGGCTCGTCGGCGCCAAACGTAATTCCCCCCGAGGCAAGCATGGTATCGAATATGCGACTCAATCCCGATGACGATATTGACTCGGCTCTTGAGTATCTCAAAAAGACGATCGGTGACGACAAGGTTGAGCTTTCGCTCATTTACGGAGCTAATCCGAGCCGCATCTCGACCACCGAGAGCGAGGGTTGGGATAAGATCAGCAAGTCGGTGGCATCGACCTGGAAGGGCGCGCTCGTATCTCCCTACCTCATGGTTCAATGCTCGGATTCGTGCCACTGGGGGAGAATTTCCGACCGCGTTTACCGCTTCTCTGCTATGGATCTGACGAGCGAGGAGCGCGCAACAATCCACGGCAACAACGAGCGTATCAGAATCGACTGCGCCAACCGCGCCGTTGAGTTCTATATCAGACTTATGAAGCAGTGTTGATAAAAAAATGCTTGTGCTTTCGCACAAGCATTTTTTTGTTTAAGGCTTCTTTACAAGCACGCAATCGGTGGCGTGCACAAGGTAGACGGTTCCGTCCTTAGCGATTATCTGTATCTGATCGCCCTCGTCGTAATCTGTCCATTTTTCGATTTCAACTGTCTTGACCTCGCCGTTAGGAAGCGACATTATCGCGTAATCGAAGGTATAGACCGTATCAAATATGTCCTTGTTTCCGCATCCGACAAGCGCCGACAAAAGACAAGCGATCATTATTAGCGCAATTAATTTTTTCATATTTTTCTCCTTATGTAATGATTTATTTTATACCTTCCATTTACCGCTTGTAATCTTAGGCTCACGGCAGGAATTTACGTTATCGGGTGGAGTAATGCCGTATAGCCATTTACTCTCACAGCCTTCTATCTCAATACCTCCGTCGGTATCGATAGTGACGATCGCATTAAGCGGATCCTCAGAATACCAGGTATTCGGCGACATCCAAAGGTCAGATAGCGGACGGATATAGCTTTCGGTCGCATTACCATCTTTATCGTACTCGGTGTATTTGAAATTATGTCCCTCAACGTAGTGTGGATTTTGTGCGGGAAGCCAACATATGTTTCTCACCGTGTTGAAGTTAAAGAAAAGAATATCGTTTGAAAATTCGTGACAGTTTGCGTGCCAATGGCCGTTGAGCGATGCGACAACGGTGCCTTTTCTTATCGAATTGACCTTGTCGAAAAGCGCTCTTACCTTTTCAAGCTCACAGCAAAGCGCCTCGAACTTATACGAAAATCCCGCGTGGCTGAGCACTACGCACTTGATACCCTTCTCTGCCGCATCGACAAGTACCTTTTCAAGCCATTCAAGCTGACGGGGACCGAGGCTGTTCGTGCCGCTGTTGCCTGCGGGAGGGCCGTAGCTACACGCACGGTTGTGCTCATATTCGTTAAGAGTGGGGTTGAAGGAATAGTTCGTGTCAAGGCAGACAAATCTTATACCCTTGCATTCAAAATAATAATACGCCGTGTAGGGATCAAATCTGCCGTCGTCAGTGCCCCAGATAACGCCTTTGTCGTTAGTGATAAGAGGCGTGACGTCCTGCATAGAGTTCGGACCCTCGAGCTCGTGGTTACCGTAAACGCCGTAGAATTTATATCCGTACTTGTTGTTGACAAGCCTATTAACCATTTCGGGCGCATCGCTGTAATCGTTACAAAAATCTCCGCCGTGCATAATAAAATCTACGTCATTATCGTGCGCACGCTCGATTATTTTATCAAGGTCCTCAACAGTCGAGGCGTACATTCCCTTTTTATAGTGCAGATCTGAAAAAAAAGCAATCTTCACGGTGTTTTTATCGGTGCTCATATTCATACCCTCCATAAAGATAGAATTTTACGCTGTTATTTTATCATACTTGAATATCCATGTCAATGTATTTTTAAAACATTATATCGTAAATTCATCTCATTTTTCCTTGATCTCGACCGAGTAAATCTTGTCGTACAGAATTTTCTTTCCGCACTCGAATATCATCATAGCGTCGTAATCGTCGAGCCTTTTGATGCGCCCTTCAAAAATCTTGTATTCTCCGCCGCTTTTCTTTTCGTCGGGCAAAAAATAGGTCACAAGAATCGTTGGCATCTCGCCAATGCGCTCTGACAAATATCTCAATTTTTCGTCTATGACCGCCTTCATCTCCTCGCTCTGCTCCACCATCTCGTCGGTCACTCTCGCGGTTTCCTCAACCGCATCGTCGTAGCCAACAAGCGCGGCAAAGGGCGCAAACTGAGCCGCACGGTCGCGGATCGGCATTCTTGGATGCTTTTTCGAGGTCGGGTGGCTGAGATTTATTATATCGTCGTATTTTCCAACATCACTCACGCCTTATGCCCTCCTATTTGTGAATTCCTATCCTTTGCCGTCGCGCCTTCCTCAAGGTTCATTCCCTTGAGGATAGCGTTCTTGCCAAATTTTCTCTTTATATCAATGAGAGTTTCCTGAATTTTCTTTTCCTTTTTCAGCTCTTGCTCGCTCTCCTGCTCCTTTTTCGCATCGAGGATCGAGAAAATATCAAGCTGCTCTGCGCCTTGAGCCTCTTTTGCATCCTTTTCGGTAAGCACTCGGCACGCGGTCACGTTTATGCGACGGACAAGCAGTTTTTTGTCTACAATGCGGTCGTAAAGCTCGCAGACCGTATTCATTATCTCTTTTGTTGACGAGGTGTATTTTCCGATATTTCCCGTGCCGTGCGCGTGCTTGGGGATCTCTCGCCCATAGCGGTCTACCTTTATCTCGCCCTTGTAATCGGCTCTGCGCTCTCCCTTGAGGTTGTCTATGTCGTAGCCGACCGTCAGGACGATCTGATCTGTCACAAGATGCTTTTCCACGAGGTCAAGCACAAGCGCGTCGGTCATTTCACGGACGATGAGCTTTGCCTTTTCCGCCGTATACGGAACGTGAAGCACCTGACCTGACGAAATACTGTTGGTTTCAGGCTTATACGCCTTGATGTCCGCCATCGTGCAAGGCTCGTATCCCCACGCGTGATCTATAAGCAGCTCGGCGTTGACACCGAACATTTTATAAAGCCTTTCCTCGTTATAAAACTCGCGCTCGCCGCCTATCGAGCATCGCGCGATATCTCCCATCGTGTGTATGCCGATCGCCTCAAGCTTTTTGGCATACCCCTGTCCCACGCGCCAGAAATCTGTCAACGGGCGGTGATCCCATAGCCTTTCGCGGTAGCTCATCTCGTCGAGCTCTGCGATGCGCACGCCGTTTTCGTCGGCGGGAATGTGCTTTGCCACGATATCCATAGCGATCTTGCAAAGGTAAAGATTTGTTCCGATGCCCGCCGTCGCGGTTATGCCCGTGGTCTTAAGCACGTCAAGAATTATCTTCATGGTAAGCTCTCGCGCCGTCATATTATAAAGCTTCAAGTACTGCGTCGCGTCGATAAAGACCTCGTCTATAGAATACGGATGGATATCCTCGTGCGCGATGTATTTGAGATAAACGTCGTATATGCGCGTGCTGTAATCCATATAGTACGCCATCCGCGGCGGCGCGACGATGTAATCGACGGCAAGGTTTGGGTTGGCGTTTATCTCGTTTATATTGTAAGACGAGCCAATAAGCCTCCTTTGCGGCGATCTGTACTTTCTTTCGGCATTGACGTTCTTTATTTTCTCAACAACCTCAAAAAGTCGCGGACGTCCGGGAATACCAAAGGATTTGAGCGAGGGAGAAACCGCAAGACCGATAGTTTTCTCTGTTCTGCCGATATCCGCAACGACGAGATTGGTCGTCATCGGATCAAGTCCGCGCTCGATACACTCGACCGACGCGTAAAACGACTTTAAATCTATCGCAATATAGGTCTTTTCCATATCTTCTCCCCCTTTCAGCCTTTATTACTACTATTATACCACATAAAAAATCCAATGTAAATAGAAATAGAACAAATTTTCTAAATTTACATTGGATTTTTTTATTTATCTACCTATAAACATCTGCGTCCAGTATTTTCCGTCGGCAACGTAGCCCACGCCGATATGCGTAAAGGAAGAATTTAATATATTCGCTCGGTGTCCCGAAGAATTCATCCACGCGCTGACGACCGCCGCGGGCGTTGCCTGACCTCGTGCGATATTCTCACCTGCGCTTCTGTATTTTATACCAAAGCTCTTCATCATATCAAAGGGCGAGCCGTAGGTGGGACTTGTATGTGAAAAATAGCGGCTATCGTGCATATCCTGCGACTTTATTCTTGCCACGCGAGATAGCTCCCAATCGTGTGTAAGCGCGCTAAGTCCTCTTTTACTTCTCTCTACGTTGACGAGGCGCACAACTTCCTTTTCAAAGTTTGTGACCGAGCTATCGACCGTTGGAATATTAAGTATCTGACCGGGATATATAAGGTCGGGGTTTTTTATATGCGGATTTGCGCTCTTGATCTCGGAAAGTCCGACCTCGTATTTTACTGCGATCCTCCACATACTGTCACCGCGCACTACGGTGTGCGTAGTAGCGGCAGACGCTCCTACCATAAATAACGAAGCAGTCAACACTAAGAATGATGCAAACAATAACAGTTTTTTCATTTTTTCTCCTCCTTATATTTAACTGCTAATAATGACAAAGCCTATCATTATCATATACAGTATAACATATTTGGAAGAGGCAGTCAAAGCACAATTATTGGAAGCTGACCTCTCCGTGATCAATATATATGCTTCTTTTCGAGCCATCGGGCAACTTTATATCCTCAAGCGAAAGCTTTTCACACAAAAGCTCGTCTGCAAGGTGAGGCGTGACTGTCAGCTCGCCGTCAAGTGTATATTTCACGCCGAAAATCACGTCGATCAAAAGCTCAAGATACTGCGACGCTGTCCACGCGTACTGTATTACGCCGTGACCACTACCGTCAAAGGGATTTATAAACTCGGCGCAGTTATGGTTGAAGGCGCGCACCGTTTTGAGCGCAAGAGATGCTGCAAGCGCGTCCTCACCGCAATCAATAAGTCCGCGTATGACCATCTCGTTACAAAGCGTCCAGACGTTTCCACTCCAGCTCGCGTTGCCCTTATATCCGCCGCGTGTCGTGATAAATCTCTCGTCAAGCTTTGAGAGCGAGGTAAGCGGTATCGTATCCCAGTTAAAGTGCTCGTCGTCTGTCATAAGCGAAATAAGCCTCCTCTGTCGCTCAAAAGGCGCGATTTTCAGGCGCAACGGGTAAAAGGTTGATGCCATAAGCCTGTCGTCCTGTCTTCCCTCCTTGACGAAATACGCAAAATATGCGCAGACCTCGTCGTTCCAAAGGTAGTTATTTATCGCTTCCTTCAAACCTTCAAATCTCTCTGCCGCAAGCTTTGCGTCGTCCTCATATCCAAGCTCTCTTGCCAAAAGCTCGACTACGTGACATCCGACCGCAACCTCAACGTTGGTGTCGACAGCAGCATACTCGCCCGCATAGCGAAGATAAGGAATAAAGGCTTCCTCAAAAACTGCGGTTATAAGTCCTGTTTTCTCATCCTGACGCGCCGAAAACCACCAATCAAGGTATCTTTTGAGTAGAATATAGACCTTTTCCTTAAGCTCTTGGTCAGAACTTCCCTTTATCACCTGATACGCTGAATCAAAAAGCTTTGGAAGCGACGAAACGCCCTCGTTTTGCAGGGGGAAATTACCGCCCGCGACCTGATTTGGTAAAACGTCTGCTCCGTAAAGGCAGATGCGCCCGTCCTCCTTTTGAACCTCGACAAAATTAAGGAGCGAGGCTTCAACCATGTCCTTGTCGACCCATTTATATCCGCAAAGTGCAAGCGAGGAATCGAGCTGCCACCACTGCGAGCCGTACATTCCGCCCGGCGCAAAGTAAGGGTAGTTAAAGCCGTAATTTTTTGCATCGAGCTTTTTGCAGACCTCAAGACATTCTATCGCGTAATCAAAATCTTCTTGGCTTATTCTTGGAAGATTTATTTTCATAATAACCTCCAATAAAATTAGTTTTTCTAATTATAGCATAGGATTTTTTTGGTGTCAATGTATAATATTTAAAATAAATATCAAAAAAGCAAGTTGTTTTTAACGCACGTCGAAGTTAATCCCTTGCGGTTGGCTCGGGTTAGAAATAATTAGTGGTAGCTTCAGGGACTCAGAACCCTCACGTGCGCCAACATCAAATTAAAATCGAAAAACATTTAGCGCACGTCGGACACCGCTGCTTCGCAGGGTGGCGGGTTTGGAGCATTAAATAGGTTCTTCAGGGAGCTCTGAACCCTTATGCGCGCTGAAGTATATGTGAAGCACAGGGTTTTATGCGCGCATCGAATAGGCAAGGCGTTGCCTTGCCTAGCGGTCTAGGCATAATTCAGTGGGACTTCGGGGACTCAGAACCCTCACGTGCGCCAACATCAAATTAAAATCGAAAAACATTTAGCGCACGTGGAAACCAATCGCAAGCGATTGGCGCGGGTTCGGTCATAAAACATGGACTAAAAATAAATAAAGGGTAGCCTATGCTACCCTTTATTTATTTTTGGTGCACCTTCAGGGACTCGAACCCGGGACCCACTGATTAAGAGTCAGTTGCTCTACCAACTGAGCTAAAGGTGCATGTGTCTTAACGACAACGGATAGATTATATCACAATTCCAAGGCAATGTCAATACTTTTTTGCGAAATTAATAAATTATTCACAAAATTCGTTGATAATTGATATTTATCTACATTATATATAAAAAACTGAGCCAAATCACATTAAGCTGTAATTTGGCTCAGCATTTGTATTATTCGTTAATGCTTATTGATTTTGGAAATTCGTCTTCGAAGCCCGAATTTCAAGCAAAATCAAAGCTTGGGCATAGGAACGAGCTTCTTTGCAACAAAGAATACTGCCTTCCATGCAAGCTTGGTATTTCTGTACTCGTTGCGACAGGCCTTATAAAGCTTGCGGTAATCCTCGTATTCCACGATTCCCGAAGAGCCGGTCTCACTTGCGAAATGCTCGGATGCCAAGGGATCCTTGCGATATTTCTTATACACCTTCTCGGTGATCTTGAAAATACGCTTACACTCCTTGTACTCATCGGAGTTCATATCGTGAAATCCCTTAGTCAGACAAGCGATAATTCCCATCATGAAGTAGATATCCTTACGCGCCGCCTCATAGCTTGCCGTAAACTTGAGAATATCGTCGCGAAGATACTGCCACTGCGTTACCTTCCAGTCAATTACTCCCTTTCTTACTCTGCCCAAAAGCTCGCTTCTCTTCTCCCAATACGCAGAATTATCGTCGCTCGCCATCGTAACGTATTCCTTATATCCGCAACATTTGCAGCTATAAGCCACCTTCTGATGCTCCGATCCCGTCTGCACCATAACGGAGCCGCAACGCGAGCAACGGCGATCATTGTTGTTCATATATTACCTCTTTCTCCGGTAATTATCTGAGAGAGGAGATCTCAACTATGTATCTGCGGATTCCGCGGATGAGCAAAAGCGCCTCACCCTCATCCCATTCAAGCTGCTGAAGGAGCTTGGTAAGAGTGTTGTAATCCTTTTCGATCTTTCTCTCAAGAGGCTTTGCCGCTGCATCGGTAGAGCCAACGGTGTACTGGAAATCGTCCTTGAGCTGAATAAGCTCCTTCTTTACCTGCTCTTTTCCTTCAACGTAGAAAAGAAGTCCGTTACACTTGATAGCGTATTCCTTAAGAAACTCGTTATCACGAGCTATGTTCTTTGAGTATCTCTTCTTGAAAAGTCCCATATTAATTCTCCTATCTTAATAATTAATTAGCGTACGATTTCCTTGACCTGAAGGCCCTGAAGGATCGAATTTGCGCTTGCCTCGGGAACGATGGTCAAGCCGTATGCGCCGAAAACGTCCTTAAGCTTGGGGCAAAGCTCTTCGCTGATCTTTAGGATCTCGGAGGGCTGGAGTCCAACGTAGTTTGCAAGTGACGCGTTCTTTTCCTCAATATACTGCTGGATCTTTGCGCCGATCTGCATGATGAAGGCTTCTCTGAGGAAGTCTCTGAGCGCTTCGGTGTCAAAGAGAGCCGCGTTTCTCTGAGAGAGGCACTTGCTATAGAACTGGTCAGCCTTACGTGCCGCGTCGGTAGGATCGATGTTTACGTAGAATACGCCGCGCGCGCCTACCTCGTAGGGCTTGTGGGTGTGAATGTCCTCAAGCATAAAGGGAGTTTCGGTTCCCCAGAACACCTTGAGGTTGAAGTCCTTGGACAAGCAAACGACCTTTGCGGAACGGAACTGCTTTTTCTGACCGTTCGTTCCCTGCTCTCTGGGATCGATCGAGAAGGGGTAGATAGGACCGCCGAAGGGGCAAGGCATACCCATGAAGCGTCCGTCACGGTAAAGGAGGTTGTAGTTGTCGCTGTTTGCAATGATGCAGTACTTGTTGGTTACCTCGCTTGACATTTCCTCAACAACCGAGCAGAACTGATTTTCATCAAGTCTGATCTCTACTGCGCCGCTCTTTTTCTTCTTGAAAAACATAATATTTTTCCTTTCTGCCGTTTAAGGCATTAAATTTTTTGTAGATTTATAGAATTAAAGCCCTTTTGGGCCTTATTTCTTCTTTTTTCTTGGACTTCAACGGAAAAATCCCGTTGAAGTCTTATTTTATCAATTCATTGATCCGTAAAGCTTGCCGTAATGCTCACCCGTAGCCTTTACCGTGCCGTCACAAATATTCGTAGACCATACGACCTTAGTTTCATCAACAATGCTATCGCATTTTCCAGCGATTCCGCCGACAAAGTCAGCACCTGTAACGTTCGCCTCGGTCTTACATTCGGTAACTCTGATAATTCCTAATTTGCTTGACGCACTACCAAAGCATCCAACGACACCGCCGACGTAATCGTTCGCGCCTATGACTGCGCCGTCGTTGATATTTTTACTGAACTGCACGGTATTATTTCCCGTAGCAGTGCAATATCCAAACAGACCGCCAACAAAGGAGCAGCCCTTGATCTCGCCGTGGTTCTTGTTGCCCGACACATCGCTTGAGATACTGATATATCCCGCAATACCGCCAACGAAATCCCCTGCCTCGCTTGCATCAATATTGGAGTTATTGATACAATCTACTGCACCGTAAAGATAACCCGCAATTCCTCCCGCGTAGGAGAGAAGCTGATTATCGGCACTCAGAATATATCCGACGAGATTGACGCTTCCGTTATTCGTACAGGACTGCGCCAAGCCGCCCCTGCCCGCTATTCCACCGACGTATGCCTTACCCGTTACGGTATTGCTGTTGGTGAGATTTTTAATGCTTGTCGCATTCGAGGTATATCCTGCGTAACCGCCGACGTATTCGTTACCCATAACGTCGCTTGAATTCTTGCAGAATGAAATCTCTGCCACGTATTGATCCGCATATCCGACAATACCGCCGACGTAATCGGTTCCGATAACGTCCGCTTCATTTTCACACTCCATTATCTTCAGATATGACGTAAAGCTTCCTGCTTTCCGGTCATAGGCGTCTGTGCCCTTTGCATATCCTATGACTCCGCCGACGTAGTTATCTGAGCCCGTAACCTCACCGTCGTTTACATTGGATACGACCAAAACCGTCGCATTATCAAGATTTGACGTGATATCAACAAAACCAAATGCTCCTCCAACGTATCTCGTTCCGATAACCGCACCGTGATTCTTGTTATCCTTTATCGAAGCGTTATTCGATAAAGGAGCCATTACGTATCCCGCGATGCCGCCTACAAAGTCGCCTGCCGCACCCGCTTCGATATTCGCGTTATTTACGCAGTTCTCTATCTCGATAGCGTAACCGACGATACCGCCCGCGTAGGACACCTTCATGTTATCCTCGGTGAGCTTGAAGCCGATAACGTTTATCTCACCGTTGTTAGTACACTTGTCAAGCTTCGAGCCGGAATTGCCCGCGATGCCGCCGACGTAAGCCTTGCCAAGAACCTTACCGTTATTCGTAAGGTCTTTTATCGTTGAAACGCTTGCGTGTCCGACAACTCCGCCTATATTATCGTTTCCCGATATCTCACCGGAGTTTGTCGATATCAACACCTCGGTAACGTAATTACCTATCTTACCGATAACGCCGCCGACGTAGCCGTCGCCTGTTACGTTTGCCTCGTTGCTACACTCGATAAGGCTTACTCTCGAGTAATAATACTGATATCTTGAGGATAATCTTACCTCGTACGAACCGCCTGACAACGATCCGACTATTCCGCCGACGTAGCTCTTCGTGCCAAATACCTCGCCGAAATTTTTGTTTGCAACGATAGTCGCGTTGTTTTCCTCGCTGGTCTGTGCAAAGGTGAAGCATCCGTACACGCCGCCGACGTAGGATTCACCTACCACTCTACCGTAGTTGATATTGTCGGCGAAAGCAACGTCGCCCTTGCGCGTGGACGCCATATATCCGACCTGACCACCGACGTATTCTCTTCCGGTGACGCTCACGTCCGAGGTGCAGCCCGAGGTGTGCGAGCCGTCCGCATATCCCACGATACCCCCGACGTAATTGGAATAAGGCGCGTCAACCGTGCCGCTTGCGGACACGTTGGTTATCTTGCCCTTGCTCCTTCCGCAAAGAAGTCCAAGACCTGAAGCCTCACCGCTGCAGGAGATCTTTCCCTCAATCTTGAGATTATCGACTGTTCCGCCAAGAATTGCGAAAAGTCCTTTGTTTTCATCCATTGACCTTGCAACAATATTGATTCCCTTTATCGTAAATCCGTTACCGTAAAGAGTTCCCGTGAAGTTTTCAATCGGAATCCAGCTTTCATACGATGAAAGGTCAATATCTGCCGCGAGGAAGAAGGTATCACTGCTGTTTGCCATTTGGAGAAGTCCCTCGGCATCAATGATAATTCCCCTTCTCTCGCTGAAATACAAGGTCACATCATCACTCTGATAGATCTTGCCGTCCTGCTCGTAGGTCGCATATATCACGACCTCACCGAGCGCGCTTGCTTTAAGCTTTGAATTTTCAATAGTGGCGTTCCCCGACTTGACGGTATAAGCTACCCTTGAGGGATCAAATCCCTCAATTTCAAGTCTTGGAGTAAGCATTACCTCGGAATTGACGTAATAACCGACGTCCGCATAATCACCCAAGGATTCGTCGCGTAAAGGCTCGGTTGAAAGGTGAAGCCGCATTTCCCCGCCGTAATTATCGGGAGATGCGCCGCCGCATCCCGTGACGAGAATCAACGCCGCGGCAAGAACCGCCAACGCGAGCAAAACACAAAGCAGCTCCTTGACTCTCGTCGCCTTTTTTTGATTGTTATAATACATAACGTCCTCCGAGATCAGCCCATTGAGCCGTAGCGTTCACCGCAATGCTCGCCCGTGCCTGTTACATTGCCGTAGTTCGTGTTGGTGCCCCAGATGACCTCTTCACTCATAACATACAAGCCACAGCTACCGACCAAACCGCCAACAAAGTCAGCGCCCGTCACGTTTGCCTCGTTTGTACATTCGATGATTTTAATTGATGCGACGGCAGAGCTATATCCTGCATTCCACGTACACTTTGTACCTTCAGCAAAGCCGATAAGACCGCCGACGTAATTCTTCGAACCGGTAACGTCTCCGTCATTAGTGTTTGACGCTATCTCAAGAGTCTCGTTATTCTGTCCCTCTTTTATATCAAACATTCCAATCAGTCCGCCAACGTATCCCGCACCGATGATATTACCGTGATTTTTGTTATTCCGTACCACGTTTGCAGAAGATCTTTCTGCCATCAAAAATCCTACTATACCGCCGACGTAGTCACCGCCTGTGCTTACGTCAATATTAACGTTATTTACACATTCCTCCGCAGCGGTTGCATAACCCGCTATACCGCCTATATAAGATATAGCCTGCGTGTTGTTTACGATCGCATAAGACTTGTTAACGATAGTTCCGTTATTTTCACAGGAATAGCATTTTCCCGCATATCCTGCTATACCTCCGACGTAAGATCTACCCGTGATCGTGTTATTATTGATCAACTCATTTATAGTCGTTCCGTCTGCCTCTCCTGCGTATCCGCCAACGTAATTATTGCCGCTGATATCTCCTATGCTTGAGCAATATGAGATTTCACTCAAATATAATCCTGAGCCTCCGAGAATTCCGCCGACGTAATCTGCTCCGATAACGTCTGCTTCGTTGGTACAGTCGAGAATTTTGACGTATGCGGTGGCAGAGCTATATCCTGCGTTCCACGTATACCTTGTGCCATCAACGTAACCGATCAGACCACCGACGTAGTTTTTAGAGCCTGTAATTTGTCCATCGTTAACGTTTAACGTCAGTATAAGAGTTTCGTTATTTTCCCCACTATCTATATCAAACTTTCCTATCAATCCTCCAACGTATCCCGTACCGATGATATTGCCGTGGTTCTGGTTGTTCTCTATTATGTTTGACGACGATCTTGTCGCCATAATGAAGCCCGCGATACCGCCTATATAATCACCGCCTGCCGATGCGTCAATATCAGAATTGTTTATACAATTCGTAGCACCCGTTACATATCCTGCAATACCGCCCGCGTAAGATATTTTTTCTTCTCCGCCTTGTACGATAAATCCGCTGATTTTAACGTCTCCGTTGTTAGTACACGTGTCGATCAAACCTGCAAATCCTGCAATTCCGCCAACGTAAGATTTACCGGTAACCGTGATATTGTTTGTCAATACCTGCATAGTAGTTCCGACAGCTCTGCCGGCGTATCCTCCTACGTAGCTGTTACCGCTGACGTCGCCCGTATTTGTACAGAAGGATATTTCGGACACGTACGCTTCTGCATTTCCTACAATTCCACCAATGTAATCAACGCCTGCGACGTTAGCTTCATTGGTGCAATCCGTGATCTTCAGATATGCGGTGGCTGACCTATAGCCTGCATTCCACGTATACTTCGTGCCTTCAGCAAAACCGACTATACCACCTACGTAATTCTTCGAGCCTGTGACTTCACCGTAGTTTTTATTTGAGATTACTATAATCGTTTCGGTATTTTCGCCATCCAGTATGTCTAACATACCATACAAGCCGCCTACTCGCGATTTACCTATGATAGCGCCGTGGTTTACGTTATCGGCAATTACGATGCTTCCGTTTCGCGTCGCCATCACAAAGCCCGAGTTACCGCCGACGTATTCTCTCGCGTTTACGGTCACGTTCGTCGTGCATCCCGTTATGTTCGAGTTGTTTGAATATCCCGCGATACCACCGACGTAATCAGAATATGGAGCTTCAACACTTCCGCTTACCGTGACGTTTCTTATCGTACCGTTATTCGTTCCGCAAAGAAGTCCGAGCTTCTGCGCTTCTCCGCGGCAGGTGAGCGTTCCCTCAATTTTAAGATTTTCTACCGTTCCGCCGAGAGTTGCAAAAAGTCCCTTGTTCTCTTCTAAGGATCTTGCCTTGATATTCAAGCCTTTGATAGTAAATCCGTTACCGTAAAGAGTTCCCGTGAAGTTTTCGATAGGAGTCCAGCTCTCAATGCCCGAAAGGTCTATATCAGAGCCGATGTAGAACTCGCCTGAGTTATTTGCTATCGCAAGCAGGCTCTCGGCGTCCATTATCGTTCCTTCTCTGTAGTCGAAGCTTATGACGCAATCGTCACTCTGATATACCTCGCCGTTATCCTCATAGGTTGCGTAAACGACAACGTCTCCCGCCATCGTGGAGCGAAGATTTGCACCGTTTATAGTTGCGTTACCCGATTTTACCGTGTAAACCACGCGCGAAGGATCAAAGCCCTCAAGGTCAAGCGTCGGTACAAGCTTCAGATCGTATCCTACGAAAAACTCATTTGATTCAGTTGAAAGAGTGAATGGCTTTTTAGTGAAGCTGAAGGTTTCTTCGCAGGTAAAATCAAGTCCCTTATACGTAATATCGGCGCTCACGGTTACTTCCCCCGCGCTACGCGCCGTAATAACGTAATATACGTTACCGTAGCTATCCTGCGCCTGCTCTACCGTGGCATTTCCCGATACTATAGATATATTCGAAAAGTCAAGCGGCACGGTATACTGTCCGCATTCAGACATCACGTAAAACTCAACGGGAGTTCCTACGCTCAGCTCTCCGACGACAGAAAACTTGGGAACAAGCTCTACAAACTTGACGTCCGTGTACGTCGTGTACTCGGTTCCCTCGTGGGTATAGGTTGCTTTGACCACTACCTCACCGATGCCCGTCGCGCTGATGCGGTTTCCGTTCAGCGTCGCGTTAACGTCGTTGTCGCCGTAGAGCGAATACGTAACCCTTGACTGATCTACGTATACGCCCGTATTTACATCCTCCAATGATAATTCGTAAGAAACGTTGGGGATCGTCACGCTATCATCGGTATAAATTTGAAATTTCGGCGTAAGAACAATAAAGTTGTACTTAGATTCTTCACATGCAACAAGTCCTACGACTATCAACGACAGAATAAGCAATAAATAAATTAGTCTTTTGATCTTCATCATATCCTCCAAATGTTAACCCATGTATCCGAACGTCACACCTGCGTTATCGCCCTCGGCAGTAACGTTTCCGTCGATCATATTTGTATTCCAGATCACCTCGTCGGGCATTACGTACTGATGACAGCTTCCCACGATACCGCCGACGTAGTCAACGCCATTGACGTTTGCTTCGTTCTTACACTCCATTACCTTTAAGTACGAGGTATACGTGTAATATCCGCCGAGTGTCTGCCTTACGTTGTGGCTTTCACCGACCGCGTAGCCGATAATACCGCCTACGTAATCCTTGGAGCCCGTAACGTCACCGTCGTTTATATTGCTCTTTACGGTTATTGTGTCGCTATTGTTGGGAGAGCCCGCGATACCGACATAGCCAAATATACCGCCAACGTATGCGGTGCCGTTTATCGTACCGTGGTTCTTATTTCCCTTTATCTCGTTGTCAACGCTTCTGTCAGCAAGAAGGTATCCCGCGATACCGCCGACATAGTCGCCGCCCGTAGACGCATTGATATTGGAGTTATTGGTACAGTTCTCTGCACCGGTCAGATAACCCGCGATGCCTCCGATATAGGAGATCGCCTGATTATCGCTTGTTATACTGTATCCCTGATTTGATATATCTCCGTTGTTCTGGCAGGAAATACACTTGCCCGCATAGCCCGCGATACCGCCGACGTAGGATTTACCCGATATCGTGCTGTTATTGATAAGAGTTCTCATCTCAGTGCCGTTTGCTCTGCCCGCGTAGCCGCCGACATAGCAATTACCCGATACGTTACCTTCATTGGTCGCAAAGGAGATCTCCGCGACGTAATTCTCACCGTTTCCAAGAATTCCGCCGACGTAGTCAACGCCCGTAACGTTTGCCTCGTTTACACATTCCATTATCTTTATCTCGGAAAGGTAAGCGGTTGATCCGCCGTACGTACCTGCTACGCTATGAATTTCACCGACAGCGTATCCAATGATACCGCCGACATAGTTCTGATATCCCGCGATCTCGCCGTCGTTTTCGTTAGCGACTACGGTTATGTCATCTTCGTTGTTGGGCGATCCCTCTACACCGAGGTAACCGAATACGCCACCGACGTATCCCTGACCCATGATCGCGCCGTGATTCTTATTCTTCTGTATTACGTTATCCGCAGATCGAATTGCAAAAACATAGCCCGCGATACCGCCGATATAGTCACCGCCGCCCGTAGCGTCAATGTTAGAATTGTTCACGCAGCTGACCGCACCGCTCGCGTAGCCTGCAACGCCGCCAACGTAGGATACTGCGTGATTGTTACCCTCAAGCGAGTAGCCAACGACGTTGATCTCGCCGTTATTTACACATCCGTCGATCTTACCCGCGTATCCCGCAACACCGCCGACGTAGGATTTACCCGTTACGGTAACGTTGTTGGTGAGATTGCGCAAATGAGTGCCGTTTGCCCTGCCCGCATATCCGCCGACGTAATTGTTTCCGCTTACGCTTCCGCTATTAGTCGTAAAGGATATCTCTTTTACGTAATTGTTTCCGTTTCCGAGGATACCGCCGACATAGTCAGATCCGATTATATCCTCAGTATTCTCACTCTCGGTTATATGTATCCATCCCGTATAATCATACCAATCTCCGAATATATCGGGGCGCTCCGAGTGGCGCTCACCCTCGGCAAATCCGATAAGACCGCCGATGTACTGCTCAGATCCTGTTATGCTACCGTTATTTACGTTATTGATAACTGTTATTATATCGTTGTTTCTTCCCGATCCGCTGATGTGGAGATCTCCGTAAATACCGCCGACGTAGGAAGATCCGATAATATCTCCGTTGTTTGTGTTCTTTTCGATAACCACGTCAGCCGAGCGGACAGCCACCATATATCCCACGTGACCGCCAACGTAATTTCTCGCCGTAATACTGACGTTTGTCGTGCAACCCGTTATATAAGAGTTATCCGAATATCCCGCGATACCGCCGACGTAATCGCAATACTGTGTGTCAATGCTTCCGCTTACACTTACGTTCTTGATCGTGCCGTTATTAGTTCCGCAAAGAAGTCCGAGCCTTGATGCTTCTCCGCGGCAGGTAAGCTTACCCTCAAGCTTGAGATCTTCTACCGTACCGCCAAGCGTTGCAAACAGGCCCTTGTTCTCTTCCATAGATCTTGCAACGATATTGAGGCCCTTGATCGTATATCCTCCGCCGTAAAGAGTTCCCGTGAAGTTTTCAATGGGAGTCCACTCTTCAATGCTTGAAAGATCGATGTCAGATTCAAGGAAGTAGATCGCTGAGCTGTTATTCAGGGCAAGCAATCCGTCTGCGTTTGTAATCACGTTTCCGTCATACACAAAATTCAAGTTAAGCTCGTTGCTTTTATATATCTCTCCGTTATCCTCATACGTAGCCGAAACCACTACCTTGCCGGGAGAGTTCGCACGCAATATTGAACCGGATATAGTAGCGTTACCCGAAACTACGGTATAGACCAGACGAGATGGGTCGATATTATACAACTCGGAGCTCGCACTGAGATTTACATCTGCACCAACATATCCCTCGGTCTTATCAGCTGTGATCGCCAAGCTAAGGTTCTCAAAGTAAAAGGTTCCTTCAGCGGTATAGGTTTGATTTACATAGAAGGATTTAACTCTGATAGTCACTTCACCGCTTGACGTTGCCTTGATCGTATAAATACCATTAATGCACTCAATTACCGCGTTGCCCGAAATGACCGAAACTTCCTCATAGGTATTATCCGTTACGTCCTGTCCGCAACATCTGGCAGTTATTAAGAGAGGAACTTTCCTGCCGACATCTGCGTTTCCGTTAAGGCTCATAATAATGTCCAGCGGACGGAAATAGAAGCGTTCGTACTCCTCGTAGACCTTACCGCCGTGCTTATACGTTGCCTTGACCTGCACACTTCCCGAGCCCGTCGCTATTATAACGTTTCCGCTTATCGTAGCGTTTGCTCCCTGGTCATCATATACCTCAAAAACGACTTTGTCGAGATTGACGTTAACGGCGTCGTTATATTCCTTGAAATACAGGTTATATTCTTTGTTCGGCACATGTATCTGCTCATTCATATACAGTGAGAATTCAAGATCCCCGTTTCCTCCGCATCCCGTGAGAAGCGCAACCGTGCCAATCAGAAGTGCACATATGAGCAATGAGCATACGATTTTTGTTGATTTCATAATGACCTCCAAGTGATATCTCTTTATCATCTTGTATTATTTGGTATAGACCTCTCCGCTGTGGCTACCCGACGAGGTTACGCTTCCCGTGCTTACGCACTCCTTGGAAGCATCCGAGGGGTTATTGTCGATTACGGTAATGTAGCTTCCGATCGCGAAGCATCCCGTAGCGTAGTCGGAAGCGGCTATCGCCCCCGAGTTAAGACAAGCCTCAAGTGTACCCGTTTGACCGAGATTACCCTCGATATAGCCGAATATACCGCCCGCATAATTGCCCGATGCGGTAACACTTGCCGTGTTAGTCATACCGTAAATAGTAATCTTCTTGCCTACGGTGACCTGTCCCATAATACCGCCGACATATCTTGTACCGTTTACGGTGCCGTAATTTTCACATCCGTAAATATTTACGTTGAATTCGCTTATTTCACTTCTGCCCGCGATACCGCCGACGTAATTTGCGCCGTTGATCTCGGCGGAATTCTTACAGCCGTATACGTGACCGTAATTTCGTCCGATTATACCGCCCGCGTAGTTTGCCTCGCTCTCAATAGAGCCGCTGACGGTTATTTCTCTGACCGTTCCGTAGTTCTTACCGACGATAGCACCGATATTACCGTAGGTCGTGCCGTCGCCAACGACGTTTTCGATCTTGATATTCTCAACTATTCCTTCCGCGCCGATAACACCGAAAAGTCCCGTGCCGCCGTTAGTCGAGGCAACAAGCTTAAGTCCCGTGATCGTATGACCGTTACCGTTAAGTCTGCCGTTGAAGGGAGTCTGCGTGGTGCCGATAGGCGACCATGTGCCAGAAAGAGTGATATCGTTAGCAAGAACGTAAACCGCGTTAAGATCAAGCACGATATCGTGAAGTCCCTTTTCGTCGGAAATGTATATAATGGTCTCGCTTACCGAATAGGTAACCGATGCCGACTTAGCTGAATCAATAACGTTATTGCCGTTGCCGTATGCCATAACGGTAAGAGCGTGCTCACCCTTTGAAAGCTTGCCGAGCATACTGAGCTGAGTTACACCCGCCTCAACCTCAGCAACAAGGCTGTTGCCCGCGTACACGCGGTATCCAAGCGCACCGATCACGGCATCCCAGTAAAGAACGCCATTATCAAGTCTTACGCCCGTGGGAGCCTTAAGAACACCCATGCTCACGCTCTCACTCGATATACCCGAGGAGATAGTGTTCGCGTCACCGACCGCCTTTACCGTATACACGGTCGCATCCCCGCTTGACGTTGCGCCGTCAAGTCTGTACGTGGTGGATGTGGTGTCGGTACTGTACTTGCCGTTGACGTAAATCTCATATTTAAGCGCGCCCTCGACCTTGTTCCAGGAAAGAACGCCGCTGTTGATGGTAATTCCCGTAACCTCCGAGAGCTTCTTTACCGTAATAACGTCGTTGTTCTCGTAATCGGACACGACCGCATCGGTAAAGTTACAGGAATCCTCGCAGACGACGAAAACGCTTACGTCGCCCTCGGGAATGCTTGATGCGGGAATTGAGTACGAGATTTCACCCGTCTCGCCAATCTTTTCACCGTTTGCGTATATCGAATAACGGCTTCCGCCCGCAACCGCGGTCCAGGAGAGACTTCCGTTTCTCATGTAAAGTCCTGAAACGTGAGCAAGCTTATAAAGGCTTATCTCGCCGTTATGCTCGTAGTTCAGATTTTCGCCTTTGCCGAGCGAATCAAGAAGCTTTACGTTATCCTTGCCGACGGGAAGCACGTAAAACTCGTTCTTGCCATTTGCAAAGCTTCCCGCGTCGATCGTGTAGGTATTGGTATTTGCCGTTGCGATTCTCGAGCCGTTGAGGTAAATGTCGTAATGGCTGCAGTTTGCGATCGCGTCCCAGCTAAGCGTTCTGCCGTTCATTTTAAGATTTGACGCCTCGGCAAGCTTAACCAAGGTGATCGACTCGGAGTAATCGGAATCACGTCCCTCACTTGAGTTTGCGATTGCCTTTACTCTTACCGTGTACGCCTTATATTCTTCAAGTGAGCTGATTTCGTAGAAGGCGGAGGGAATATTCTTAATTTCCTTACCGCCAAGCTCCAAGGTATAGCTCTCTGCTCTTGCGATTTCTGACCACGTAAGTCTGCCGTTCTCGTATCTGAAATCGGTGGGAGCGTCAAGCGAGTATCTCACTACGTTTACGTTTACGTTGATCGTAATTCCCTCGTGTGTAACGGTTACGGTCTGAACGCCCATCCTAGTCGAATCAAAGCCGCTTACCATTGAATTCGTGATAGCAACCTCGCTTGTATTGCCCTTCTTTGACACTGTGGTCACGGTGGGCATTGAGGACATGAGGTTTGCGCCGTATTCTATCTCGATAGTCTGAGGATTACCTGTAAGGTATATCTCGGTAAGCGGATCCCGCATCATCAAGACCGTAGCGACAGCACCCGCGCCGACTACGGCAGCAATAAGTACCGCGATAAATCCGATCTTGAACTTCTGACGCGAAAGAGCCGATTTATACTGCTTATAGCGTTTAAGGTCGTTGAGATAAATTCTCTTTGAGTCGCTTGACGAGGGCATCGCCGTCTGCTTTATCTCTTCAATCAAGCTCTTCACGCTCGCGTCGTTCAAGTGCTTGTAATTATTACTGAGGAACTTGACCTGAAGCAGCATCGCGTTGATGTGGTCGGTCTTGTTGTTCGAGCTTCCCTGAACGAGCTTCTGAAGCTCTTTTTCAGCCTGATCGGTGTTGCCCGATTGCCAGATCGCCTCAACCTTGTTAAGCTTTTTATCAAAATCGTTGATCACGAAGTTATCATCGCTTTGGAAGACGTATGACAAACGCTCGTTAAGGTCGGTAAGGAAGTTTATGTCGTTTTCCTTAGCACCCTGACAGTTACGAAGCTCGTCGGGAAGCTGAGAAATATCAAATCCCCGTCTGAATATCGGAATGACGGTTCTCTCGGTTCCCTTCGCGAACTTCAAAAATCTCCACCACTCGTTATGTACCCACTTCGACTCAAGATGCTCTCGCGCCGAGCAGATAACGAACAATACCTTTGCGGTCTGGAGCGCGTGATAGATGTAAGGCTCGTAGTCGTTACCCTTTATCTGCACGAGTGAACGGCGTGAGAAGAAGACGTTGTAATTCTTGCTGAATTTGTTATACAATTCGTAAGCGAAGTTACCGTCGTCCGTTCCCGAATCCTTAAAGCAGATGAAAATGTCATAGCCGTCGGGATTTTCCTTCTTTACGTCGCGGTATTTAGCCTTATAGATCTCAATTCGCTCGGCAAGATTGCGGTAATTCTCAGCGTTTTCGGTATTTCCGTTTGCCTTTGCGCACTCAATGGCCTTCTTATAGCTCTTTGACTCGCTGTACGGTTCATTGTTGACGTTCCAGAAGGATGGGATCGACACGTCGTCGTCGTTCTGATAGAAGATCACGTACTGCTCGCAAAGGAATTTGCCCCAATACGCCTCCTCAAGTCCGCCGTTGTCCTTGCAGTCCGCAATTATAGAATCGTACCTTCTTTTCGCCTTGTCAAAATCTGCTTCCTGCCTTTCGTTCATCGCATATTGCAGATTCATGTAAAGCGCATCGTCGCCAACGCTTACTCTGTACTTGTTTCCGCAGTGCAAGCACTTGTCGTATTTGCCTATTCTTTGAGCTTGTTTACCGCCACAGGTGGTACATACGAATTGAAAATTGCTCATTTGTTCCCTCTTGTTTTTTAATATTATATAATATAAAATTAAGTATAACTATACATAGTACATTTTAGCACACATGGTTAACAATGTCAACCGAATATAAAAAAAACACCGCACAAAACTGTATTTTTACTTCTCAATTTTTATTAAATTTACTATTTTTTTACATGTTATTAACAAACGCAAGACAAATTTTACGATCAAGTCGTGAACTAACCGAAGTTGTCAGCGACTTCGCTCATAATCCACTCAAGCGCGGAAATGGAGTGTTGTTTGAAAGCTCACAAAGAAAGCAAAAAGAAGAGCACCGCATAAGCGCGATGCTCTTCTTTTTGAGTTTCCCCAACAGAATCGAACCTTGTTTTTCACTTCACCAATTTTTATCGTACAGTGCCTCGGGGACAGTGTCTGTCCAACCAATATAAAATGCCGTCGCATCCCCGATGTTATTTTTTTGAATTTCATATTCCTGATGTAGCATAATATCCTTCGAAAAAATCCTTTCTGCGATTTCTTTTCTTGCACGAGGAGTATAAAAATCTTCTGCGCCAAAAAGGTGAAGCATCTCATGTGCGATTACAGAAGACTGTCCGCCTCTGATTGCGCTCTCCTTATTACTTCCCCTATCATACGCAAAGATCAGACAATGTTCTCTTATGTTATAGTCATCATAACCCCGTTTGGGGTTAAGAGCATACGAGGTTCCATCCTTATTAAAAATGGCAAAACAAACGATCTCCTCTGTTTGAAATTGTCTTCGATATTCATCAAGCATTTTTTTGTCCGATGCGTATCCCAATCCAAGACTTGCTTTCCACAATACGTCTCCTGTAGCATAGCCTGTCTCTTTAACACTCTCTATCACTTCGTCATCATAATATAACCCAGAATGAATATATCCAATCTCCATTGACAGGGATACGTTATGATTTTGCGCTTGTTTTTCCATAAAATCAAGTGCGGGCTTTACCTCAAATTCAGTAAATTTTGTGATTTCATCTTCGGTCCAAAAGCTTTCAAAATCGTCCATATAAAGTAATATCACTATCACCTTACCACTCAGCTGCTTACAGTTTCCTAAATCAAAATCCTCTCGCATCAAATTGATTTTATCCATATCCTCTGTAGAATTTTGACTCTCCGTTGCTTCCGTGGTTGGTTTTGAAGAGGAATCGATGTTTTCAGTCAGCTTTTCTTCCGTTCCCGGAGATGAATTTTCAGGTTCTTCGACACTACTATTACATGAATTGCAAAACAAAAGAATAAAAGTCAAAATTATAGCAATTATGAAAATGAGAATTTTTCTGCTCATAAAATTTCTCGCCCCCTTTCTTTGTTTTTATTATATCACAAAAGTTCTACAAATTCAACATGTTCTTCTAAAGTCGCAGGTTCAAGTCCAAAAGGTCGGGGAAAAGGTGCAATGGTGAAAGGAGTATGTTTTCGACCCCTAAAAAAACGAAAAGCCCTTGAAATTCAAGGACTTTTGTGTTAGGGTGCAAAATTGTTGCCCCATTCTGGCTCCCCCTGTTGGGCTTGAACCAACGACCCCTTGATTTAGTTAGCGTTACAACCTCATCAAAGAATCTCTTAATTTTAAGCCCTATGAGTTGGGGAACTCATATATTCTTTACTCATACATTATAGCATCTTTGTAGGGGTTTGTCAATAGGTTTCTACAAGTTTTTTAACTTTGTATAGTTTTTGCAAACCGCTTCATATAATTGAAGCGGTTTATTATGCGATTTCTCCGATAAATTTGTAATTGATCCTAATATTCTGCCTTGTTTCGCCGTTTTCTTTGATACGGTCTCCAACAATAACGGACTGAATGAGACGATTAAGAACCTCATCATCAAGCTCCGTCAGAGTTTCAAATGCTTCTGCCATTTCAATGAATCTTTCTGTACCATAGGCTGTAGCTTGAGAATTGTCGTGTATCTTTACAAGCTCTGCCCTTCTCGCTCTTGCTTCGTCCTGCTCGGCTTCACACCTTGCGGACAAATCCTGAAACTTACGGTCGGAAAGAATTCCGTTGAATCTATCATCATACAGTTGCTCAAACTTTCGGTCAAGCTCCGCGATTTTTGACTCAAGCATCTTGATCTCGTTTTCTATACGAGCTTCCTCGCTATCCTCGTTTTCAATCCTATGAAGAACCCTCGCAATGAACTCTTCCTTATTCTCCCGCACCATAAATAGCACTTCGTTAATATCGTGCAAAATTGCATCATACAACTCGTGGTACATGATATAATGGCTTGAACATACTTCAGGACCTTTTTTCTTATAGGTATTGCAAACATAGTAGTTCTTTCTGTCAGAAGCATTTGCAATGCCAAGAGCATGTCCGCACTTGTCGCATTTAATCAGTCCCGCAAAGATATTGTTAAATCCGCTTGAGCCTGTTCGCTTTCTGCTATCAAGCTTGGCGTGAGCATCATCCCAAAGCTGTTGACTGATTAACTGAGGAACAATTCCCGGAATCATAATCCAATCCTCTTCCTCTTGCTTTACAATGCGTTTACTCTTAAACGATACTTTTCTACGCCGACCGCTGATAAAAAAGCCCAAGTAAGTTTTATCGTTCAGTATTTTATGAACGGTAGCAAGGTTCCAATCATATGGATCCTTGTCATACGGTCTCTTTAACAATTGCGCTCGATATGCGGAGGGAGTAAGTATCTTATGCTCCTTTAATACCCGAGCAATTTTGTTATAGCCATATCCTTGATATGCTGCCATTTCAAAAATCCAAACCACATTAGGTGCAACCTCTTGATTGATTTCCAAAACGTGATGGTCATCCTGAGACTTCAGTAAACCATAAACGGCAAAAGAACCAATATATTCCCCGTTCATAGCCTTTGTTATAAACGCTTGTTTGGTCTTCCTGGAGCAATCAGCGGGATAATATTCATTAAATACGTTTTTGATTGGAAGCATCAGATCATAGTCTGTATCTCCACGGTCAGTGTCCACATCATCACCAATGGCAATAAAGCGTACATTCATCTGCGGGAATACATCACTTATGTATGAGCCCACCTGCAAGTAGTTTCTTCCAAAACGGGATAAGTCTTTTACGATGACTACATTAACGCGCTTGGCTTTCACATCCTCCATCATACGTTTGAAATCCGGACGATTGAAGTTCGTTCCCGTAAATCCGTCGTCTATATAAACATCGTAAATGCAGATATTATTTTGTTTACAAAAATCGGTTAGTATCTTTTCTTGTGTTTCAATCGAAACACTGGTACCGTCTTTTTCATCGTCGTCGCTGAGTCTGCAATACAGCGCTCCGATCAATCTGCTTTGCTCTTTACTCTTCATTCTTACCTCTCTTTCCGAGCAAAGCGATGGTTGTGCTCTTATTATACAACTTCGACTTGAATACGTCAAATGTGCAAATTATTTTTTTAGGCTTTTTCTTCATCTTTTTTTCCTCTTTCCTTACGAAGAATATCCTTAATTTTTTTTGCAACATAACCGGCGTATAGTTCAAGTAGATTATGGGTACCAAAGCTTCTTGAAACAGTGGTTTTAACCTTGTTCTCTTTTTCCTTAATATTGATGTTTGCTTTCACTTCCCTTCCTTTTATAATATATAGCACCGTTCAGCTCTTGTCGTACTGTTTCTGCACTTCATTTCTGAGACGTTCCATAAGGAATTCACCGTCAACCTCAGTAAGCGTTTTGTACCAGTCAGAACGGAAAAAAGCTTCAAGCTCCTCCAGCTGCTTTTGAGTTTTCTTCCCTTTTCCGTTGCTTCTTAGATGGCAAATGTACGCTCTCTTGTAGTCCTCACATGCCTGAATGACAACGGCGTTCGCAAGTTCTTCATAGGGATCGTAGTTCCCCTCTTCCATAATAATGTTCTTTTCTTTCGTCATTTACTTTCTCCTTTCGCATGACTTAATGTGTAATCACAGACTTGTTTTTGCCTGTGTACCCATAAAGACGAGGCTATGTTTTGCTTTTTTGCAAGTAAAAATAAAAAATTATGTAATTATTTTTAGGAGTTAAAAAGTGCTCGACAACACAATATATAGTAAAACCCTATTGACAAAAACCACATCTTGTGTTATAATATCTATGTAATTGATTTCTGTGCACCGTCCGAAAGGACACTTTTTTCGCGGCATTGCCGTGTAGCACATCTGGTTAGGATTGTATTTGTCAGTGCGTTTTTCGCCCTTGCGTTTCTATGCCTTGGGTGTCGTATTGACTTTTTAATTTTTAATAGGGCTTACTCTGCCCACACAAAGCGAGAATGAATCCGGTTTACGTATTTATCGTAAACACTAATGCCGATCTATGGCTTGGAGGTTCATTCTCGCTTTTTTTATTTTGTCCAACAGCCGCACGGCTCTGGAAATAAATAATGAAAGGTGGTTCAGTAAAGAATGAACAACAAACCCAAGCGGCGTTTTCACAAAAAGAGTAACGCCAAGATCAAGCAGCAGATTCTAAGAAAGGAGCTGAAGAAAGAAACGAAGTATCCCCTGCGGACGGAGTACAGACAGGCTGTGTTCCTGAAGCAATGCAGAAAGCGAGGTGCATAAAGTGCCTGACACTGCAACACAAAGCTACAAGCCGCAAGTGCTTGTAGACACAAAGGACTTGCCGGAGAGCGATTGGCTGGAATACCGAAGACGAGGTATCGGTGGCAGTGATGCCGCATCGATTCTCGGTGTGTCGCCGTTCAAAACAGCGCGGGACTTGTATTACGATAAACTAAAAATCGTAACCTTCGAGGACCCCGAGGAAAACTGGGTGCAGAAAAAGATGGGACATTTACTTGAGGATTTGGTAGCCGAGATCTTCCACGTGAGGACGGGCTTTCATATCTATCAGGTAAAAAAGATGTTCTATCATCCGCAGTATCCGTTTATGCTTGCTGACGTCGATTACTTCATTACTCTGCCAAACGGAGAAACGGCAATACTGGAAATCAAGACCACTAACTACAACGCAACCGACCATTGGTGGCGCGACGGTGAGGAGGTCGTTCCGGTCAACTACGAGATCCAAGGACGGCACTATATGGCGGTCATCAACGTAGATCACGTTTATTTCTGTTGTCTTTACGGAAACAGTGAAAACGAAACGATCATCCGTCATATCACGCGCGATAAGGATTACGAGGAAGAATTGATTGCTATCGAGTATGACTATTGGCACAATCACATTCTCGCAAGAGTTCCCCCTCCCTATTTAGAGGACGGCGACTTGATTTTAGAGAGCGTGAAAAACCATTTCGGCACAGCGGATCCCAATGCTGCCGCTATTGAGCTTAGCTTTGCTAATGTCAATGGCGCCATGCGTTTTCTTGAACTCAAAGCACAAAAATCGGCACTTAATGCCGAGATAGCTCGCATTGATGATGAGATGAAACGCTTGCAGGGACGGATCGTGGATGAAATGGGACGGTGCTGTACGGCTACTTACAGCAGAGACGGAACAGATTACACTGTTACCTACAATCCATCAAAGAAGCCCGGTATCAGCAAAGAGGATTTGTTCCGATTGCAGATGCAGTATCCCGACATTTACGAGCAATTCGTAACCGTATCGGAGTCAAGAAGATTCTACGTCAAAAAATCGGCGGCAAAGGCTGCCTGAAAGGAGAAGGTATGGCAAGGTACAACATCTACTACCATCGCTACAACATCATTGCAAGGGACTATATTCCTTACGTAAGAGTTGTGGAGACCGAAGACATTTACCACGAAATCGGAAAAATGATCTGTACAACGCTTGAGGAAATGAAGCATATCCGATATACAAAGCCCAAAGCGACGCATGAAGAATGCGTTCAGTTATGGGAGGATAAGCATTATGTAAAAATATCGGATGATACGTGGCGCCTCGATAATCCTGAGTATAAGGACGTCGAGTTTGAACAGCCAACAGAACCAATTCCGATTGAG
>JAFVQU010000010.1 GCA_017504625.1 Clostridia bacterium | reverse complement strand
CGACGCTATCAACACCGCAATGAGAGAGCTCTTCCTCCAGATCGTTTACGGTAGATCTCAGTCCGCGTTCTCTGAGGGCGGTCTTGTTATCGGCGCAGGTATGGAAGATCTCGGTAAGGGCGAGAGAAGCATGGTAGGTACCATGTACGGCACCAAGGAAAAGGGCGTAAGATACCTCGAAATGACCGAGGGCTACTGCACCAGAATGGCTCTTGACGAGAACAACGAGGTTATCGGCTACGAGTTCGTATCTCTCGGCAAGATGACCGATATGATCAAGAAGGGCATCGAGCCCAACGAGGCATATGAAAAGGCTAAGGGTACATACGGTAGATTCAATGATGCTGCAAAGTACATTGACCCCCGTAAAGAATAATCAAGGAGGTAATGTATAATGGCAAAGTTTGAAGGTTACGAAAGACGCGAAGCGAAAATTCTCGCCGCGCTTAAGGAATTTGGTATCAACTCTATTGACGAGTGTAAAGAGATCTGCGATGCTAAGGGCATTGATCCTTACAAGATCGTAGAAGAAACTCAGCCTATCTGCTTCGAGAACGCAAAGTGGGCTTACGTTGTAGGCGCAGCTATCGCAATCAAGAAGGGCTGTGTAAAGGCTGCTGACGCCGCTGCCGCTATCGGTATCGGTCTTCAGGCATTCTGCATTCCCGGTTCGGTTGCAGAGAACAGAAAGGTTGGTCTTGGCCACGGTAATCTCGGTAAGATGCTTCTCTCCGAGGAGACCGAGTGCTTCTGCTTCCTTGCAGGCCACGAGTCCTTTGCGGCTGCAGAGGGTGCTATCAAGATCGCTCTCAACGCTAACAAGGTTCGTGTAAAGCCCCTCCGCGTTATTTTGAACGGTCTTGGCAAGGACGCGGCATACATCATCTCCAGAATCAACGGCTTCACCTACGTAGAGACCAAGTTTGATCCCTACACCGAGGAAGTAAGTGTTGTTCGTGAGGTTCCCTTCTCCAAGGGCCCCAGAGCTGACGTTAAGTGCTACGGCTCTGACAACGTTCCCGAGGGTGTTGCTATCATGAAGAAGGAAAACGTAGGCGTTTCCATCACCGGTAACTCCACTAACCCCACCAGATTCCAGCACCCCGTTGCAGGAACCTATAAGAAGTGGTGCCAGGAGAACGGCGTAGGCTACTTCTCCGTTGCATCGGGCGGCGGTACAGGTAGAACCCTCCACCCCGATAACATGGCTGCAGGTCCCTCCAGCTACGGTATGACCGACACTATGGGTAGAATGCACTCCGACGCACAGTTCGCAGGCTCCTCCTCCGTTCCCGCACACGTTGAGATGATGGGTCTCATCGGCGCAGGAAATAATCCTATGGTTGGAATGACCGTTGCCGTTGCTGTTGCTATTGAGGAAGCAAGCAAATAATCGAAAATTATTTGCAATGAAATTTGCCCAAAGGGGTAAATGAAATGAGCCTCGGAAATCTTTCCGAGTCTCATATATTTTAAAAGGCATTGAAACCTAAATGTTTTCAATGCCTTTTTCAAATCCTTTTAATCGCTCAACATACTAATAAACTGCATTGCTTGAATGACGTTCAAATTAGCATTTGTTCGTTCTTGATTGCGGTTAATAGACTCCATAGCATACATCATATTTTCGTTGTGTATGCGCTGCATTTCGGCAGTATCCTCCAAAATTCGTCTCTGCTCCATAAAATGCAATTCCTGCTCATAAAGATTGATTACGTCCGTCAGTGTATTCGCGCGAAGATTTTCAATCGCCTTGAGCATAAATCCAACAGCTTGAGGATTGCGATAATTATTTGGAAGGAAATCAAGGAAATGACAGTTTTCGTCAACAAATTTCTGCAATCCTTCTTCGAGCTTGTCAATGTCACTTTCAATTTTATCGATTTCCTGCTGCAATTCTACCTCAGCGATACTGACTTCCTTGGTTACCTTCTTAACGCGTCTTTTCCGTTTAGTCTTCGCGGAGATAATGAGATAAATACCAAAGAAAGCCATCACAAGCAAAATGATCATAATAATTACAAACGGAATCATCTCGGCTAAAGAAATAGGTCTTCCACTCATTATAAACTCTGCCGTTGTAGTTATGATAGCTATATTGAAGAGCAAAGTGTTACATAATCCAAAGATAAGGAAAAAGGTTCCCCATCCCTGCCATTTTCCGTAAGATTTGTGAGCTTCTTTGACTTTATTCTGCGTGTCAACATACAATTCGCAGAAATTTCCCCATTCATCTTTTTTGTTTGTTATGGCTACATCAAACTCCTGGACTCCGACTATAACGGATGCCGCATCAAGAAATTGATCATAAAGCTGTTGATTCATTCTCTTCTTTCCCCCGAAAAAAATTTATATAGATGTCGAGCGATCGCACAGCATAAGTATACCCGCAATCGTATTAACGAAAATAAGCGAGCAGACCTTAAATCCAATGCTGACAGGTATTCCGTTCTTTCTGTTTCTGCCGTATGAAATAGTCATAGGCAAGCACCATGCAAGTCCAATACCAAAAGTGCAGAATGACGTCGCAACAGTACCTATTATCATAAAGACCAAGGCAACGACAGAGAGTGCAGAAGGACGAACCGACTGCGCGGGCTGAGTGATCGGCTGAGCTGCAACGTTAGCAGACTGGCTGTAAATTACTCTATTACAAGCACTGCAAACAATAGCATCGTCCTGGTTCTGAGCTCCACATTTTGAACAAACTTTCATAATTCTACTCCTTAGCAAATTACAGTATTTAGTTTTATCAACTATGAACTCATTATATCACACATTTCTACATTTGTCAACTATTTTAATACATAAAATCAACCATATTTGAACATAATTGTGATAAACTCAATTTAGACAGGAGGTGTGATTATGGTTGATTTTGGTAGCAATTTAAAAAAAATGAGACTTCAGGAGGGCTTGACACAACAACAGCTTGCGGATAGACTCGGAGTTACTAAGTCTGTTGTCAGCTATTACGAGCTTCAGGAGCGTTATCCCTCGCCCGAGGTCTTGACTAAATTAGCATCCGTATTCCACGTCACCGCCGATTATCTTTTAGGACTTGACAAAAAAGAAACTATAGATCTATCGGGACTTGACGAAGAAGATATTATTACTGTGAAACGACTCGTCGCCTCTCTGCGATATAAAAACAGCAAAAACAAGTAAAAACACCTTAAATATGATTGTTGTTGAGATTACTGTAGAAAAAGTAAAGCAAATAATACAACGCAAAAGAGCTCGTCGCTGGACGGGCTCTTTTTTTATTCAAACAGAATAACCGCAGATGCGGAAACAGAGATACAAAAACCGCGGCTCGTGAGAGCCGCGGTAAAAGTTATCTGAAATTCAGATTATTTCTTCTTCTTAACGATGAAGAATACTGCAACAGCGCCAGCGCCGATTACAACAACTGCAGCGATAAGAACCCAAAGCCATGTAAGAGACAAAGCGGGGATCTCAACGGGCTGAACAGTGATTGCACCACAAACCGTACACTCCTTACCTTCGGTAGAACCGGGCTCAGAGTAAGTAGGCTCTTCAGCAGGAATAACCTTTTCGGTGTGACCGAGAGGCTGAATCACGGTGGGCTCAACTACATATACTCCACAAGTGGAGCACTTTGTACCTTCAGTAGAACCAGCAGTTGTACAGGTTGCATCAACCTTAGCAACAGTTACAATACTGTGTCCGGTTGCGGGAGCTACCTCGTTAGCAAGAGTTGTTTCGCCACAAACAGAGCACTTCTTACCGTCCTTAGTACCATCAGTAGTGCAAGTAGCAGCTACGCCGGGAACTACGACTTCGGTGTGACCGGTTGCGGGATAAACTGTGCAAGTGGTTTCATCGCAGCGGCTACACTTCTCACCTGCGGAATGACCGTCAACGGTACAGGTTGCAGCAACCTCGCCAACAGTTTCCATATCGTGACCAAGAGCTGCATCACCGTCAACAACCATTACGAAATCACATCCTGCATCAGCACAGGTAATAGTGATCTTGCCATCCTCAGTACAAGTGGGAGCTGCAACAGATACGTTGTCAGCACCAACATTGTGGCTGGTAGCGATGAGATTCATGTCAACTCTGGTATCGTCAGCCAACTTTTCGTTCTTCTCGTTGTACGCCTTAACGACGTACTCGAGCTTAACGTTATCATTAACATTCTCTGCAACGCGGAACTTAATGGTGAAAGCATCACCAAGAGCAACGCTGTTCTTTGCAGAAATGTCAGAAATAACTACGATAGCGTTTTCACCCTTGATAAGGGTATTTGTTACAGACGTATAATTGTATGTACCGCCCTGAGTAATATCAGGAGAACCATCTTCGTCTGCATCTACAGGAGTGAGCACGTCTGCATCATAGAAGAACGTGACCTGAGTATATGCAGCACCGGGGTTTTTTTCAATTACTACTTTAACCTCTATGGTATCACCAGCGGAAACAAGCGTTACAGCCTCTGCGTCCACAGCGGAGGAAACCTCCACTGCGACGTCAAAGGTTGCGCTTGCAGTATCAACAGCAACAGCTGTGATAACTGCCAAAGAGAGCATCATAATAGCAACCAAAAGCGATACGAATATTCTTTTAAGTTGCATAGTTACACCTCACAAAATCAGGGGTTAGGGGGTTCCAAGAGCAAGGTAGCTCATAACGGTGATTACAAGCTCATAAACGCTTGCGAAGCCGAGTTCATCGTAATCAGCATCATTGAGAGCTTCCTCAATGTAAAGAGTGATGTACCAGTAGTCATTGATATCCTGACGGCCATCCTTGTTAACGTCAGCAAGCTTGCTGGTCTCATAGAGAGTCTCAATAGTTTCAGCGATCTCAGCGTAAGTACCAACCATTACGAGGTAATCCTTAGCAGTCTGGTTAGAAGCTGCGAAGGTTGCAACGAGTGCAAAGTCATCAACGTCTACGATTCCGTCGCCATTGATATCAGCGTAAACGTCAGCAGTACCGAACTTCTTGGAAACTGCGAGAGCATCCTCTACGGTTACAAGAGTGTCACCGTTAAGGTTACCGCGGCCAAGGATCTTAAGCTCAGCTGCCTCGCATGCATATGCAGCGTCGTTGAGCTTAGTTACGTCAACGATGGTCTGGCCGATAGCGTAGTTGTTAGCCTGGAATACAACGGTAACAACGTCAGAACCGTCAACAG
Organism: Clostridia bacterium; assembly: GCA_017504625.1. GTDB lineage: Bacteria > Bacillota > Clostridia > Oscillospirales > CAG-272 > SVTX01. The sequence goes on along the minus strand of JAFVQU010000010.1, from coordinate 28,063 downwards.
AGGTCATAGCCTTCTGCTCCTCACCGTCTGCAGAGTAAGGAACTGCGAGAGTGATTCCAAGACCGTCAGCGTTTACGTTGGTGTATACCTTAGCGCCCTCAAGAGTGGTGCTAGCGGATACGAAGGTAAGGTAGCTGGAGTTGTAAGCGATGTTAAGCTTGAGGGTGTTGAACTCGAAGTCAACGCCGGAGAAGTTAACAACGTACTCTACGGTAGTACCGGCAGCAACTTCCTCAGCGGAGAGGGTACCGGTGATAACGATAGTAGCGGATGCAGGAATAACTTCAACTGCTTCCTTGCCACAGAGAGCACAAGTGTACTTCTTGAAGCCGTCCTCGGTAGGAGTAGCGGGCTTGATCTCAAGAACTACGCTGTCTGCACCGAAGGTGTGCTTGCCGTCAGCATCAAGCTTGTTGTACTTAGTGTTAACAGCAACCTCATCGGAGTTACATACCTTACAGTATTCGATGTGGTAACCGTCCTCGTCACAAGTAGCATCCTTGTCAACGGAAACGATGGTGTGTACAGCCATTTCAGCCTTGATCTCCTCGCCGCATTCGCCACAAGTGAAGCCTACGAATTCGGAAATCTTATCACAGCTGAGGTCGATAGTGTACTTCTGAGCACCTGCCGCGATCTGAGCGGGAGTAGCACCCTTGTAGGTCCAACAACCGGTCTTAGCGGTCTTTACGCGCTCTTCAGTATACTTACAGTTAGCGTTAGTACAAGCTCTGGTCTCCATGGTGTCGTTCTTACAAGAGTACTCACCGGTAGCAAGTGCCTGCTCTACCCAGATGTCCTTGCCATCTGCATCCTTAGCGAATTCGTGAGCTTCCTCAGCAGGCTCATCGAAATCGTAAGCAGTAACGTTACCACAAACGGTACAAGATGTTACTACAGCGTGGGGCTTGGTACAATCGTAATTATCGTCAGTAGTCTTGTTGAGCTCAACGGTAGAGTCGGTGTGAGGAGCCTTAGGAGTGATCCACTTACCGGTTCCGTCAGCGTTTACGTCACACTTGGTACACCAAGCAGAGCCGTCAGCCTTAGTAGCAGCGATACCGGTAGAGGTACAGGTAGCAGCTACAGCGGTGAACTTCTGGTTGTAAGTTGCGCCGTGAGCAACGATCTCGAGAGCAGCAAGGAACTGAAGGTTCTCGTTCTTGGTGTTGTCGGTCTCGTCATCAGCGGTGTCATATGTCTTAACCTTATCGAAGGTTACGAGAGTACATCTGGAGCAGTCGAAGTACTCCTTAGTACCGTTAGTGTCGCAGTCTTCAGGAACAGCATCCTGCTTAACCCAGTCGTGACCGAGAGCAGCGATGGTGTAAACGTTGGTCTGCTTATCGTTGATAGCCTGGTGGTTGGAGCAGTTAAGCGAACAACCGGTAGTAACAACAGTCAAGGGCTTGTATGCATCACAGCCAGCACATGCAACGTATGCATGGTTACCAGCCTCGGTGCAAGTAGGAGCCTTGTAGGGAACGTTCTTAGTAACCTTGAAGCATGCATCCCACTTAGGATCTGCAGCGTTCTTTTCGGTTACGATACCACAGCAAGTGGTGGTGTAAGTATTGGTACCGTCAGCCTGACAGGTAGAAGCGGTAGTACCGATAAGAGTCTTAGTACCTACGTGAGCGGTAGCGTCAACCTTGATCTCGGTGGGAGCCTTAGTAGTAGCACCACAAACGGTACAGAACTTACCGTTGTTCTTGTAACCTACAGCCTGGCAAGTAGCGTTGGTCTGACCAGAGGTTACAACCCAAGTTTCATTCGCTTCATCCCACTCGATCTTGCTACCGGAAACTTCGGTATGAGCGATCTTAGCGGTCTCTACGTTCTTAGAGGTCTCAACAGCTGTAGCGGTACAAGCGGGATTAGCACACTTGATGGTGGTAATACCGGTAGCGGTACAGGTGGGAGCCTTAACAACCGCTACGATGGAAGCGGCAACGGTGATATCGTATACGTGAACAGTTTCGTCCTTCTCAGCGCCCTCTGCAGGAGCGTTGTCTACGGTATGCTCACAAATGGTACAGATCTTTCTTACAAACTCAGGGCTTGCGCAGTTTGCAGGAACAACGATCTCAGTATAAACGTGCTCGATACCCTCGGGCTCAGCAACGTCTTCCTTAACCTCACAAACGGAACACTGCTTCTCGTAAACAGCGGAACCGCAGACGCCGGACTTGTAGGTGGGCTCACCCCAAGTGTGACCAAGCTCATCCTTGTAAGCGAACTTAGAGGGAGTACCGTCAGCCTCACGACCGTGAGCACAAGTAACCTCAACGCCGTCAGAAACGAACTTGTTGGTACATGCAGCGGTAGAGTAACCAACATCAGTACAGGTAGGAGCCTCAGTCTTGTTATCGATCTTGTGTGCAGATGCAGCTGCAGGATATACAACGGTGGTCTTCTCGTAACCACAAACTGCATAGTTAACGCACTTGCCAACCTTTACAGCAGCCTCAGTACAAGTGGTGGGCCACTGAGTGTCGCCCCAATCAAGGTTTGCATCCTTGTGAGCATCAGCATCAACAGGAATAATAGCGATGTAGATCTGACCGCAGAGACACTCAGTAAGAGCGTAACCGGTCTCAGTGCAGGTAGATGCCTTGTAGAAGTCATCACCAAGCTCGAAGCCAAGAGCCTCAAGCTCTGCGAAAGTGAACTTGGAGCCGTCAAGCTTTGTGGGAAGAGTAGCGGTGAACTTACCGGTGAAGACCTTGTTACCGGCATTTGCGTGTTCGGTGGGCTCTTCGTTTACAACAGCGTCAGAGGAAATCTCGCCACAAATTGCACAAGCAAAGCCGCTTACGTAGTCAGCACATGCGGAATTGTTGGGGTTAAGGTTAATAGTGAACTCGTGAGCAACAGGAATAACCTTTTCCTCAGTGTAGTCACAGTGTGCGCAAGAACCCTTCATAAGACCGTCAGTACAGGTCTTAGCAGTCTTATCCATTACGGGAACAGTTACGATTTCCCAAGTAAGGATAGTGTGGTCGGGGTTCAATGCACCCTCGCCTGCAATTGCGGTAGCCTTGAACTGCTCATAGGTCTGAGTACCAACCCACTTGGTCTCGGGAGCGGGATTACCATCCTCGTCCGTCTTATTAACAAGCTCGTTGATCTTCTCAGCGGTGTTGTTACAAACAGCACAAACGTACTCGTATCTTGCAGGAGCGTCGCAGGTAGCAGCAACCTTTACTCTCTTGAAGGAGTGCTCCTTCTGAGAGCCAGCAACAACCTGAACACCCTCGTTCTCAGGAACATAGCCACAACCCTCAACCTGGCATATCTTACCAGCGGTGGTTGCATCCTTCAAACAGGTTGCAGCAGTAGCCTCAGTATGCTTAATGTCATGATACTCGGGGCTAGCCAAAACGATTTCATCAGCGGGAATATACTCCTCGCCGCAATCTGCACAAAGGCGAACGGTGTAACCGGACGTCTGGCAGGTGGGCGGAACAGTCTTAACGATTTCGCCCTTAGTGTGAGTACATTCGTCAGCAGCGGAGACGGTGATTGCGCTGAACATACCCACGATCATTGTGAGTGCCATCAAAAATGAGAGCACTTTAACAAACGTGTTTTTCATTTTTCCTCCATAAAAAATGTGTTTTGTTATTTGGATTTTCAAGGCAAATCCATAAGCCCATATCCGAAAAATCTCAATCAGAACCCCCGAGCTTTGTGTGTGAGACAAACGACGCGGGGTTCTCCCGCTTGCTTTTAGTGTAAACGGGCTCCCTACGCAGATTCGCAGGATCGTATCTCAATTCTTCGACTATATAATCAGCGAGCTCCTCCCCGGCCGGGCCCGACCGGATAGAGGAATTCGTCAGATTCAAACTAAAAACCTCAAGAAACTATAAATATGCATAAAAATAGCATAGATAGCCATTTAAAGTTTACTGTAGGAATTATAGCACAACTCATATACATTGTCAACTAAACACAGGTGTAATTTACAATTTGTTAACAAATTACCATTTCTTATCATTCAGATATTTTATTGCTATTCGCCGTGCATATATATATAAATAAAAATGATAGTTTTCGCTCGGCTTTTCGCAGCCAACAAGGATGCAGGTGGTGCAAAAAGACGGCAAACCATACGGTAAAAGGAATTTCAAGATCACGTCTTTTTTGAGCGACTTTAAAATTACCCTTTAAAACCTCACAAATTGGTATTATAGCACCTTTATTTCCAAAAATCAAGTTTTTAATCAAAATTAATGTTTTGACGTCGATTTCTGATCCCCAAAAGCCGCGTTTTACGCTCTTTTTTACAGTTTTTTACATTTTTCGTGATTTTGACGCAGTTCACACCTAATTTACATTTTTTATTATGTTTTGTTAAAAAGGTGTGCTACAATACACTTATACAGTACAATTACACTTGTTTATTTTACATAAGGAAACATATTATGAACACAAGAATCAGAAGATCAATGGCTTATTTTGCGCTTATTCTTCTGCTTTTATCGATTTTTGCGGTCGCGTGGCACGACATAACGCCCACGCACGACACACAATCGACCTGTGACGAGCTTACCTGCGCGCTTTGCGCGTTCGGAGATATTCTCTCGAAGGCAATTTTGCCCGTCCTGGTCGCATTTACAGTTACAGCCTGCGCAAAAATCGACGAAAGGAGGGCGCATTCGCCAACATTCAGACTCACAACAAGGTCTTTCCCCATGCTGTGTTGATACCGTCAGACTTTTTTCGGGCATCAATACACAGGAAAGGACAAAAATAATGAAGAAAAAATTAGCATGCCTTCTGGCATTTACCCTTATTCTCTCAACAATATCGCTTTTTGCGGTATCGTGCAAGGAAAACGAGCTTTACAGCGAGGGAGATGGCGAGCTTCAGGTGCTTTGCACCATTTTCGCCCCCTTTGAATTTGCAAGAGAGGTTGGCGGCGACAGAATAACCGCAACACTCCTCCAGGATAACGGAGCAGATCTCCACAACTACACCCCCACGTCTGCAACGCTTGAAGCGTTGGCAAAAGCCGACGTTTTCATCTACATTGGCGGCGAATCGGACGAAAAATGGGTTTCCGACGCTATCGCGGCATCGGGAAACACCGATCTTATAACGGTTTGCCTTATGGACAGCATAGATATCATCCACGCAGAGCTTGAAAACAATTGGCAAGATCACGATCACGCAGAGCATAGCCACGAGCATGAGGACGAACACGGTCACGACGGTCACACGCACGCGGGCGACGAGCATATCTGGAGCTCGCCCAAGAACGTCATCAAGATGGTTGAAACCATAAGAAATGCCTTTACGCAAAAGGATCCTAAGGGTGCGACCGAATACGAATCAAACGCAAAGACCTACGTGGCAAGGCTCAACGATCTTGACGAAAAGTACGCCTCCGCGGCAGATAACATGTCGGTAAATCTTCTCGTTTTTGCAGATAGATTCCCCTTTGTTTATCTTATGCACGACTACTTAATTCCGTACAAGGCGGCTTTCAGCGGTTGTTCTACCGAGGTAAACGCGAGCTTTGAAACTCAGGTAAATCTTATCAACGCGGTTAAGAACAATAACCTTAAATACGTTATTACAATTGAGGGCAGCAACAAATCGCTTGCAGAGGCTATCGCAAACGAAACCGGCTGTCAGATACTTGAGATAAATTCGATGCAATCTGTAACCCGCGCCGATATTAAAGCGGGTGCTGACTATATTGAAATAATGACTCAAAACCTCAATATTTTGAAGGAGGCGTTGAGTTAATGGCACTTATAAGCTGTGAAAACGTGGTTTTAGGATATGAAAATAAACCCATAGTTGAAAATTTAACTTTTTGTTTAGAGCAAGGCAACTATCTTTGCATAGTCGGTGAAAACGGCTCCGGCAAGAGCACACTGATCAGAACCATCCTCCGTTTGCAATCTCCCATGTCGGGCTATCTTACTTACGGTGACGGCCTTCGAAAAAACGAGATAGGATATCTTCCGCAGCAGACTGCGGCTCAAAAGGACTTTCCCGCGTCGGTTTACGAGGTCGTGCTTTCAGGCTGCCTTAACAGGTCGGGACTTGCTCCATTCTACACCGCAAAGCAGAAAAAGAGCGCAAGGGACAATATGGAGCTTCTCGGAATCACGCATCTTCAGAAAAGATGCTACCGCGAGCTGTCGGGCGGCCAGCAGCAAAGAGTTCTGCTTGCCCGCGCACTTTGCGCCTCTTCAAAGCTTATTTTACTTGACGAGCCCGTAGCGGGACTTGATCCCAAGGTCACAGCCGATATGTACGAGATCATCAAGGATCTCAACAGATCGGGAGTCACCGTAATTATGGTTTCGCACGATATCGAGGCAGCTATCAAATATTCGACCCACATTCTTCACGTGGCGCACACACCAAAGTTTTTCGGCACTACCGAGGACTACCTTTCAAGCGATGCCGGTATCGCGTTTTTGAAGGGAGGCAGAAAAAATGGCTAAGATCATTTTCTATTTCCAGAACTTCCCGACGATAAGATACGCGACGCTTGCGCTACTTCTTATTTCTCTTTGCGCGGCGCTTCTCGGCGTAACCCTCGTGCTTAAAAGATTTTCAATGATCGGCGACGGCTTGTCACACGTTACCTTTGGCGCGGCGGCAATTGCTACCGCAATGGGACTTGTGACCCCCATATACGTTTCCCTGCCCATAACCGTGCTTGCGGCAGTTCTTCTTCTGAAGATCCGCTCGAACACCAAGATCCAGGGTGACGCGGCGATCGCAATGGTTTCGGCAGGCTCGCTTGCCTTCGGTTACCTTATAATGAACCTTTTCCCCGGCAAGAGCTCAAGCATCAGCGGTGACGCCTGCACAAACCTCTTCGGTCAGGGAATTCTCGGCATCAACAAGCAGGACGTCGCGATATGCGCTATCCTCTCCGCCCTCGTTTTGTTCATTTTTATTTTCTTTTACAACAAAATATTCGCCATCACCTTTGACGAGAGCTTCTCTCGCGCTACGGGAACGCGCGCCGAGGTCTACAACACTCTCATCGCCGTCATCACGGGCGTTATCATCGTCGTTTCGATGAATATGGTCGGCGCGCTGCTTATTTCCGCGCTTATCACCTTCCCCGCTCTTTCTGCTATGCGAGTTTTCAAGACCTTTAGGAGCGTTATCATCTGCGCGTCGGTAATTTCTATCGCGTGTGCTATTATCGGCGTGCTTGTATCTCTCGCGGTGAAAACTCCCGTAGGATCGACCATCGTCGTTGCGGACGTTGCCGCATTCGGACTTTTCTCGCTTATCGGCGCGATACTTAAGAGAAATTGAGGTGCGGACGATGAAAAAGATATTTTTATTGGCATTATGCGCCGTTCTCTCAATTTCGCTTTTTGCAGGCTGCTCCGAAAACGGCTCGGGCAATAACGAGCTAACAAAGCCGCCCCTTGAAAACGTGGTTGACTATTCGCTTCTTAACGATCCGTACGGAACGATATGCGAGTTTATGATCAATCCCGAAAATTATCAGGGGCAGAATATAAAGATCGACGCGTTGGGATCCGTCGTTTATAATTTTGATCAGAACAAGGTGGTCAAGCACATTATGCTCGGTCTTGACCCGACCGGCTGCTGCAACGCATCCTACGAGGTGCGCGCAGAGGACGGAAAATATCCCGTCAACGGCTCAGACGTCACCTTCGTCGGCACCTTTACCTCCGACGGATACATTGACCTTTACGATTGGGCGAGCAGCGTTACAAACGAGGCCGAGTACGACGTTGACACGCTCACAATGAACGCATCCGAGCTTGAGGCATATATAGCCGAGTTCGTTTCCAATTATGAAACGAGCGCATCCGCAGGAAAAAAGATCCGCATTTTCGGTCATCTTGCAAATCAAAGCGGATATGCCTACCTTTTGGGGCTTAACGGCGACGGATATCAGACCTGGTATATTGAGCTTCACGATGACAGCGGAACGATAAGCTTCCCGACGGTAAGCGGCAATCTCGTAAATCCCGTCGAGGTCATAGGAACGCTGAGCTTTTATCTTGAAAACGGAACTCCTTACGCCTGCATAGAGGTCGATGCCGTAAACAAGGTAGAGTGCGTATTTAAGTAAAAACACAAAAGTCGAGGACTTTTTTCAAAAAAGTCTTCGACTTTTTATTATTTATTGCTACTTTTTTGGAACTTTATCTTGACAAAGCACTTTTATGGTGCTAAAATGTTAATATACTAAAGGAAAGAAGGACAAATTCATGTTCGCATCGGCTTTCGTATTTGCATACCGTTACTTTTATTATTATTACGCGGCGTAATATAATAAAGGTGATTTTTGCTGTGCAGATGAAAACGGAGCTTTTTCCGACAACGGTGTAATATATTTACCGGACACTTCGCAGGCAAGATCGCTCTGCCGGGTGTCTGTTTTTATTTATCAGGAAGGAATTTTAACAAAATGATCGCAGTACTCAAAAACGGAACAAGTGAAAAGCAGCTTGAGGGCTTGCTTAATTGGATAGAATCGCTCGGACTTACCGTCCACCTCTCGCGCGGAGATTATCAGACCATCGTAGGTCTTGTCGGCGACACCTCAAGAGTCGACGAGGATCTGCTTCGCAGTCTTGACATAGTTGAGTCGGTCAAGCGCATATCAGAGCCCTTTAAGAGCGCAAACAGAAAGTTCCACCCCGACAATTCGGTCGTTAAGGTGGGAGATACGAGCGTGGGCGGCGATATCTTCGCCGTGATGGCCGGGCCTTGCTCGGTTGAAAGCGAGGAGCAGGTGCTTGAGATAGCAAAAGCGGTCAAGGCGGCGGGTGCGACGATGCTCCGCGGCGGCGCGTTCAAGCCGAGAACCTCACCCTACGATTTCCAAGGACTTAAAGCAGACGGTATTGAAATCCTCCTTCACGCCAAGAAGGAAACCGGATTGCCCATCGTTACCGAGATAATGAACGCCAATCACTTGCCTCTTTTCGAGGAGGTTGACGTTATCCAGGTCGGCGCGCGCAATATGCAGAATTTTGAGCTGCTCAAGGAGCTTGGAAGAACGAAAAAGCCTATTCTTCTCAAGCGGGGACTTTCCGCAACTATCAAGGAGTGGCTTATGTCCGCCGAGTACATTATGGCGGGCGGAAACGAGAATATCATTCTCTGCGAGCGCGGAATCCGCTCGTACGATTCGCAGTATACAAGAAACGTGCTTGATCTTTCAGCTATCCCCGTGCTTAAGGAGCTTACTCATCTCCCCGTAATCGTTGACCCGAGCCACGCGACAGGCTCTGCAAGACTTGTAAAGCCTATGGCTCTCGCGGCAACCGCGTGCGGCGCGCACGGACTTATGATCGAGGTACACAACAACCCCAAGGCCGCCCTTTGCGATGGCGCGCAATCACTCACACCCGCTCAGTTTGACGAGGTCATGAAGAGCGTAAATCATATAAGAGAGATCTGATTTTTTCAGACGCAACTCTTAAATACAAATCACGGAGCTTATTATGAAAATAGGAATTGTCGGTCTCGGTCTTATCGGTGGCTCGATGGCAAAGGCGTACAGAGAATTTTCTGTCGCAAACGATCTCGGCTACGAGATATACGGATACAACAGAAGTAAGTCAATAACCGATTTCGCTATTTTGCAGGGCGTTCTTGACGGCAAGCTTGACGAAAGCACAATTCCCGAGTGCGATCTTATCTTCGTCGGACTCTATCCCGTATCGAGCATCGAATATATGGAAGAGATCGCGCCGCTCGTCAAAAAGAGCGCGTTTATGATCGACCTTTGCGGAACGAAAAAGGAAATATGCCGCACAGGCTTTGCTCTTGCGGAGAAATACGGCTTTACCTTCGTTGGCGGGCATCCTATGGCGGGTACGCACTTTTCGGGATATAAATATTCAAGATCAACTATGTTCAAGGGCGCGCCTATGGTTATCGTTCCTCCGAGATTTGACGATATCGCGCTCTTTGAACATATAAAAAAGCTTCTTGAGCCCGCAGGCTTTGGCAAGTTTTCGTTCACGACGGCAGACGAGCACGACAGAATGATCGCCTTCACCTCACAGCTTGCCCACGTAGTTTCAAACGCATACGTAAAAAGCCCGACCGCTAAAAATCACAAGGGATTTTCGGCGGGCAGCTACAAGGATATGACGAGAGTGGCGTGGCTCAACGAAAAAATGTGGACAGAGCTTTTCTTTGAAAACAAGGAGCCTTTGCTTTACGAGATCGACGAGATAATCTCCTCACTTAGCGAATATCGCGACGCGCTTGAGTCAGGCGACAAGGAAAAAATGCAGGAAATACTCAAGGCAGGTAGAATCGCCAAGGAAGAGATCGACGGATAAATTTGATTTTAGGAGTCAAAATGAAAAAAGTAGCTGTTAACGCCTCGCGCGTTTACGATATTATCATTGACAAGGGAATACTCGACAAATCGGGAGAATTGGCGGCAGAGGTACTGAAAACGCCTTGCGCGGCGGCGATACTTACCGATTCAAACGTCGCGCCGCTTTATCTTGAAAGGCTTGAAAAATCACTTCAGTCGGCGGGCTTTTCGGCGGTTTCCTACGTTATTCCCGCAGGAGAGGGATCAAAATGCGCCGAGAATTATCTCGCTTTTCTCTCATTTCTCGCAAAGAACAATATAACCCGCGCCGATTGTATTTTCGCTCTTGGAGGCGGAGTTGTCGGCGACCTTGCGGGCTTTTGCGCGGCAACGTATCTTCGCGGAGTGAACTTTATCCAGATACCAACCACGCTTCTCGCTATGGTGGACTCGTCAGTCGGCGGTAAGACCGCAATTGACATTCCCGAGGGCAAAAACCTTGTCGGCGCATTCTATCAACCCTCGCTCGTCATCTGTGACTGCGAAACACTTGACACTCTGCCCGACAATATATTCAACGACGGATGTGCCGAGGTCATAAAATACGGGATCATAAGTGACCGCCCCCTCTTCGACAAGCTTAGGACGACGCCAATAAAGGAACAGCTTGAGGACGTTATCGAAAACTGCGTACGCGACAAGCGCGACGTGGTCAACGCCGATGAAAGAGATGTCGGAATCCGCCAGCTGTTAAACCTCGGTCACACGGCGGCGCACTCGATAGAAGCCCTTTCAAATTATGAGGTTTCACACGGAAGCGCGGTTGCTATCGGTATGGCGATAATCTCCCGCGCGGCAAACAAAATGGGACTTTGCCCCGACTCCGATCTTGTCGAAATTCTTGACATTCTCTCGGCGTACCAGCTTCCCACAAGCTGTGATTTTGACGCTCATTCACTTGACGAAGCCGCGCTTTCAGACAAGAAACGCAGCGGAGATAAGATATCGCTCATTATTCCCTTCGGCATCGGTAATTCGCAGATATACAAGGTAGACGTAAGCGAGCTTGAGGGCATATTTGAAAAGGGATTATAAGAAGGACAAAAACGTGGATAAAATTTTTAAGAATGCGCGGGTAAAAAGCGAGATAAGAGCCATTTCTTCAAAATCCGAGGCACACAGATACCTTATATGCTCCGCGCTCGGTGACAAAAATGTCAGTTTGCTTTGCACCGACACGAACGCCGATATTGACGCGACGGCGGCATGCCTGAACGCCCTTGGCGCGAATATCACCCGTGATGGCGAACACTTTATAATAGAACCTATAAACACGGCAAATACGGGCGCAATGCTCGATTGCAACGAATCGGGCTCGACTCTGCGCTTTCTTCTGCCACTCGCGGCGGCGCTTGGAGCTGACTGCTCGTTTATTATGCGCGGCAGACTCGCCTTTCGCCCCCTCTCTCCGCTTTACGAGCTGTTGATATCTAACGGTATTACACTCGGCGCGCAAGGCACAAGCCCTTTGAGCATAAAGGGAAAGCTTAAATCGGGCAGCTACTCGCTCGCGGCGAATATATCCTCGCAGTTTATAAGCGGAATGCTTTTCGCGCTCTCAATTTGTGAGGGCGAAAGCACCCTCAGGCTTGAAGGCAAGCTTGAATCCGCGCCATACGTTGAAATGACGCTTGACGCACTCAATGAGTTCGGCGCGGATATCAATTTTGATATAGAAAGTCAAACCTACACGATAATTGGCAAGGACAAGCTTACCTCTCCACGCGATCTGACCGTCGGTGGAGATTGGTCAAACGCCGCCTTCTTTTTGGCGGCAGGCGCGATAGGTCAAAACAAAGTAACCGTCCTCGGACTTGACAAAAATTCCCGTCAGGGCGACCGCGAAATGCTTGAAATTCTCAAAAAAATGGGCGCGCATATTGAAATTGCAGACGGCGGCATAACCGTTTTCCCCTCAAGACCTTGCGCCGTTGACATTGATGCGGCGCAGATACCCGACCTCGTGCCTGTCTTAGCAACTGTTGCATCGGTCGCAGAGGGCAAAACGAGGATATTTAACGCCTCGCGCCTTCGCTTAAAAGAAAGCGACCGAATCGAGAGCGTTTGCAATATGCTATCAAATCTCGGCGCGGATATTACTCCGACGAGCGACGGTATGGTGATAGTCGGAAAGCCCCGACTTGTCGGAGGAGCGGTCGATTCATACAACGACCACAGAATTGCTATGAGCGCGGCTATCGCCTCGCTCGTCTGCGACGGTGAGGTCAAGATCTCACGCTTTGAGGCGATAAGCAAATCTTATCCCGCATTCGCGGAAAACTTTACGGAATAAGGATTTCAAAACACAAACAAGATAACGGAAGGCATTTTTATGAACGCTTACGGTGTAAATCTTAAACTCAAAATATACGGCGGCTCCCACGACGAGAGGATCGGCATGATCCTCTCGGGAATCCCTGCGGGTGAGGTGATCGATCTTGACGCGCTCCGCGCGTTTATGGCGCGCCGCGCCCCCGGAAACGATCAATTCTCAACTGCAAGAAAAGAGCCCGACGAGCCTGTTTTTCTCTCTGGGCTTGACGGCAACGTCACGAACGGCGAGCCAATTGAAGCGGTAATTTACAATAAAAATCAGCGCTCGGGTGACTACTCGTCGCTCTCCGATATTCCCCGCCCCTCGCACGCCGATTTTGCGGCGAGGATGAAGTACGGCGAGAATGTCGATCTGCGCGGCGGCGGTCATTTTTCGGGCAGACTTACGGCTCCTATGTGTATTGCGGGCGGTATATGCCTGCAAATACTTGCGCGTAAAGGAATTGATGTATGCGCCCACATTCTCTCGGTTGCGGACGCTTATGACGAGAGCTTTGACCTCGTTGACCCCGCATCTGCCGACTTTAATTCTATAAAAGCAAAGAAATTCGCCACTATTTCCCCGTCAGCAGAAGAAAAAATGCGCGCAATCATTGAGGACGCGCGTCTTGACGGCGACTCGGTCGGCGGCATTATCGAATGCGCGGCTACGGGACTTTCCGCAGGGCTTGGCGAGCATATATTCCTTGGTGTTGAGGGTAGAATTTCGTCTATAATCTTTGGAATTCCCGCGGTCAAGGGCATTGAATTCGGACGCGGTTTCGGTTCTGCCGCTCTGCGCGGCTCGTCCAACAACGACGCGTTTTATACCGACGGCAAAAAGGTTTACACCAAAACAAACAACGCGGGCGGAATACTTGGCGGTATGACGAGCGGAATGCCTATTATCTTCCGCGCGGCAATTAAACCGACACCCTCTATCGCAAAGGAGCAGGACAGCGTTTCTCTATCCAAAATGGAAAACGTGAAGCTCAAAATCACGGGCAGACACGACCCCTGCATACTTCCCCGCGCCATCCCCGTCTTTGAGGCGGCATGTGCAATCGCAATTTTTGATTTGTTGCTTGATAGATAAGTAAATTGGAGTTTTAAAATGGAACTTGATCTCAAAAAATTAAGAGAAGAAATAAACGCGACCGACGAAGAGATAGTCGAGCTTTTCAAAAAGAGAATGGCTATCGCGGCGTGCGTTGCAGAGTACAAAAAGGAACGCTCTCTTCCCGTGCTTGACGCGGCACGCGAGCGTGAGCTGCTTGAAAAAATCTCAAGCCTTGCGGGTGATGAGCTTGACGGCTACGCGCGCACGCTCTATCGCACAATGCTTGACGTTTCACGTGCTTATCAGTACACCAAGCTTCACCAAAGCTCACTTTGCTACGACGAGATAGCAAAGGCTCTTGAAATAACGCCTCCCATCTTCCCCTCTCGCGCAAAGGTCGCATGTCAGGGCGTTGAGGGCGCGTATTCGCAGATAGCGGCGGAAAAGCTCTTTGAGCTTCCCACCATCACATATTGCCCCTCGTTTGACTCGGTTTTCTCGGCTATCGAGCGCGGAGATTGCAAATACGGCGTACTTCCTATTGAAAACAGCACGGCGGGATCGGTTAAAAAGGTCTACGAGCTTATGCTCTGCCACAACTTCAGCATCGTGCGCTCGGTAAGGCTCAAAATAGACCACAATCTGCTCGCAAAATCGGGCAGAAGGCTTGAAGATATAAAGGAAATTTTCTCACACGAGCAGGCGATAAGTCAATGCTCGGAATTCCTCAAGGCAAATCCTCAGATAAAGGTGACCGTTGTCGCAAATACCGCGCTCGCATCGAAAATGGTAGCAGAGTCTGACCGTGACGACGTTGCGGCACTATCCTCGCGCTTCTGCGCAGAGCTTTACGGTCTTGAAAATATTATGCCCTCGCTTCAGGATACGGGCAACAATTTCACAAGATTTATCTGCATTTCCAAAGACCCCGAGGTCTATCCAGGCGCGGATAAGCTCTCGCTTATGCTCGTAACTCCCAACCGCCCCGGCGCGCTCTATCACGTGCTTTCCTGCTTCAATTCCCTCGGTGTCAATATGACGAAGCTTGAATCCTGCCCGATCCCCGAGCGAGATTTTGAGTCAATGTTCTATTTTGATTTTACTGTTTCGGTATATTCCGACACGCTCAAGCGTCTGCTTTGCGAGCTTGAAGCAAGAGGAGAAAAGTTCAGACTTCTCGGCGCGTATTCCGAGATAATATAACCCTTACGGAGTAATATTTTCTTATGATAACAGGTAAAAACAATTTGCGGTGCGGTCTTATCGGCAAAACGCTTTCGCATAGCTTTTCGCCCAGGATACACGGTCTTCTTGCCGACTATTCGTATAAACTCTTTGAAATGAGCGAATGCGAGGTAGGCAAGTTTATCCGCGGCGGCGATTTTGATGCGCTTAACGTAACTATCCCCTATAAAAAAACGGTGATACCCTATCTTGACGAGATATCCGAGGAGGCAAGGCGCATAGGCTCGGTAAACACGGTCACTCGTCTTTCCAACGGGCGACTTCGCGGCGACAATACCGACTATTTCGGCTTTACATATATGCTGAAAAAGGCAAATATAGCGATAGAAGGCAAAAAGGTGCTTATTTTAGGCACGGGCGGCGCATCATTGACGGCTCAGGCGGTATGCTCCGACCTCGGAGCGTGTGAGATCGTATTGGTATCGCGAAATGGCGATGTGAATTACGAAAACGTGTATGAAAAGCACCCCGACGGCGAGGTGATAATCAACTGCACGCCCGTCGGCATGTATCCGAATAACCAGGTATCACCTATAAGCCTTTCGAGCTTTGAGCATCTTTCGGGTGTTGCGGATATGGTTTACAATCCCGCCACAACCGAGCTTCTTTTTGAGGCGCAGAGCCTGAAAATCCCTTGCACGAACGGACTTTCAATGCTCGTCGCGCAGGCAAAGCGGGCTTGCGAGCTTTTCCTTGATACGACGATAGACAACGGCGTTATTGACGAAATAACGGCAGAAATTGAAAAAACAACAAAAAATATCGTGCTTGTAGGTATGCCCGGTTGCGGTAAAAGCACGGTCGGCGCGATCTTGTCCGAAATGACGGGACGAAAGCTCGTTGACACCGACGAGATGATATCCAAAAGCGAAGGGCGCGACATTCCCACGATCTTCAAGAGCGACGGCGAGGATTATTTCCGCTCCGCCGAGCATAAGGCAGTAGCCGAGGTGGGTAAGCAAAGCTCACTTATAATCTCAACCGGCGGCGGTGTCGTCACTCGCGGCGAAAACTACCGCTCGCTTAAGCAAAACGGCGTTATCTTTTATATTCAACGGAATATCAATTTCCTATCGCGCGACGGCAGACCGCTCTCGCAAAACGGAGATCTTGAAGAAATGTTCCAAAAAAGACGCCCAATGTACGAGGCGTTTTGCGACTACAAGGTAAAAAACGGCACAACCGCCATTGACTGTGCCAAGGAAATATTAAATATCTTTCGAGGGGGGACAGACAAATGAAAATTCTGATAATCAACGGCCCAAATCTCAACATGCTCGGTCTGCGCGAGCCTGAGATATACGGTGACAAGAACTATTCCGCGCTCTGCCGTCTTATAAAAAAGACCTGCAACGATCTCGGTGTTGACTGTGAGATATATCAGTCTAATCACGAGGGCGCGATAGTTGATAAGATTCAGGACGCTTACAGCGTCTTTGACGGAATCGTTATCAATCCCGCCGCATATACTCACACCTCGATTGCAATCCTTGACGCGCTCAAGTCTGTATCTATTCCGACCGTTGAGGTTCACATCTCCGACGTGTCGAAGCGCGAGGACTTCAGACAGCTCTCCTACGTTTCTCTCGCCGCGATAAAAACCGTTATGGGTCTTGGCTTTGACGGCTACAAAGTCGCGCTTGAATATCTTGTTGAATATCTGTCTAAATAAAGAAAAATGCACCGTATAAGCGGTGCATTTTCTTTTGTTTTTTGTCAGATATATTTTTTTGCTCTCTCAAGGTTGTTTTCTTCAAACTTGATAACGTCACGGACGAGCGCGAGCGCGTGCTCGGACACTCCCGTGTTTTCATAGTCGCGGAGGAGCTTGATGCCATCGGTGATACCCATAGTAGAGCCCTCGGCTACCATCTGCGCGATATGAGAGTCGCTCGAATCGGTGAGAGTGCTCATTGCCATACCAATACTGCTCCACATCTTCGTCATCACGTTTTCTTCCTTTGCCTCGCAGCCGAGTGACTTCAGTCTGTCCTTTGCCTTTGCCGCAAAGTTTTCGTAGCCGTCAAGCTGGTCGGTAAGATCGGTCTTGAATTTACCGTCGCTTACCTTATTTAAGAGCTTGATTATCGAATCAGAGCCCATTTTTACGTTTTTATACAATTCTTCAAGCATTTCTGCTTCGCGAGTTTTTGTCTGTTGCATATTTTAACCGCCTTTCAAAGTGCTTCGGTCATAGTATGCGCAACAAAAAGAGAAAAATACGATAAAAAAACGGTATTTTTTGTAAATACCGTTTCTTTCTTATTATTTGCCAAGCTTTTGCGCTCTGATATCAACTCCGCAGAAGGGCAATATCGTATATTCACCGAAAACTCGGCTTGCAATTCTGTCCCAATATCTCTTCTTGAACTCGTCCTTGGTAAGATTGGTGCTAAGCACAACCGGCTTTTTTCTGTTAAGTCGAGTGTTTATGATATTGTAGAGGCAGGAGGTCGTAAACTGATTGGTAACCTCGGTGCCGAGGTCGTCGATTATAAGCAGGTCGCAGGAGAAATACTTTTCAATATCCCCCTCGGCATCAGGGTCTGCGCTGTTGCCGAATCTCTTTTGCTCAAAGTCCGCAAACATTGAATTTGCACCCGTATAATAAACGTCGTTTCCCTTTTCAATGATAACGCTTGCCATTGCGCTTGAAAGATGCGTCTTGCCAAGTCCCGTGCCGCCAAACATTGCGATATTGGGTGAGGTCGCCGCATCAAAATCATCCGCGTACTGTTTCGCTATCGCAAGAATAGTGCTCATGCGCTCGTGATTTTCTCTTGACTGCTTGTAGTAGTCCAGACTGAAATTATCAAAGCTCTGACACTTTATAAGATCGCTCATTCCCGAGGATTCGATTCCCGCCTCGACAAGCTTCTTCTTCATGCATATGCACATTTTGTTATCTACAACGCCGGTATCTCCGCACTCGCTACACTCGTACTTTATCTCGGTGTAGTCGGCAGGATAGCCTGCGGCAATAAGAAGCGCCGCCTTCTGAGAATTAAGCTCACGGTTTTCCGCGGTTATCCTTTCAAGCTCTTCCTTATCTCCTCGCAATGTCGCGTCAAATATTTTAAAGCCGGTCAAGGAAAGGAGCTTTTCTATCTCGGCAACTCCCGGCACTACCGCCATGACCTCTGCGCGTCTGAAATCAGCCGCCTCGGTCGCGCGAAGATATTTGCCGTCGTATTCCTCTTTTATGCGCTTGTAATTCGCTCTGTTATATCCCATAAAAATATCCTTTCGCGGTCAAACCGCAGAAGTGTTCTGAAACTGATTATTTGCCAAGGCTTCGTCTGACCGCCGCCGCAAAGAAATCATCGGTGTCAAAGCTGCTGCCATCGTTTGCGGTGCTCTCCTGATTCTTCTTATCCGCCGCCTCAATTTCTTCAAGAGTGCGGAGATTCTCGCTGTTCCAACGCTCAAGCACGGCGTTGGTATAGGGGAATGATGCCTTGCCCGTTGCGTTAGCCGATACCTCGTATGCTCTCGTGATTATCTCGACTGTGTATCTCATATCGTTGAGCCACGAGTATATAAACTTCTTCTCCTTTGAGGTGAACGCGCGTGTGCCGATTCCGAAAATTTTTCTTATCTGTCCCTCGCTTGAGGCGGCAAGCTCACGGCGGCGTATCTCCTCGGTAAGCTGCGCAGGCTCGGTAACACCAGCATCGTAAAGCGAGAATGCGGTGCTTTCTATGTAGTGAAGCGATTTTTTGTCAATTGAAACGCAATAGGTCAGAAGTATAAGGATGTACTCCGAATCAAGTCCCAAATAGTCGATAAGACCGATAATAACGCTTATCTCCTTGAGGTTGAATACCTTGCCTATAATATTCTGGCTCTCGTTGATGAGCGAAACGATATCCTCTCTGCTCTCAAGTATTACCGCCAGCTCCTCGGAGGTGTATCGGGGCAGCTCGTTGCTTTTCTTAAGCTTCTTTTCCTTGTCCTCGCTCTTTTCAGGCGCGGCGGGCGCGTCATTTTCCTTCTTTTTTGATGCCGTCACGACCGCGACGTCCTCAGCTTCAGCCTCCGTCTTAGCCTCTCCGTCAAGCACCTCAACAATTCCCGCGCCTCTCCAGAAGGATATCGCGTCCTTCACGTCGCTCTCGGGGCATGAGATCAGCTTTGAGAGCTTTTTTATATCAACGCTTCCCTCAAGCGAGCATACGCCGAGAAGCACCTTGAGCTCAACGCTTCCCGTGCGCGCTATAACGTCAAAAACGCTTTTTGGGAAAACGCCGACTCCGTTTCCGTAATTTATTTTATATTTCACGTCAAAGTTTCCTTTTTTATTCTGATTCTCCGTCGTCGCAAGAAATATTGCGGCAGATACGGCAGTTAAGTATCATAAGCGAGTCGCCAAGGTGCATATTCTCGACGATAATATCCTTGTCGGAATATTCAAGCTCAACGCCCATATAGTTCCAAAGTCCTTTAAGTCCAAGCGACACGCATCTTGCGGCAATATCCTTAACAAGATGCTTGGGGCATGCGAGAACGGCAATATCCACCTGATTTTCCTCGCAGAATTTTTCAAGCTCATCAATAGAATACACGGGAACGCCCGCGCAATCCTTTCCCTCAGCTTCATTTGAGGTGTCAAAGAGGGCGCAAATGTCAACTCCGCGCTTCTCAAACATAGAAAGGTGAACGAGCGCGCGACCAAGGTCGCCCGCGCCGATGATTATCGCCTTAAAGCCCGCGGAAACACCGAGAATGTCACTTATCTTTGCAAAAAGATAGTTTACGTTATATCCGTAGCCCTGCTGACCAAAGCCGCCGAAGCAGTTTAAGTCCTGTCTTATCTGCGATGCGGTAACGTGCATCATATGAGCAAGCTCGTTTGAGCTGATCCTCGTAATTCCGCGCGCGATAAGCTCGCAAAGATAGCGGTAATATCTCGGCAATCTGCGAATTACGGCAGGTGAGGGATCGGGTCTTTCGTTGCCCTTTATCTCCACTTCGTTCTTTACGTCGTTGTTCATTTTGTTACTTCCAATCGTTAATTTTTAGTTTTCCACAACAGTCCAAGTGTTCTACTTTTCCACAGTATCCACAGCTTTATCCACATATTTTCTTGTCGAATAAGCGTTTTGAGCGTCGCCACGAGTGAATATTTATAGATTTTTGTTAGTAAAAATTTACATTTGAACAGTTTTCCACATTTGTGGAAAACTCTGTGTGAAAAGTTTCTTTAGCAAGTTAAATCGCTCCTTAAATCTCGTCAAGCGCCGACGCGTTAAGCGAGGTGTCGGCAAATCTACCCGCAAGATACTCAAAGCAGCCTGAAACGGCTATCATCGCGCCGTTATCGCCGCAAAGCGCGCGCGATGGGACTGTGAAGGTGACCTTCTTTTTCTTGCACATCATTTCAAGTGCCGAGCGCAGATGCGAGTTTGCCGCAACGCCGCCCGCAAGGACCAATCTCTTAAGTCCGGTCTGATCTATCGCCGCCGAGGTCTGCTTGACAACAGCGTCGACTATTGCCTTTGTGTAAGACGCCGCAAGATCCGCGCGGTTTATCTCCTCGCCCTTTTGGTTTGCCGAGTTGATGTAATTGAGAGCCGCGGTCTTGATTCCGCTGAACGAGAAATCAAGGCTTCCGTGAAGCGCGGGAGATGGGAGCTTTATCGCCTTTGCGTCGCCCTCGTAAGCGAGCTTGTCAAGCGCCGCGCCGCCGGGGTACGGCATACCGATAACTCTGCCTATCTTGTCAAACGCCTCGCCCGCCGCGTCGTCGCGCGTGGTGCCTATTTCCTCAAGCGTGAGGTGGTCGCGGCAAATATATATCGAGGTGTGTCCGCCCGACACTACGAGCGAGAGAAATTCAGGCTCAAGCGTGTCGTCCTCAAGATACGCCGCCGATATATGTCCGTGAATATGATTTACCGATACGAGCGGTATATTGTTTGCAAAAGCCAAGGATTTTGCGAAATTCACTCCGACGAGCAACGCTCCGATAAGTCCGGGGTGAGTTGTCACCGCCACGCAGTCTATATCCGAAAGAGTGATATTCGCCTGTGCGAGCGCCTCGGTGGTAATGCGGCTGACCGCCTCGATATGAGCGCGGCTCGCAATCTCGGGCACAACTCCGCCGTAAAGACGGTGCGTTTCTATCTGCGAGGCGACTATATTCGATCTTATCTCAAATTTGCCGTCCTTGTATTCAACGACAGCCGCGGAGGTCTCGTCGCACGAGCTCTCCATTCCCAAAATATACATAAAGTCTTCCTTACCTGTGATTTACTTGACCTTATATACCATAACCAGCGCGTCCTCGCGAGGCATGGTATAAAAGTCCTTTCTCTTGCCCTCGATCTTAAAGCCAAGCGCGGTATAAAGATCGATCGCCGCCTTGTTCGACACTCTCACCTCAAGCGAGATCGAATCAAGCCTGTTGTTCTTTGCGTGCTTGATAAGTGCCTCGACTATCGCCTTACCGTAGCCCTGACGTCTGTAATCGGGATGTGTCGCTATATTGGTTATCTGTCCCTCGTCAACCGCGATAAGCATACCGCCGTAGGCGCACACCTTGCCGTCCTTATGACAGACCATACCGACGCCGATCCCCTCGTTTGTCAGAAGCTTCAGGCTGTCCTTGCTCCAAGGCGAGCTGAAGCAAAGCTTTTCAAGCTCTGCCGCACCCTCAAGATCGCCATCTCCGAGTCTTTCGGGATATATTCTCTTTTTCTTGTTATCTTCCATCTTAAAAACCTCAATCAATAACCGAACTTGCCCGAGAGCGAATCGTCGTCCTCGATCCAGCTCGATACGGGAATTATTCTGTAATCCTCCTTGGTGTCTCTTACGATGACCGTTTCAATGCCCGCGTTGATGATCTGGCGCTTGCACATCATACAGCTGTTAGTGCCGTCGTAAAGCGAGCCGTCCTTGGGGTTGACGCAGACCATGTAAAGCGTTGAGCCGAGCATTCTGTCACGGGGCGCAGCAATGATAGCGTTAGCCTCCGCGTGAACAGAGCGGCACATCTCGTATCTCTCACCGCGCGGGATCTTAAGCTCGTCGCGGATGCAGAAATTGATATCGGTGCAGTTTTTTCTGCCGCGGGGCGCGCCGTTGTAGCCCGTTGATACGATAACGTCGTCCTTTACGATGATCGCGCCGAAATGACGGCGCATACAGGTCGCTCTCTCGGCAACCGTCTGTGCTATATCAAGATAATAGTTGTGCTTTGAAACTCTTTCTCCGCTCATAAAAAGCCTCCCGCGCCCAGCGCCGTGAAATAAAAATCAAGTCTTTTTGGGGATTTTCTTCCCCATTCGACAAATATACATAGTAATTATAACTTATACCGAGCAAAAAATCAAGACCTTTAATTATAAAGTGCGAAATATTTTTCGCAGGACGCGTGCAATAGCATTTTTACCCTTGGCGCATAAAATGTAACGAGGAGAACTCCTCGCGCATATCCGCGCAATCCCGAAAGGACGGACACAAAAGATGAACACCTCTCAAGGCACGGGCTACGGCTTATACAGAAGCGGCGCCCTCTGCCGTCTTTCCGCGGGCAGCATGACCGCGGCGATGAAATCACAGAGAGCGCTTGCGCGCAACGCCATAAAGGTCAACGTGGTCAAGATAAGCTCGTCGGAGGAGGGACGGGGCTGTATCTACGGCATAGAATTTCCCTGCGTTTACTCGGGTAACGTCCGCACAACGCTTGAGTCTGCAGGCATCCGCTTAAGCCACCCCTGACCGCCGCTTATCCTTCCCTCCCAAAGCCTCTTTTTTCGGGGCTTTGGGTCTTTTATCGTTTGCAATCCACATTTTCACACATTAAGGAGAATTTTATGAACGCCTCGCAAGACCAAAGGATAATTTATTTTGACAACGCCGCAACCACCTTTCCAAAGCCGCAAAGCGTGATTGCCGCGACGATCAACTGCATGGAGAGCTATTGCGGAAACGCGGGCAGAGGCTCTCACCTCCTCGCCATGCGCTCTGCCGAGGAGGTGTACAACGCGCGCGAAGCCGTCGCGTCGCTCTTTGGCGGCGAGCCTGATAACGTCATCTTTACGCTCAACACGACCTACGCGCTCAATATGGCGATAAAAGGAGTTATGGGGCGCACAGGTCATATCCTGATCAGTAATATGGAGCATAACTCGATGCTCCGCCCGATCGCCAGGCTTGCAAACGATAAAAAAATATACTACGATATCTTCACGGCCTATTCAAACCGCAAAAGGCTTACGGTAAAAGATATCTTGTCCGACATAACCTCTCGTCTGCGACACGACACGAGGGCGATTGCCTGCATTCATTCGTCAAATATATGCTCCCATTCTCTGCCGATACGCGAGATAGGACAATTTTGCCGCCGTCACGGACTTATCTTCATCGTAGATGCGGCGCAATCCGCGGGACATTTGCCTATTGATATGGAAAAGGACTGCATCGATATTCTTTGTATGCCCGCGCACAAGGGACTTTACTCTCCGCAAGGGCTTGGAATTATGCTCCTTCGACGCGGATTGCGGCTTGACACTCTCGTTGAGGGCGGCAACGGCGTAAGATCGCTCGATATATCAATGGGCGACAGCGCGCCCGAAAGATACGAGGGCGGCACGCTATGCCTTCCCGCGATAGTAGGACTTTCCAAGGGTATAGAATTCGTCAGACAAATTGGTATTGACCGAATTTGCGCGCATGAAAAGCACCTCTGGCAGCTGGCGCTCGAGCGCCTTGACAGCATACGGCGCGTCAAGGTCTACGACGCCGAGGACGCGGGTGGCGTTATGCTTTTCAACATTGACGGCATATCTCCCGACAAGGTCGGAGAATTGCTTTCATCAAAAGGCTTTTGTCTGCGCACGGGCTTTCATTGCTCCGCCCTTGCGCACAGATCTCTCGGCACTGAAAAGACAGGAGGCGTGCGGATAGGCTTTGGCATTTTCAACACCGAAAACGACGTTGAGTCATTATGCACCGCCGTCAAGGATATCGTAAATATTTAAACCGTGATTTCACGCTGAGAAAAAAATGAGAAAAAGAGAGTTTTCAAGAGAATTTGAGAGATTTTGCGAGTTTTTTCAAAAATAATCCCAGATTTTTACAATTGGCAGGGGCAAATCAAAGATTTTTTGCAGAAAATCGGCAGATTTCGGCTTTTTTTGCGAAAACTATTGCAAATATAAAAAATATATGGTACAATGTATTTTGTCATTCTCTGTTTATCTATAAATTACGGAGAAGCATTGTCGTTCTAAGACGGATACAGAAAGGCAAGACCTTGGTCACATTGTCGAAAAACGCATCAAAAATTTCGGCGATACCCGACGCATCGGGGAACGCTAATCTCAGATTTTAAAAGGAGTTTTTATGTGTAATGGAAAAGGAAGTAATAATTGATCTGACCGACGTGTCAAAATCCTTTGACGGAGAAATGGTTCTCGACCATATCAATCTCAAAATTCACGACAAAGAGTTCGTGACTCTCCTCGGCCCCTCGGGCTGCGGTAAAACCACCACCCTCAGAATCATAGGCGGTTTTGAATCTCCCGACACGGGTGACGTATGCTTTGACGGAAAAAGCGTCAAGGACGTTCCCCCTCACAAGAGATCGGTCAACACCGTCTTCCAAAAATACGCTCTCTTCCCTCACCTGAACGTTTTTGAAAACGTAGCCTTCGGTCTGCGCCTCAAAAAAACGCCCGAGGACGAGATAAGAACGAGAGTCAAGGAAATGCTTTCAATGGTCAATCTCAAAGGCTTTGAGCGCAGACGAGTAAGCACTCTTTCGGGCGGTCAGCAGCAGAGAGTCGCTATTGCTCGCGCGCTTATCAACGAGCCTGAGGTGCTTCTTCTTGACGAGCCTCTCGGCGCACTTGACTTGAAGCTCCGCAAGGATATGCAAAATGAGCTTAAGAAAATACAGAAGGCTACGGGCATCACCTTTATCTACGTCACTCACGATCAGGAGGAGGCGCTTTCCATGTCCGACGTCGTAGTCGTTATGGCAAACGGACAGATCCAGCAGATAGGCAGCCCCACCGACATATACAACGAGCCCGAAAACGCTTTCGTTGCCGACTTTATCGGAGAATCCAATATCGTTGACGGCATTATGCTTGACGACTATAAGGTTCGATTCTCTGGCCACACCTTTGAGTGCGTTGACGCGGGATTCGGCAAGAATCAGAAGGTCGACGTAGTTGTTCGCCCCGAGGACGTTGACGTCGTCGCCGTCGACAAGGGAATGCTTCAGGGCACCGTTACCTCGGTCACCTTCAAGGGCGTTCACTGGGAGATCATCGTAGATATCGGCGGCTTCAAGTGGATGATCCAGACCACCGACTTCGTTGCCGAAGGCGCGCACATCGGACTTTTCATTGAGCCCGAGGCAATACATATAATGCACAAATCCGAATTTTCGGGTATGTATGGCGACTATTCTTCTTTCTCCGACGAGCTTGAGCTGCTCTCGGATCCCACCGAACCCGGTGAGGAGGACGAGGAAGAATGAAAAGCAGATCGGTTTTCCAAAGACTCGCGGCGGCTCCGCATATCTTGTGGATGATCCTCTTTATCGTCGCGCCGATGCTTTTCGTGCTGTATTTCGCGTTCACCGATAACGAGGGACACTTCTCCCTATCCAATATCTCAACGCTCTCACAGTACGGAAACGTATTCGTTCTCTCTATCGGCTTTGCGCTGATAGCTACCGTGGTATGCCTGATTATCGGCTACCCTCTCGCGTATTTTATGTCAAGGTCAAAGCCCTCGACGCAAAAGATACTTATGGTGCTTATCATGCTCCCTATGTGGTGCAATCTGCTCATCCGTACCTACGCGCTCATGGCTCTGCTTGACAACGGCGGCTTGCTCAACTCCCTCCTTGAAAGTCTCGGACTTGACAAGCTCTATATCGTCGGCTCTGACGCAGGCGTAATTCTCGGTATGGTCTACGACTTCTTGCCCTATATGGTGCTTCCGATATTTACGGCGATGACAAAGCTCGACAAGAGATATATCGAGGCGGCGCACGACCTCGGCTGTACGGGCATTCAGACTATGACGAAGGTAGTCATTCCCCTTACCATGTCGGGCGTTATTTCGGGTGTTACGATGGTATTCGTGCCATCGATCAGCACCTTCTATATTTCTCAGAAGCTCGGCGCGGGCAAGATCGACCTTGTCGGCGACACTATCGAGCGACTCTTCAAAAACACCAGCACTTATAACGTCGGCGCGGTAATCTCGCTCGTTATGATGGTGCTTATCCTTATCTCCGTCTGGATAATGAACAAGTTCTCAGACGACGAGGGAGGTGTGATCATATGATGAAATTTTTGCAAAAATCTTATATGTTCATCATTTTCGCGCTTCTCTACGCACCCATCGTCGTGCTTATCGTCTTTTCCTTTAACGACGGCGGCTCACTCAGCGAATTTACAGGAATCTCGCTTAAATGGTACGGTGAGCTTTTCCGCGACGAAGAGGCATTGACTGCGCTCAAAAACTCGCTTATCCTCGCGGTAAGCTCGTCGGTTATCGCAACGATCATCGCAACCTTTGCGGCTCTCGGACTTCACCACATGAAGAACAAGCTTATCAAGGGCACGATAACCTCGATCACAAACGTTCCTATGATGAACCCCGATATCGTAACAGGCGTATCTATGATGCTCCTTTTCGTTGCGGTAGCTAATTTCATTCACGCAAAGCAGTTCTTCGGCTTTGGAACTATGCTTATCGCGCACACGACCTTCAACCTTCCCTACGCGCTTCTTTCGATCACGCCGAGATTCAATCAGCTCGACAAATCGCTTTCCGAAGCGGCGCAGGACCTCGGTTGCACACCCGCGCGCGCATTCTTCTCGGTTGAGCTTCCCGAAATAATCCCCGGTATCGTATCGGGACTTATGATGAGCTTTACACTCTCGCTTGACGATTTCGTAATCAGCCATTTCGTAAGCTCGCCGAATTTCCAGACGCTTCCCCTTTACGTTTACAACCAGACCGTGCATAACGTCAAGTTCAGTATGTACGCGCTCTGCGCCCTGATCGTTGCCATAATTCTTGTAATTTTGCTCGCGGTCAACTTCACAGGCTCTGTAAACAGCAAGAAAAAGAGCAAAGGAGGGGCAAACTGATGAAGAAAATTCAAAAGATAATTGCCGTTTCCTTGTGTCTTGTTATCCTTGCGGCAGCTTTCCTTATGACCTCGTGTAAAAGCGACGGCGGAGAGGTTACCACCATATACGTTTACAACTGGGGCGAATATATCTCCGACGGCAGCGAGGACTCGCTTGACTCAAACAAGGCGTTTGAGGAGTGGTACTTTGATACCTACGGCGAGAGAGTAAAGGTCAGCTACTCGACGTACTCGTCAAACGAGGATATGTACGCAAAGCTCTCGGGCGGTGCGGTCAATTACGACGTTATCGTTCCCTCGGACTATATGATCGAGCGACTTATCGAGGAAGACGCGCTCGCTCCCCTTGACTACTCAAATATTCCCTTGGCTAAGGAAAACCTCTCTCCCGCATTCTTCGGTGAGGACGCAGAATTTGACTACTACGACGAGGGCAACGTATACTCGGTTCCCTACTTCTACGGTATGATCGGCATCATCTACAACACCGAAATGGTTGACGAAGCCGATATCGGCTCGTGGAGCCTTATGTGGAATGAGAAGTACAAGGGCAACATACTTCAGTTCAACAACTCGCGTGATGCCTTCGGTACGGCGCAGTATTATCTCGGAATTGACGTAAACACCGACGACGAGAGCGAATGGCGTGAGGCTCTTGAGCTGCTCAAGACTCAAAAGAGCATCGTTCAGGGCTACGTTATGGACGAGATATTCAACAAGATGGAAGGCGGCAGCGCGGCAATCGCGGCGTATTACGCAGGCGACTTCCTTACCATGTACGAGAACAACGAAAACCTCGATTTCTTCTACCCTGAGGAAGGCACTAACCTCTATATCGACGCTATGTGTATTCCCAAGACCAGCGAAAACAAGCTGATCGCCGAGAGATACATCAACTTTATGCTCAGCGTTGACGAAAATTACGGCGCGCCCGCGATAGCTAACGCCGAGT
>JAFVQU010000009.1 GCA_017504625.1 Clostridia bacterium | reverse complement strand
CCCACGGTGAAGATCAGCGCCGAGGAATGGGAGAGCCTTGCGAGGACGGTCGAGGATATGCAGGCTCTTACACGATCTATGATGACGGAGAGAAAGAACACGTTCACTACGAGTCGTTCGTATTTGACGAGAATGGAAACCTTGTCGAAGAATCAGGCGGCGCATATGAACGCGCTAACCGAGAAAGCGACAAAGATCATCACGGCAGAGAGCGAAAAACAGGCTGGGAAAGTGAGCGAGAGTCTTACTTCTCTGGTCGCAAAATGGGAGAAACGTCAAAGCATACTGTGGTGGGTACAAATCCTGTTCGCAGTCGTTCCGTCGGTTCTCGCCTTGCTCTCGGTGGTCTTGTTGGATTGGCTTCACTGACCGACGATGATAACGAAAACAAAACTGCGGAGGAAATTGAAGCCGAGGAACGCGCACGCCTTGCAGGTCAGAACGTGGCAGCCGTGCTGGAGCTTGTGAAGCTCGGAGTTGAGTTGGCAACTCAACATAGCGACAGCTCGGACGAGCCCGTAGAAGAACCCACGCTAAAAATGTAAAAGGAGGATTTGAATGACCAAAAACGAAATGAATATTGTGTTCAAGGATTACCCCGATGCGCTGACTCTCGGCGAGTTTGCAAAGATGCTCGGCATCAGTCAGAAGCTGGCGTCCAAGCTCATTCGCACAGGCGAGATCGAAGCCATCAAGGTTGGGCGCGAATACCGCATCGCAAAGGTCAATGCGATCCGTTATCTGCTCGGTGAACAGGTCACGGAAAAATATGTCCTAAATGAAACTTCGAACCCAAAGTACTGGACTATTCGCGGACTTTGTGGTATTGTTGGTGCTACCAAAGAAAAACTTGAACAGGAGGTAAGTTAATGGCAAAGAAAAACGGCTTTGTACTGACGGGGAGCGTGCAAGAAAAGAACGGAAAGCTATACCTCGTCTATCCGCACTACGATCCCATAAAGCAGGTCGCCAAGCCCAAGTGGAAAAGCATGGGCCTGTACGATGGCGAGAAAAAGGCGGTGATTGAAAAGAAAAAGCGCGAGCTCCTTCGGGAGCTCGAAGCCGAGGAAACAAGACTGCGCGAGGGCTACGACAACCCCGAAAATTATCCTCTCTTGGAGTTCCTCACCGATTGGCTGGAGGGCGTGCATCGGCACAAGATTCAGGAAACCACCCTGCAGGGCTACCGCATCAAGATCAACGGCAAGATCAAGGCATACTTCGGTAGCGAGGTCACGCTTGACGACTGTAAGCCCAAGCTGATACACGGCTTCTACGAGTCTTTACGCGCCGAGGGGGTCAGCGAGCGAACGGTGATACACTACCACAACCTGCTCCACGCCGCTTTTGAGTATGCGGTCAGGCAAGAAATCTTTGATGTCAACCCGATGAACCGTGTGGAGCGACCGCAGGCTAAAAAGTTCGTGGGCGAGTTCTACTCGCCCGAGGAACTGCAAACGCTCCTCGCACTCACCGAGGACGAGAGCATTTATATTCCCATCGTCCTTGCCGCCTTCTATGGGCTAAGACGAAGCGAAGCCCTCGGGCTCTCGTGGGATCACATCGACTTTGAACGTAAGGAAATTCACATCTGCCAAAAGGTCATGGAGATCAAGCAGAAGGGCAAGACACGCCTTGTCATCAGCGACGAAATGAAAACCGAGGGCTCACGACGAACGCTCCCACTCATTCCCGACGTGGAGGAAATTCTGCTCCGCCACAAGAAAAAGCAAGAGAACTATCAAAGGCAGTTCCGCAGAGGATATTCAGTCAAGTACCTTGATATGGTGTGCGTGGATCAGATGGGCAACCTGCTACGGCCGAACTACGTGACCACGCGGTTTCCCAAGGTGCTGAAAAAGTACGGACTGCGACCGATCCGATTCCACGACCTACGCCACACCTGCGCGTCACTCTTGGTCGCAAAGAATATCAATATGAAAATTATACAAGTGTGGCTCGGACACAGCAATATGAGCACCACGGCGGACATTTATTCCCACCTTGATGCCAACGCCAAGAGTGAAGCCGGCAGAGCCATTGAGAGTGTACTGAGTATCAATTCCGAAAGCGAGGATTAAACAATGAACGGCGAGATCATCTCCTTGGAGCAGCTTTATAAGATGCTCCACATCAGCAAACGCAAGGCGGCGTGGATGCTGCAGAATGGAATCATTCCGTGCGAAATCCGTAACACGCCTACGCACAAATATTCTGTCAGAAAGGAGGATGTTCTCGCTTACATGGCAAAGAGCGAACGAGAGAAGCGGAAAGAAATCCCCGTCGGTATTTTCAATGCCAAAAAGACAAATAACCCTCACAGAACCGAGTCGCAGGGCTCGGACTGTGGGGGTTATTTTGATGATACGAATTATAAGCTACGCGGTAAGGAGCGAGCAAGGTTCAAAGAAATGCTCGAGGATCTTCTTTCTGCCGTACCTGACACGCTAACCGTGGACGAGGTCGCCGAGCTGACAGGTTACCACCGAAGAACAATCCTTCGGTACGTGCAGAGAAAATACATATACGGAGTGAATATGATGGGTAAGTACTATATCTCAAAATATAGCATCATCAATTACCTCGCCACTGATAAGGCGTTTAAGAATACGCAGAAATCAGAATGGCATACAATGGTTATCCAAAAGTATTTGAATAATTAGAATGTCAAGATTTTTTGTAACGTGATCTCTTCGTTGTAACAGGCTTTTTATGTAAAGGTTTTATTGTCTTTGCTTTTTTAGGCTTGGGTGCTACATATAATCCTAATAACTTTTCTAAAGCTATCGATGCTTCAGACCAATTTTTTAACCATATTAATCGGATTCCCAAATGTGCTACCGCAGCTTCAATCCATGGTATTTGTTGTGGATCTTCGGGAATTTGTCTTATCCAATAATGTTGTGTGCTATTTTCTACATTGAGATTATGTTGCTTCATCTCGGTAATACGATTTGAATGTATCCAACTAAGCCAACGCCTCATATTTTGATCGGTCAATGAAGTTCCAATAAAAATTACGTGTTGTGATAAGCATGTATTCAAAAATGCGTTAGCCTGCCAAGAAAAAGATGTGTTTGCCAATTGAAGATATTCCTCCTCCAAAAACACTAATTTATCAATGGAGCATGAAAAAATGTTAGTGTCTTCTTTTACAGGCAATAAACCATGGCAAAAGATATATGGAATTCTATTATCACCTTGATTAGATAAACTGCTCGTAACCTTATTAAATACCTGTTTAGGAACAGAGTGGGTTTCATCTACTCTGTAATCCATCAGATATGAATTAAGCAATGCAAAAAGCAACGGCTCGGCATTAAATGACAATATTGATTTCGGTGCAATATTGTTATCGATTGACTTTAAAATAACTTTTGCGAGACCGTATGAGGTTGTTGATGCAAAAAGCGTCTCGCGATATTTTTTGAAAACCTCCCATGTTTCTGCGGTACAAGAACTCAGATGATTAGCTTCAAGAACTTCTATAATAGAGTTCCATTCATCTGGATCAATTTTCGTTTTTAAGTTCTCGTAAAGAATTTGACTCATTTTGATGGAAAAATCATGGTCAGAGATAGAAGTAGTGTTTTTTACCATTTGAATGAGTGCATCAGGGGAAAACTCCAGTTTCTGCATATCCTCACGTTTAACTGTTTTATCTGTACTAAATTCATTAGCTAATTCAGCAGCCAATGTATACCAATCAGGAAATATGGGCATTGACACTCCTGCGCCAATACACAGTGACCACCCATTCTTTCCCGTTGCAGATGATGACGATACGACATTAGGTATGTTATCAAGCACAAATCCTTTTTTTGCCATTTTTACCTCCTTGTTAATCGAAAAAAGCCCCGAAAATCGGGGCTTGGTTGGCGGAGAGGAAGGGATTCGAACCCTTGTGGGGTTGCCCCCAAACGGTTTTCAAGACCGCCTCGTTATGACCACTTCGATACCTCTCCGTATAAGACTATTTAGTTTTAGATTTGCGAATTTTTTAGAAAAAGTTTTAGAAGAAATAATTTTCTGCTTCGTCGGGAAGGCGAAAACATCAAGCGTAGCAAGGGATTTGGGGCATTTGCGAAAAAGCGCGACTGCAAATTTTCAAGACCGCCTCGTTATGACCGCTTCGATATGCCTCCGAGTATATATTGAATTAATACCCGATTATTATAGCATATCGAAGCTGAAATGTCAATAGCCTGAAGATTTATTTTTTAAAAATCACGTTTATGGTCTGCTTCTCCTATAATTGCCTCAAGCTCTTCAAGCGTAGCCTTCTCGTCGAAGGTCTCGCAACGGACGTGAAGCACGTCGCCCGCGTGCATCGCCTTTACGTCATGCTCATCGATCCTCGGAAGATGTTCAGGTCCCTTTTTTGAAAGAACTATAAGCCTTGCAGGCCAGAAAATGTCACGCACCTGCTTGCCGATCGCAAAGGTATTATCCTTGATCGGTATATATCGGTCAATAAGGGTAGTCGTCTTGCCTTCATTGATCTCTTCCATGCGGTTATCAAGGACTCGGTCGTTGATAGATTCAACGCCAAACAGCTCGGTTATGACGAATGCCACACCCGAAACGACGATAATGGGCATGATATTTCCGTAGCCCGACAGTGCCTCGACCGCAAACACGATTGCGGTAAGCGGCATTTTCATCATTCCCGATATACACGCGGTAATACCGAGCACTAAGACTATCATATAATAGCTTCCGTCAAGCCCGATAACGTCAACTAAAAGCTTACCGATAATTGAAGAAACGAGCGCGCCGACCGCGAGTATCGGCAAGAATATACCGCCCGTAACTCTGTTTGAGTTTGCGCAAAGCGTCAAGGTCGATCTCACGAGCAAAAGAACAATAAGCCATATCCAACTCATCTTCCCATCAAAAAGCTCAAGGATAAGATGATGTCCCGTGGAAATAAAGGAATATGAAACAAGTCCGAGTATCAGAGTAAGGCTGAAAACGAACATGATTTTATATCCGTGTCTTATCTTTTTTAGAATTTTGTTGAAGAAATGGAATATTGAACGGTAATAATTGAGGAAAAGGACTGCGAAAAGTCCTATTACGATACCAACTGCTATCGGTATCCAGACGTCGCGAAGCTCAAGCGAGCGCAAGGTCATTGACGGAAATAGGCCCTTGCTTACGCCGAGGAGCGGTGCGAGCAGCTCGGTCGTTACCGTCGCAAACATGACCGACACCGACGCAATGATAAGTATCATCGGCGATATTCTCTGATGAGCTTCCTCGACCGCAAATATAACCCCCGAGATCGGTGCGCCTGTAGCAACCGAGAAGCCTGCGCACGCGCCACCCGTCATCGAATAGCGATCCCACGCGCGTTTCTTTTTCCCAAACGCATATACACAGCCTCTGCCAATCGCAGTACCCATCTGCACCGAAGGTCCCTCGTTTCCAAGCGGAACGCCGATAAGAAACGACGAGAGCGAGAGAAAAAATACACCTATAAGGTTGCGAAGCCATTTAAACGGTATCATTCCTCTCAATATACCGATAGACGTCGGTATTCCGCCTCCGCGAAGATTGGGTATCCGTTTATATATATATGCAAAAACAAACGCGGGAATTGCGAAAAGAGCGATAGCCAACGGAACGAGATAGAGATGCTCGCCCACAAAATGATATCCCTTTTCCGAAAATTCAAATATGAATTTCGCAATCACCTTATACAAATTTACGGTAACGGACGTCAAAACTCCTGTCAACGCACCGAAAAATGTTGCGGGCAAGATCGAATTAAAAAAAGAAATATGTAATCTTCTCTTCATAGTACCTCCCTGTTCGCTTTTCTTTATTATAGCATATTTTCCCGCTTTGCACAAGAGTCAAATGCAACGCGCGCTTTTTTCGTTGAAAACCCATAAAGAAATTAGCCTTTTTTAATAAAACCCATTGCATTTCACGCGGTGGTGTGATATAATCATTTTTAAGTAAAATACAAAAAACGACGACCTTCGATCGTTTTTTGAGAAAAAGGAGACACCCCATGAAAAAACAGATCCGACTTTTGTCGCTCTTGCTTGTTCTCGTTATGCTTTTCTGCTCATGCCAGAACGTAACGACACCCGAGACGACCACAGCAACCCCCACAGCAGAGCCCACCGAAGCTCCTTCCGAAGCTCCCTCCGACGAGCCGAGTGAAGAGCCCTCAGAGGAGCCGACTGAGGAAACCTACAGCGAGTTCACTTATCCCGACACGCTTGAAACGGTTGCCCCCGAGGACCAGATCACTTATTCCCGTGATGAGAACACTCTTACAAGAGATGACGTACTTGCTATGTACACTCTCACTCAGGAGGACTACGATAACGCGATCGATCTTCTTTATGCCTTCCGTGATTTAGGTCTCACCTCTGACAACTACGACGAGGTTGACGCTAAATATTATGAATTTGAGGATGCGTTCTACCATCTTCAGAACCAAAGCTCTATCGCTAACATTATCTACTATTGCGACACGACCGACGAGTACGGCAAAGAGATCCATCAGGTTGCAGACGACCTCATGCGCGACCTTCAGGATGAATACATAGAGGTATGTAAGCAGCTCTACAACGAATCCCCCTTCAAGGACGACCTCTTCGCAGATTGGACCGAAGAAGAGATCCAGGAAATGCTTGACTACAACCCCGAGGTAAACGAGCTTCGTAAGAGAAACGACGAGATCGTTATCGAGTACAACGCACTTTCCTCCTCCGAGCAGTATCAGAAGATCGGCGAGTTCTACGTTGAATTCATTCAGAACAACAACCGCATCGCAGAGCTTTACGGCTACGATAACTACTACGATTATGCGACAGAGAACGTTTACGGCCGTGATTACACCAGAACCGAGCTTGAACAGTTCAGAAACAACTTCCTTCAGTATCTCTATCCCGAGGAAAATAACATTTTGTCCAACTACACTCATTGGGCAAGCAAGAACACCTCTGCAAAGAATAACGTATGGAAGAGCTTCCAAAAGAAAGCCTTTGATAAGCTTTCCGCGCAGAACTATCTCATCGGATATGCAAACAGCGCGCCCGGCGGACGCGGCGAGGCTATGCGCCACATGTTTATCAACAAGAACGTTATCGTTACCGATAATGCAAACGCACATATGTCCGCATTCCAAACCTACCTTCCCGAATTTGAAACTCCCTTCTGCCTCTTCGGCGCAAGCAAGAATTCTGAGACGGTTGCTCACGAGCTTGGTCACTATTACGCAGCTCTTACTAATCCCGACCTGACCTCGCTTGACCTTATGGAAACTCACTCCCAGGCAAACGAGTATCTCTTCCTCTGCTACGTCAAGGAGCATATGGAGGAAAACGTATTCAACGCTATGATGGCTTACAACATGTATAACAACTACGCTATGATCATGATTTGCCTCATCATCGACGAGTTTGAGCAGACAGTTTACTCGCTTGATAGCGTAGAAGGCTTCACCGCAGGTGATTTCGACGCAATTGTAGAAGAGATCTGCGAAAAGTACGGCGGCATGGACAGAATTGGTGATACCTTTACCGATATTCAGTCTTACTGGCGTATGATCGTGCTTGAGGCTCCCGTTTACTACGTAAGCTACGCGGTTTCTCTCACCGAGGCGCTTAATATTTACGCAATCGCGCGTGAGGACGCAGTAAGAGCACACTACGTTTACGAATTTATCGTTGAAAAGGCAATCCCCGAGGACGGATTCCTTATCACACTCAAAAAAGCAGGCCTTTCCTCTCCCTTCGATGCGGAAACTATTATCAGCATCGCAGAAATGATGACTCCTTGATTTTATCTTACTGTTTATAACGACCACCTAAGGTCCATAATATTTTATACCGTACTGAATATTAATAAGCCTACGGGCAGAAAGTGAGAATTCTATGGAAAAGAAAAACATTTACGCAGGCACTAAGACCGAAAAGAACCTTTGGGAAGCATTTGCCGGAGAATCGATGGCAAGAAACAAGTATACCTACTATGCGTCTGTTGCAAAAAAGCAGGGCTTTGAGCAGATAGCCGCCCTCTTCCTTGCTACCGCCGAAAACGAGAAGGAGCACGCAAAGCTCTGGGTAAAGGCTCTCTCCGAGATCGGTGACACCTCTGAAAACCTTCTCCACGCGGCAGAGGGCGAAAACTACGAGTGGACCGATATGTACGACAGAATGGCAAACGAAGCCGAGGAAGAAGGATTTTTCGAGCTTGCGGCTCAGTTCCGCGGAGTTGCAAAGATCGAAAAGGAGCATGAGGAAAGATATCGCGCACTTCTTAAGAACCTTGAAAACGACGAGGTATTCAAAAAGAGCGAGGTTCAGATCTGGGAATGCCGCAACTGCGGTCACGTAGTCGTTGGCACCAACGCTCCCGAGCTCTGCCCCGTTTGCAAGCACCCCCAGGCTTACTTCGAGATCAAAAAAGTAAACTATTAATTCAAAAAACTGCTCTCGCCGTGCGAGAGCAGTTTTTTTGTTGTCCGCTTGACAAGACATTATATGTATGGTAAAATTAATCTATCAAATAACAACGGAGAGTGAGCTATGAGCGCATTTGAAAACGTAAAAAAGAATTTCGGATTTGGCTGCATGCGTCTTCCTATGGAGAACGATGAGGTCAACATTCCCGAAATGACCAAAATGGTCGACACTTTTCTTGACAATGGATTTAACTACTTCGATACGGCAAGTGGATATCTTGGCGGAAAGAGTGAAAAGGCACTCAAGGTTTGTCTGACAAGCAGATACCCCCGCGAGAGCTATATCCTCACCAACAAGCTTTCCAACCACCTTTTCAAATCTGAGGAAGAGATAAGACCCGCATTCCAAAAGCAGCTTGAGGCGTGTGGAGTTGAATACTTTGACTACTACTTGATGCACGCGCAGGAGTCACGCAACTATCAAAAATACAAGGCTTGCCGCGCGTATGAAACCGCATTCGAGCTTAAAAAAGAAGGCAAGGTAAGACACGTCGGTCTTTCCTTCCACGACAAAGCCGAGGTTCTTCGTCAGATACTTACCGACTACCCCGAGGTTGAATTCGTTCAGATACAGTTCAACTACGCCGACTACGACGATCCCTCCGTAGAGTCGAGAAAGTGCTACGAGGTCTGCCGTGAATTTGGCAAGGAAATGATCATTATGGAGCCTGTCAAGGGCGGTAGCCTTGTAAATCTTCCCCCCGAGGCAAAGGCTGTATTCGACGAGCTTGGCGGCGGCTCTTACGCAAGCTACGCAATAAGATTTGCGGCAAGCTTTGAGGGCATCAAGATGGTTCTTTCTGGTATGGGTGACATGAATATGATGAACGATAACATCAGCTACATGAAGGACTTTAAACCCCTCACCGAAGAAGAATTCTCTGCAATTGGCAAGGTTAGAGTAATACTCAACGCGCAGAACACTATCCCCTGCACTGCCTGCCGCTACTGCGTTGACGGTTGCCCCAAGAAGATATCCATTCCCGATCTTTTTGCTTGTCTTAACGCAAAGAACACCTGGCAGAATTGGAATACCGCTTACTACTACTCAATACATACCGGCGAGGGCAAGGGTAAGGCATCAGACTGCATTGGTTGTGGAAAATGCGAGGCCGTATGTCCTCAGCATCTCCCGATCCGTGAGCTTTTAAAACAGGTATCGGCAGAATTTGATAATAAATAACAACAAAAAACGCTTACTCTTGTGAGTAAGCGTTTTTTATCTTTTTACTTATTTAATGCTGCCCGTAAACTTGGAAAGACGCTTGTTTGCAGTACCCTCGTTAGAGCTTACGTAGGAGGCAAGCTGCGCGGTACTACCCATCATAGTAAGATCGCGAAGCATGAAATAGTGGAAATCTCTTTCAGTTACCTGGCTATATGTAAGACCGAAATCTGAACATACGCTATCCCACACGAGATCGAGCATCTTCTTGTCCTGAGGAGCATCCGCAACCTGCTTGCCGAGAAGCTTTTCATAGTAGGCAATATTTACCTTGTCGCTTGCCCAAGAGAGAAGCTCAATGGTTTCATATGCCATATCGGGATCAGCAAGGTAAGAAGGAATACAAATATATCCTCCCCACTGAAGCGAGCGGTATCCAACGTTCTTCTGGTTCTCGTCAAACATAGGATAAGGAAGCACACCAAAGTTTATATCGTCATTGAGGAATCCCGGAAGACTGGTAGTTCTTGCAAGATACATAAGGGCTCTATCCTCCGCAAAAATCTTGCCGGGTACAAGATAAGTAGGATCGTCAGAGAAGAATGCGCCGTCACTTCTTACAAAATCGTAGAGCTTATCTACAAGCGCTGAGGTTCTTGCTCTATTTTCGTC
This sequence comes from Clostridia bacterium, assembly GCA_017504625.1. GTDB lineage: Bacteria > Bacillota > Clostridia > Oscillospirales > CAG-272 > SVTX01. The sequence goes on along the minus strand of JAFVQU010000009.1, from coordinate 52,806 downwards.
GTTATATACAGCGATAACGTAAGCACCCTTATCATTTACGTCTACAACGCTTATATTACAAGCCTGAAGAAATGACGCGTAAGGAACCTCGTAATCTGCGGTAAGACCAAAGGTATCATTTTCTGTTTTGCCATCCTGACCTTCGTCGATATAAACGAGGTTCGCAACAGCTATCATCTTGTCAAGAGTCCAACGATATTCTTCAACCATATCGTAGAATTCCTCACCGATTGCATCCTCGTACTTACTGTACATATCCTTGTTGAAGGCAACCACCTGAGTTCTCGCAATGTTGAAATCGCTATATCCGAGGAACATATGACCGTTGATAGAAACCTCGTCCATAAAGTCATAATTCCAATGATCAGCCGTAGTATCTATAACGTCGATTTCATTGAAGTCGGTAAGATAGTTTCCTGTTACAAATCCATCTACACCCATAAAGGTATGAGAAAGAAGCATGTGAGTAGAATCATCTCTGTTCTTTACTGCTGCCTGAAATTTAGTTGTGCAATCAGTAGGATTATCTTCTGATATGCCGAATATTTCAACCCCAAGATAGTTACTAACAAACTCCTGACGGTTATAGACAGCCGACGTAAGTGCATTATCGTCGTACTCCTCAGCCCAATACAGCTCAGGCTGATTAACGTGTGTCATTATTGTGAAATAGAATTCCGAACCGTAATCATTTTTAGCTATATCAGGATGAAGCTCCTCCTCATTTTCAACGGTGTCCGGATTGGAGGTAGTTTCTTCAGCGGTTTTATCTCCGCAGCCAACGAATACTGCCAAAGACAAAACTATTGCCAAAAAGAATGATAAAATTCTGACAAATTTCATTTTAATATCCTTTCGATTATTTATTTTTTTCTTACCATACTATGATACACTAAAAAAGCAATAAAATCAAGTACTTTTTTGCTTTTTTTCAAAAATATAGCATTATTTTTTTCTTCACATAATATGCTTTTTCTCACGACAAGATACAAAACCTTAAATATTTCACCTAAATTTTCGTTTTTCGTATATACTTGAGAAAATCACTTGAAATTTTGCTTTAGTGTGTTATACTATAATTAGAAGATCAGCCGAAAGGAAAACACATATGAACGGCAAAAAAATCGTCATTTCAAGTAAATACGCGGACAAAAATATCAACGCCACTCCCGCTGTTATTGAAGCGCTTGAACAGCTTAAAGGTAGCAAAGACGCAATTTTGTGCTTTGAGCAAGGCGAATATCACTTTTTCAGAGAAGGCAGCTTAAAGCGTTTTTTTGCGGTCAGCAATAATACATCGTGTGATAAGTACGTAATCTTTCCCATAATTGATTATAACGGCATTACTATCGACGGTGGAGGCGCTTGCTTCGTCTTCCACGAAATTACTTTCCCATTTATCGTTCAGAACAGTAAAAACGTCACGATAAAAAACGTCACCGCAGACTGCGCTTACTCCCCGATCTGCATCTTTACTGTAAAGGATAAGTGCGACGAAAGCTTTAAGCTGATATTTGATAGAGAAAAGTCTCCCTTTGTTATAGAGGACGGGTCTCTCAACTTTGTCCGCGAGCTTGGCATACGCTCCGGAAAAAAGCTTAAATACTCGCTTCACGCGGTTGACAGAATAGGCGTGCTCTATCTCTTCACAGGTGACTGTGCTGACGAAAAACACGGCCTTGCCGCACCGTATATGCTAACAGATGCAGAGGAAATAAAGGGCGGAGTACTTCTCACCTACCGTAATGATTCACCCATCAAATGCGGCTTCTTTGAAAACGAGGTCATATCCACGATAGTTGACGGCGGACGTGAGGTTGACGTTATATTCCTCGACGATTCTGAAAATATCAAGATTCAAAACGTCACGGTGCGTCAGGGTATAGGAATGGGTGTTATAGCGCAGATATGTCGCAATATTGAGATAGATAATTTTTCAACCGACGTAAACTACCACAACGGCGTATCAACACTTACTGCCGATTCACTCCATTTTGTCAACTGCTCCGGCAAAATAAATATACACGACTGCAATATTTCTCATACAATGGACGACGTAGTTAACGTCCACGGTATGTACACCGTTCTCAAGGAAATTGGCGACGGCAAGATCATCGCTAAAATATCGCACCACGAACAACACCACGTCAATGTTTACCGTGCCGGTGACTCGCTTGATATTCTTGATAATAAGACCTTCAAATCCGTTGCACAGTTTGAAGTAACCGACTCTCTCTTTATCGACGATGCAGAAACCGAGATCGAGCTTTGCGGTCGTTTTATAAAGGGTGAAGAATTCGCAACGTCAGGTTGTCTAATTGAAAATTCGCTGAAAATTGCCGAGGTGCATATTCACGACAACATCTTTCACAAGTACCCCAGAATACTTGCGCTTGGAAGTGGAGATATAATTATTGAAAACAATCATCTCTCTCACAGCGTATCGGCGCTTCGCTCCGAGGTAGCACCTGATTATTGGTACGAATCAGGCGCGCTTCAGAATCTCATCTTCCGAAACAATATAGTTGACAACTGCAACGCTATGGGCGGTAACGCATTTATCTCTGCTGGAATTGAAGGATTCGCACGTAATAATACACCAAAGGTGCACAAGCGCTTTGAAATCTCCGGTAACACGTTCAAAAACATATTGCGTCACGCGATATGCGTCGCGGGAATAGAAGAACTTGTCGTTAAAGATAATGTCTTTGACTCCAAACGTGATGACCTGATTATTGTTGACGGCAAGACAGTTGAAATCCAATAAACGCAAAAATGCTCGCATATGCGAGCATTTTTATTTCAGTCAAGTGCTTTCTTTATAGATTCCGCAACCGAGCTTGCAAGAATATCGTAGCCTGCAGCCTCGTAATGCGTGCCGTCAATGCTTCTTCCCTCCCAGTCAACAGTAAGACAAGCGGAAAAAAGATCGTCGACAGGTAAATTAAGCTCGCTTGCCAACTCTGAAATCGCCTGATTTCTCTCTTTGACCCTCTTCATCCACGTGCCATCGGGACGGCGCATGCCATAGTGGTAAACGTTGGTTGTATTTGCAAGTATGAGTCTTGACTTTTTCGACAGGAAAGCCAAAAGCTTTTTCATTCTGCTTTTGTACGTTCTTTTTGCCATATGCTTTCCGTGAAGTCCGTGATTTATATGTATAACGTCGTATTTATCGTCCGACGCCATTACCTTCACGATTGAGTTGTATATTGAGCTATCCACCGCATATGACGTGGCTATATAATCAACGTAGCATATTCCCGCAAGCTTTTTTCGAACCATATCCTGATACCCGCGGGTAATAGAATCTCCAACGAGCAAAACCCTCGGCAACTCTCTGCTTGCGGTTTCATCACACCAGGACTGTATCCACTCCCATCTCTCCTTCTCAGCCATTCAAATCTCCCCCATTGATCTTCTTTATGACTTTATTTTATCACATTTTTATTATTTGTCAATAAAAAACCAAATAATTACTTGACATTTATCTCTAGATATGATATTATATATATGCTCCAATCAGAGCATATGGGAGGTAAAAATGAAAAATGAGAATTTAAGCGAGAAGGTATCGGTAAACATCAATTCATCCACTCTGTCCGAAATTGATCTTTTGGTCGACAACGGATACTATTCAAACAGAAGTGATTTTATAAATCATGCTCTGCACTCTGCGCTCAGAGAGGAACGCTCCACTATAAACAGAATAATAGAGTCAAATACCAAGAGCAGTCGAAGCGGAAACAATTGGTTTATAGGCATTTACGGACTTACCGCCAAGGAAATAGAAGAAATGCACGCCAAGGGAGAAAAGCTTTCACTTACAGGCTACGGTATTCTGACCATTGACACAAATTGCGACGAAGAAAAGCTCTTCCGCGTGGTCGAGAGCATCAAGCACCGCGGAAAAATAAAATGCTCTCCCACAGTAAAAGCTCATTACGGAATCAAGTAAAAAAACTCTTGCAATTAAATACGTAGTATGGTATACTATGTATGTAAGTAATATCTGAAAGGAGGCAAAATATGCATATACAGGAATCGGGAGAAATGTATCTTGAAACGATACATATTTTGTCTCAAAAAAAAGGCGAGGTCCGCTCGATAGATATATGCGAATACATGGGATACAGCAAGCCCAGCGTAAGTCGCGCCATGGGAATACTCAAGGGCGCGGGATATATTGAGGTCGACAAGCACGGATATATTACCCTGACCGACGAAGGACTTGAGATCGCCAATAAAATGTACGAGCGGCACACGCTGCTCACAACACTCCTAAAAAAGCTTGGAGTTGACGAGGTGACCGCAACCGAGGATGCGTGTAAAATTGAGCATCATATAAGTGAAGCAACCTTCGACGCGATAAAAAAATTCGTTGAAAACAGCAACTGATAAAAAATCTCTCACGCAGAGCGTGAGAGATTTTTTATTATTCAAGTCCGCCGCTCTGGATATACTTTGCCAGAAGCTGATGTGCGTACACACCGGCGGTATAGCGCTTGACCTCAGTAAGTCGGTTAGGCGCGTATGTTGAGCAATAAGTATCGGTAATTATGTAATAGGTCGCGTTGGGATTAATGCTTCCCTTTACGCTGTTGCCGTAGTTGCTGTAGCTGACGAAATAATTTTCATTGTTGGTATTGATAAAGCTCCTGAGCAGGTCAGATCCCTTTACCGAACAAAGCACCAATGTGTTTTCAAACGGGAAAAGCATTTGGATCTGCGAGAAGGTAACCTCGCCCGCAGAGAGATATTTGGGGCTTCGGATAGAAATAAATCCGCCGCCGAGAACTATATCGTATTCGTCGCCAAATGCTTCAAGTCCCGCTTCAAGATAAAGCTGCGCTACAAGCTGCCTTAACTCAGTATCCCCTCTTCTGTATCGGTTATTTCCAAGCACGCGAGAGCCCTCGGACACCTGATCGTTGTATTTTACAAGCAATTCGTCAACGATGGGATCGTCCTTAAGCGAGAAATACTCCGAAGAGTAGATATAACGCGCTTCTCTTATGCTATTTTCCCCGTTTGCAAAGTTGACGACAGCCTCGGCATAGGAAATTCCTCTGTTATCGCCGCCGTTCTGCAAGTGATATACACCTTTACTATCCCTTAAAACGTAACCGTAATGCGTATGTCCCTCAAATACAAGATCAACGTATCCGTCAGACAAAACCGTATTATAATAGCCCGAGATCTGCCAATCCGCGACCTGAGTTACACCCGACGTTGCCTGCGCGTATCCGCCGTGGATCGAATAGATTATAAAGTCAGCTCCCGCCTCACGCAAGCGAAGTGCCTCCGCCTTTACAAGCTCAGTAAGCTCATTTCCGACCTTAAAATGCACTCCTCCCGAGAATTCCTTTGAAATTGAGGAGTAACAATTGCCGATAGCACCGATTATTCCTATCGTCGCGCCACCGCGCTCAACCATTACCGAGGGAGTGCAATAATCCGCTCTCTCTCCCGTGTCATTGTCGTATATGTTGATCGCAAGGAAAGGAAATTCCGCTATCTCGGCGTTTGCCTCTATAAACTCCTCTCCCCAATCGTACTCATGGTTACCAATCGTCATAGAGTCGAAATCAAGATAGTTCATCCACTCAGTAACGATAAGTCCGCGCGTGAGATTTGATTCAGAGCTTCCCTGCCACATATCTCCCGAGGATAGAACGATAACGTGATCGTTATTCTTGCGCGCGTTCTTGATATAAGTAGTCATCTCATCAACGCCCGGCTGTGCAGAGGAATCGCATATCTTTCCGTGAAGATCGTTGATAGCGAAAATATCTATAACAACGACAACGGTTATCTCGCACTCGTCGCAAAGTCCGTTATTATCGACGTCGACATGGTCCGCACAGGATTCGACGACCTCGTCAGTCTGCTCTTCCGTCGCTTCACTTGTGACATCTGCTGTAGTTTCTTTAGCGGAAGCGGTTGTATCTTCTGCTAGAGTGGCTTCAGTCGTTTCTTCGGTATGCTCAACCGTATTTTCTTGTGTTGGAGCTTCCGTTTTTTCTTCTGTCGGCGTTCCCGATGATTCTTCTACCTCGTCAAATGACTCCGTCGTCGTTTCCTCAGTAGAGATTACTGACGGCTCGGCGGTTACTGTTCCCGCGTCGTTGCATCCGAAGAGAGCTACCAAAAGCGCTAAAGCGCAAAAAAGTGAAAGTAATTTTCTCATATTATCCCTTTTTTGACTCTTTCTTTGCTTGCTTTTGCGCTTTCTTCTCGGCTTTCTTTGCCGCGCGAGCTTCTGCCTTCTCGCGCTTTTTTTCCGCAACCTCAAACTCGCGCATCTCGGTCTCGGTAAACTGATTTCCGCAATCGGTGCATCTGAACTCGTACCATATAAATTTCACCGTTCCCTTAAGCTCTACGTCACCGATATGGAAATCATAGTTCTTAGCCGCGCGGCTGTCAGATTTGATTTTTTTCTTTATCTTTTTAAGAAAAACGGGCTGTCCGCAATCGGGGCATACGTGTTTTTTGAGTCGCATATAAACGAAGCTTCCCGTATCCTTTTTTATTCCAGATATCATACTCTATCCTTCCTTAACGTGTGTATTAAAGCAAAATTTCCTTATTGGTGGCGTGGAAAATATCATCTCTGACCGACATCATCAATGCTGAAGGTTATGGCCTTCATCTTACCGTTCCAGATTATTTCTTGCTCTCCTCAAACATTTTTGCAAGCTTTTTTGCGGCGCTCGCAAGGTTTTTCGCGCCCTCAAATGCGTTGTCGGCGGTATATCCCGCGTTCTTGAAATATTGATCACATTCAAGGGTAAAATATCCCTTATAATCTATATCAACAAGCGCCTTGACTATTTCGTTCCAATCAAGCGACATTGAAAAGGGTATCTCGTGGCTATCGTGCCATTTGTCGTTATCGTGAATATGGAGCGCATGTAAGCGATTGCCAAGCGCTCTTATCATTTCGGGAGCAGTGGTGTTAAGCCCCTTCATCTCGGCGTGACCAATATCAAGGCAAGCAACAAGGAATTCATCGTTTACCGCATCAAGATGCGCGTTAAAGCTTATAGAATCGGAGCAAGCGGCAGGTGCTGCCTGATCAAGCCCGTTTTTATGAGTCCAATTCCACATATTCTCGGTTGCAATCTTAACTCCGCACTCCTTTGCAAAAGGAAGAAGTGAATGATAAAACTCAGCATTTTTTTCGGGAGTATCGTCGTTTGCAGGGTGGATGATACAAATTTCTCCTCCCGCCTCGGCGGTACACTCGATAGCGCGCTTAAGATAACTCTGTGTATAGGGATTATTGACCGGAAACGGCGCGTGTGACTGATTGCAAACGATGCCGTTATCAAGTCCTATCTGCTTTAGTCTGCGGGCAAATTTAAGATAATCAGCGCCTCTCAATGGGTGGTCGGTCTCATACGGACGTGAGTTTCCCCAGTCCCAAAGACACATATTGAACATTGAGAAATCCCATGCATCAAAGCCTGCCTTGGCATAAAGCTCTATCGCTTTTTCTTCTCCCACAAGCTTTGCGCAAGAGTTAATTTCGGTTGAAATTTTCATAATGCTGCTCCTTAGGATATTTTATTTACGAGGTTAATTATGCCATCACTGATATATTCGATATTGGAGTTATTTGCTATCGTATCGAATTTTGTATGTATTCTTGGTGTATATAAAAGTCCGCCCTTTGACTTTCTGCAAACCATACACCCAACTCCACACGGAAAGACCTTATAATCGGAGTTCGATTCTGATCCCTTGATAGAGTAGAAATGAGGTGTGTAGTCGTCATTGGGTTCAAATGAGGCGTGAAGCATTTCGTGCTCGCTCTTTTTCTCGGCATTTTCCATCGAGATAAACACGACCTCACTGCCGTCGCCAACACAGTCAAAGTTGATAAGCAGCCTATCTGCCATAAGCTCTTTATGATCTTTAAAATACGCTTTGGCTCCCTTTTTTCCCTTCTCTTCGTTGTCAAAGAGAATAAAAGCTACTTTATTGCGCTTGTCTGCACCGAGTTTATCAATGATCGTTAAAACCGTTGCAACGCCCGAGGTGTTATCATTGTAATTGTTCTTATTGGAAAAGCCGCGGAACATAATGAAAAACAAAGCATAGTACACGATGAGAAAAGCAATGGCAAACACGCGCAGATCTTCTCCGCCTACAGCAGTCTGTGCAACAAAGCCTGCGGCAAATCCGACGATAAGCATAAATAACACGGGAACCATCTGATACGCAAAAAACAACGGTACATTTCTCGGTATCATAATATTCGGGAAAAGCGACGCGGCGGGCGTATCGTAATGCGCGGTGAGCACCACGTCGGCGCGCTCCACGTTGCCAATAATTACGTTCTGATTCTTGCCATCCGAACTTTTCTCAACTCTCGCGTCAACGCCGCGCTCTTTAGCGGTTTCCAGCACGTATTCCCTGAAAGCCGCCTTTTGCGCTTCACTTCTGCGTATGGGGTGGCTCTTTATTATTTCTTCGTGCCTTGTCATAGCCGAAACTCCTTTCATCCTATCATCTTCTTGAGGTCAATATCTGCCATAAATATGACCGCACTCGACATTGTAAGGTGGAAAAGTGAGGTGTTCCACTTGGTGTCCTTGCCCCAACCCTCAAAGGTTGACGTTGCGCCCTCATTCAGCATCCTTGTCCACGTGCCGCTATGCAATATTGTGCGCTTGATCCTCTCGTCCTCACCCATTCTTGTAAGCTTCAAAAGAATCGGAAAGGTCGTAAAGAGCGATGTTCTGTCCTCGCCCTTCTTGCTGTAAAGCTCAAGGAATTTTTCCTCAAATTCAGGGGCGGGAGATATATCGAACGCAAACGGAAAGGCATTGCCGACAAGGCTTATGTGTCTATGCTCCTCACCGTCGACAAAGAGGTGATTTTCTTTATCGTAAAACCTTTCGATGATCGCATCGCAGATTTTCTGCTCGTCGGGGCGGTAGGGGCTCAATCCCACCAAAGAACAGAGCTTATTTACGATCGAGATCGCTCTGTAATAGTAGGCGTTGATCGAAATATGCGCCTCACGGCAGATCTTGCCCTCGGTGACGTCTGCGGCGTAGCCGTCCTGATAATTCTGCGGCCACTCAACGACACACCAACGGTCAAGATTGTTGATTATATAGTCATTCTCATAATTTTCACGGTAGAAATCGAGAACTCTTTGCATTTTCGCAAGATTTCCTCGCAGATACTCAACGTCGCCCTCGGCTCTGAAATGCCAGAGCATCAGGTCGGGCAAAATCAGCGGATATTCTGCGATCTCCTGCATAAACGAGCAGGACATACAGGTCATAAGTCCCTCGCAGATAAACGACGAGGCGAAAGAATCGTCGATCAGCTTGCGCACCATGCTGTCATCACGTGTCAGTATATAATTTGCAAAGGCATCGTAACATCCGTCGCCAAGATAAAATCCCTTTTCTCTATCAGGGCAATCCTGTATCGTTTCTTGAATTCCGTATTTCTGCGAGTGGACGCAAAGCTCCCAGATGCGCCTTGCTTCCTCGCTGTCCGCAAATGCATCGCCAAGGCTTGCCCTAAGCTCAAACGGATAGTGGCGTGCAACAAGCTTAATATTACTTATATCTGCGCCCTCACATTCGATCGTGGCATAGCGGAAGGCCTTATAGTCAAACTGATCAAGGGTATCCTCTCCGCCCGACAAGATCCACTCCTCAACGTAGTTGCAGTTGCAACGAAGCTTGCTTCTTACCTCGCCGTCGGTGGTAAGCTCCTGCCCCATTTTAACGGTTATTTTCTCCCCGTCAGCACCCTTTGCACAAGCATTTATCGTGCCGACGTACATCTTGCCGAAGTCGAGGAATATCTTATTCCCCTCTCGGCGCTCTATCACGGGCGCAATATCCTCATATACAAGCATCTTCGACTTTTGAGGCACTACCGTGTAATCATCAACTGCCTTAATTGTGGCAGGTGCCCAATCCGAGTCGTCAAAGTCGGGTAGATGGAAGCCCACGTTCTTATCTCTTGAATCGTATCGCTCCATAAACTGCGTGTCATAGCCCGATTTCCCAATAGCGCTGTATGCGGTATGTCTTGCCGTCACAAAGCTCTCGCCCGAGGAAGCAACTATCTCTCCGTTTACCTTGAGGTCGAGAAGAAGTCCGTGGCGATAATCACCGCTCTGCCAAACTCGGTTGACAAGTCCTTGATAGTAGGTATGCACCGCAATCGTGTTCTCGCCGACAGCGAGATATTCGCCTACGTCGATTTCGTTGTAATTGTAGCAATTATGATACGCGGGTGCAGGACCTTGCGCGACAAATCTGCCGTTGATATAAAGCTTGTAGCAATCATCGGCGGTTATGTATATTTTCGCATCAGATACACTCTCAAGCGTGACCTTTTTTCGAAAGAGAACGTGCGAGTTCTCCTCTTCGTCGCGTGGGAGAGTCTGTCGCTCAAGCTGACGGAAAAAGACGTTTCTCGGCTCTCTGTTTGCCAGCACTCCGTCACTTATCCATCTGCCTGCGAAGATATGTTTTTCCATAAAAATTCCTTATCTGTATTCGTCAAGCACCTCTGCAAGAAGCTTGGGATTATCGGTCATAATGCAATCACAACCGAGCTCGATAAGCTCTCTCATCTCGTCGGGATCGTTGATAGTCCAATACTGAACTGCAATATTTCTTCTGTGCGCGCGGTTGATTATTGTCTTCTTGTTGAGATGTACCTCTATTCCAAGATCGTAGCTCGTAGGTATCTGCAAGCAAGCAAAATCACCGTCATCAAAGAGGTTTACGCCGACAAACTGTGTAAGCACAAACTTTGCCGCAGTTCCCGTAGGCGCACCGCGGAGCAGATCGGGATATTTTTCCTTAAGCTCCTGCTCAATCTCGTCGTGGAACGTGCCTATAACGATCTGATCCATATACTCGGGATACTTTTCGAGCGTTTCGTAAAGTATTCTGCAAGACTCGTAGCCTCTCTCGCCCTCGTTCTTGATCTCAACGATGAAAAGAAGATCGGGATTGCTCTCGTAAAACTCATCGAAAAGCTTTTCAACCGTCGCGATCTGTAAGCCAAGCTCGGCAAAGTTCTCTGCGTCCTTGTATATGCGCTCGCCGTTTTCGTCCTCAAAATAATAGCCGAAGTTGTAAGACTCAAGCTCGGCAAGCGTCATATCGCTTATGTAGTGGCGATTTGACGGGTCCTCACAAAGTGCCTTGACCTCGTCAAGTGATATATCCCCGTTTACGTTGCAGGTTTCGTCAATATAAGAGTCGTGGTTATAAACAAGATAGCCGTCCTTAGTAAGATAAAGGTCGCTCTCGATAATGTCCACCTTGTAGTCGGTCACTGCACGGCGGAACGCCATCATAGTGTTTTCGGGGTTGCAATCGCCACCGCCTCTGTGCGCCGCGATCATAGGAAGGCTTCCCGCTTCAACTACGAACGGGTTGTTTTCTACATTGTGTTTGGGTGGAATAATGTTGATAACAACGAAAAATAGCACTATTGCCGCAACGATTATTCCGAAAATTTTGAGTCCTCTGTGTTTTTTCATTTTTTTGACCTTCCTCTTTATTATTTTGGTGCTTTCCAGTCAAATGCCAGGGGAGTCGGTTTGAACGGGAGCTTGAAATATTTGTCGTTCAGGCTCTCACCGTATTTTACGTGACGGATCACGTTTACAAGCTGTTCGATGTCCTCGATAGCGTGGCGGTGACCTCCGCGGCGGAAATACCAGATAAGATTTTCCTCACAACCGAGGAATTTATATACCTCGCCTGCCGCAAGGCTTGTCTGCCAAGTGCCAACGGGATTTGCCATAATGTCGCTCGCCGCCTCGGAAACGAATAGCACTCTCGGTGCGATCATCGCTTTTAGGTGATGCGAATCAAAGGGCAGCTCGTCCTCGCGTCCGATATAGTTGCGCATCTCCTTGCCAAGCCAGGACGGGAAATTTATATGAATATTTTTAAGCGGCTCACTTTTGGCAATGCTTCCGTCCTCTTTTTTGGCTTCGATGTGTATGCGGTAGCTTCCGTAGCCGCCCGAGCAGGATGCGTTGGGATTGACTATCAGCGCTCTCTCGTCAAGCGCGCCCGCAAGAGCCGCAGTCTTACCTCCTCGCGAATGTCCCGTAAATACTATCGCGCTCATATCGATCTTGCCAAGAATCTCAAGCGCATCAACGCATCTCGAATATCCCCACGCCCACGCACCGAGCGCACCGAAGGTGTATTCGGGATACGCGGCTTTGAGCTGTCCTCCGCAATCGACGTCGGTCAGGTGATCAAGTATATTCTTGCTCTCGGCATATTCGCCGCTTTCCTTATCAAGTCCGCCGACGTTGTAGCCCGCTATGTCGGGTGCAAGCTCTGTACGGTTAAAGGCAACGAAATTTATGCCGTTTTCGGTAAACGTATCAAGATATTCCTTATCATAGCAATAGTAAAAGCACATATCGCCCGCAATTGCCGCGGGAGCCTTTTCGCTTGAATTTGCTTTGAAAAGGTACATATTGAAGCTTACGGGATGCGCACGCGTGCCGCTCGTTACGCGGTAGACGCTCGGTCTGCCGCCAAGATACATAGGCTCAACCTCGACAAACTCAGGCTTTGGCGGCATAGTGCCGTACTGAAGCTCAATAACTGTCTTATACATCTCTTCTCTGCGGCGAACCCAATCCTCTTTTGTGGCAACTCGCGTGCCGTCGTCAAAAAGAAACGGGTCGGGAAGCTTGCCGTCGATCGTATATTTTGTTATTTCAATCAGATTTTCGCGAACTTCAAGCTCTGTCATCTTTAATCACACCTTTCGACTAAAATTACCGAACACCTCGTTGACCTTTTCAAAGCTTGCAAAGGTGTCGGGATATTTCTTGATTATCTTCATCATCTCGCCAATCTGTCGCTTGTTTACGATGCAGACGAGCATAAATTTATCTGTATCGGAGTACATTCCGTGCACCTTGATCTCGGTAACTCCGCGGTGAAGCCGATCCATAAGATCCCGTGCCACCTCGTCGGGTCTGCTTGTGACGATCTCGAAGCGATAGCCCTCCTTGATGCCGCCAAGTCCTCTGTCAACTATGACGTTCGCAATAAAGAGGTTAAGAAGCGTACAGATAACGGGCGTTATCTTCATTCCGTATACGAAAAATGCGATAAACACGACGCTTGCGTCCATAATAAACGAAACGTAAGCAATATTCATTTCAGGTCTTGCCTTTTTGATAAGCGCCGAGATGCCATACGTGCCTCCGCTTGCGCCAAAGCGCCTGAGCATTATCGAAAATCCAAATCCTGAGATAACGCCCGTCGCAATACACGCGAAAACGATATTGAAATCGCCCTGATTGTTCAAAAGGCAATACGCCTTTGCGCCGAGTGCCTCGTAAAGCTTTGGGATAAAGGACTGCACGACCATATATATGCTGAGCATAAATCCGAGTTTTTTGTCGACTATTGCGCTGACGAGCACGAATATCGGCAGATTGAATGCGATCATAAGCACCGACCAGCTCACCCTGTCCTCGATCAAATGGTGGGTGATAGTCGCAAGACCTCCGACACCTCCCGGTGCAAAGCCGTTGCTGTTCTGAAAGAAGAAGTATGCCGTTCCGACGATCACACCCGCAATTACGGCGTAGAGCACGTCAAATATAAACTTTTTTACGTCAATTTGTTTTTTCATAGCTTGTCTTTTCTTTTGAAAATTTCAACTTACCATATAAACGGAATAAGTCTGTATTTTACCTTTATTTTATACTCTTTGTAGCCACAAAGCCCATCGGTAAGCACCTTTTCCTCGTTGATTATACGAATTATTATCAGCACGGGGTAGAGCGCAATCGGGATAAGTCCCCAGAGTGACTGCAAAATGAGCGGCAGGGGGAGAAACATCAAAAGCGTGGCAAAATACATCGGGTGTCGCACGATGCCGTAAAGTCCCGTACTTATCACCTTTTGTCCCTCTTGCACCTCGACCGTGCGCGCAAGGTACGCATTCTCGCGCAAGACCTCGGCGTAAAGCACGTAGCCAACAAGAAAGAGTGCCGCCGCGAGAATTGAGAGCCACATCGGAACGCGCGACCAACCGTAGCGGAAGTCAAATGCAGAGAGAATAAACGCGACGGGAAACATAAGTCCCGAAAGAGCGATAACACCGCCCTGCGTTTTTTCTTTTTCCTTGAAATCAAGTCGCTTTTTGAGCAGGTCGGGCGCTTTTATAAACAACACCAAGCCCGTAAGCAGCATCGGAACAAATAGCACACCGATAAATATCCACGCTCCCGAATATTCAAACGTCCACGCGGGCAAAAACAGCATGGCGCCGATAAGGGCGATACCGAATATCATTTTCGTTATTGCGCTCAAAAGTAGTTTCATACCGTTTCCCCTTCGTTCATGACGTTATTTTGACACGACACGTATTGATAGCCTTTTTGGTTTATTTTTTGTCGTTTGACGATTCAAACTCCATAATATAGAGGTTTCCAAGCTCGTCTGCGTAATAGCAGGTATCGCCGCAAAAGTCAATAAATTCGGGTTCGATTGAGGGTGTGAATTCTCTCAGGTCGATGGCATATATCTGTTTCTTTGCCTCCGGATCTATAATGCGCAAGCGCGGCGGAAGCTCATCGGTATAAAAGCCCTCAAGAGAATATATCAGCGAATTATGACAGCAGGCACCCTGCAGAAAATAGTGATGCTCACAATCAAATAAATCCTTGATATCCTCGCGTCTGAGCACTACTCGCTTAACACCGTAAGCCCGAGACATCTCTCCGTCGGTTACGCGCGGCAGATCAAATGCAAAATATCTCGTGCCGTCTGACACCGATCGCATCGTGAATCCGTAATAGATCCCTTTATCTACGTCAATGGTAAAATTGCCGTACGGACGTTCGCTGTCGGATTTGTCGCTCATTTTCCAAAGCGATGAGTCCTCAACAAAACCAATCTCAATTATCTGAACCAAAGCAGTACGGAATTTATTGCCGTCGCGCGTAATTCTGTAAACACAGCAAACTCCCTTCAAGGGATCGGCATTTTGCGCATAATTGTTGTAAATATTGGAATAAAGCAGAGGAAACTCGTCGCCCTCCTCATAAAACTCAGCGCCAAAGCATACCGCATTGCTGTGAGGGCAAATCATATCCGCCTTGTCAAGCTTTAATGAATCGATTTTCATATCGGGATTTACATTGCCGTCAAAGGAATTGATGTCGTATACGGTCATCTCACCCCTATTATCTATTATAAAGAGATAGTTTCCGTATATCGCTCCGTCTTGTCCGCCAACTATTTTCCCTATCGGGATCACATTCGCCAAATTAATTTTCATTACAGTTATCCTTCCTTGTCAATTTCAAAATTTTGCAATCATTGTCAGATATTTCACGGAATAAGTCTATATTTCACCTTCGTCTTGTATTCTTTGTACCCACAAAGTCCCTCTTATCGTTTGTTGTACGACTTGCTTCGGCAATTACCGAAGCTTTACTGCTTGTAGCTTTACTCGCCGCAGATGAAGTTAACTGTTGAAACCGCGTGTCAAACAAACCACGCTCTCAACGTGTCCCGTTCCCGGGAAAAGGTCAACGGGAGTGACCTCGCCGATCTTATAGCCCTTATCCGCAAACCATTTACAGTCGCGCGCTAGGGTGTCGGGGTTGCAAGAAACGTAGACAATTCGCTTAACTCCGAGCGAGTCAAGGTAGCCTACAAGCCCCTCGGTAGTTCCTTTTCTGGGCGGATCGATAATTACTACGTCGGGGCAGAAATCGCCCAAGATATCCTTTGCCGTGGCAAGCAAGCCTCGCGTATCCGACGCGTCACCACAGAAGAAGTACGCGTTTTCAACGCCGTTCAATCTCGCGTTTTCCTTTGCACATTCGACCGCTTCGTCAACTATTTCGACGCCGACGATACGGGCGCAATCCTTCGCCATCGAAAGCCCGATCGTTCCCGCGCCGCAATAAAGGTCTGCAACAGTTTCCTTGCCCGACAGCTGCGCGCGCTCGCGCGCCAAGCCGTAGAGCATCTCTGCGCCGTCGCGGTTTACCTGATAGAACGAGCCTGCCGAAATTTTGAATTTCAAGCCGCAAAGCTCGTCAATTATATAGTCGTTACCGCCGACGCATACAAACTCGTCGCCGAGGATAACGTTCGTATTCTTTTTGTTGATATTGAGCATCACCGAGGACACCTGCGGGAATTTTTCGCGCACTTCTCTTGCGTATTTCTCGCCTGCGGCAAGCTTGTCCGCATTGATAACGAGGCAGACCATTATCTCGCCCGTTTTTTCGGCAATTCTAAGATAGATATGGCGCAAAACTCCGCGTCCGCTCTCCTCGTCATATGCAGAAATGTGATTTTTCTCGGCAAAACCGATGGTAAAAGCGACTATCTCGCCGAATATGGCAGGCTGGAGCATGCATTCCTCGCAAGGAATGAGATTATGTGTTTTCGTCGCAAAAAATCCCGCGCGGAGCTTGCCTTGTACCTCTCGCACAGGGTACTGTCCCTTATTTCTGTATCCCGTCACTCTTTCGGTGTGGGCGGTATCAAGCACCTTTGCGTCGGGCAGGCCTGCCTTGCGAAAGGCATTCTTGACGTAGTCACGCTTAAGCTCAAGCTCGTGCTCGTACTTGATATTTCTGTAAATACATCCTCCGCAGGATTGGGGAGCGGCGCAATCGGTCTTGCGCAAGCCCTCTCCGTCCGCACGGTGAGGTGAGCTTATAACAATCTCCTCAAGTCTACCTACAAGATAGGACGAGGTAGCCTTAATTATTTTGGTCTTGACGCGGTCACCCGTGACCGCGCCCTTGACGAACACGACGATACCGTCAAGAGTTCTGCCAACTCCGCAACCAAGATTGTTGAGGTCTATTATGTCAAGCTCGATTATATCGTTTTTCTTTATGTTCACGTCTTTGTTCCTTATACGTAAAATTCCTTCATATCCTCAAGTCTGAGGCAACCTACCGTGCCGCCGCGCGCTTCGCCGCAGTCAATGGCGATAGAACCGTTGCCGTAGAATATCTTGCCGTCACCGCCGTTTTCCTCGGTGGTTGGGTTATGTCCGACGATTATAGTCTTATCGTCAAAATATTTCTTCGTAAGGTCAAGGCTTTCACTGAAGAACGCCTCGGGCTTGAGCGACTCAAGGTCAATTCCCTTTTTGAATCCCGCAATTCCCGCGTGCACGAGCAAATAATCCTTGCCTCCGACTGTTACTTCCTCGTAAAGAGTCATATCCGAAAGATAGTCGATAATACCCTCGCGCATCTCGGCGTCAAGTGTGCGGAAGGAGTCAAGCGTGACCTGTCCGCCGTCTGCTGCCCATTCGGTCATTTTCGTGATAAACTTTTTGTCGGGTGTTTCTCCCGATTTGAGCATTCTTTCAAATCCCGAAAGCATCTTTGCCGCGGTGTAGTCATGCTCGCCAACGATGGGGTACACGTTATATCTGATGCTGAGGTCTCCGACAAGCTCCATTCCCTCCTCTCCGTAATCGACGATATCGCCGAGGATATACATAATGTCGGTATCTTTGAAGGATATCGTTTTCAAAAGCTGCTTGAATTTCGCATAATTTCCGTGAAGATTTGCAACTACGTATGTCATGTTTATCTCCAATTAAACTGTTATTACTTTGTTTGAAAAATATATCTCGCACTCAAATTCGGGATTGATCTTTCCAAGCGTTTTCTTGAGGAATTCGCATACGGGATATTCCGTGAAGAAATGTCCCGCGCAGATAAGATTTATGCCGAAGTCGTACGATCCGAGATATTCGTGGTGCTTTGCGTCGCCCGTAACGTAGGTGTCAGCGCCGACTTCCTTGGCAAGATTCATCATATCTCCGCCCGAGCCGCCGACAAGCGCAACTCTCTTGACCTTGCCGTTTACGTCGCAGACGGTAAGGCTTGCCTCGCGCTCGCCCTGCCCGTGCGAAAGCGCGGACTTGAGATTTTTGACGAAATCGCAGAGCGCGATCTCCTCGTCAAGCTCTCCAACACGAGCTATTTTGTCATCACCGACGACCTCTATATTTTTAAGACCGCAAAGTCGGGCGAGCGTGTCGTTTACGCCGTCGGTCAGGGCGTCAAGACGAGTGTGGAAGGACATAGCCGCGATATTATTCTTCACAAGTCTTACCGCCTTCGCGCCGTCAAAGGTGAGCGCGTTCATAACGCCAAGACCACCGAAGAACACGGGATGATGCGATACGATAACGTCAAATTTGCCTTCAATCGCACGGTCGATCGCCGCGTTGGTTATATCGAGCGTTATAAGTACATTTTTCACTTCCTTCTCGGGCTCGGGGCAGGATTCAAGTCCATCCTTATCCCAAGGGCACGAAAGCGCGGTGGGTATTACTTCACAAAGCTTGTTATATAATTCGATTACAGTCATATTCATTGTTACCTTTCAAGATATTTTTTCATTTGTGCGATAAGCTTTTCTTCGTAGCGGCAATCCTGCCCCGAAGTCTTTTTGCCCTTAAGACGCGCGTCAAACACGCGTATCTGCCGCTCGACAAGTGCGCGAGTAGCAGAGTCACCGCGCTCAAGATTGATTTTGCCAAACATCGCGTCAAGCTCGTCTATCTCACGCGCTACGCCGTTAAAGCTCGCCTTGATTATGCGGTATATTCTATCGTCGCGTCCGTTATCGCAAACGATTCTCTCGTCAATTATCTCAAATCCCTCTTTTGCGAGATATTTAGCCAATATTTCGGGGTGAGTCATAGGCTGAAGAATGAGCGTGATTCGTCCGTCACGTATCCACTCCGCCGCCGACAGGATGCTCACGATAAGCTCGCCGCCCATTCCAAGCACCGTTATGCAGTCGGGCGCAAATTCGTGTGCCGACGCAAGTCCGTCTGCCCTGATAGCCTCTATCCTACCCTCAAGATTATTCTTTTTTATGTTCGCAACTGCCGCCGCCACGGGTCCTTCGTTTATGTCGGACGCGAGCGCGCAGTCAATCTTTTCTTCAAGACAAAGCGTTATAGGCAAATACGCGTGGTCGCTTCCGATGTCGGCAAGCCTTGCTCCGCGTGGCACCATATCCGCCGCCGCCCTGAGTCTTACGTCAAGTATCATGTAATTATATTTCCCTTCGGGGACTTAACCCCTTTTTGTAAAAAGGGGTTAAGAATCCCAAAAACTTTAAATGAATTTATTTAATCAAGCCATTATAGCTCTATGAAAATCAAAGTAATGAAATAGTCCTCCCTCACAAATATACGTTGTTCCTTTTCGCTTGCGAAAAGAGGTGAGGGGATATTTAAGGGGAGAGGATGTCGAAGTAAAACTGACTAGCGAAGTCTGTCAGTCACGAAGACCTCCTCTTCCCTTGAACGGCTTTCCTTTGGTTACTTTCCTGCAGCTGATGGCAGGAAAGTAACATAAAAATCACTTACTTATTCTCAAGATAAGCGTTGATCTTAGCAACAAGCTCGTCTGCATCGGTACCGTGTACCGCGCAAGCCTCCTCAATAGACTCGCCACGCGATGCGGGGCAGCCAAGACAATGCATACCGATCTCAAAGAAAAATTCAGCAGTTCCTCTGTCAAGATCGAGAATATCGCCGATGATCGATTCCTTGGTAACCTTCATTGAAAAAACCTCCTTTTAAATATATTTATACATTATAATTATAATTGTTTTATAGATAAAAGTCAATAGTAACACACTATATTTTGCTCCCAACAATCTGAAAAATACCTCTTGCATTCAATTAAAATATGTGATATAATGTAAGATGACTTATTGTGGCAATAATATTGATATAAATAGCAATTTATCCCCCAAACGCCATTACACCGAATTTTTCAACTGATCAAGAGAGGATAAAAACATGATAATTGCACTTGAAGAAGCAAGACACACCCTTATTGGCATGCGTCCCGAGATCAAGGAGCTTGGAAACGCCCTCAGAATTGAGGACCTTAAAGCAAGAGCGGCAGAGCTTGAGGCTCAGACGCTTGACCCTAACTTCTGGAACAAGCCCGACGAGGCAAATAAAATAACTCAGGAAATAAAGCAGGCAAGAGATACCATTGAGGACTACGAAAAGCTCTGCGCTCGCCTTGAGGACACCATCACGCTTGCCGAGATGGCTATCGAGGAAAACGACGAGAGCTGTATCGAGGAGGTTGAAAGCGAGCTTGCCGAAATCGAAGCTATCGCGGAAAGAGAGCGAATCTCGGTTCTTCTCTGCGAGGAATATGACAAAAACAACGCCATCGTATCCTTCCATCCCGGCGCAGGCGGAACTGAGGCTCAGGACTGGGCGCAGATGCTCTACCGTATGATCAACAGATGGGCTGAAAAATCCGGCTTCAAGGTTAAGCTCGTTGACTGGCTCGACGGTGATGCGGCAGGCATCAAGTCGGCGACGATCACCGTTGAAGGTCTTAACGCATACGGATATCTCAAGAGTGAGAACGGCGTTCACAGACTTGTGCGCGTTTCTCCCTTCGATGCCGCAGGCAGAAGACAGACCAGCTTTGCATCTATTGAAGTAATGCCCGAGTTTGAAGACGTCGATAAGGTAGTTCTTCGCGACGAGGACCTTGAAATAACCGCGCACCGTTCGTCAGGCGCAGGTGGTCAGCACATTAACAAGACCGACTCTGCAATCAGAATCGTTCACAAGCCTACGGGTATCGTTGTAGGTTGTCAGACCGAGCGTAGCCAGCTTCAGAACAAGGAAACCGCGCTCAAGATGCTTAAGGCAAAGCTTATGGAAATAAAGCTCCGCGAGCGTCTTGACACCATCGAGGAGATTCAGGGTAACAAGACAAATATCGAGTGGGGCGCGCAGATTCGTTCTTACGTATTTATGCCCTACACTCTCGCAAAAGACACGAGAACAGGCTTTGAGGACGGCAACATCCAGTCTGTTATGGACGGAAACATCGACGGATTTATCAACGCGTATCTAAAAATGAACGCGAACAAGCAGTAAAAACTATGGAAAGAAAACCTAAGATCAGACTTAACGAGGACAAAGAGGTAGTTGCAAGGATCAAGGAAGGGCTAAAGCGCAAGGACGGCTACTGTCCCTGCCGCTTACCCAAGCTTGAGGAATTCAAGTGCATCTGTCAGGAATTCAGAGAGCAAATGGAAGATCCCGAATTTGAGGGATATTGCCACTGTATGCTCTACTACAAGGAAAAGGGCTGATATTTCTATCGCCCATTCAAATTTATTGGATTGGAGGTCAGATTCTCCGTGAAAAATTTAATAATCATTGTGATCGCAATTATCTTGTTTGCACTACTTTTAAACGTAGCAAGCAAGAAATTCGATAACGTAAAAGGAGAGGTTGCTACCGAGCAAACGGTCGAAAGTCCCTCCGAGGAACCAAGTGAAGATGCAAGTGAGGACACAAGCGAAGATGAAGGCGGGGACACAAGCGAAGAATCCTCTTCCGAAAGCACTCCCCCCTCCCCTCCCGTCAAGATAGATATGAGCGCCGAGTTTACCGTTATAGATATGGACGGTAACGACGTCAAGAGATCAGACCTTGCCGGAAAGCCCATCGTCGTTCTTTTCTGGGCATCGTGGTATACATACAGCCGCGAGGAGCTCGTCGCGATTCAGACGGTTTACGAGGCTTATAAAGACAATTACGAATTTATGGCAATCTGCATTACCGACGGAGAATATGAAACGCTTGAGTCCGCCAAGGCATATCTTGACAGTACGGATTTCAGCGTGCCGATATATTTTGACGTGTATTGTGAGGTTCTTCACAACTATCTGCTTTATGAATTCGAATCGGTTGCACGCACATACTTTTTTAAGGCCGATGCAAAATACACCGCAAGAATCAGCGCAGGCGCAATTTTAACCGCAGACCTGCTGCAAAGGGCAATATCTATTGTTTACGAATAAAACTGTATAAAAATAAATAACGGTATGCAAGGGTGAGTGCCTTACATACCGTTATTTATTTGCTCCTCTTCCGTGGGTTATTGGGAGAGGCTCTTTTTTAATTTAATTACTTCTGCATTCCGTTGAGCGCCTTGGTGAACTGGCTCTTTTTACGAGCTGCGGCGTTCTTGTGGATAATGCCCTTGCTTGCTGCTACGTCGATCTTCTTAGTAGCTGCCTTGTAAGCTGCCTCAGCTGCTGCTACGTCGCCGGATGCAACTGCTGCGTTGTACTTCTTAACCTCGGTCTTCATAGAGGACTTGAACATCTTGTTCTGAAGAGTCTTCTTCTCGATAACCTTAACGCGCTTCTTTGCGGACTTAATATTCGGCATTTTTTCCTACCTCCGTGTAAAATTTGTATTACATCAATGATGCACGGCCGCCCTCCGTCTGAGAGGGTACATCAGGCCTGCCGCCGCATGCACCTATATATAATATCACATTTTTATCTTAAATGCAAGACTTTTTTGAAATTTTTTCAAATTTTTTTATATTTGTTGCTTTTACATAATATCGACGCATCAAATGGCGGATATTAGTCAAATAGCATAAAATCACTTAGGCTGAACAAAGGTTATAGATTCAATAACGACCGGCTCTACGGGCACAGGCGCGTTGGGATCGCTCTTATCGCACTCACATACCGCAATTGCATCAACAACGTCCATTCCCGCAAGAACGTAGCCAAACGAGGCGTACTGACGGTCAAGATTTGAGTTTGTAGCATGCATAATAAAGAACTGCGAGGATGCTGAATCGTTCATGCCGCCGACTCTTGCCATAGAGATAACGCCTCTTATATGAGCAAGGTTATTGTTTACTCCGTTGGCGGTAAATTCGCCCTTGATGGTAGCCGCATCTCTCTCGGTCAACTTGTTACCCACGTAGGTAAATCCGCCGCCCTGGATCATAAAATTCTCAATTACGCGATGAAATACCGTATCGGTGTAAAAGCCCTGAGATACGAGCGATTTAAAGTTTTTTACCGTTATCGGAGCAATGTCGGGGCGAAGCGCTACCACGATCTCTCCGTAGTTTTTGACCTTTATGAGAACGAAATCACTCTTCTGCTTTGAAGAAACGAAATCGGACACCTCGTATTTGTCGATCTCATTGGCAACCATTGACATTCTTACGTCAATTCCCTCGCCCGTGAGCGCGGTATCATATTTAGCCTTACCCGTTGCTTCGCCACAAGCTGCGGCAAATACAGCTACAGCCGCAATTGCAAGAATAATACTGATAATTTTAACAAATCTTTTCATTTTTAATTTCCTTTCAGAAAAATACTAATTAATTTTATCACCGACGCGCCTTATTGTCAAGAATTATTTTGGTACAAAGAAATATTTTACATTAATTTGAACATAATAATTTAAAAGATGCGGGGGTGAACAAAATGGACAAAGATTACAAAAAAGCGGCAAATATAACTGTAATTGCCGCAGGCATTTTCCTGTCCCTTTGGCTATTTATCAAATACGCGCTTGGGGCGGTAATGCCATTTCTTCTCGGCGCGGCCGTGGCGGCAATAATCTCTCCCTTGTCAAAAAAGCTGTCTGCCAAGACCAAAATATCGCGCAGATTAATTTCGGGCTCTCTCGTAGTCATTCTCTTTTCCGCTATAAGCATTCTCGTCTGCCTGGCAGGTGCAAGGCTTATCAAGGAAACGGGAAATCTCGTTGACAGACTTGCAAACGATCCAAGTCTTATAAGTGATACCATTGATAGTCTATCCGCACGGATCGGAAGCGTAAATCCATCTGTTGCAAAGATAGGTGAGAGATTCTTTTCTCAGGTAGGAATTGACGTAAACAGTCTTATTGAGGACGCGCTAAGCTCAATTGTCAGCTCGGTGAGCGCCTCCATTCCGTCAATTGCAGTCAAGGTCGTCGCAAGCGTTCCCGCGTTTATATTTTTCACCGTGGTCTTTCTTATATCCGCATTTTATTTTTCGACCGATCGAGGCAGTATAAGCCGCGGAATGAGATCATACTTACCTGATTCGTGGCAAAAAAAGCTTCCCTTGATCAGCAACAGACTTAAAAAAACGGTTGCCGGATATCTCAAAGCATATTTTTTCATTATGCTTCTCACATTTCTTGAAATTTTCATCGGTCTTTCGATACTTCGCGCCAAATACGCTCTTTTGCTTGCTATCCTCATCGCCGTAGTCGATATTCTTCCAATACTCGGCACGGGAACGATCCTTATTCCGTGGGCGGTATTCTCGCTTATCTCCGGAAACGCAAGTCTTGGCTCGGGATTGCTTATTTTATACGGCGTCGTCCTTATCGTGCGACAGCTTGTCGAGCCTCGTATAGTGGGCGGAAGCATTGGACTTCACCCTTTGGCAACTCTCGCATCGGTGTACCTCGGAATTAAGTTTACCGGCTTTTTAGGTATCTTCATCGGCCCTATCGTTGCCCTGTGCATAAAAGGCTTTGGCAAGGAACCAACGACAAATTAAAATGGCGGGATATCCCGCCATTTTTGATTTATCCAAGCAAAGCTCTGTCACTTGCAAATTCTGCTCCGCTTGCCTTTGAGAATGCGTCAAGAAGCGTTTCAACGGTGAGCTTTTTCTTTTCCTCGCCGCTGACGTCAATTATGATCTTGCCCGCGTTCATCATTATAAGTCTGTTACCGTGCGCAATAGCGTCCTTCATATTATGAGTTACCATAAGCGCGGTAAGATTGTTTTCGGTAATAAGCTTGTCTGTTATCTCAAGCACCTTTGCCGCGGTCTTGGGATCAAGCGCCGCAGTATGCTCGTCAAGAAGCAAAAGCTTTGGCTTTCTCATAGTCGCCATAAGCAAGGTCACCGCCTGACGCTGACCGCCCGAAAGCAGACCCATTTTTGTTGTAAGTCTGTGTTCAAGACCAAGATCGAGCTGCTTTAAAAGCTCTTGGTACTCTTCTCTTTCCTTTCTTGTTATTGCCCAACGGAGAGTGCGCCTTTCGCCGCGTCTCTTTGCAATAGCGAGGTTTTCCTCAAGCCACATATCCGTAGCGGTTCCCATTCTGGGATCCTGGAAAACGCTACCAAGGAATTTTGCTCTTTTATATTCAGGCATGTCCGTAACGTCAACGCCGTCAACTATTATGGAGCCGCAATCAGGCAACCAAGCGCCCGCAATTGCATTGAGCATTGTTGATTTTCCCGCACCGTTCCCGCCTATGATAGTTACGAAATCGCCCTCCTCAAGCTTGAGGCAGATATCGTTCAAAGCTACCTTTTCATTTACCGTTCCGGCATTAAAGGTTTTGGTAATATGTCTTAATTCAAGCATTACTCATTACCTCCCTTTGCCTTTTTTGTCGCTCTTGCGGCAAAGCGACGAGCCTTTCTCTCTGCCTTGAACTGAGGCGTGTATGAGAAATAGGAGCTCTTAACGTATGGAATAGCAAGGAATATCGCAACAACGATAGCGGAAAGCATCTTAAGAAGCTCGGGGTCAAGACCAAGCCAAACGACGATCTGGTACACGACGTAGTATATAACACCTCCAAGCGCCACTCCCGCAAGTCTTACGCCAAAATTTATAGAGATATGCCCGAATATAGCATCTCCTATTATGACCGCCGCAAGACCGATAACTATTGCTCCTCGTCCCATATTTATATCGGCAAATCCCTGATACTGCGCGAGCAAAGCTCCCGAAAGCGCTACGAGACCGTTCGAAATAATGAGACCGAGTATCTTATTGAATTTGTTATTTATTCCCTGTGCATTACTCATTTTCTGGTTACAGCCGGTGGCACGGAGCGAGCATCCGAGTTCTGTTCCGAAGAAAAGATACAACACCAAAATAACGACCGCAACGAAGCCCACAAGCGCCATTATCGCTTTGCTCTTATCAAGCTGAGTGACTATGACCTTTATGTTTCTTGCGTTGATACCAAGGTTAGCTCTGCCGAGTATCTTAAGATTTATCGACCAGAGCATAAGCTGGGTAAGTATTCCCGAGAGTATTGCGGGAATACCAAGCACGGTATGAAAAAATCCCGTAATAAGTCCGGTAAGCATACCTGCCACGACCGCTAGGAATAAAGCCACCCAGACGTTCACACCGCTTGACACAAGAATTGCGCAGACGCAAGCGCCCGTACAAATCGAGCCGTCAACGGTAAGATCCGCTACATCGAGAATCTTATAGGTTATGTAAACACCTATTGCCATTATTCCCCAGATAAGTCCGAGGGAAATAGCGCCGGGCATTGATTTAAAAAGGCTTACAATAAAATTCATCAGTTATTCTCCTGAGTGGTCATTCAATAACAACGTAGTCTTCGGGAACAGTTATTCCAAGAGCATCACAGTTAGCCTTGTTGTACTTCTTCTTGAGATTGGTAACGTACTGTATGGGCATCTTGGAGACCTTTTCCTCGCCCTTGAGTATCTTTACTGCCATTTCACCGGTAAGGTAACCGAGATCATAGTAGCTGATAGAGAGAGTGGCAATACCGCAACCCGAGCATATGCCCTCTTCACCTGCAATTACGGGAACACCTGCAGCGAGACAAATGCTGTTGATTATTTCGGTGTTGCTTGCAACGGTGTTATCGGTAGGAACGTAAATAGCGTCGCTGAATTCAGCCGCAGCCGCAGCTACCGCTGAAACGTCGTTGGAGTCGGTAAACGCGAACTCCTTAACGTTGTCTGCAGCAAATCCCTTTTCTACGAGGAACTTCTTAACCTCGTCAACCTGATACTTGGAATTTGGCTCAGCAGAGCAGTAAAGAAGGCCTATCTTATCTGCCTCGGGGCAAAGGTCTATGATCATCTGAGCCTGCTCGTCAAGAGGAGCGAGGTCGCTGGTACCGGAAATGTTTCCGCCAACAAGTCCGTCGAAATCGTTGATTCCGAGAGCAACGCCGTATTCAGTAACGGAGGTACCAAGGATCGGGATATCAATGGTAGCCGAAGCAGCCGCCTGAAGCGCAGGGGTCGCGTTAGCCATAATAAGATCTACGTTCTTAGAAACGAAATCGTTTGCGATGGGGGTGCAAAGAGGAATATCGTTTCCTGCATTCTGTTCGATAAATTCTACGTTCTCTTCGCCAAGTCCCGCAATAACTGCATCCTTGAAGCCTTGAGTTGCCTGGTCAAGAGCAGGGTGAGTTACGAGCTGACAGATACCGACAACGTATTTGCCGTCGTCGGCGTTATCGACAGGAGTACAAGCGGTAAACGCCACCGCAGAGATACACATAAGTGCCGCAAGAAGAATACAAACTAACTTTTTCATTTTTGAGGGTCTCCGTTCTTTGAATAAAAATCAGCGAAAAGCTTTCGTTATCGTACGAAAAAAACGCCTTACGCTTTATTAAAATAAAGTACATTTATTATACCACTCTTTTATATACTTGTCAACCGATTTTTTCACTTTTCACTAATTTTTCTGCGTTTTTCCGATTTTTTATTCACTTTATTTGTATAAGTATACATTTATTAACAAAAAAAGAGCTTTCGGCACGCGCAAGTGACCGAAAGCTCAGATAAATTCACCTTTTTATTCTTTTACGATACTGCAGATTATATCCGCGCATTTTTCAATACCGATGGCGCCACTGTCGAGCATAAGATTGTAATTTTCGCAAGCTCCCCACTCTCTCATGGCAAATGAGCGATAGAACACCTTACGTCTGACATCCTTGTCGCGAAGTCTGTCCTCGATCTTAACGTCAGTCTCACCGTAATTTTCAAGCACGTGACGTGCACGGAAGCCCATATCAGCACGTATAAACACGTTGAGGCAATCCTCTCTTTCACGGAGAATATAGTCCGCACCTCTACCCATAATGACGCAGTTACCCTCCTGTGCGAGCTTCTTTATCAGATTGACCTGCGCGACCTGAACGCGATTTGCAAAGGACAGACCGCTGTAATTATCTCCGCCCGCGTTTACCGCGATCGAATAAAGAAAGCTGTTCTTATGCGTTGCGTACTCGTCGTATTTCTCAACGATCTCGCGCGCGAGTCCGGTTTCCTCAATAACTCGTTCAATTATTTCAGTATCATAAAACTTGTAGCCAAGCTTATCGGCAACAAGCTTACCAATGGTACGTCCGCCGCTTCCGAATTCACGGCTTATAGTTACTATCCTTTTTTTCATAGGCTTTATCACCTCGCGTCTATAGGATTATGAGTAATTGTACCATAAAATACAGGTCTTGTCAAGATTTGCGAATATTGTCGCACGATTTTTTTGTGAGAAATTGGTCAAAATAAGCCTCTTTTTATTAAAATAATGCAACAATGGACAAATTGGCTCGGTTTCGGTCGCACGGTTTTTATTGACACCGCCAACGGCGGTTGATATAATTTTTTTAGGGTTTGCAGACACCAAATAAGCGCGGTATATCCGCAAAAATGCGCGACACGGAAGCTTTCCGTGTCAAAGAAAGGAAGTTTAAAAAATGAAAAAGAAAATACTGTGCACCATACTTTCGGCAATACTTATATTCTCTGCACTTTCGCTTGGCGCGTGTAAAAAGAAGAACGACGACAAGCAAAACAATGACATTAATCGCGAAAACTCAAGCGAGGTAAACTCGTTTGTCAATCTTGAGCATATCACGCCCACAGACAACAATAACCGCAACGAAGAAACGAGCGAAATTGAATCCGAGAGCGAGAAGCAAGAAGCCCCCATACCGCAAAAAAGTCTTAAATTCACCTCTTACGGCAACGGCACCTGCGCGGTCAGCGGCATCGGAGATATAACCGATCTTTGCGTTGTTATTCCCGAAAAAAGTCCGTCGGGCGACATCGTGACATCGATCGACGACCTTGCATTCTACGGCAACAAAAGCATCAGAACCGTGCAGATACCCTCAACCGTCACCCGAATAGGCGCGAGAGCCTTCGGTAACTGCCTTGCCCTCGTTTACATCTCGGTCGACGCTACCAATATCGCGTTCCGCGATATTGACGGAGCGCTTTATTCCTCCGACCTTTCCACGCTCCTGCATTATCCCGCCGCATCGGGCGCGTCAAGCATTGAGATTCCCTCCGAGGTCAGACGCATATCTGATATGGCATTCTACAACTGCGACAATCTTAAAACGGTGTATTACAACGGCTCTTACGAGGATTGGGGCAAGATTGAGATAGGACAGCTCAACTACGGTCTTTTCACCGCCTCGATCTCCTGCTCGGGTAGCGGAAAATAAGCGAAAAAACAAAAAAGCCTTCACTACCGTCTTGACAATTTTGCCCACAGATGATATACTTAACGTAATAGAAAACCGCTCTTTTGCGGTATGTGAAAGGAAAGTATAATTATGTACGGAAAAAACGTCTGGATGATAGCCGACGGCTATATGAGCGACACCGTTAAGGGAGAATACGTCAGCCACGAGGCTATTTGCGTTCTCAACGTATCAGGCAAGGATGCAAACATCAATATAACCCTCTATTTCGAGGACGCAGAGCCTATGAGAAATATCAAGGCTGTCTGCAAGAATGACAGAACAAACCACATCCGTCTTGACAAGGTGGTTACCGAGGACGGTAAGAAGATCCCCCGCAACACTCCCTACGCAGTGCTTGTTGAGAGCGATCAGCCCATCGTGGTTCAGTCCTCCCGCCTTGACGTATCTCAGCCCGAGTACGCGCTTATGACAACTATCGCATATTAATTAAACACACAAAACGGAGTGCCGAAGCACTCCGTTTTCTTTTTATTCAAGCACGTTAGTTGTCAAATAGTCAACTCCGAGAGCAAGCAAGGGCTTTGCCTGCTCAGCGTCGTCACAAGTCCAAAGATTGACCAGATGTCCGTGCGCGTGTGCGTCGTCAACGATCTTCTGATTGACCTCATAAATGTTGATGTCAAGGTCAAGGCCGTATTTATCCATCATCTCAAGAACCTCATCATTGTACTGTCCTATCGCAATCAGCCATTGTATTTTTGCATTGGGAAGCAATTCTCTGATGATCTTGCAATGCTCAAGGTTGAAATCAATAAATATTGACCTGTCAAGATAGTCGTAATCCCTTATGATGTTGATAAGTCGCTCGATATCCTCTCTATCATAGGGACCTTTAAGCTCGATGATGCAGTGTTTACCGCCCGACTTGCAGATTTCAAGGTATTCTTCAAAGGTAGGCACCTTGAGATCATTATCTGAATAGCCCAAATCTTCAGGAAAAGCATTTGCCTCCCTTATCTTTGCGAGCTCACTCGCGCCAATGTGTATCTCCTCGTCACCGTTTATGATGATGGGATTGTGATGAATAACAAACCTCTTATCTGCAGTTACCCTTACATCGCACTCGGCACCAAACCAGCTTCGCGTGATAAAATCGCGAAACGCGGGAATTGAGTTTCCCGTCGCAGCCACCGTACCGCCCTGATGCGCGATCATCAAGGTGTTTCCCTTTTCAATCTTTATAGTATCCATGATTTCACCTTGTAAAAACGATTACCAGCGCTTGAACTCAGAAAGCTCAAGTCCCTCGTTATTTTCAAGCGCCCAGTTTACTGCCCACGTACCGGGGAAAACGAGCAGGCTGTTTCCCTTTACGTCAACAACGCGTCTTGTGTCGCCCGAAAGAATAAGCCTCTTGGGATCAACGGGACATTTATCAATATATCTTATCTGGTCGTGAGGCAGATCCATTCTTGAAAAACCTACGCCGTATTCGCTCTGCATTCTGAACTTCAGAACGTCAAACTGAAGCAGACCGACAACTCCGACGATAACTCTCTCCATACCCGCGTCGGGGAGGAAGAATATCTGTATCGCACCCTCCTCGGCTATCTGCTCCATTCCCTTCTGGAACTGCTTACGCTTCATAGAGTCTATCTGCTCGATAACGGCAAAATGCTCGGGAGCGAAGGTGGGAATGCCGCGGAACTCGACCTTCAAGGGCGGCTCACAGATCGTGTCGCCGATCGAGAAGATACCGGGATCGAACACGCCGATAATATCTCCCGCATACGCTTCGTTGATTATTTCTCTCTCCTGCGCCATCATCTGCTGAGGCTGGGTGAGCTTTATCATTTTGTTGGGTCTGACGTGGAGATATTCCTTGCCCTTTTCAAACTTACCCGAGCAGATTCGCATAAAGGCGATTCTGTCGCGGTGAGCCTTGTTCATATTCGCCTGAATCTTGAATACAAATGCCGAAAAATGATCGTCAAAGGGATCGACCTCACCCGAAACGGTCTGACGGGTAAGCGGAGAGGTAGTCATCTGAAGGAAGCTTTCAAGGAAGGGCTCGATACCGAAGTTGTTGAGCGCCGAACCGAAGAATACGGGAGAAAGCTTACCGCATCTTACCATATCAATATCAAAATCATTGCCAGCGCCGTCAAGAAGGTCTACCTGCTCGACAAGCGTTTCGGCAAGATCGTGAGTGATGAGTGAATCAAGTCTTTCTCTGTCGGCAATATCGCACTCAATAGCGCGCAATCTCTCGCGTCCGCCGTGAGCGTTGTCAAAGGTAAGAATGCACTTCTTTTCTCTGTCGTAAACGCCGCGGAAGGTCTGACCGCAGGAGATCGGCCAGTTCATAGGATACGTGCCTATACCGAACTCGGTCTCAAGCTCGTCCATAAGGTCAAAGGGATCTCTTGCCTCGCGGTCAAGCTTGTTTATAAAGGTAAATATCGGAATATTTCTTGCCGCAACTACCTTAAACAGCTTTCTTGTCTGCGGCTCGATACCCTTTGCAGCATCGATTACCATTACTACGGAATCCGCCGCCATAAGCGTACGGTAGGTATCCTCCGAGAAGTCCTGGTGACCGGGGGTATCAAGTATATTGATGCAATATCCCTCGTACTCAAACTGCATTACCGACGACGTTACCGAGATTCCTCTCTGCTTTTCAAGCTCCATCCAGTCCGAAACCGCGTGCTTGTCGCTCTGTTTTCCCTTAACAGAGCCCGCGGTCTGAATCGCGCCTCCGTAAAGCAAAAACTTCTCTGTAAGCGTAGTCTTACCCGCGTCGGGGTGAGAGATTATCGCAAATGTTCTTCTTCTGTTAATTTCGTTTCTTAAATCTGCCACGGAAATTTACCTTTCTGGGTTTGTTTTATGTTAAAATAATTTCGACGTCTTATTGTATCGCAAAATTATCGGTTGTCTTGCTTTTTCTTCTTCTCTTCCTGATATTTTATCCACTCGATGCTGCTTTTAAGCCGTTTAAACCATACACCCGTGAAGATAAACGCTACCGCGGGAAGAATAAGCGCCAAGGACACGAAGATATCGCCTCTGCTTACGTATGCAAAGATCACGCTCATTACCGCAAGGACTATCATAAAGGCATACGAGGTGGGAGGAAGGTCGCATATCTTACGGGTTGTAAACATATAGAACATGCAATCCGCGCTGTCCTCAAGCTCGCCAAAGCAACGGTACAAAATATACGCCACTATGCAAAAGAATGTCAGACACATGCCCTCGTATAAAAAGAGGCCTGCAATATAGAATACTCCCTCGTGATTATTTATGTGCGATATAAAATAGGGCACGAAGCGCACGACGAACGCAACACCGAGTCCCGCACAAATGAATATCCAAATCCATCTTACGACACGGTTTACCCCACTTATAACTCTCCATCCGCAATAATGCGCTTCTCTTTCGGGATGCAACACCTCGACAGCCGCCATTGTAAGTCCTATTGCGTAAAACGTGCAGAACACTGCAACAAAAAATCTTATTCCGACGCATACTGCAAACCATGCTATAATCGAGTCAATATCGGCTATACCGCTATTTTCTATTGTTAAAAACAAGCTTTTCGCGATCGAAGGGATAAGCAATGAGAAAAGTGAGATCAGGGATGCGATAGCGGCAACTATAAATAAGGTCACGCAGGTAATCAGAAAAGGCAAATTAAGCTCTTTTGTGCCAACACCAAACCTGTGCTCTCTTTCGCTTTGCGTATTCATAATTATCACCTCCGTCACCGTCAATATCTCTACGCGAAAATGCGGGGCCGCGGCGCAAATAGGCGCAACAGCCCCGTAAGATTTTCAACAATTATCTGTTGAGGATAAGCTTTGTAAGCTCGGTAGGCTCAACGATAGTGTCACCCTTGTAAACTCTCATGTTACCCGAAGCAATCTCGTCGATAAGGATAACCTCGCCGTTGTTGTAGCCGAACTCAAACTTGATATCCCAAAGATCAAGACCTATAGTCTTAAGGTCGTCTGCCACGATCTTGGTAATAGCGAGAGTCTGAGCCTTAAGGCTCTCGAACATCTCCGCGGTCATAACCTTGAGTGCAACAAGGCCCTCACCTGTTACAAGCGGATCGCCCTTTTCATCGTTCTTGAAGGTACACTCAACGTATCCACCCTCAAGTCTTGTACCGTTCTTGATGTACTCGCCGTATCTGCGGATAAAGCTACCGGTTGCAACGAGTCTGCAAATAACCTCAAGACCGTTACCGCCCTGAGCCTTGCCGAAGCACTCTGCGGGAAGAACCTCCATCGTTGCGTTCTCAACGTCAGCTGATACGTAGTGAGTCTTAATGCCTGCCTTCTTGCAAAGCTCGAAATAATATACAGAGGTCTCAAGGTTAGCCTTGCCGATACCCTCGATGGTCAGTCCTACGCTGTTCTCACCGGGATCAAACACGCCGTCCTTGCCGGTGCAGTCGTCCTTAAACTTAAGCATAACGTTTCCGTTATCGAGAGCGTAAACGTCCTTTGTTTTTCCTTCGTAAAGCTTCTTCATTTTCGTTGCTCCTTTAATTTTGCAGATAGATTTTGCCTATTTTACGGCACAAAAAATTACCAATTTTATTTATACCACTTTTTTACCTTTTTTTCAATAGGAAAATGTAAATATTTTCTTCAAAACCGAGTTTTTTTGCAAAAAACGGAGGACTTCTTCTCTAAAACTTGCTTCTTTGATATTTTCTGTAATTTGCGGGGGACATTCCCTCTTTTTTCTTGAATATCAGTCCAAAATAATTTGCCGAGGAAAAACCGCAATCGTGTGCGATCATCTCAACGCTTTTCTTGGTATTGACAAGCTGTTCCTTTGCCTTTGTGATTCTGACGTTAAGCAAAAAGTCGATAGGCGAGCAGTTCGTGTACTTTTTAAAATGATATATCAATGTTGTTTTCGATGCAAAAAAATCACGCGACAGATCTTCAAGAGTTATCCTCTCACCGAAGTTCTCGTTAAAATAATTGATTATACGAAGAACTAAGGGCGACATCTTGTTTTCATCGAAGACCTCATCTCCGCCGACCTCATTTTTGCTTAACATATAGATAAAATACGAAAATAATGCGTTTATTTCGTGCGCGGATTTTTTGTGCTTTTTATCAATCGCAGCCATCTCGCGCAAAAGTCTTAAAAGCTCCTTTGAATGCTCCGCGCTCGTTGCAATACGACGCAATGCTATACTGTCAAGCACATCACGCTGAAAATCGTTGAGATACCCGCTTGACACGTCGATATTGTATCTTTCAAACGGTCCTCCCTCGGTCTTATGCATAGTATATGGAGGTATCACTACCAAAACGGGTGCGTCAAGAACGTAGATCGCGTTTGAAAGCAAAAATGTTCTGCTTCCCTTGTACAAATAATATATCTCGTAGTGTGCGTGCGAGTGCAGATCCTTCATATTCCAATTTCCCATCTGCACCGCTTTTTCAATTTCGATAAAGCGCATTTTTACCCCTCCACAATTTGAAATATATATGTAATATGGGGATATTATATCATTTTTTGTATTGAAAGTCAAGTCTCAACGTGGTATAATGAAGATGTAGAACAAATTGATCCTTAACGGAGGACTGAAATTTTATGGGAAGAATATTTGACCGATTTGCTAAAAGAACGATAAAATGTCTTGACGGCGTGTGGAAAATGCGCGTTGATAGCGAGAACGTCGGCATAAATGAAAAATGGTACGAGAGTATGCCTGAAGGCAGAAACACATCCGTTCCGTCGGTATGGGCAACTCACAAGGACCTATTCACATACGAGGGCGCAGTTTGGTATGAAAAGGACTTCTACTTTGACGGCGGTTGCCTTTTTCTCTCATTTGGGGCTGTAATGACCGAGGCTGACGTATGGTTTGACGGAAACTACCTTGGAAACCACTACGGCGGCTTTTGCGAGTTTGATTTCAAGATCGATGATCTTACAGCCGGCTTCCACAAGATAACCGTGCGCGTCGACAACCATTTCGACGCATATTCCATTCCCCAAGCTCACGTTGACTGGTATCATCACGGCGGTATCATCAGAAGCGTATACGCGCACAAGCTTGACGGTGTTGCGATTATTTCCAACAAATTTGATTATGCGCTTTCACAAGATTTGTCAAGTGCGGATTGCTCGTTTGAAATTGAGCTTTACAACACCAAAGATAATGCAACTGAAACCGCGATTACAGTCAAGATCGGCGAGACCGCGTATTCCGAAAGGGTAACTATCAACGCACGCGAATACAAGCAAGTTAGCGTATCGGGCATAAAGCTTGAAAATATCAAGCTCTGGGATATCGGCAAGGGTAATCTTTATACCGTTACGACCTCTACCGATGACGATGTTCTTTACGATCGAGTTGGATTCAGAAGGATCGAGGTCAAAGATAATAAAATTCTTCTCAACGGTAACGAGGTCGAGATCATGGGCGTAAACCGCCACGAAGAGCATCCCGAGCTTGGTTTTGCCTTCCCGCATAGCCTTATGGATCGTGACATCGCACTTATTACCGAGATGGGATGCAACTTCATCCGCGGATCGCACTATCCCAACACTCATGAATTTATTGATATGCTTGATGAGCGCGGTATTATGTTCTGGAGCGAGATCCCGATTTGGGGCTGCGGATTCTCCGAACAGGCTCTCGGTGAACAAAAGGTTGTTCACCGAGGTCTTGAGATGCACCGCGAGATGCTCAAATATTACTACAACCACGCGTCTATCGTTATGTGGGGTATGCACAACGAAATTCTTGCCAACACAAAGGCAGGCTACGACATGTCAAAACTTTACTACGAATTTCTGAAAACAAACGGCGGTAACCGTCTTGTAGTATATGCATCACATATTCCCTCCTCCGATATAAGCCTTGAATTTACAGACGTTATCTGTCTTAATCAATATCTCGGCTGGTACATTGGCGATCTTAACTCCTGGCAGGGCATGCTTGACCGATTCAGCGCACGCCAAAAAGAGCTTGGACTTGATGATAAGCCTATAATCATGAGCGAATTCGGTGCGGCAGCTATTTACGGATGCCACGACGATGATGATTTCCTATGGACTGAGGAATATCAGGCAAAGCTTATCTCGCACTGCCTTGAGCTGTTCCATTCTTACCCCAACGTTATAGGCTCTCTTATATGGCAGTTTGCCGATGCGAGAACCTCAAAGGAGTCTGGAATTTCCCGCGCGCGCCGCTTTAACAACAAGGGACTTGTAAACGAATACAGAAAGCCCAAGCTTGCATATTTCGCGGCACAGAAATGCTTTAAGAAATTCGCAGATAAAAAAAGCGAGTGAATTTTATTCCGGAGGACAGACAAATGAGTTCAATAATCAGCGAATATATTGAAAAAAGCAAAATAATAACCCCCGACGACTCTTTCCACTACTTCTTCGGATATTACGACATGCGCGCAACGGTCGGTGATAAGCCTCACCTTTGCCACAAGGTAAAGTTTATGGATAGAATACCCGACGCAAGTGATATTTGCGAGGTCGGATACCTCGTTGACAAAAAGTTTTATAAGATCGGTGAAACTACGGCATGGAATTTCCAGCAGGGCGCGATGCTTCAATATCACCCCTATCTCGAGGACACGGTCTATTATAATGTCTTTGAGAACGGCAAATTCCAGACCGTGACGCTTAATTTTGTAACCGGCGAGAAGAAGTATGCTGACCGCGCGACAGCCTGCATCTCCCCCGACGGGAAATGGGGACTTGCGGTAAACTTCGGACGCATCTTCGACTTCCGCCCCGGCTACGGATACGCGGGATTTGTCGACGAGTATTCGGACGTGAACGCGCCTCACAACGACGGAGTTTTTCTTGTCGACATGGAAAAGGGCGACTCGAAGCAGATACTTTTCTACGATTCACTTGCAAAGATATCGGGCTTTGACGATGAACAGAAGGTGCTTGTCAACCACATAACCTTCAACACAACGTCTGACCGCTTCGTTATGCTCGTTCGCAACTTCCCCGCTCCAAACAAGCCTTGGTCTACCTCTATGGTAATCGGCGATCTTAACGGCAACACGCACGCGGTACTGCTCAATACCTACGTTTCACACTATTTCTGGGTTGACAGCTCACATATTCTCGCGCATTGCACCGTTGGCACACGCAAGAGTAGTATGTTTATAATCGATGTTGACAGCGGAGAGGCTATCGAATACAGACTTCCCTACTTCTCGCAGGTTATCAACGGCGATATACATTGTAATCTCTCACCCGACGGTAATTATATCATCGGCGACGGCTACGATTTCGGCGGTTATCGCTCGCTTCAGGGCTATAGCATGAAGACGGGAGAAGCGCGCGAGCTTCTCAAGGCAAAAACAATGCCTCCCGTATGCACCGATGTCCGTTGCGACCTTCACGCGCAGTTTGTCTGGGGCGGCAAATACATAAGCTACGACACGACCGAAAACGGAAAGCGTGAAATAGCAATAATCCCTGCTGATATTCTTGATTTTTAATCGATTCAGAGGTGTAATTCTATGATAAAGATACTTCAGTTTGGCGAGGGAAATTTCCTTCGCGCGTTTGCGGACGCATATTTCCAGGCTCTTAAAAATGAGGGAGAGGAAATCGAGGTCAATATCGTTATCCCGATCAATTTTCCCGTAATGATTGACAAATTTAATGCGCAAGATAATAAATACAGTGTGATCCTTCGCGGCGCGAAGGACGGCCGCGGCGTTGAGGACGTATATCCCATAGACGTTGTGAAGCAGGTCATCAACCCATTTGTTGACGCGGACAGCTATTACGCGCTCGCGCGTGACAAGGAGCTTAAGATAATAGTATCCAACACGACCGAGGCGGGTATCTGCTTCTCGGATAAGGATAGCATCAACGACTTTGACGGCATAACCTACCCCGCAAAGTTGACGAAATTCCTTTACGAAAGGTTCAAGGCAGGTCTTTCGGGGCTTCATCTTATGCCCTGCGAGCTTATCGATAACAATGCCGACGCTCTCTCGTCCTGTGTTGAAAAATATATCGATCTGTGGTCGCTTCCCGAAGAATTCAAGTCTTGGAACAAGACCGAAAACTTCTATTGCAACACTCTCGTTGACCGCATCGTATCGGGATATCCCCGTGACGATGAAACCAAGAAACATCTTATTTCTCTTCTTGGCGAGGACGACGGCCTTATGACTGTCGGCGAGCCATTCGGGCTTTGGGTTGTTGAGAAAAAGGGCGAGATAGATAAGTATATCTCAGAAGGCGTGCATAACGTAGAGGTCGTGCTTACCAACGACATAAGCTACTATAAAAAGAGAAAGGTTCGCGTGCTTAACGGAAGTCACACCAATCTCGTTCCAGCAGGACTGTGGCACGGTGCCGTAACCGTTTACGACTGCATCAATGACGCGTCACTTTCAAGACACCTGCTTGATACGCTTGATGGCGAGATAGTTCCCTTCGTATCTGACGATATTGCCTCAACAAAGGTCTTTGCGGACAGCGTGCTTGACCGATTCGGCAATCCCTATCTCAACCATCAGCTTACAAGCATCGCGCTCAACAGTATCTCAAAGTGGAAAGCAAGACTTCTCCCCTCCTTCAAGGATTATTACAAGACGCATGGCAAGATCGCACCTCATATGACTGTCGGCTTTGCTTACCTTATGAATCTTTACAAAAGACTTGAAAAGAAGGACGGCAAATTTTACGTTCAGCTTCCCACCCGCGAGATAGAAATAATCGACGATCTTCCTTATCTTGAGTATTTCGCTAATGGTGGCTCTGTAGCTGACTTTATGCGCGACGTTGCAGTTTGGAGCGAGGATCTTACCGCATACAAGGGATTCCTTTCTGCAGTCGAATCTGACCTTGCGGCGATCGACGAGGGCAAGAGCCTTCTTTGAGGGAAAATATGGACTACATAACCATCAATGAAAAAGACAACGTGGGCGTTCGTCTTGTCGGTAACGACAAAATCCCCACGGGACACAAGTTTGCCCTTTCAAATATAAAAAACGGTGAATATATCATCAAGTACGGCGAGATAATCGGTCGTGCGACGGCGGATATCGCTAAAGGCGAGTGGGTGCATTCGCATAACGTAAGGTCGCATCTTGACGAGGATTTCTCCTACACCTACAACTATTGCGCGAAGGAATTACCTAAGACCGAGGAATATTTCAACGGATACCTCCGTGCCGACGGAGGTGCGGGCATTCGCAACGAGATATACATTATCCCGACTGTTGGTTGCGTAAACGACGTCTGTATCCGCCTTGCACGCGAGGCGCAGAGCCTTATTTGCGGCTCTATCGATGGAATTTTTGCCCTTACGCATCAGTTCGGCTGTTCACAGCTTGGAGAGGACAA
Organism: Clostridia bacterium; assembly: GCA_017504625.1. Taxonomy (GTDB): domain Bacteria; phylum Bacillota; class Clostridia; order Oscillospirales; family CAG-272; genus SVTX01. The sequence continues at coordinate 13,316 of JAFVQU010000009.1, read as the reverse complement.
CGAAAACATCAAAAAGCTTCTCTGCGCAACGGCACTCAATCCTAATGCCTCCTTCGTGCTTTTCGTCGGGCTTGGTTGCGAAAATAACACGCTTGACGGCATAAAGGAATATCTTGCGCCGTACAAACGCGAAAACATTGCCTTTTTTAAATGTCAGGATGTCGACGACGAGCATCAATATGGGCTTGATATCATAAAGGAATTTGTAGATAAGGCAAAGCATCTTAAACGAGAAAAGCTGCCTCTTTCAAAGCTTACCATAGGTCTTAAATGCGGTGGCTCCGACGCTTTCTCGGGACTTACAGCAAATCCCCTTGTGGGTAGAATCAGCGACCGCGTGATCTCCGCCGGTGGTTCTGCAATTCTCACCGAGGTGCCCGAAATGTTCGGTGCTGAGCAGATTTTGATGAACCAATGTGAGAGCATTGAGGTCTTTGAGCGATATAAAGCGCTTATTGAGAATTTTAAGAATTACTACACCTCGCAGGGCTTCCCCGTTTATGAAAATCCCAGCCCCGGAAATAAGGCGGGCGGCATTACTACTCTTGAGGAAAAGTCGCTCGGTTGCATAAAAAAAGCGGGCTCAAGCAAGATAGTGGACGTCCTTGATTACGGCGAGCTTAAGAAGCAAAGCGGCTTGTCAGTGCTCAACGCACCCGGCAACGACCTTATTGCCTCTACCGCGCTTGCCGCGGCGGGATGTCAGATCGTTCTCTTCACAACGGGCCGCGGAACCCCATTTTCAACCTTCGTGCCAACTATGAAAATAGCTACGAACAAGGCACTTGCCGAGAAAAAGAAAAATTGGATCGACTTTTCTGCACACTTGATGGACGAAGACGGGCTTTTCGACCTTATCATCAAAACCGTAAATGGTGAATACAAATGTCTTGGCGAAGACGTGCGCGAGATCGCGTTCTACAAAACGGGTGTAACACTATAAAATTAATCAAGGAGATCAAAATGAGCTATATAAAGAAGAATTTTTTGCTTAAGAACAAAACGGCAGAGGAGCTTTACTTCAATTTCGCTGAAAAAATGCCGATATTTGACTACCATTGCCATCTTCCCGAGCGTCAGATACTTGAAAACAAGCCCTTCTCCGATCTTTTTGAGATCTGGCTTGCGGGCGACCACTACAAGTGGCGTCTTATGAGAAACTATGGCGTTGACGAGAGATTCATCACGGGTGATGCGACAAACAAGGAAAAATTCCTTGCCTACTGTAAGACTCTCGGCACCGCGTTCGGCAATCCCCTTTACCATTGGTCACAGGTCGAGCTTTCGGACTTCTTTGGCTGTGAGCTTGAGATAAACGAACAAAATGCCGAGGCTATCTGGGATCAGTGCAACGCGTACATAATTGAAAATCAGCTTACTCCCCAGAAGCTTATCGAAAGCTCAAACGTATCTCACCTTTTTACTACCAACGAAATCTTCGACGATATGACCACCTTTGAGGAGATCGCAAAGAAGGACTACAAGTTCAAGGTAATTCCCGCATTCCGCGCTGACAAGATAATGAACATCGAGGCGGCACAATATAACGACTTTATCGCAAGACTTGGTGATGTGAACGACCTTGACGCACTTGAAACAAGGATTGAGGAAAAGCTTCAGGCGTTTATAAAAGTCGGTACGACGGCAAGCGATATAGCGCTTGAGGCTGTATATCCTATCTCGGAGCGCGACATGGCGGCGGATGTTTTTGCAAAGCGCAGAGGCGGCGAAGCGGTAAACCATGACGAAACAAAGATATTCAAGGGCTATCTTACCTACTTCCTCTTTAAGCTTTACGCAAGGTACGACATATCAACCGAGCTTCACATCGGTGCGATGAGAAATAACAACTCTCTTATGCTCGCGCGCCTCGGACTTGACACAGGATTTGACAGTATTGCCGAGGACAACAGTATCAAAAACTTGTCGCGCCTCTTTGACAGGCTCAACCTTGAAGGAAGCCTTCCCAAGACTATCGTATTTAACCTCAATCCCAAGATGAACAGTGAGATTATGACTCTTATCGGTTGCTTCCAGGATTCGTCGGCTCGCGGCAAGATACAGTACGGCCCTGCTTGGTGGTTCCTTGATAACAAGATCGGTATGGAGCGACATCTGCTTGACCTCACGGCAACAGGCCACATCGGCGCGTTCGTCGGTATGCTTACCGACAGCCGCTCACTCCTCTCCTACCCCCGCCACCACTATTTCAGAAGAATTCTTTGCAACTTCTTCGGCGAGATGATCGAGAACGGCGAGATGACTGCAGATCTTTCCTTCGTCGGCAAGGTTGTTGAGGATATTTGCTATCACAATTCGATCAAGTATTTTAAGATGTGATTATACAGTAAAAAGGCTTTGATTTTTGCTTTATCAAAGTCTTTTTTTGTTCATTTTCTGCCCCCGTCGGCAGAAAACGAACCAAAAGAACGCCGCACAAGAGGGGAAAGTGCTCAAAATCTGATCGAGGCGCACGATATAAAATCGTACGCCTCGGATTTTTCACAACTCTCCCCTCTTATGTATCTCCCCTCACATTTGAAAGGTTTAACTTGGAAGTGGGGGTTTTCAAAATTTGATCATTCTTTAAAAGGGGCAATATTTATCTTTTAAATTTTTTATCTTTTTTAAAAGTTTTGGGAGAAGTGGGGTGGGTGCAGGGAGGGGAGAAGAACCCTTTTTTCAAAAAGGTTCTTCTCCCCTCCCTGCTATTATTTATCCATCAAACCTTAACAGTCCAGCCGAACTTGTCGTCAAGTCTGCCCCACTGAATGCCCGTGAGGGTATCGTAGAGCTTCTGCGCGACGGGTCCGATCTCGCCGTTGTTGATTATCATCTTCTGGTCGCCGGTATCGAGAAGTCCCATAGGAGATACGACCGCCGCCGTACCCGTTCCAAACGCCTCGTCAAGCTTGCCGTTGGCGTATGCTTCCTCTACTTCGGCGAGCGAGAGCTTTCTCTCCTCTACCTTATAGCCCATCGACTGAAGGAGCTGTATACACGACTTTCTCGTAACGCCGGGAAGAATGCTTCCCTCCTCAAGCGCGGGGGTAACAACTACACCGTCAAGCACGAAGAACACGTTCATCGCGCCGACCTCGTCGATATACTTATGCTCAATTCCGTCAAGCCAGAGCACCTGAGAATATCCCATCTTCTCTGCCTTTTCCTGACCGATAAGCGAGCAGGCATAGTTTCCGCCGACCTTTGCAAATCCCGTACCGCCTCTGACAGCACGAACGTACTCGCGCTCAACGAAGATCTTGACGGGCTTGATGCCCTCGGCGTAGTACGCGCCAACGGGACAGGTGATTATCATAAACTTATAGCTCTTTGAGGGGTGAACGCCGAGCTGAACGTCGGTTGCGATAATAAACGGACGGATATAGAGCGAGGTTCCCTCCTTAACGGGTACCCAATCCTCCTCGGTCTTGACGATAGCCTTGAGCGCGTCAAGCACGTCGTTTTTGTCAAGCTGAGGAATGCACAAGCGCTCGTTGGTGCGGTTCATTCTGTCGATATTCTGGTCGGGTCTGAAAAGCTGTATCTCGCCGTCGGGAGTGCGGTACGCCTTAAGTCCCTCAAACATCTCCTGCGCGTAGTGGAATACCATGCACGCGGGGTCAAGCGAGAGGTTCTGATAAGGAACTATTCTCGCGTCGTGCCAGCCCTGTCCCGCATCGTAATCCATAATAAACATGTGATCGGTAAAGTGTTTACCAAAGCCAAGATTGTCCCAATCGGGCTTTGCCTTTTTTTCTTTTACAAGCTCGTATCTGATGTTAAGCATTGTTTTGTACCTTCTTTTTATAAGAATAAATTAATTTCAAATATTAGCCGCAAGGATATCGCCCATCTCGGTACATCCTACCCTTGTAAAGCCGTCCTTGTAGATATCAGGCGTGCGGTATCCGTCGTCAAGCGCCTTGTTGACCGCCGCCTCGATCGCATCTCCCTCCTCAATCATATCAAAGGAGTAGCGGAGCATCATAGCCGCGCTCATAACAGTTCCTATGGGGTTTGCAATATCCATTCCCGCAATGTCGGGAGCAGAGCCGTGAATAGGCTCGTACATACCGAGTGTTCCCTCGCTCAGCGATGCCGAGGGCATCATTCCGATAGAGCCCGTAAGCATACTCGCCTCGTCGGAGAGTATGTCGCCAAACATATTTTCGGTCACAAGAACGTCAAACTGAGTGGGATTCTTGATAAGCTGCATTGCGGTATTGTCAACGAGGATGTCGCTGTATTCAACGTCAGTATACTCCTCGGCAAGTCTGTGCATCGTTGCTCTCCAAAGTCTTGAGGAGTCAAGCACGTTTGCCTTGTCTACACTCGCAAGCTTCTCTCCTCTCTTTCTCGCCGCCTCAAACGCGACGCGACCTATTCTCTCTATCTCATGCTCAGAGTAGGTCATATAGTCGGTCGCCACCTTCTCACCGTCAACCACCTCGGTATATCTCTTTCCAAAGTAGATGCCACCCGTAAGCTCGCGCACGATCATAAGGTCGATTCCGTTACCAACGATGCTCTCCTTAAGCGGAGAGGAATCTGCAAGCTGGGGGAAAAGCTTTGTAGGACGGAGGTTTGCAAAAAGTCCAAGCTCTCGTCTTACAGCAAGCAGAGCCTTTTCGGGTCTTATCGAGGGATCAACGTTATCCCACTTAGGCCCCCCAACCGCGCCGAGAAGCACGGCATCGGCAGACTTGCACTTTGCCATTCCCTCGTCTGTGATCGGTACGCCGAATTTATCTATCGAGCAACCGCCAATGTCAACCTCTGTGTAATTAAACTCGTGTCCGTATTTATTTGCAACGGCATCAAGCACCTTGACCGCCTGAGTGACGATCTCGGGGCCTATTCCGTCGCCCTTGAGAAGTGTTATATTCTTTTTCATTTCTTATGCCTTCTTTAATGAATTCATCAAGCCGTCTGAGTTGATTATGTCCTTAATAAACTCGGGGAACGGCTCCGCCTGATAGCTCTCGCCCTTTGTGATATTGGTGATAACACCCGTATCAAAGTCGATTGCAACCTCGTCGCCCGCGTCTATCCTCTCGCTTGCCTCGGGGCATTCAAGAATAGCAAGTCCGATATTTATAGCGTTTCTGTAAAAAATGCGCGCAAAGGTCTTGGCAATAACGCAGGAAATACCCGATTTTTTGATTGCGATAGGCGCGTGCTCACGCGAGCTTCCGCATCCGAAATTCGCGCCGCCGACCATAATATCGCCGCACTTCACGTTTTTAACAAAATCCTTATCGATGTCCTCCATACAATGAGATGCAAGCTCCTTGTGATCTGCGGTATTGAGGTATCGCGCAGGGATTATAACGTCGGTATCTACGTTATCTCCGTATTTATGTACATATCCGTTTGCTTTCATTGATTTCTCCTCCCCATTCAGATCCTTGAGGGATCTACTATGTGACCCGCAACCGCGGTTGCCGCCGCAACCTCTGGGCTCGCGAGGTATATCTTCGAGGTGATATGTCCCATTCTGCCGACAAAGTTACGGTTAGTTGTAGCAACCGCGATCTCGTCCTCTGCAAGAATTCCCATATATCCGCCGAGGCAAGGGCCGCAGGTGGGAGTCGATACCACGCAACCCGCGTCAATAAAGGTGTCTATATATCCGCGCTTGATGCACTCCTTGTAGATAGTCTGCGTTGCGGGGATGATGATACATCTTACACCCTTTGCAACGTGCTTACCCGCAAGATATTTTGCCGCCGCTTCCATATCGGAAATGCGGCCGTTGGTGCAAGAGCCGATAACTACCTGATCGGGTACGATATCCTCAAGCTCGCATGCAAGCTTGGTGTTTTCGGGAAGGTGAGGACACGCGACCGTAGATTCTATCTCGGATAGGTTAATGGTATAAACCTCGTCGTATTCCGCATCGTCGTCTGCCTTATATACCTTAAATTCTCTCGCGACTCTCTCGCCAACGTAGCTGAGAGTTATGTCGTCGACCTCAAAAATGCCGTTCTTTGCGCCCGCCTCGATAGCCATATTAGCCATACAAAGACGGTCGTCGATAGAGAGCGACTTAAGACCCTCGCCCGAGAATTCCATCGAGCGATAAAGCGCGCCGTCAACGCCTATCATACCGATAATATGGAGAATTACGTCCTTACCCGACACGTGAGGCTTAAGAGCGCCTACAAGATCGAACTTGATTGCGGAGGGCACCTTAAACCAGCCCTTACCCGTCGCCATTCCCGCCGCCATGTCGGTGCTTCCTACGCCTGTCGAGAACGCGCCAAGCGCTCCGTATGTGCAGGTGTGAGAATCTGCTCCGATAACAAGCTCACCGGGTGCTACAAGACCTTTTTCGGGCAGGAGAGCGTGTTCAATTCCCATATCTCCGACGTCAAAGTAATTAGTAACGTCAAATCTCCTTGCAAAGGTTCTGCACTGCTTGCACTGCTGCGCCGCCTTGATGTCCTTGTTGGGCACGAAGTGGTCCATTACAAGTGCTACCTTGTTTTTGTCAAATATGCTCTCAAAGCCGTTTTTATTGAATTCGTTGATCGCTACGGGCGAGGTTATGTCGTTACCAAGCACGAGGTCAAGATCAGCCATTATAAGCTGTCCCGCCTTTACCGTGTCAAGTCCCGCATGCGCCGCAAGGATCTTCTGTGTCATCGTCATTGCCATATATATCTGCTCCTTTGCTCTCCGGAGATGAGGTGACTTTTTGAAAATGATCCCCTCACTCCCCGAAACCCCCACCGCCTTCAAAAACCTTCACAAAAGGGCAAGGGAGAAATAGTGTTAGATTTTTTTATTTATAGCCGAGAAGAGCGCGTAGATAGAAGACGCGATAATATCATCGTGGATACCCACGCCCCAGCTCATCTTGCCGTCGTCATTCATAATTCCCACGTAGGAAACCGCCTTTGAGGTTGAGCCCTCTTCAAGCGCGTGCTCCGTATACGAGAGGTTGGAATAAGATATTCCGAGATTCTTCTTTATCGCATTGCTTACCGCGTCAAGTCGTCCGTTACCCTCTGCCGAGATGTCACGCACCTCACCGTTATATTCAACCGTCACGAGTGCCTTGATTACCGCGCCCGAACGAACGAAGTGATAATCAACGAGCGAGAGGGGCGTGTTGATATTGACATATTCCTTTGTGAAGACATCAAGCACCTCTGCGGGAGAAAGCTCCTTATGCGAATGGTCGGAAACGCTCTTTACGGCATAGCCGACAGTCTCTCGCATCTTCTTGGGAAGATCGTAGCCGAAATTATGCTCAAGCAGATATCCGATACCGCCCTTGCCCGACTGCGAGTTGATTCTGATAACGTCACTTTCGTATTCTCTGCCAACGTCGGCAGGATCGATAGGAAGATAAGGCACAGTCCAATAGCGGCAGGTGTGGTCCTCTCTCCATTTCATACCCTTGGCAATAGCATCCTGATGCGAGCCTGAGAATGCCGCAAACACGAGCTTGCCTGCATAGGGACTTCTGTCATAGACCTGCATTCTCGTCACTCTCTCGTAAAGCTCGCAGATTTCGGGCATATTGGAGAAATCAAGCTGCGGGTCTATTCCGTGCGCGTGCATATTGAGCGCAACCGTCACGATGTCGGTGTTACCGGTTCTCTCACCGTTGCCAAAGAGCGTTCCCTCCACTCTGTCACCGCCCGCAAGCAGACCCATTTCGGTATCCGCAACCGCGCAACCGCGGTCGTTGTGGGGATGAAGCGAGATAAGCACGTTTTCTCTGTATTTGAGGTTATCGTTCATATACTGAACCTGATTTGCGTAAACGTGGGGCATTGAAACCTCGACGGTTACCGGAAGGTTAATAATTACCTTGCGATCTGCCGTGGGCTTCCATACGTCAAGCACCGCGTTGCATATCTCAAGCGCAAACTCAGGCTCGGTACCGGTAAACGACTCGGGAGAATACTCATATCTGCAATTAACTCCGTACTTTTCACGGTATTTTTCACAGATCCTCGCGCCCTCGACTGCAATGTCGATGATCTCCTGCTTACCCTTTTTGAAAACCTGCTCTCTTTGCGCTACCGATGTCGAATTGTAAAGATGAACTATCGCGTTCTTGACACCCTTAAGGCTTTGGAAGGTCTTTTTGATGATGTGATCGCGCGACTGAGTAAGCACCTGCACGGTCACGTCGTCGGGAATGAGATTTTGCTCGATAAGCGTGCGTAAAAACGTGTATTCGGTTTCGCTTGCCGCCGGAAAGCCAATCTCGATCTCCTTAAAGCCGATCTTGACGAGGAGCTTGAAAAATTCAAGCTTTTCCTCAAGGCTCATAGGTATTATGAGCGACTGATTGCCGTCACGCAGGTCGACCGAGCACCAAACGGGCGGCTTTTTTATATAATGCTCCGCTACCCAACGCGGCACTACGTCAGGAGCGGGAAAAAATTGTCTTGTATACTTGTTTGAGTTCATTTGTGCGTACCTTTCTTTAAAACACCTTTTCGCCAGTGTTTTTTGGAGAGCGCGAGAACCTTTTTTGAAAAAAAGGTTCTCGCACGCATCCTCTCTTACTTCATAACCGCGCCCTGATCTGCACTGCTTACAAGTCGTGCATATCTCGCAAGCCAACCGGACTTGATCTTGGGCTCAAGGGGCGTATAATTTGCGCGTCTTTCGGCGAGTGTTTCGTCGCTGACTTCAACGTTAATCGACGCGTTAGGAATATCTATTGCGATAATATCACCTTCTTCGATAAGCGCGATATTGCCTCCGTCTGCCGCCTCGGGAGAAACGTGACCTATAGACGCGCCGCGCGATGCGCCCGAGAAACGTCCGTCGGTAATAAGGGCTACCGTTTTGTCAAGCTTCATACCTGCCAAAGCCGACGTAGGATTGAGCATCTCTCTCATTCCGGGACCGCCCTTGGGGCCCTCATATCTTATGACGACTACGTCGCCGTCAACTATCTTACCTGCGTAGATCGCCGCAATAGCCTCATCCTCCGAGTTGAACACTCTCGCAGGGCCGCTGTGACAAAGCATTTCGGGAGCAACCGCACTTCTCTTAACTACACAGCCCTTCTCTGCGATATTACCCCAAAGAATCTGAATACCACCCGTTGCGCTGTACGGATCGTCAATGGGACGTATTGCCTTCTGCGACTTTATGTACGCGCCCGCAACGTTCTCGCCTACGGTCTTGCCCGTAACGGTGAGAGCATCTACGTCAAGATGTCCCTTCTTGATAAGCTCTGCCTGAACCGCGGGAATACCGCCTGCCGCGTCAAGATCCTGCATGTGAGTAGATCCCGCGGGAGCAAGATGACAAAGGTTAGGAACCTTTGCGCTCATTTCGTTGAAAAGATTAAGATCAAGAGGAACTCCCGCCTCGTTTGCGATAGCGAGAAGGTGAAGCACGCTGTTGGACGAGCAACCGAGCGCCATATCGCAGGCAAGCGCGTTCTTTATTGATCTTTCGTTTATAATATCGCGGGCGCAGATATTTTTCTCGACCATTTCCATAATAGCCATACCCGCTCTCTTTGCAAGCATGATTCTCTTGTTGCTTACCGCGGGAATCGTTCCGTTTCCGGGGAGAGCAATACCGAGAGATTCGCAAAGACAGTTCATAGAGTTTGCAGTATACATGCCCGCGCACGAGCCGCATCCGGGACACGCACCCGTTTCACACTCGCAAAGCTTGTCGGCATCAATAATGCCCGCCTTGTACGCACCAACCGCCTCAAAGAGCTTTGAAAGGCTGACCTCTTCTCCGTCATAAGTACCTGCGAGCATAGGACCGCCCGAGCATACGACCGCAGGCACGTTCATTCTTACTGCCGCCATTACCATACCGGGTACTATCTTGTCACAGTTAGGAACAAGCACGAGTCCGTCAAGCTGATGAGCCATAGTCATGGTTTCAACGCTGTCCGCGATAAGCTCACGGCTTGCAAGCGAGTATTTCATGCCGATATGTCCCATAGCGATACCGTCGCATACGCCTATCGAGGGTATAAGCACGGGAGTTCCGCCCGCCATTCTTATTCCCGCCTTGACCGCCTCGGCGATCTTATCCAGATGCGCGTGACCGGGAACGATCTCGCTGTGTGCGCTTACTACACCGATAAGAGGACGCTCAAGCTCCTCCTTGGTGTATCCCATTGCGTAAAAAAGACTTCTGTTCGGCGCTCTCTCGGCACCCTTGGTTACGTTATCAGATCTCATGGTTTACTCCTTTTGCTTGTAGGGGGGAGGAGAAAACTTTTTTGAGGAAAAAGTTTTCTCCTCCCCCACTCCCCCACCATTTTCAAAAACCTTAAATAAGGGTCAAGGGGATATGTTAAATTAAATTGATTACTTGTTTAATTTCTTACCGACTACCGCCACGATACGTACGATTGCGGGTGACACGATAAGGTTTATAAGGAATTCAACGATAAAGTTGATTCCTGCCAACACGATGAAAATAAAGTACATCGACGAGCTTGTTTCAACAATACCAAGCGCATTCTGGATAGTGCCCATATCGTTAAAGAAGAAGATGAGCATTCCAAGCACGAATATTCCCGTGTTGATTATAGGTGCGGAAATTGATGCAAGCACGGTGCTGAGTATGATCTTCTTACCATTGAACACCTTGTTCAAAAGCTTATAGATCGCACCTGCGCCAAATCCGGCAAGTCCGGCTTTGATCAAGCAGATAGCAACAGTAGCTATACACTTGCCAATGCCAAAATTGTTGAAAAGAATTGCCGTGAAGGCATCCATTCCCGAAAAGCCCATTACGATCGTCATAATTCCGAACATAATACCAAGGAAAGCTCCCTCGGCAGGGCCAAGCAAGAATGCGCCTATAACGATAGGAATAAGCACGAGGGACATAGGCAATCCCGTTATTCCGGTCAAAAAGCTACCAAACCACTGAAGCACTACGATAAGTGCTGTAAGCAGCGCAAGCTGAACAAGCTTAAGCACCTTTTTTTGAGATGAAGTTCTCATATTAAATTCTCCTTGACGGAATTTCACCGTCTGCTGTCGTCCCGCGGCTCTGCCGCTCAAGGTACGGCGCGTAAAATTTTTATAATAATCGCTGACGCGTTATTATCAAGATTAAAAATCAACCTACGGTATTCTTATATATACGCGCAAGTCCTTTGAGCGTGAGCGCGGGATCGTAATTTATCGTGTGAGCGCAGTTCGCTATTACCGGCTTGCAATTCTCACCCGTAGCAAACACCAGCGCTTCACCCGCATCGCATTTAAGCTCTCGCTCAAATCGGTCGATAAGACCGTCTATCATCGCCGCCTGACCGAGAATTACTCCCGAGATAAGCGACTCCTTTGTGTTTTTGCCGATCGCTCTCGACACGCCCGACATCTCAATGCTCGGCAAGAGGGCGGTCTTTTCGTGGAGCATATCAAGCGACATTCCGACACCCGCAAGTATCGCGCCACCGATCACTTCTCTTTTCTTGTTTATCGCAAAAAGTGTCGTAGCCGCCCCCATATCAAGAATGATAGCGGGACGGTCAGTTTTTTCTTCTTTAAGTGATGCGACTACCGCCGCCGCGTTGGCAACTATGTCCGCGCCAAGCTCTGCGGGGTCGTCAATTTTGATAGCAAATCCCGTCTTGACGCCGGGACCTACCGTTACGGGCGTTTTGCCCGTCAGTCTGAGTATCACATGCTTTATCACGTCGTTCAAGGCAGGAACGACACTTGCCATTATAACACCGTCAACTCTCTTTACGTCAATTCCCGAAAAATCGAGTAATTGCGCAAGCGTGACCGCATATTCGTCAGCAGTCTTGCTTATATCAGCCGCTATTCTGAACTTTACAGTCGGCTCTGCCGAAAGCTCGTCAAATACCGCAAAAGAAATATTCTTGTTTGCTACGTCAACTGCTAAAAGCATTGTGTTCCTCCTTGTCGTTTATTTGTAGGGCTCTGCCCTACACCCGCTTAAACCCTTTTTGAGAAAAGGTTTTAAGAATTCCAAAAACTTTCAAAATTTTTTGTGGACGATCCGTCAACAGCTCAAACAATTCTTATCAAAGTTTTTGGGAGGTGTGGAACCCTTTTCTCAAAAAGGGTTCCACATTCCTATCCACGTCTTACTTCTTAAGCCAGCTCATCATCTGACGAAGCTCTGCACCTGTCTCCTCAAGCTGATGCTCAGACTCAACTCGGCGGGTTGCCAAGAACTTAGCCTTTCTGCCTGCGCTGAATTCCTGCATAAACTCAGAAGCAAACGTACCGTTCTGTATCTCGTCAAGAACCTTTCTCATTTCCTTACGGGTCTCGTCGGTGATAAGACGCTTACCTGTTCTGTAATCGCCGTACTCCGCGGTGTTGGAGATAGAATATCTCATCTTCGCAAATCCGCCCTGGTTGATAAGGTCAACGATGAGCTTCATCTCGTGGATACACTCAAAATAAGCCATCTCGGGCTCGTAGCCTGCCGCAACGAGAGTTTCAAAGCCTGCCTTCATAAGCTCGGTTACGCCGCCGCAAAGAACTGCCTGCTCGCCGAAGAGGTCGGTCTCGGTTTCTTCTCTGAAGCTGGTCTCAAGGATACCTGCTCTGCCTGCGCCGATACCGCAAGCGTATGCGAGTGCGTAATCCTTAGCCTTACCGGTGTAGTCCTGATATACCGCGATAAGAGAAGGAACGCCCTTGCCCTCCTGATACTGAGTTCTTACGGTATGACCGGGGCCCTTGGGAGCTACCATGATAACGTCAATATTCTTCTGGGGCTGGATGAAGCCGTAGTGAATGTTGAAGCCGTGAGCGAACATAAGAACGTCGCCGTCCTTCATATAAGGAGCAACCTGGGCGTTGTAGATATCAGCCGCAAGCTCATCGGGAACGAGCATCATAACGATATCAGCCGCCTTTGCAGCATCCTCAACCTCCATTACCTTGAAGTTGGGGTTCTTCTCGGCAAATGCTGCTGCCTTCTGCCAGTGACCGCTGCCCTGACGAAGACCTACTACTACGTTGCATCCGCTCTCCGCGAGGTTCATCGAGTGAGCGTGTCCCTGGCTACCGAATCCGATAACCGCTACGGTTTTGTCCTTTATAAGGGCAAGATTACAATCTGTGTCATAATACTTGTTGATCATTTTTCTTGTTCTCCTTTGGAGTATATTAAAATTTTATTTTTTGAAGTTAAATTAAACTGAACGGCTGCTCTATCGCCTTTTTTGCAAGGAAGTTTTTTGGAGGCGTGGAACCTTTTTTTCAAAAAAGGTTACACATAGCATCCTTAAAGCTCGTATGAAAAGTTTCCGCGTTCCATTGCGATAGCTCCCGAAAGGCAGGACTCTACGACCATGTACTTTTCGGTGT
>JAFVQU010000001.1 GCA_017504625.1 Clostridia bacterium | reverse complement strand
TCAGGAACAATTTCCAATATATCATCTACCGTGCAGTCAAGCGCCGTGCAAATCTTTACGAGGACATCACTCGATACGGTTGCGCCGTCTTTTTTCATCTTAGCGAGCGTTGCTGGGCTGATACCTGCTTTTGCGGCGAGGTCTTTGCTTTTCATCTCGCGGTCGATCAACATTTTGAATAGTTTCTTATAGCTTGCAGCCATTTTCCACCTCATAAAAATAAGTATTTTTATACATTTACCATTGTATCACTTTTTTCGACAAATTGCAAGCATTTTACGATAATTTCTTCAATGAACGTTTAATTTCTTCAAAATCCGCAAATCTGTATTTCACGTCACTGATATAGGCACCAATATATCAGCTCACCTATATATGATTGATACCGTAACCGCCTTTTCTTTGTTTACTGCATATCAATTTTTGAGTTTTAACGAACTTGTTTCCGATCCTGAAAGCAAAACGCGACCATATCCATAACGTGTGTACCAATGGCTTTGCGCCTACATGATGGATATGGTCGCGACGAGATTTTTCTTTGCTTACTGCGTATCAAATTTTGAGTGCTAATTTTATTTCGCAACCTACTTGACAAAGCTGCGATTCTAAGTTACAATACAACACCTGCAGAAAAAGGAACACGGAGCGGTTCTCTGCTCTTTGCTACTTGAGTTGCTGACCACATGTTTATCAGCTCTTTATCTAAGGTTGACCACATATGGCGGTTGCTGTGTTTCTTATATTTGCTATCCATATTCACTCTCCGTTCTCTTGCATTTCTTCTCTGCCGGCGGAGCGATTTTCGGGCGCATCTACCACCTGAAAACATGACCACATATCAATCATTCGGCTCTCGGATTTGACCACATCTTTGACCATAATCAGAACCGGAGTACACGGAGACAAGAGTGTACGAGAGTATAAAAAAGCCGTTTTTGCGTAGCAGAAAGGGCTAGAAAAAGCAAAAACGGCTAAAAAAAGATATATCAATCGGTTGGGGTAAAGTCGAAACACCCCATTTTTCCGGAGTAAAGGAGATTTAATGGAATAGAAACGACTAGAAAAAATTATTAGTGCTAAAAAGGGCTAGATACCACGATCTTTTCGCTCTCAAAAAACACAGTTTTCATATCTTTCGCCCTGATTATCCCCAAAATTCATGAGCAAAACATTTGAACTTCTAGCTTATTTGTACTTGAAGTTCAAAAATGCAAAGGAGACTTTTTTATTTTTTGTAGGATAATAGAGATTTTTGGATAATATGCGGACACGCTATGCTTACTTGTTGTTCTTGTATATTTTAGACGGCGGAACCTTTTTCATGCGAATAAATATCACTTCGATTTTTACTTTGTTGTAAATCAGAGAATAGCATTCTCCGTTACGCTGGATCATCTCATTATCTTTTGCGTTGTAATCATAGATAACATAATATCCTTGGCTATATTTCTGAGCTTTTACATATGCTGCTAATTCAGGCAATCCTGAATTGTAGTATTCGATCCCCTTCCACAATTTTGTTTCTATAATACATTTTTGCTGAGGAACAATGATATCACACTGCCCAAAACTACATCTAGGCTCACAGAAATTCTCATGCCTAATGTATGTAGACAAATCGCTTCTCAATGTATCCTCAGAAGTTCCTTCCGGAAACCCTCGAGCATTTCCATTCTCCAATCTTCGTTTATATTCCTTCAAAGAGTCAAGAAAAGAGTCGAATACAAAATATGAAAGTTCACGCTTAAGATGTTTATATAGGCGAAGGCAGAAGTCATTAACATTCAATTCGTTTGCCACAAAAAAATCGTTTCTTTTTTTACATATACTTTTGAATCGAGAAAATGTTAGAGTATTATCCATAATCTCTTTGTTTATCGAAGGGCATACTATTAGTGCGAATTCATGACTGAATAATTCCGTCCGCTTCATGTGACAATAGTCAAGTATTATGCGTAATATTCGCTTTTCGTTTTCCGTGCTCATAACTGCCTTTTTAAGTGGTATGCTTGTTCTACAATTGTATGATTATAGATTCTTCCTTTAGAAGTAACACCTATAAGTTCAAGCAAACCTTCTTCCACAAGCGACTTTATATATCCGCTTATACTTGCCTCGCTTTTGCCGATTTCCGTAGCAATCTCTTTTTGACTTTTCTCGCCATCAACAGCCTTATAAACAGCTCGGAAATTGGCATTAGCTAAAATATCTAAATACCTCTGTTTCAAAACATTGTCAGAGCGCAATCTAAGCAGCTCTATCTTTTCAAGCGTATCGACTTTGTTTTTTATATATGCCACAGAAGTATATAATTCATTAGTTTCGCTCATATTTGCCTCCGTTAGAAAATTCTTTTGGGATTTCGCTGCTTTTCATTTAAAGCTATCATCTCTACCAAGCCTGCCTGTTCAAGTGAAACGCAAAATTTTCGAACACCATCCGAAGAAATTCCTACCAACGTCGCAATTTCTTTTAATGTCTTTGTGCCGTCAAAGAGTTCATACATTTGTTCTCTCTGAGGAGTAGTTAAGTACTTTCTTTTAATTTTCTCATTAAACTCATCAAGCTTGTCTTGAGAAAAAATCGTAAGTAATCGACGAATTGCTTTCAACTCTTCAAGGATCTGCTCATTAACGTCCATCATTCTTCCTCCTTCACTTCTGTTATTCCATACTCTTCGAGGTTAAAGGCTGCTTTGAATCTGCCTTTTCTCTCCGCTGGTACAACCAATCCCTGCAACGCCCACTGCTTCCAATATCTTGCCACAGTATTATGTCCGCATTTAGGCGTAACTTGTGAAGCTATATCTCGCGTTGAATGCTCACCATCACTAAGTTGATATATATCTACTTTTTGCTGATTCTCTAACTCAGACTTAAGCATGTCCGCTATTTTCTTTTTGTTCACAAATTTATATATGGTCAAAAATTCAGCGAACATATTTGTGAGATTTTCAAGATTATCCATTATTTACCTCCTCCTTTTTCAGATCCTGTGCTGCGTAATAAACAGCTATCTTTGATATTGACTTTGCGTACATTTTGTTATTTCCTTGTTTTGTAACAACGAGCAAATCCTTCGCAACCAACTGCTGTGCGAAAATTTGGACAGAATTCTGCTTTTCTCCTATTTGCTCGCTGATTTCTTTAAGAGTTTTAGTTCCGTCAAAAAGCTCGTATGCTTTCCTACGCATCTCACTAATCAAAAACTCTTTATTGAACCTTTGTAAAGCATTCGCCTTAGTTGCAACAGTGAGCAAGCTAAGTTCCTGCAAAATCGCTTCTAATAATTCTTCTGTTCGTCTGGTATCCATTACTTATCTATCTCCCTATTCAGAGCGGCGTATTTTTGATTTTATTTCACCCACCAACAAGTGAACTGTGGTACAAGGACACATTTCAGAGGGCTTGTCCTTGCAGTTAGCCCTATGCTCGGCAATTTTTTGCTCAGCTAATGAAATAGCTTCATCCTCATTACCGAAGCGGTTAAGTTTCTCGTATATCAGCGGATCCGATTTAACATATCTCTGACGAGTTACTCGTTCATAAGCTATGCTAAAACCGCTACAACAAGAAACAGAGTCCTGATAATTTGGCATCTCTCCGAAATAAGCATTAAACCATGCTTCAATGCAAGGATTTGTCCAGCCCACACTTATTCCTCTGCCACGTGCTTGACGGATAATCTCATCGAAATTCTTGACTTGGTCTCTGTCAAACACAATCCAAATTTCACCAAATTGTGGATAAAGAGAAGCTAAATTCAACGCTTCATCCACAAGATCTTTGGTAGCGGTTTTCACAACCTTGATTACTAACTTGCCTTGTAATTCTTTCGGGATAGAATCCCTCAAGCCGAGCATATAATTTTGCTCAGTTTCCTTTGTATCAGTCACAATGAAGTAATACCCTAATTCAGGCACTCTTCGTTTTGCCATCTGATCTCTTGCTTTTCGTTTTCCATTTCTTTCAACGCGAGGCATCAATTATTCCTCCTTAAACATATCAAAATACTTTAAGGTAGGAATTGCACCGTATTTACCTAAAAGATAATTCTTTTCGTAATTCTCATCCTTTCGAATTTTCACACCATCTTCATCTACAAAATCTGCCAACGAATACAATGTAGATACTCCGTCATAATCCTTTTCGGTAAACCATATCTCATCTCTACGCAACATGTTTCCGTTGAGCTGCCACGAGTCATGAGATGTGAAGATAAGCTGCGCATGCTTAGTGTTAATTTCGGGGTTAAGGAACGTAATAACAAACGTTCTAACCAACAGTGGATGCAATCTTGCGTTTAACTCGTCGACGAATAACACTCCACCGGTTGATAGAACATCCTGAAGCATAGGATACAGTGCAAACATCTTCAATGTTCCAGCCGACTCATTTTGCAAAGGAATTGATGTTGTCTGATTGGAATTTATCAATCTATGAATAGCATCAATCTTAAGATGTTCATCTTCGTCATCATTGTCAGACTTAAGAACTTCTACATTAAATCCAATTATAGATGGATCGAAAGTCGAAAAATAATCTACAACATTTTGCTGAACCTTTTTGTCATCTGCAAATCCATTAGGAATCAACTGAGACAAGAAGAAGTTCTCTATAGGTCGTCCAAAGTCTGCAAAATCGTTGTTAATAAACCAATCCCTAATAAACTTTAACTTTGCAATCTTCAACTTTGCCCCCAAGGAAACAATCAATGTTTCTTTCGCCAAAGCTATTTTGATATTTTCTTGACTCTTAGCAGGAATTCCAGGCATGTCAATATTATTTCCGTGGCGATGGAAAATCTTTTTATAGGATCCTCTCGAAGATTTGGACTTGCTATTTAACCATTCTTCACATACACCGCTGCTATTTACAGAGAAACCATAATTGTAAGTTTTCGCTCCGCTATCTTCCGAATCAATAAAGTAAACTTCAAATGTTGTCTCTGCATTTTTGCTATCATTGTCAAACAAGAACGGAGTTGGTTTGAAAAACTTTGTCTTTTTCTTCTTTGAATCTGCTTCATCACCATATTCCAAAGATTCAATTACATACATTGTCATATATCTAAATGCTTCTTGTACATTAGATTTTCCGCTCGCATTTGCTCCAAATATAGCTGCTACAGGCAATACCCTTTCATTTGCTATTGAAACCACATGACTATTGAAATCGGAAATTTTAGTCGCTGTTAAATCTAAAATTGTATCATCTCTAAATGATTTATAATTCTTAAAATTAAATTGCAATAACATAATGCATATCTCCTTTTATAACCTTTCACTATATATTATACTCGAAAATTCCAATTTGTCAACATCTATTTGAGATTTTTTCTCAAATAGATGTATATTTTTGCAAATATCCTTCGAACTAGCAGTGGATTTCTCCGCCGCCTTTTTCTTTGTTTACTGCATATCATTTTTTGATTCCTATAAAACTCGTTTCTCCTCAACAAGGCAAACACAACCAGCGTCATTGTGTGCACTCTAAATCTTGGTTTTTAAATATTAGATGAGTTTTTTCTTTGTTTATCGCACTCTGATTCTAGGTTTGCTCGATTGAATGAATTTAGCCCCTTGTATCGCAATTTTGCTAATACAAGGGGCTGATTTTTTGACCACATCTTTGACCATAAACAGATCCGGAGTACACGGAGACAAGAGTGCCAGAGAGCGCGTTTTGACAATTTTTGTGTACTAGAAAGGTCTAAACGGAGCAGAAATGCCTAGAAAATGGTAAATTTTACCATTGGGGTGGTAGAGGTCGCAAGTTCAATTGTCACTTATGCCTAGCGCGGGTGTCCATATATTCCTTATAAACTTACACTATAAGTTCAAATAAAAAACTCAAATCGTCTAATCCGCCGATCGCATAGCATGTGCTCAAAAGACCTCTTCGGAGGTCTTCTTATTTTTATAGAGAATTTTATCTGATCCAGGTAATTCTCTCCCAGAAACCGCAAATACTCATTAAATCTTTCGTTCACCTACCGGAAAGTCGGACCAATCAGATTGCGCATTAGCTTCTTAATCACCTGTTTCTTCGGTACCGGTCATAGCCGCCTCACAAGACTTCCTTTTTTTCGTTTCGGTGGCTACTGCTGCATCAAGATTATCCAAAATAAATCATTGCGCATCCTCATTATAAAGCACTACCTGATATTCTCCGTAGGTCCCATTTTAGTCTCAACCGTTATTCCGGTTTGATTACCCTCCTCTGTAGGACGTTTCACCGGTTTCTTTCCTCCAAAATCATGTAAGTAAAGCATTCCTATAAGCTCACCGCTTTAATTTTTCTTTAGCGCTATTATTAATTCGATTATCTTGCGGTAGGGTTTTGTAGAGCCTTGATTATGCTCGAAACCATGAGTTCAAGTTTGATCAATACCACCGTGCCAATAAATTCTTACGCATATCTGATCCACTCGTGCCATACACTATATTATCAGACAAAGTGGAGGAATTATGAAAAGATCTATCGGACTTTGGCAGCTTTTGGGCTTTGCGGTAACATCACTTGGAGGAACAATATTACATTTTCTTTACGACTGGCTTGGCGAGGCGGCTTGGATCGCGCCCTTTTCGGGCGTAAATGAGTCGACGTGGGAGCATATGAAGCTTCTCTTTTGGCCTATGCTTATTTTTGCCGTCGTAGAGAGCTTTTTCTTCCGTGATCGCGAGAATTTCTGGTGCGTCAAGCTGCGCGGAATAATTCTCGGACTTGTGCTTATTCCAATTTTGTTTTACACCTACAACGGCGTGCTTGGGAAATCGCCCGATTGGATAAACATTGCCATTTTCTTTATTTCCGCCGCGACATCGTATATCTATGAAACTCGGCTCTTTAACGCGGAAAGCAATAAAGCACGGTGCAGGTCGCCAAAGCTGGCTATCGGTGTGCTTTGCGTTATAGCTCTGCTTTTTGTCGTATTCACTTTTTTAACGCCTGAAATTGCGATTTTCAAGGATCCTTTAACGAAAACCTACGGAATATAAAAAAATGCCGATGAGAGATCAATCAAAACCTCATCGGCATTTTTCTTTATTCTATAATTTTTACAATCTCGTCAAGCTCCTTGCGCTTTTTTGCACGGAGCGTGTCGCCCTCTTTGGCATAGCCAAGAGTTATGACGAGGCGCACGGCGCCGTCAAGGGCGCAAATTTTGCATATTTCGTCACTATCGAGCCATCCGAGGATGCAACTGCCTATTCCCTGCGCCGCCGCTTCTGCGGTAATATACGCGGTCACAATACCAATATCAATTGAACGGTAATCATTCTTTTTTACTTTTGCACCAAGCGCGGCGGACGCGATGTACGGCATTTCGGAAATAACGAGCATGATCGGCGCATCGGATGCAAATTTATTCATGCCCATTCCCTGCGTTGCCTTGGCGACCTTTTTCGCGGCTTCTCCGCGGCATACGGTGATAAGGTAGGGCTGGCCGTTGCACGCAGAGGGAGCAAGGCGCGCGGAATTCAATATCCGATCAAGCTTTTCCTGTTCTACCATCTTGTCTGGATCGTAGCTTCTGCACGACTGTCTTGTTTCTGCAATTTCTTTAAAATTCATATTTTACTCCGTTTTATAGGTTGTTTCAATCTTTTATTTCTTCAACGAACTCGGTTACGCTTCCATTTATTACATGGGATTTAAGGCTGATAAATTTGTTGCCGCGCTTAAACACGCATACGTTTACTGCGGGCTTATCGTACCACACGTCGTTTTCGTCCTCACCGTAATTCTCAAGATAATATTCGCGAAGGATATATTCAAAATCCTCTTTTGTAAGTATTCTGCTCATTTTACAAGTTTTTTATTGAAGAAAATTTGAAATTTCAGTTATCAACCGATTCATCTTATCGTCAAACGACAAAGAACTGTCTATAACTCTGAAATGCGGATGATTTTTCCAGGCAGCTATCAATTTATTATCAAGCTCAGCCGCCTGTTCAACGGTTTCGGTACGCGCGGCATTGTTTTCGGTTGTGTAAAACTCCTCAACTCCCTTTGCGGTCGTTACGAGATGGAAAACCGCTCCGTAGCTCTCGCAAAGCTCTTTTTCGCTCATACCAACGTAATCGAGCACCTCGCAAAGCTCTTCATCGTTCATGTACGCCTTGTTATCAAGCGTTCCGCGGTCGCAAACTATAAGTATCTTATCCTTAGGCATAGTGCGCGCCGCCTGCTCGAAAAGTCTTTCCTTTTCTATCTGCAGCTTCATCTGGCATTTCTGATATTCCGCGTTAGTTCCGCACGTCCAGGGAGCAACTCCTCCCGTGATAAATTCGCTTGCCGTTTCGGGTACGAAAAGAACTGTGTATCCCTTTTCACTGAATGCACTCTGTATCCAGCTCTTTGCATTTGATTTGCCCGCGCAGGGTCCGCCGGTTATTACAATTTTAGTTACTTCCATAGTTTTGTAATCCTTCCGATATCAAAGTCACTTGCCAAATGAAAAATTCAGCTCCATCACCTTTAATTATACCTCATATGCACTGATTTGTCAATCACAAAAAACGCTTTGCGGCGGGGATTAACCCCGCCGCAAAGCGTTTTTAATCGTAAAGGGGAAAGACAGATACGATATTAAAAATTATTTACTGAAGAAGTCAATTACGTCGCCTGCAAGTCTGTCGGGACAATCGACCATAGGCGAATGTCCGCAGTTTTCGTAAGGCAGGAGAGTAGCAAGGTCGCCAAGTGCATTGTAGTTATCAAGCACCATATAATCGGGTACGACTATATCCTTTTCACCCATCGTAAGCGCTACGGGGCACTTGATATTCTTTATAGAGCCGTCGCCCGCGCCGTAGGGAGTATATTCGTCGGACATATTGAGTGTAGCAAGCGCCCAGTCAAGATCGACGATATTTCTCTGCTTCATAGTTTCAGAGATCCAGAGATCACTCTGCTCTCTCGTAGGCTTGTTGACTGTGTAAATGGTAGCATCCCAGATAGATGCCATCATCGCGCCGTCGCCCTTCTCAAATATGCTTACCATAGGACCTACCTGAACGGGATCCTGTGCCATAGCCTCCTTGGATTCGTAAGGCTTACCTGTGGACTGATAGTTCTCTTTCTTGTAAAGCGGATAGCCTTTAAGTCCCGCGCCCTCGATATCAAAGAATTTCTTTACCTTCTCGGGATACTTTGCGCAAAGCTTAAGCGAAACTCCACCACCGTTTGACCAGCCTACGAGGTAGTAGCTGTCAAGTCCGAGCGCCTCGGTGAAGGCGTTAACGTCATCGGCAAGCTCCTCAAGAGTATCAAAGCGGTTGTTATACGTTGAATCTCCAAATCCGCGGAGATCGACGGCAATACATCTGTACTTATCCTTGATGCGTGAAATAAGAGGCTCGTAATGAACTGACGAGGACATATTTCCATGCACCATAAGCACGATGTCGCCCTGTCCCTCGTCGAGATACGCGAGGGTCTCATTGCCTATAGATATAAATTTCTTTTCCATAAATTCAACTCCAAATCAGATTTTAATTCCCTCGTCGGAGAGATTGATAAAGCCGAGCGTGAGCGCCGCAAAGGACGAGGGATCCTCGTACATGCTTGCGTGTCCCGATCCGTTAATGGTAACGTAAGAGCAACCCTTAATTCTGTCACGCAAAATTATCTGCTCGGTCGGAGGAACAAGTCCGTCCTCGGACGCAGAGATAATAAGGGTGGGACATTTTATCTCACAAACTCTGTCTGTGTAATCGTAATCTCTTGAGCTGTCTGTAAGTCTGATAAGACTTTCCTGAACTTCCTTGCGTGCAAAATATTCGGTAAGCACGGTTTCACGTCTGTCCATCCAAGCCTTTTCTCTTTCAAAGAAGCCGGTGGAATAAATTACGGGAATAGTCGTGAGGTAATAAGAATAGCCGTTTCCGCTCTTTGCTACCTCGTTCCAGCCGTCGCCGATCTTGCGAAGCCAATCAGACGTGCGCGCCGCGGTGTTCGCAAGCACGAGTCTTCTTACCTTTTCGGGATATCTTACCGCAAATTGAACCGCGATCTCACCGCCGTAGGAAATGCCCATAACGCTTACACGGTCATAGGGAAGCTCGTCGATAAGCGCGGCAAGAAGTCTTACCTGAATATCGTGAGTATAGCTCTCGGTCATTCTCTCGCTCTGTCCCTGATCTAGAAAATCAACGAGTATTGCGACGTTATTTCTTGAAAAATCGGGTATAAAGGGCTTCCAGCTTCCGGTCGACATCATTATGCCGTTAAGCACGAGAAACGGCTCGCCGCGATCACCGTATATCTCGTAATGTACCTTTTTTCCTTCAAATATAAATTCTGCCATATTATTCCGCAATTATGCCAAGAGCTACAGCTTCCTGTCTTATCTGCTCTCTGAATTTGGGATGAGCTACCGAAATTATGCGCTCTGCTCTTTCACGGAGGCTGGTACCGCGCAACGCCACGCAACCGTACTCGGTTACAAGGTAGTCAACGTCGTTTCTCGAAAGAGATACTGCCGCGCCTGCCTTGAGCTGGCATACGATCTTCGAGGTCTCAACTCTCTCTCCGGTTGCGGGATCCTTAACCATTACGGTCGAGTAAAGAGCGATGATAGATTTACCGTTCTTGGACTTCTGTGCGCCTACCGCGGTATCGGACTGTCCGCCCGTTCCCGAGAACTGTACCGAGCCTATTGACTCAGATGCGCACTGACCTGTAATATCGACCTCAAGCGTTGTATTGATAGAAACCTGATTGTCGTTCTGCATAATGGTATAGGGATCGTTTACGTAACCGCCGTCAAGAATTTCAACCGCGGGATTATCATCGATGAAATCGTAAAGCTCCTTGGTACCCATAGCGAATGCCGCTACCATCTTGCCCTTGTTTATCTGCTTGCACTTGCCCGTGATAACGCCTGCCTTAGCGAGCTTTACCATTCCGCTCGTAAGCATCTCGGTGTGAACACCGAGGTCCTTCTTACCGTAAAGGCTTGCCGCTACCGCATTGGGAATTCCGCCGATACCGAGCTGGATGCAATCTCCGTCGTTTATCATTTCCGCGATAAGCTTACCGATAGCAAGGTCCTTTTCGTTGGGCTCAACGTCCGCGATCTCGGGCATGGGATAATCGACCTCAACGAGATAATCAACGTCATCGATATGAAGCTGAACGTCGCCAAAGGTTCTCGGCGCATTGGGGTTAATTTCGAGAATGACTGTCTTTGCCTTATTTATCATCTGCATCTCGTAGGTGTTTGAGAGCGAGAGCGATACGTAGCCGTGCTTGTCGGGCATCGACGCGATACCTACGTAGATATCGGGCTCACGGTAGAAAAGACGCTTCTTTGCCGCAAGATGAAGGTGATTGGGAATAAAGGAGATATTTCCGTTCTTGTGAGCCTTACGAAGCACGGGGGTGTAGAACCATCCCTCAGTTGTAAAGGACTCCTTATATTCGGGATTTACGATGAATTCGTACGCTCCCATAGGCAGACAGTTGGATACCATAACATCCTTAACGTTGCCTGCGATCGTATGGAGATTAGTCATAAATTCTCTTCCCTCCGCAGAGCCAAGACCGGTTACGATGTAGTCACCGCTCTTAACAAGCGAGAGAGCTTCTGTGATAGATACATACTTTGCCATATTCGTTCTCCTTTTTATATCGTTGTTTTTATGTTAATTTAAATTTATATTAAATCGCTTATGCGAATTGTAATCAAAGTTAATGGTATTTGCGATATATTTATTAAATTTTCGTTTTATGATTTTTGGGGGCGACGAAGGGGAAGATCCCCTTCGTCGCAATAATTAATTGTTTGTTTTGTAATTCTTAAGCTTTAATTACTTAATGGAGCCTTCAAGAGTTGCAAGACCGGTGATCTGGCGATAAACCTCGCCTGCACCAAGGTTAGCAACGGTGTACTTGTTAACTGCGAGAGCATCGATACCGATTCTCTGGCCGTCAGCGTAGCTTACGCTGGTTCCCATAGGAACGTTGATCTCAGCAGATTCCATAGCCTCGATGAAGCCATCCCAAGTGAGAGCCTTACCGCTCATACGGCTAAGACCCTGGCAGAATACGCTTGCAGAAACGTAACCAGCCATTGCGTAGGAGTTAAGGAAGTAGGAGCTTACGCCGTCAGCAGCCCATTCCTCAGTACCGAACCAGAAAGGAATGAATGCGCCGTAGGTAGGATCAGCAGCGGTGATAAGAGTTTCGCCCTTTTCCTTTGCGTAGAGAGTCATGATCTTTACGTACTCAACGAAGTCGTTCCAGCCCTTGAAGGTGGTATCCGGAACAGAACCGGTTACGAGCCATGCGCCTGCATATACCTCACGGGTTGCGTTGATAGCGCCGGTGAGAACGAGACCGCCCATAGTAGCTGCGTTTGCGCTTACGTAGGAGGTGAGGAGCTTAACGTTTTCGTAAGAAACGGTAACGAATGTATTAGCGATGTTTACGAAGGGAGCCTGGTTAGCCGCGATGATAACTACGTCACAGCCTGCGTTCTTGAGCGCGGTAACCTGTGCGGAGTAGTCGGTAGCGTCAGCTGCTGCTTCCTGGTATACAACAGATGAGCCCTTACCGAGCTTTTCAACCTCGATCTTGATACCGTTGAGCATACCCTTACCAGCCTCGTCGGTGGTGGAGATAACGCCAAGCTTCTGTGCTGCGAGACCGCCTACCTCAACGGTAGCGAATGCGGTTGCAACCATAGACTGACCCTCGGTATCGTAAATGGGCTGTACAGTCATGATGTTCTTCTCGGTGTTGTAGAGGTCGGAAACGCCACATACACCGTAAACCATGGGAACGCCGTTCTCCTCGATGTAGTCAACGGTTGCGCCAACGGTGTTGGAGCCGAAGTGACCAACGAGTGCGAATACCTTGTCTTCCTCAACAAGCTTCTGGGTGTAGGTCTTACCTGCTACGCCGTCAAATCCATCATCATAGTGAACGAAGTTGATGGTGTATGCGTTACCGTCAGCATCCTTATAGCCTTCGGTATGGTTCTGGAAGTACCAGAAGTAAGCTTCCTGAGCGTAGTTAAATGGTACGCCTACGCCTGCGAATGCGCCCGATGTTGCCGCGGTATTACCAACGGTAATAACGTGGTTTTCGGTGTCAACGCCCTGTGCTATCTGAGGAGCCTTAGGTCCGCATGCAACGATAGCAAGTGCCATACTTGCAACGAGTGCAAATACTGCGATGAGTCTGAGTGTTCTTTTCATAGTCTTTCTCCTTTTTTGTTTTTATGTTAAAGCCTTCTGCTTCAATCATCGTTTTTTCCGCCGCCGAGGTAGGCGTCGATAAGCTTTTTGTTGGATATAAGCTCGCTTGCAGGGCCTTCAAGGCTGATGCTTCCGAGCTCAAGAACGTACGCGTAATCCGCGATCTTCAAGGTCTGCAGCGCGTTCTGCTCGACGATAAGGATGGTAGTTCCCTCTTCGCGTATTTTTGTAAATGCTTTGAATATTTCCTCGATAATAAGGGGAGCAAGTCCGAGCGAGGGCTCATCAAGGAGCAGTATCTTGGGGTTTGACATAAGCGCTCTGCCTATCGCGACCATCTGCTGCTCACCGCCCGAGAGCGTATTCGCTATCTGGCTTTTTCTTTCCCTCAATATCGGGAATAGCTTATAAACTCGCTCAAAGTTTTCCTTAAGCTGTGCCTTGCTCTTAACTCCGTATGCGCCTACCTTGAGGTTTTCTTCAACGGTAAGTTCAGAGAACAAAAGTCTTCCTTCGGGCGACTGCGTTACTCCCGCCTTAGCGATCTTGTAGGTGGGAAGTCCCGCTATTTCCTTTCCGTCGAGGGTTATGCTTCCGCTCTCGGGCTTGATAGCTCCTGAAATCGTGCGCAAGGTAGTCGTCTTTCCCGCTCCGTTAGAGCCGAGAAGCGTTACGATCTGACCTTCCTCTACCGAAATGTTTATTCCCTTGAGGGCGGTAATAAAACCATAGGAAACCTTTAGATCTTTAATTTCTAACAGTGCCATATTATTCCTCCCCCACTCCGAGATATGCTTCCTGAACCTCCTTGCTCGACTGGACCTCCGCGGGAGTTCCGCAAGCAAGCTTCTTACCGAAGGAGATAGCGCAGATATGATCGCAGACGCTCATTACAAGTCCCATATCGTGCTCGACGAGAAGAACCGTGCAATCAAAGTCTACTCTTATCTTGTTTATCATTTCAGCAAGGGCATGAGTTTCGGATTCGTTAAGACCTGCCGCAGGCTCGTCGAGAATTACGAGCTGAGGATTGCACATAAGAGCACGCGCGATCTCGATGCGCTTAAGCACTCCGTAGGGCAATCCCCACGCGAGTCTGTCGCGGTATGCGTAAAGATCCATATACTTGAGAATCTTATCCGCTCTTGCTCTTATTATCTTTTCCTCTCTCTTGAGCTTGGGAAGGTGGAGCATCTGCACAAGCAGGCTGCTCGAATAATTTCTGGTCGCCGCGATAAGCAGGTTATCAAGCACCGATACCTCCTTGACGACCTCTACGTTCTGGAAGGTTCTCGCAATACCCTTCAGCACGATGTCGTGTACCTTGTAGTCGGTAAGCGTTATCGTTTCTCCGTCCTTGGTTGTAAAGAGAAGCTCGCCTGCCGTAGGCTTATAAAACTGCGTAATACAGTTGAATACCGTGGTTTTACCTGCTCCGTTAGGGCCGATAAGACCGAAGATCTCACCCTTCTTGACGTCGAATGAAAGATCGTCAACCGCACGAAGTCCTCCAAAATACATCTTAAGTCCCTTGACCGACAAAATAACGTCATCGTCAAGCGTCTTTTCAGACGTGCCCTTTGCCTTCTCGGTGTCGATCTTCTTTTGAAGAATCTCTGCCTTAGCTTCAAGCTTTGCCTTCTCGGCTTCATGCATCGTGCCGTATTTTTCGTCGAGAGCATTGCGGAAGGCTTCGTATTTCAGAATATAATCCTTTGACAATGACTCATAGGTCGCATTATCCGAAGAATTATTTGATTTAAGGAATTTTTCTTTTTCAAGCTCAAGCTTCGCCACGAACGCGTCTCTCTTTTCAAGCATTGCCGCGTTACTGCGCGATAACACCTCAAGAGCAGACGAATAATCGCTTCCCTCCTTTATTGCTTTGAAAATTTCCTTTGCCGCCTTGTGATTTGCGGCTCTGTGCTTGAGATAATTCTTTACGTCATACGCCTGAAGCTTCTCTCCAAGAACGTTATCGGCATATTCTGCCTTATCGCAAGCCTTATAGGCGGAAGGTACGAGCGCCTTATTCGCCTTATCTGTGAATTTCTTGATTTCCTTATTTTTAAGCGTTTGATACTTTTCCTCAAGCGCGTCAATTTCGACCTGCACCCAATCAAGGCTCTGTCGAAGCTTTAAGATGCGCTCGGTTGAATTCGGGAGAAGCTTATCCAAGATCTTTGCCATATCGCGCCTCCCTTATCTTCTTTGAAAGTTTCGTTAGCTTGTATTTCAGCTCCATAACGAGCTGTGCAAGTCCGCCGGGATAGAACATTACGACAACTACGACCAATATTCCGCAGAAAAGGGTTATGAGCGTAGGATTTTCACGGAAGAAGTCGATATCCTGCAAGAACATCTTGTCAATTCCGTAGATAATAAAGGTTCCTCCTATCGTTCCCCAAATAGACTTCGTACCGCCGATAATAACGGCTCCGAGAATATTGAGTGAGGTCGACAGGGTAAACAGCGTGCTTGACGAGTTGGATACGTAGCGAACGTACATCATATAAAGCAATCCCGCAACCGACGCGTAGATTATCGAAATAATAAACGCGAGAAGTCGGTAACGAAGAAGCGATATACCAAATGCCTGTGCCGCGGAAGTGCTGTTCTTCATCGCAAGCATTGCGCGTCCCGTTGGGCTGTTCATCAGATTCTGTGTTATGACCATAAGCACGAACAGAATCGCGATGAGAATGTAAAATACGTGGTCGGTCTTGAGCTTCATAGTCTCCACGCCGAAAAGCGTAAGCTGTGAGCCCTTGATCTTGATAGTGTCGCATATCGCGGAAAGCACTTCCTTGATGATCTGCGCTACTCCGAGAGTAACGATTGCAAGGTAAATGCCCTCAATACGAAGTGAGATATATCCAACGATAATACCTATCACGAAAGCGGCAAGTATTGCCACTATGAAAGCAATTCCTATGCTGAGATCCCACTCAACGAGGCAGTAATACGCGCTGTAAGCGCCTATTCCGATAAATCCCGCCGTACCGAGAGATGCCAATGCCGAATAACCGAGCAAAAGGCAGAATCCCAATGCCACTATGCAGAAAATAACGGTCGTGCCTATCGCGGTCACGAAGCTCGAGCTTACAAGTCCCGCTTTTGAGAGAACCTGCATCAAAACGAGCACGAGAGCGAATATTGCGAATGAGAAGGTAGGATGCTTGCGAATTTTTTCTAAAAATCTGAGCTTTCGCTCAACACTCTTGCGGTCTGCGTCTTCACGGAAAAGAGGCGACGTTAATTTATTCTTCTTGATCATCATACGTCACACCTTCTTTACCATTTTCTTTCCGAACAAGCCCTGGGGCTTCCAAAGAACGAGAAGCATTACGATAAGATATACTATCGCGGACTTCCAGTTCGAAAGTATCGGAACGTGTATGCAAACACAACCTATAACTACGTTGAGAAGGTAGATTATTACCGCACCGAATATCGGGCCGTAGAAGGTTGCAAAGCCTCCGAGAATACCTGCCAAGAATGCGTTTATCTGGGTTGTTGTCATAACGTAGCCGCTTGCCAAAGTAACGTTACCTATATATATTATAGCCGCTACCGCGCCAAACGCTCCCGCTATTCCCCACGATACCGCGGTAATTACCTTTGTGTTGATTCCCATCATACCCGCAACCGTTTCATTACTTGCGGTCGCTCTTACCGAAAGTCCCCATTTTGACTTCTGAAGCAAAATGAACACTGCGACAAGAAGGATCAAGGTTATACCGAGCGCGAGGATCGTATTATACTGAATAAACACACCGTTATCGCCACCTATTCTGAAGCCATCGGTCAAGCGGATAAAGGGCATCGCAGGAACAGACTCGTAATGTGCCAGCTTAAATACAAAGGGTATCAAGCCGATGAATATAGAGATAAGTCCCATCGTGATTATCTGCTTACCGAGTACGTTTACAAATCTTCCGTTACGGAAAACGAAAACGTCGATAACGATACCGATAAGAAACGCAACGACTATACCCGCTATCGCGGTTGCCCACAAGGGATAGCCGTGCACCAAGGCATACTCTACCGCAACGTACGCGCCGATAGCAGATATAACGCCCTGCGCGAAGTTGGTGGTATAGCTCGTCTTAAATATCAGGGTAACCGCAAAGGTTGCAAGTATACCCGCACACATTGAAGGAATGACACCGACCAGAATTTGCAAGTAAGCAAATATCTGTTGCATTAATTAATCACCCCCACTGAATTACGTTTGCTGCCCAGGTGTAGCCAATACCTGCCGCGATCATGCAGACCGTGCTTCCGGGCTTAACCTTACCCTCCTTAAGCGCAAGCTCAAGCGAGAGGAACTGGTCGATCTGTCCGATGTGACCGTAGTCCTCAAGGTATATTGCCTGGTCCTCGGTAAGTCCGAGATCAGCAAGCATTGCCTTGTGTCCCGAGCGCTTTATGTGAAGGATAGCGAGATAGTCGATATCCTCGCGAGTCTTTCCGGACTTGCGGAGAGCTTCGTCGATACAATGATACCAGTTAGGCATCGAAACTGTGTTAAGGAGTCCCTTCATCTTGGGAGAATCCATAAGTCTAAGCATTCCGTATTCCTTATAGTTTTCGGGAGTTACGGGCTCAAGGATACCTCCGACCTTTGAGCCGCAGGTGTGGACTACCGAGCCGTCGGACATAAGGTGGGTTCCAAGAAGAAGATTCTTGCCGTAATTTTTCTTAAGTATCATCGCGCCGCCGCCTGCACCGAGATTGAACATAAAGGATACGCCCGAATCGGTGTAGTCAATGAAGTCACAGTTACGGTAGCCGCCGCAGATAAGGACGGTATTGATCTCGTCGTCTGCGATAAGCATATCCTTTGCGAGCTTCATTGCCGATACTGCGGTACAGCAACGGTTCTGAACGTCGATTCCCCACGCGTTCTTCGCGCCGATTCTATCCTGAACGTAGCACGCCGAGGTGGTAAGAGGATATTCCTTCCACTCCTCCGTGATACAAAGGATAGCGTCGATCTCAAGGGGATCAACTCCGGTATTCTTCAAGCACTCAAGTGCCGCGAGAGCGCCCATTTCCTGAGTTCCGTCGCAAGCGTCCTCAGAGGGCATATATTTCTGCTTGATACCGAGCTTGTTTATTACCGCATCCTCAGACCAAACGCCGCCTGTCGCGTCGGAGATCTCCTTTGCGGTCATTATTTTCTTGGGCAGGTATGTACCTACGCCAACTATTCCTACGTTTACCATAATATTTTCTCCTTTTTAGAGTAATATATCAGAGGCGCATACCACCGTTGACCGACAGAATATGTCCGGTTACATACGACGCATCGTCACTTGCAAGGAAGAGCGCCGCCTTTGCGATCTCCTCGGGCTGACCAAGTCTGCCAAGCATTGTAAGTCCTGCGAACTTCTGGAGCAGCTCCTCGGGAACAGTCTTCATCATATCTGTCATAATATATCCGGGAGCGATAGCGTTTACTCTTACAGGAACGCCCTTTCTTGCAAACTCCTTAGCCCAAGTCTTTGTAAGGCCCATAACGCCCGCCTTGGATGCGGCGTAATTTGCCTGACCGATATTTCCGTATTCACCGACAACGGATGCGATATTGATAATGCTTCCGCCACCGATCTCCTCCATAAAGGGACCTATGTAACGGGTGAGGTTAAATACACCCTTGAGGTTGATATCAATTACGAGATCCCACTGCTCGTCGGTCATCTTTCTGGTCATTGCGTCACGGGTAATGCCCGCGTTGTTTACGAGAATATCGATCTTGCCGTACTTTTCCTTTGCATACTCAAAGAGTGCCTTGCAAGCCTCGCTGTCGGTTACGTTGAGCTGATAGTATTCAACGTTCTCGCATTCGTAAGTAAGGGGGGCCATATCTACTGCGATTACCTTTGCGCCTTCTCTTGCGAAGGTCTGCGCCATTTCACCGCCAAGTCCCTTTGCTCCGCCTGTAACTATTGCTACTTTATCTTGTAATCTCATATAAAATCCTTCCTTTACTTAATATTTTTAAGAATTACCGCCGTACCCATACCGCCGCCGATACAGAGGGATGCAAGACCGTAGGTCTTACCGCTCTTCTTAAGCTCGTGGGCGAGGGTTACTATAATTCTGTTTCCGCTTGCGCCAACGGGGTGTCCGAGTGCGATCGCGCCGCCGTTTACGTTGCAACGCGCAAGGATCGCTTCCTCGCTCTCGCCGTGCTCCTCCGAGAGAAGCTTTACTACGCCAAGCGACTGTGCGGCAAATGCTTCGTTAAGCTCGAGAAGCTCGATCTCGGAAAGCTTCATTCCCGCATTCTTGAGCGCGTTTCTTACCGCGGGCACGGGGCCAAGACCCATCACCTGAGGATCAACGCCTCCCTGACCTATGCCGATAACCTCTGCCATAGGAGTAAGGTTGTACTTCTCTACCGCTTCCTCACTTGCGAGAATTACGAAGCTTGCGCCGTCGTTGATTCCCGAAGCGTTTCCTGCGGTAACGCTTCCGTCAGGCTTGAATGCGGGACGGAGAGTGCCGAGCTTTTCAAGCGTTGTCGTGCGGTTGATATACTCGTCGTTTTCAAATACGAATTCCTTTTTACCCTGCTTTACGGTGATAGGAACTATCTCGTCAACGAACCTTCCCGCGTCCTGAGCCGCGATTGCCTTCTTTTGAGAGTTGATTGCAAACTCGTCCTGCGCCTCACGCGTAAGACCGTATTTTGCAACGATATTTTCTGCGGTGATACCCATGTGCTGACCGCTGTAAGCATCGGTGAGCGAATCGAATATCATGTGGTCGATCATCTTAAGATCTCCCATCTTGGTTCCCCAACGGGTCTTGCCTGGTACGAGATAAGGAGCACCGCTCATTACCTCGGTTCCGCCTGCCGCTACGAGCGATGCAGATCCCGACTTTATTGACTGTACGGCGTTCATTACCGCCTTCATTCCGCTTCCGCAGACCATATTAAGTGAGTATGCGGGGATCTCCACGGGAACACCCGCGCCGATAGCGACCTGTCTTCCGGGGCCCTGCTTTGCTCCTGCGGGGAGCACGTTGCCGACGATAACCTCGTCAAGCCACTCGGGCGATACGCCGCCGGCACAAAGAGCTGAGGCAAGAACCTTTGCTCCAAGTTCGCCGGGGGTAAATTCCTTAAGTGAGCCGAGCATACTACCTATCGCGCTACGCTTTGCGCTTATAAGATATACCTTGTTCATTGTCTTTTCTCCTTTATAGCGTTTTGAAAATTGCTTTTTTGAATTAAATTTAATTAAAGAAGCTTCTCTATGTTCTTCATAACCGCTGCCGCGTCGGATACGATACCGAGATTTGCTACCTTGAATATAGGAGCGTTCTTGTCGGTATTAACGGCCACGATATACTCGGATTCCTCCATACCTGCAAGGTGCTGGATAGCTCCGCTGATACCGAACGCGAGATAAGCCTCGGGACGAACCGTCTTACCGGTCTGTCCTACCTGACTGCAGTGATCCATGATGCCTGCGTCAACAAGCGCACGGGACGATGCAACGCTTCCGCCAAGCTTTTCCGCAACTGTGTACGCGGGCTTAACGTCCTTAAGTCCACGTCCGCAAGCAACGAGAAGCTTTGCCTCCTCGATGTTGACCGCGCACTGAATGCTTCTTACCTCGTCAACTACCTTAACCGCAAACTTAGCAGTATCAAATTCAATGCTCTCGACTACGACCTCTCCCTGTCTTGCGTCGTCGCGCTCAAGCTTCTTCATAACGCCGGGACGGACGGTAGACATCTGAGGACGGTGGTCGGGACAGATGATAGTTGCGAAAAGGTTACCGCCGAATGCAGGACGGGTCATAAAGAGGTTACCCTCCTCGTCCATCTCAAGCTTCGTGCAGTCTGCGGTAAGACCTGTCTTAAGTCTTGCGGAAAGTCTGGGTGCGAGGTCACGGCCTATGCTGGTTGCTCCGAAGAGGATAACCGAGGGCTCGTATTTCTTTGCAAGTGCCGTTACTGCCTGAGCGTACTGCTCGGTAACGAACTTTTCAAGGCAAGCGTCGTCTACAACGTGTACCTCGTCGGCACCGTATGCGACAAGCTCTGCCGCTTTATCTGTAATTTTATGTCCAAGGAGTGCCGCGCAGACCTTTTCGCCTGTCTTTTCGGCAAGCTCGCGCGCTACGCCGATAAGCTCGAGAGCTACGCTCTGAAGCTGACCGTCACGCTGTTCGCAGAATACCCATATATTCTTTGCCATAATTCTGCACCTCCTTAAATCAAGTGACGCGCCTTGAGTGCGTCAACTATCGTCTTTGCCGCGGTCTCGGGATCAAGCTCAACAGTTTCGATAGTCTTGTCAAACTGCTTGGTAGCGGTCGACTTAACCTTTGTGGGCGAGCCCTTAAGTCCAATGTCGGCAAGATTGAGATTTTCTTCAATATCCTTATAGGTAATAAGTCCAACCTCCTTCTCGTCCTGATCGACTATATCCCAAACGTTCATATATCTGGGCTTGTCGAGGGTTGAGAGAATGGTAATGAGGCACTGACCCGATACTTCAAGTGTCTGGTATCTGTCCTCAAACTGACGCTTAACCGTGAGAACCTCACGAGCTGCGTCGTAGTCGATCGCCGCCGCATAGGTGATCTGAGGAACACCGAGATGCTCTGCGATCTGGGGGCCTACCTGCGCGGTATCGCCGTCAATTGCCTGACGTCCGCAGAATACTACGTCCGCGCCAAGCTTTTTGATTGCCGCCGCGATGATAGTCGAGGTAGCAAGTGTATCACTTCCCGCAAAAACTCTGTCGGTGATAAGGAACGCCTCATCAGCACCCATTGCAAGTGCCTCGCGGAGTGCCTTCTCTGCCTGAGGAGGTCCCATCGTAATAACGGTTACGGTTGCGCCGTGCTTTTCCTTAAGCTGAATAGCCGCCTCAACCGCGGTCTTATCGTCAGGGTTGATAATGCTGGGAACTCCGTCACGCTTGAGCGTATTGGTAACGGGGTCGATCTTAATTTCGGTCGTATTGGGGACCTGCTTTATACAAACAATAATTTTCATCTTCTAACCTCACTTCTTCAAAAGCGTGCCCGAGATAACCATTCTCTGAACCTCGCTGGTTCCCTCGTAGATCTCGGTGATCTTAGCGTCGCGCATCATTCTCTCTACGGGGTATTCACGGGTATATCCGTAGCCGCCGTGAAGCTGTACGCATTTAGTTGTAACATCCATAGCGGTTTCCGCCGCAAAGAGCTTTGCCTGAGCCGCATTGACAGACACTGTGGGAAGCTTGTTCTGCTTTGCGTTGGTAGCTACCTCAACAAGACACTTGGCTGCAGCAACCTTAGTTGCAAGGTCAGCAAGAATGAACTGCGTGTTCTGGAACTGAGCGATGCTTCTGCCAAACTGCTTTCTCGACTTAACGTACGCGATAGTTGCGTCAAGCGCGCCCTCCGCAATACCGAGAGCCTGAGCCGCAATACCGATTCTACCGCCGTCAAGCGTCTTCATAGCGATCTTAAATCCGTCGCCGCGCTTGCCGAGAAGATTTTCCTTAGGAACCTTTACGTTTTCAAAGATAAGCTCGCAGGTTGAAGAACCGCGGATACCCATCTTAAGCTCCTTCTTACCTACCGAGAAGCCCTCAAACGCCGACTCAACGATAAATGCCGACATCTCAGGTCCCTTGGGGCCCTTGCCCGTAACGGCAATAATGATATAGGTAGAGGCGTAGCCTGCATTGGTAATAAATATCTTGCTTCCGTTGAGAAGATAGTGGTCTTCCATTTCGACCGCAACCGTCTGCTGATTGGATGCGTCTGTACCCGCGTTAGGCTCTGTAAGACCGAATGCGCCAATCTTCTTGCCGCTTGCAAGGTCGGGAAGATACTTCACCCTCTGCTCTTCCGTGCCATACTCAAGAATGGGAGCCGCGCAAAGAGAGGTGTGAGCCGAAAGGATAACGCCCGTAGTACCGCAAACCTTGGAAAGCTCCTCAACCGCGCTTATGTACATGGGGTAGTTTCCACCTGCGCCGCCGTACTGCTTAGGGATTATAATGCCCATAAGGCCGAGCTTTGCCATTTTTTCTACCGTTTCAATGGGGAATCTTTCTTCCTCGTCGGTCTGCTGAGCAAGAGGCTTTACCTCGTTCTCAGCAAAATCTTTAATCATCTCCAAAAAGAGAGTTGACTTGTAATCTGCCATTATTTCCTCCTTATTGGCTTAGCCGTTGAACTTAACGGTTGCAACACCGGTTATAACTGCCTTGCCGTCCTGATTAGTGCAGGTGGTATTGAGCTTGATGATCTTCTTATCCTCGCGGATCTCTGCGATCTCTACCTCCGCGGTGATATCGTCACCAAGGAATACGGGAGCGGTAAAGCGAAGCTCCTGTCCGAGATATATCGTGCCGGGTCCGGGAAGCTTATTAGCAAGAACCGCCGAGATAAGTCCAGAGGTGAGAATACCGTGAACTATTCTCTTTCCAAAGACGGTGTTTTTTGCATATCCGTCGCTCATATGAATGGGATTTACGTCAAGGCTGATTCCTGCGAATGCGGTTACGTCAGCCGCTGTAAAAGTCTTCTGCACAGATGCCTTTTGTCCTACCTTAAGTTCTTCAAATGTCATTGTTTTGTACCTCCGTGATATAAATGTGAATAATATTCATATTCCTTCCCTTATATTATAATATATTTTTATTATTTTGTCAATATGTTACTTAAAAAAGACACAATATTGGAAAAAATTATACATAATGACCAAAATGTTGACTTCTACGGTTCATTTTAGAGCTCGATTTTAAAGAAAATTTGACACTTTCTCCAAAAATCGCTATTCCCTATTGAAAACGGGGTGATAAAATGATATAATATCAAGGAAAATACAGACAAAAGGCGTGAAATTATGAGTGAAAATTTGAAAGACATCAAGGGAGTCAACCGACCGAAGACACAGCTTGGTCTGAATAAAATGATGAAGCTTATCGAGGCTGCTGAGGAGCTTTTTACAACCAAGGGTTTTTATCAGACCTCGATATCGGATATATGCAAAAGCGCGGGTACTGCGGTAGGCACGTTTTACATCTATTTTCAAACGAAAACCGACATCTACGGCTACATGATGCAGGAATATGCCAACGAGATAAAAACCCGTCTTTCCGAAGCAATAAAAGACTGCCCGACAAGATATGAAAAGGAACGTGAAGGCATTAAATGCTTCGTAAAATACGCGGTTGAAAGGCCCAACGTTTACAACATAATATGGGGAAGCCTTTCGGTCGACAAAAAAATGTTTACCGATTATTATGAATCCTTTGCACGAAGCTACACCTACTCGCTTACGCACGACAAAGGTGAGATAAACGCGGAGGATGCGACTACGATAGCATACATGCTGATGGGAGTATCAAACTTCTTAGGTCTGCGCGCAATGTTTGAAAATATGAGCGACCATGAAATTGACAAGCTTGTTGACGAAACCCTTATGCCCGCACTTAAATCGGGTATTTTTAAGAATTGACGTAAGTTCCCTTTTAATTATAACAAAAAGCCGTCGAGAGATGAAATTCTCCCGACGGCTTTAATATTTTATTCTCCAAGCGACCAACCGAAGTCACCGTGGTATATCATCCGGCGCGTCATACCGCCGTCGATACAGATGTTCTCCCCCGTGATAAATCCCGCCATATCTGAGCAAAGATAAAGCACCATGTTTGCGATGTCGGGAGGATTTCCGACTCTGCCTGCGGGCTGCTGTATGGCATCTGCCCCCTCGTAGACCGTGTAATTGTTGTCTATCCAGCCGGGCGAGATAGAATTAACTCTCACCTTGCCCGAAAAACTGACCGCAAGTGCGTGGGTTAGTGACGCAATACCGCCCTTTGCCGCCGTATAGCTCTCGGTTTCGGGCTGGCTCATTCTGTCGCGCGAGGAGGAAATGTTCACAATGCTTGCACCCGATGGAAAATAAGGCGCAAAGAGCTTTGAAAGATAAAACGGCGCGGTAACACCAACCTTCAAGGCATACTCAAAATCCTCGTAGCTTGCGCTAGATATTCCGCAACTTTTTGGAGCGGCGTTGTTTATAAGAAAGTCAACTCTGCCATAGTCGGAAATAACCTTATCTGCAAATTTCTCAAGCGTGGCTTTATCCGCAAGATCCCCCACAAAGTAATCGTTTTGAAGCAGGTCAATAACGCAAACCGTCGCGCCCGCTTGCTCAAATTTTTCGCGTATGCACTTTCCGATTCCTCTTGCGCCGCCGGTTACAACGACTATTTTATTCTTGAAATCAAACATCCTCAAATTTCCTTTCCGGGTGTTATATTTGGAATAAAACGCCGACGATCGAATAATATCTTCACGTCGGCGTTTATGTATTTATTGTTTCAAAATTCAAGAAACAGCTTTATGCCTCTGCAGCTTCCTCTGCGGGAGCGGTATTATCAAGATATGCGCCCTTTTTGTATATTTCACAAACATACGAAACGAAGATCGTATACGCTACGCACAATGCGCTGAAAATAAGGAATCCTGCAAATCCAACGAAAATGAAATAGAACAGCATAGATACCATATTAGCGGTGATCATAAGACCTCTGCTTGAAAGAAGTCCCGAAAGAAGTGCGAAGAAACCAACGAGTACCGCAAGCACGATAACGAATGCGATCAAAACGATCATACCGGCAATTCCCTCTTCATCCTCATTCAACTGATGTATAGCAAGCTGACCTCTCATAGACATAGGGTCGCAAAGCTTCATCATTCTCTTAGGTGAAAGACCTGTCTGATCCTTGATCTCATCGAGCATGTCGTCATAGTCCTCGTCAATGAAAAGCTCAATAGACTCAGCTATATACTCGCCTCTGTACTCAAGCTCGTTGAATTCGTCGCGATCAAGAACGAGCTTCATGATCGGAACATCCTCAATTGCACCGTTGATCGCGGTGCTTGCCGAAATGATTACGCAAAGAAGAGCGGCTACGGCAAGTGCCAGAGTAATAATTGCGGCTATTCTTGCACGAAGATTAGTGCCTTTAATCAAAGCAATACATTTTTTCATGATGTTTCTCCTTATAGGGTCAATAATGTAAGTAAATTATAGCATGTATGCTCATAATTTGTCAAGAATTATTTTTCTGCCTCTGACATGAGCTTCTCCACCGCCGCAATTCTTTCACTGAGCGGAGGATGGCTATACTCAAGCACAACGTTGATGCGCGAGGGAGCGAGATGCGCGAAGTTGTCCTTTGCGAGCTTCTTGAACGCGGTAACCGTCGCCTCTCCGTAGCCCTCTTCAACCGCTTGAGCGTCGGCTCTGAACTCCGCCTTACGACTGCGTGCATTTATTACAAGACCTGTCAAGGGCTGAATGATATTGAGCGCTGTTCCGAGAAGAACGTAAGTAAAGCCGTAGTTGATCGATTCAAAACCGAACGCGGTATAAAGCGCCGAGCTTTCCGCAACGAAGAATACGGCAATTGCCATAATAAGCATATATCCGATATTGAGGATCTGTCCCTTAAGCACGTCCTTATGTATTCCGTGTCCCATTTCGTGCGCGAATACCGAGCAGATCTCCTCGGTGCTCATAGCATTTAGCAGATTATCGTAAAGCACGATCGTTTTCATCTTGCCAAAGCCCGTGAAATATGCATTGAGCTTGGTCGTTCTTCTCGACGCGTCCATTACCTCGATCGCCTTGACAGAATATCCGTGCTTTTCAAGAAGCGCCATAAGCTTATCCTTAAGCTCTCCTTCCTCAAGAGGAGTAAATTTATTACCTATACGGCTGAAGATCGGGTAAAGGAAGGTCATAAGAAGCGAAAACGCAAAAATAACCGCTACGAAAAGCACTATCATCCACACGCCGAGGGTACTGTGAAGAATATAGATGAGCCAAGAGAGGCCAAACGTAAGGAAAAATCCTAAAAGAATTGAACGGATAGCATCACCGATAAAGGTTTTGATCGACGTCTTGTTAAAGCCGTATTTCTGCTCGATCTTCATATTACTGATATAGCTTTTAACCGTGCCAACAACAAAATCAACGGCTACCACAATTAAAATCACCGCAAGAAGCTCCGCAATATAGTTCTTCGGGAAAAGTGATGCAAACGCTGAAAACGCATCAGTTGCCAGCAGCACGATGGTCGCTATACACGAGATAGCCGACGTGATGATATCAAGGCGGCAATGCTCCGCACTGTACGACTTCCATTTTTTATAGGTCTCCGCATCGTAAACGTCCGCTACGTTTGCGGGTGTGGGGTTATTTGCCGAGCGGTATCTTATAATATTGAGCATAAGCTCGTAAAGTCCCGCCAAAGCAACTATCAAAATAACAATCAGCTTCATATTCTGATCCTCCAAGGTTATTATATAAAACCATTATACCACTTTTGTGGGATTTTGCAAGTGCTTAAAGCAAAAAAAGAGCCGAGCGGCGCTCGGCTCTTTTGTTATTGTCTTACACGAGAAGATTTCTCTGTGTTTCGGTATCGAAGAAGTGCATTACCTTGCCTTCGCAGGTTACGTAAATAGTTGCGTCGTAAACGAGAGCATTTCTCTGCTCGTCGGAAAGCGAAACTGTAGGAATACGAACGATAAGTCTATCGCCGTTTTCCTCAAAGACGTGGAGGTGAAGCTCACTTCCCATCATCTCGTTAACCACTATCTTGCAGGGTATTGCCGCGGGATTTGACGCGTCGGAAAGAACGAAATGCTCGGGACGTATGCCGAGTATTACCTCGCCCGTGCCAATTCCCTTTGCCTTGAGCATATCTGCCTTCTTACCTGTAACCTCGATCTTTGCGCCGTAGGGCTTTACGAAATACTTTCCGCCCTCGCAAACCAGCTCGGTCTTAAAGGTATTCATCTTAGGCGCGCCGATAAACTCCGCAACGAAGAGGTTGAGAGGCATATCGAACACCTCGGTAGGAGTGCCTACCTGCTGGATAAAGCCGTCCTTCATAATTACGATTCTGTCGCCGAGCGTCATAGCCTCGGTCTGATCGTGAGTTACGTAGATAAAGGTGGTGTCGATCTTCTGACGGAGCAAAATGATCTCTGCTCTCATCTGGTTACGAAGCTTTGCGTCGAGGTTGGAGAGAGGTTCGTCCATAAGGAACACCTTACTGTCTCTTACCATCGCGCGTCCGATAGCAACTCTCTGTCGCTGACCGCCCGACAAGGCTCTGGGCTTTCTTGTAAGATATTCGGTAATACCGAGTATCTCAGCCGCCTTTGTTACCTTGTCATAAACTATATCGTTAGGTACGTTTTTGAGACGAAGGCTGAACGCCATGTTCTCAAACACCGTGAGATGAGGATAGAGCGCGTAGTTTTGGAAAACCATCGCTATATCTCTGTCACGAGGCTGAAGATCGTTAACGACTACGCCGTCGATCTCAACAGTACCATCCGAGATGTCCTCAAGTCCTGCGATCATACGGAGAGTTGTTGACTTTCCGCATCCCGAGGGGCCTACGAATACTATAAATTCCTTATCGGCAATATCAAGATTGAAGTCCTGAACCGCAACCGTATCCTTGCCGTATATCTTCTTTACGTTAGTTAATTTTACACTTGCCATATTTTCCTCCTTTTAATAAGGTCAGAGCATTTTCGCCATGCGTATGCGGCGTAAAAATGCGGGTTTGAAGGCAGAGCCTTCAAACAGTTAACCCTTTACTGCTCCGCCCGTAACGCCTTCAACGTAGTATTTCTGCAAGAGAAGGAATACGGTTACGACGGGAATTGCTACGATAACGCCTGCGGCGCAGAACATCGTATAGTATGTGTTCAGATTCGTTCTTGAAAGCCATTCGTACATACCGACGGCAACGTTCATACCCGCGCTGTTCTCATGAATAAGATAGCTTGCAAGTATAAAGTCGCCCCAAGGAGCCATAAAGCCCATAAGGATAGTATAGATAACGATAGGCTTGGAAAGAGGCATTATAACCTTGTAGAATACCTGGAAGCGTGTTGCTCCGTCTACTCTTGCCGCTTCGTCAAGGCTCTTTGGTATTGTATCAAAGAATCCCTTTGAAACGTAGTATCCCATACCGCTGCTCGCGCAATAGACTATAATAAGTCCCAAAGGAGCCATGTTAGCGGTGAGTCCCGCATCGGCAAACACCTTGTAGATGAGGATCATCGTAAGGAAGCCGGGGAACATTCCGAGAATGAGCATGAAGTTCATAAGTCCCTTCCTTCCCTTGAAGCGAAGACGGGAGAGAACGTAGCTCATCGAAAGGATGAAGAAGGTCTGCAATACTGCGGTTGCAACACCCATGATTCCCGTGTTAATAAACCACTTAAAGAAATCGGTTTCTTTGAAAAGTCTTATATAATGATCAAAGCCGAATTCCTTGGGGAAAAGATACGGAGTCTGCATATTGGTCTCGGTCTTGAAGGACTCGAGAAGAATTCCAACGAACGGGAAAAGCCATACGATAGTCATTATAATGAGGATCGCGTAGATTATGCCGTTGGAAATGCGTCTGCTTGCGCGCGCGCCAAGTCCGGTCTTTCTGATCTTATTATCGTTTTGTTTTTTCATCACTTGTAATCCTCCTCATTTCTGGTTGACGGAATTACGTTATAGATGATAAGCGACAGTATCGCTACGACGAGGAAGACGAGAATACCTATAATAGAAGCATAATAGTACTTACTTTCCGTACTTCCGAGCGTCATCTTGAATAGCCAGGTTATAAGCAAGTCAGTATGACCTACCGACGCGCCTCCCGCGGTTCCCTTTATCGGGTTACCCTCGCTCAAGAGATAGATAACGTTAAAGTTATTAAGGTTTCCTACGAAGCTTGTAAGCAGATAGGGACCTGTTACGAAAAGCATATAAGGAAGCGTGATCTTTGTAAACTGCTGAGTCGAGCTTGCGCCGTCAATACGCGCCGACTCGTAAAGGTCCTGAGGAATATTCATAAGTATTCCCGTTGCCATAAGCATGATATAAGGAATACCTATCCAGATATTTATTACAATAAGAAGTATC
The DNA here is from genome assembly GCA_017504625.1 of Clostridia bacterium. GTDB lineage: Bacteria > Bacillota > Clostridia > Oscillospirales > CAG-272 > SVTX01. The sequence continues at coordinate 19,552 of JAFVQU010000001.1, read as the reverse complement.
TTCGCGACCGTGGGAGAATCCCAAAGGGACACAAAATTGTGTGCAACTCGCCAATCGTGGATAAACGGTATCTGCTCCAACACTCGTCCGATAAGACCCGAGGTCGTGAAGAGCTTCGATACGTAAAGAAGCGACACGAACTGAGGAATAGCTATCGTCATAACGAGGATAGTTCTCCAGAACTTCTTTATCTTTATTCCCTTTTTGTTGATCATTATTGCGACGAACATACCAAGGAAGTAGTTTGTAAAGGTCGCAAAGAAAGCCCACATAAGCGTCCAGGACAGTATTTCTCCAAACGTGAGTCCCAGACCGCCCTTATTAAAGTTGAAAAGCTCGTTAAAATTATCAAATCCAACCCAAGAGAAAAGGTTAGAATAACCGTCGTGCGCCGCGTCGTAGCTTGTAAAAGCAACGAGAACCATGTAAATTATGGGAAGCACGGTAAACGCAAGAATACCCGTAATAGGAAGCGCAAGAAGAGTTTTGTGGAACTGGTCGTCAAGAAGCGACTTCATATCGTCCTTGCCGCTCTTTATCTTCTTACCCTTTGCGGTGATGTCCATACAGATACGGCACTGCTTTACCTGAACGCGCCATGTATAGATAAACGCGCAAATGAATACGATAGTGAGAAGTCCGTAGAGCATTACCTTGACAGAGTCGTCACCTGCTACCCAGTCACTAGTAACGATCTCAATACCGTTGTAGTTGATCTTATTTTCAACCAATCCACCCTGCACCGTACCTACGGTAGAGCCGATTTTAAACCAATTGCCCTTTGCAAGCCAGTAAAGACCTCCGCTGGGTACGATCATATATCCGATAAATACTACTTCAAAGAGAAGGAACAAAATTCCTCTCAAGATCTGTCCGTAGTAGAAATTTCCAAATCCAAAAATCAAAAATGAAAGCTTTACCGCCCAATTTCCCTTTGTAAAGGTCGTGCCGATATCAACAAATTCATCCCTTATGCCAATTCCGCATTTTTTGAAGAAGTTGACGATACCGAGCCCGATATTTTTAAAGAAAAGCGGTATTGCGCAGAAAAAGAGGGCAACTTTATACCAGAACGCCTGCCACTTATTCAGCTTTAAATAATCAAGATCGCTTAATCTTTTCATAAAAACCAATATAAACCGAGTTTATATGACTCCTTTCCCCAATATAAGCTTATAACGAGAAGACATTGTTAGCCGACACACAAGACAACTGTCCGTCCTATGCATCGGCTAACAATGCCTTTTTGTCAGAAGGCGGGGGGCTTTCGCCCCCCATGGCCTTCGGTTTGTTATGTTATTAATTTAGTAGATATTACTCAACGGGAACGAGAGTTACGGTACCGCCCTGTGCGCCGTCCCATACGAGAACGACCTGGTACTTACCGTCTGCCTCAACGACGATGTTTGCGCCGTTGAACTCTACGCCGAAGTTAACGTCCCAGGATGCACCCTGACGAACCTTGAATTCCTCGCCTGCCTTAAGCTCGAGAACTTCAGAGGTGTATGTACCGTCGGGACCTTCGGTCATGGGGAAGTCGGTATCCCATGCAGTGCCGCAGATAGAACCGATTACGCCCCATGCGTTCTTAGCGTCCTCAGACATGTTGAGAACTGCGTCGATAGCTGCATCGTAGTTGTCAAGCGCGGTCTGGAGATCTGCATCGGAGGTAGCATTCTTAGCGTCTGCTCCGAGAACCTTTGCGATATCCCACCAAGAGCCGTGGATCTGACCCTGAGGCTGACCAAATGCGTTCTGCTTTGCAAGAGCTGCAAGAGAAGCGTTAGCCTGAACTGCGGGAGATGCCTGAGCTGCGAGGTTAGAGGGGCCCCACTCGAAGCTTGCGAATCTCTGGCTCTGGCACTCTTCACCGGTGAGGTACTGAGCAAGGAGAGAGAGAACTGCTGCACGCTTGGAATCGGTCTGAGGCTTAACACCCATAAGCTTGTTACCGGTGTAAGAGCCGAGGTGGTAAGAGGTTCCGTCAACAGTGAAGGAAGGAAGATCGGTTGCGCCAAGGTTAGCGCCGAAGTGATCTGCTGCTGCGCCTGCGTTCCAGATACCGGTTACGATAGCGCCTGCATCGGTGAAGATATCAGCGTTAGAATCGTATGCGGGAGACTGAGCAAGCTTCTGCATACCCTTCATTGCTACCATACCCTCGGGAGAGTTGAAGGTATCGTCAACTGCGTTGAATTCGCCCTCGGAGGTCATAGTCCAGTTGGAATGACAGCCGGTTGCGAAGAAGAAGGATGCGGTGTACCAAGCGTTCTCAAGAGCGAAACGGAACTTCTTGCCGTTTGCCTCACAAGCAGCGATAATAGCCTCGAGGCTATCAGCATCAGTCTCGGAGATGATGCTGGTATCGTAGTAGAGGTAATAACCGTTATCACTGGTCATAGGATAAGCGTAGAGCTGACCTGCAACGGATGCTGCTGCAACGGAGCCTGCATCGTTAGCGGTCTTAATAGCGGTTGCGATGTCACCGCCGGGAGCTGCGAGAGCTGCTGCCTGAACAAGACGAGCGAGCTGGTCCTGTGCGAAGCAGTAAATGTCGGGAGCGGTTGCAACGTCTGCAACTACCTTGGAGCCCGCGTCAGCCTCGGTAACGCCCTCGATCTGAGCGTTGATAACGATGCCGGGGTTAGCTGCCATGAAAGCTGCAATCTGCTGCTTGAACTGATCAGCAACGCCTTCCTTCTCGGAAACCCACATAGTAATATCGTAGGTACCTGCGAGAGGATTGGTCTCGGGAGTGGGCTGATCGCCGTTAGGTGCGGTGGTCTCTTCTCCGCCGTTAGGAGTCGTACAAGCTGCGAAGCAAGCTACGATCATAACGAGCGCGAGGATAATGGATAAGATTTTACTCATTTTCATAAGTAAGCCTCCTTAAAAATTGTGTTTGTTTTTTTGCGCCTTAGCACTTCGTTAATTATATACTTTTTTATCCGATTTGTCAATAACAATTTCAACCAAGAGTTGTTTTTTGTAAGATTTCACAAAAATCGACTCTTTTTTTTAGCAACTTGACAAAATATTTTTACTTGATTACAACGCTCGTCTGCGGTCCTACAGTCAATATCGTACCCGAAAGCGTAGCATTTCCCTGACCTATATAATCACATATTTCAGAGATAGTAATTCCCTTAAGAGCCGCGCACGAGGAAAGGTCGTAGCTTATCGTTTCGGTAGGTGAGGTATTGTGTATAAGCACTATCTTCTCGCCCTCGTATTCGATAAGAAATCCGCCGAGATTTTTCTGCGCGCAATCGGCAGCCTTATAAATTCCCCTTGCAATTGCGGGATATTTATGTCTTATTGCTATAAGTCTGCGATAGTAATTGTAAAGACTTCCCTCGTCCTCGATCTGCTCGGCAACGGTAGACTGTATCTGCTTATCCGCGGGATAGGTCGATCCTATCGGATCCTTGATAAGATCTTCGTCGCCCCAAAGCATCGCAAGTCGGCGGTTAGCGTCGGTATTCGCACTTCCACGCGAGCCGCGCATTCCTATCTCCTCACCGTAATAAATCACGGGCGAGCCCGAGCATAGAAGATAAAGATTTGCCGCCATTCTCATATTATTTTCGGTCACAAACGCGCCCGCTATTCTGTCCATATCGTGATTGGAAAGGAACGGCATTATCATTGCGTTTTGATCCTTTGCAAGCACCTTGCCTTGATATGACTCGATATACTTGGTATATTTTGCGATGTTGGAATTTCCCTTTGCGGCGGCGGCGACCATACCCTCTGCCTGCGCCATAGCGAAGTTAAAGCAATTCATCGCATCGTAATAATCAAGTATCTCGGTCTCTCCCGACCAGCATTCACCGACGCAGTATATATCGGGCTTGATCTTATAAAGCTCGTCCATATACCACTCCCAGAATTCGACCGATTTGTCGGTATCTCCGAGATATATATACTTGACCGCGTCAAATCTGAAGCCGTCAACTCCGAGATCAAGATAATATTTCGCAATATCAAGCGTTGCCTGTCTTACCTCGGGATTATCGAAGTTAAGCTCGGGCATATTCCCCGAGAAATTACACTCAAACCACGCATCCACTCCCGCTATCTTCTGATACTGTATACCGCCCACCTTCTCGGCGGTGGTAACGCAGGAATAATAATCGTAGTATTCGTTTTCGACGTCGCCCTTCATTCTCGCTTCCTTGAATTTGACAAACCACTCGTGCTGCGACGAGGTATGATTTATCGCAAGGTCAAGAATTATCTTGACGTTTCGCTCGTGGCAAAGGTCAATAAGCTCCTTTAAGTCCTTTTCCTCGCCAAATCTCCAGTCTATTTTGTAATAGTCGGTTGCATCGTATTTATGATACGAGGGTGACGAGAAAATGGGAGAGAGCCATATTCCCTGCACTCCAAGGCTCTTGCCTGAGTTGATATTGCCGTCGTTAAGATAATCAAACCTCTCGATAATTCCGCGTATATCGCCTATTCCGTCGCGGTTCGAGTCGGAAAACGAGCCGACGAATATCTGATAAAAGGTTCTGAAGTTATCGTCAATGGGGTCTGCCATTGGCTCGAGCGGTTGCTCGGGCACGGGTGCGGGCTTTTTTCCACAGCCCGCAAATACAGATGAGATCATTATAACACCCACCAATATTAAAATAATGAAATTTTTTCTATTCATAATAACACCGTCATTCCTTGACCGAATTGAGCATTGCGTCGTCGATCTTTCCCCACGCGTTAGGTCCTGCGCACTTGACGTATATGCCTACCGTGATGCTGTCGCCCGAAACATACTCTATACCGTTTATTTCGGCGGTATGCCACTCGTCGTAAACGGTTATTGTAGTCGGCGCGGTATATACGATCTCGCCGTTTATCTTTACGTAGGCGTAAATATCGGTCACTCCGCCGTCGCCGCCCATAATTGAGATAGAATAATTATATTTTCCGCTTGCAAGATCATCCACTTCCTGCTCAAGCGTAAATTCAACCGAATTTGCCGCCGAACCCCAGAAGTGATAATGCTTACTTCCCGTAACCGAGTCGGTCACCTTGTCTTCAACGTAGAACTCGTCAAAGCTCTTGAGCGCGGTCGCGCTCCAACCGTCCTCTCCGTCCTCAAAGCTCCAGTTTTCAAGGAAGTTGTATTCTACCATAGATATATAGCAGGTAGCGTCCATACCGCCCGCCTTGCCCTTGATCGTATATTTCGCCGCGCCGCCCTGCTTCATAGCGTCAATATTGACGCCGATCCACTCAACAGAAATCTGCTCTCTTGAGTTATCGGTCATAATAGCATTGACAAGCTCGGGCATAAATATCTCACCGTTGAGATCAATAATCAGCGTGGTATCCTCAATAGCATCGGCTTTCTTTTCAATTTCGTTACCGTTTCTCATCAAAGAAAAGACCTTGAGAGATTCAATCGCCTTGCCGTTCTCGTCAAAAAACGCCTGATTGTCTACCGAGCAGCCGCCGTACCACTGTCCCGCATCGTCGGGGTCGTATTCAGCGGCATACGAGGTTGCCCATCCCGAGCCGTGTTTTTGCCAAAGAGCAAGATTTTCCTCATAGCTATCACCGCCCGAGCTTATCCATGTGCCTTCCCAATAGAAAACACCTATACCGTCGGTCATTTTATTTACAACGGTATCGGTCAAATCGCGGATAAAGTTCGCCTGACCTTGAATTGTGTAGGGATAATTCTTGATATATCCGTCACCCTCGCCCACCGTGTTACCGTAAAAATCGGTGTCCTCGGGGGTGTATGCGTATGACGTTTCAACGACCATTACCTTTTTGCCGTATTTATCGGTCACCTTATTGAGCACCTCGGCAAGATTGTCAAAGCTTCCGTGCCAATAAGGGTAATATGACGAAGCAAAAACGTCGTAATCAACGCCGTAATAGTCAAGATTTGCGCTATAACTGACGTAGCTGTCGGCTTTTTCGGGATTGGCAAAATGAATTGCTACAAGGGCGTCGGGACAAATTTCGCGAACTGCCCTCGAGCCTGCCTGCATAAGCTGAGTTATCTTTTTCCAACCGCCGAGAGCAGAGCTTGTTTCGCCGCACATAGCTCCGTTGGTTTCGTTGCCTATCTGCACCATACCGACGTCAACGCCCGCCTCGACGAGCTTTTCAAGGCAATCCTTGGTGTACTCGTAGAGCGCCTCGCTTTTTTCGTCAATATTCATTCCCCGCCACGCCTTTGGCACCATTTGCTTTCCTGGGTCTGCCCAGAAATCGCTGTAATGGAAGTTGACGAGCAGCTTCATTCCGTATTTTGTCGCGCGCTTGCCTATTTCAACCGCGTTTTCAATATCACAGTTTCCGCCGCCGTAGCCTTTGCCGTCCTTGTCAAACGGGTCGTTCCAGATGCGAACGCGGATATAATTTACGCCGTTTTCGGCAAGTATCTGATAGACGTCCTTTTCATTTCCGTCGTGGTCGAAATATTTAACGCCGCCCGCCTCAAGTGAGGGCACGCAGGACGCATCCATACCGAAAATAAAGTCCTCGGGCAGTTTTTCGACCTTTTTTACGTACAAGGTATCGGATTTTACAGTATTTTTGATATTTTCTTCTCTTTTATCACACGATAACAGTGCGCAGGACGGCAAGATTGCCATAAGCGTCAATGCCGCCACGGCGCGTATTATCAAATTTCTGATTTTCTTCATATTATCACTTTACAAGAGCGTCGTTGATATAAACTCTTACACCGATAGCGTCCGCCGTGATGCTTCCGCTATCACGTGCGATAACCTCAGCGCCCGCCTCGGTCGAGGTCGCAACAAGGTTCCATTCGCCCTCAAGAGTCACGGGGAGAGCCTGAGAATGAGGATTGATAACGACAAGAGCCTCGCCGCCGTTGCTATCCTTAATAGTAACGAGAATTACTCCGCTTCCAAGCTCCTCGTGCGTTACCTCGGTAGTAGCGTCGGTAAATATCGGATAAGCCTTTCTCATTTCGATAAGTCCCTTATAGTAAAGCATAGTTTCATACTGACGCTCGCCCTCTTTAAGAACAGACCAATCGATATTGTTTATCGCGTCGCTTGACTTATAGCTGTTTTCATCGCCGTCTTTGGTGCGGAGCATTTCCTCGCCCGCCTGCCAGAAGGGTGTTCCCTTCGATATCATAATGATAGCCGCACCGAGATTGTTCATCTTGTTTCTCGTGTCGTCGCTGTCGTTGGGGTTTGAAAGAAGGAGCTTATCCCAGAGCGTGTTATTATCGTGTGCGCTCATGTAATTGATAACCATAGAATCGGTAACTCTCCAGGTCGTTCCCGATGCCGCGCCGCCCTTTATTCCAAAGAGCACCTTTATTACGTTGCCCTTGGGCGAGCCGTTGATAAAGCCCTTACCCGTAGCCTCAAACACGCTTCCCTTAAGTCCGTCACGGATAGCGTCGTTGAATACCGCAATAGCTCCGATAGCGTCGCCTGTGGGCACGATTTCACCAATGTTAGACTGATTTGCCTGCTTGCTGCCGTCGATAGTTGCGCCCATAGTCCAGCCCTCGCCGTAGATGATAGCATTGGGATTTACGGTATGAACCGCGCTTTCAACCTCCTGCATCGTTGCAAGATCGTGAAGTCCCATAAGGTCAAAGCGAAGTCCGTCAAGCTTGTATTCCTCTACCCAGTAGGAAGTGGAATCCACCATAAATTTACCGAACATATATCTCTCGGACGCGGTATCGTTTCCGCAACCGCTCGCCGAGGAATTTGCGCCCGTGTTTGTATATCTGTAATAATAGTAAGGAACTATCTTGTTAAACGAGCTGTTAGCATCGTAGGTATGGTTATAAACCATATCCATGATCACGCCGATACCCGCCTCGTGAAGCGCCTTTACCATTTCCTTATATTCGCGGATTCTTACCTCTCCGTTATAGGGATCGGTCGAGTAGCTTCCCTCGGGAACGTTGTAGTTTGCGGGATCGTAGCCCCAGTTGAACTGATCGTCGGGGTGAGTTTCGTCAACCGATGCGTAGTCGTAAACGGGGAGAAGATGAACGTGAGTTATACCGAGATTTACAAGATAATCAACGCCGATAGGCTCACCGTGCTCGTTTACAAGTCCTCTTTCGGTAAAGGCGAGATATTTGCCCTTATACTGCGAGTCTGCTATCTTGTTTGAGAAATCTCTGACGTGTACCTCCCAGATGATAGCATCGGAATAATGATCAATATTGTCGGTAAGGATTGCATCGTCCCAGCCCTCGGGATCGGTAAGCGAAAGATCGACTACCATTCCGCGCTTGCCGTTAACTCCCGCCGCCTTTGCATAGGGGTCAACCGCCTCCTGAGTGCCTACCGAAGTCGTTACCGAATAAGTATAATAGGTTCCGTGACCGCAAGCCTCGGTATGCGACCAAACGCCCTTATCACCCTTTACCATTTCAACGGTCTTGTAAGCATCAACGCCGTTGCCCTCGGTAAAGAGGTTAAGCACTACCTTTGACGCGGTGGGCGCCCAAACCTTAAACGTGGTGTTATCACCGTCAATTATCGCGCCGAGATCGTCGCCGTCATAGTGGAAATTCTCAGCAAAATAATCGCTGTCAAAAATACCCGTAGGCACTACTGCCTTTTCGCCGTATCCTTCGATAACTACGCGATAGTTGCCCGAAAGATCAAGTACCTCGTCGACCTCGATATATCCTGCGGTCGCATCTCTGTTAAGCGTGGAAATGCTCCTGACTGCTATCTCACGGTCACCGTCGTAGACCTTGACCATATCAAAGCTCTTGATATTTACCTTGGGTGTTACGCGGTACTCGATCTTCTTTTCGTCAACGATACCCGCAAGTGAAAATTTCTTTATCATGGTAAGAGTTTTTCCTCCGTCTTGACTCTTATATTGGGAAGCGTCGCCCGTTTTAAGATAGATAACGGTCTCACGTCCCTCAATTATTGCAAATCTGTCCTGATCGTAATCCTTTGTAGCACTTCCCCACGAGCTTCCGCCGGGCTCTGAGCAATCGCGTCGGACTATAAATCCGACCTCCTCAACACCCTCGGGCACGTTTACGACCATCTTTGCACCGTACTCACATTCGTGGAACAGGTAACCCTGTCCTGCCTTATCTCCCCACCAGATCCATACGTCGCAGTTTTCATAGCTGCCACCGTAACTCCAGTAAAGAGTCAGCTGATTATATCCGTCCTCAAGCGGAAGCGTATATTCGTCAACGGGAGTTCCCGACGGCTGCTCGGTCGGTGCTTCCTCAGTCGGCGCACTCGTCGCATCGGTAGTGCTACCCTCAACTCTGCCGTTTGAGCAGGATGCCATAGCGGCGATGATAAAAACAAATACTAACAAAAGAGATATAGCGCGAAAATAGCTTTTCATAATTATTCTCCCTTTAATGATTTTGGTATTCGGTCGGTATATCTTATTTTGAACGCTTAGTTCTCTTGGCAAGTCCTATCATCTTGGCGCGGAGCTTTTCGGTATCGTACTTAGGATTTATTCTCCAGCCCCAGTTGCCCTCTGCGGTCGAAGGAGTATTCATTCTTCCCTCGGCGTTTGAAAGCTCAAGATAGTCCTGCATAGGAACGACTGCAAGATTTGCTATACTGTTAAAGGCAAATTCAATAAGGTCACAGGTTCTGCTCTGCTCCTTGTTTCTCGGACACTCTCTGTTAAATCTGATTTTAGCCGCGCCCGAAAGATCCTTCTGCCAGGTATACGTGCAGTCGGAGTCGTGCGAGGAAACGTAAGCCACGCAGTTCTTTGTTTCGTAGGTTCTGGGAAGATACTCGCTATCGTCGTCGTAGAAAGCGAAGTGAAGCATCTTCATTCCCGGGAATCCCGAATCGGAAAGAAGCTCGCGCACGTCCTCGGTGATAAATCCAAGATCCTCGGCAATGATCTTCGCCTTGGGATATGTCTTTGCTATCGTGCGGAAGAGCGCGATACCGGGCGCGCTGTTCCAGACGCCCTCTCTTGCATTGGGTGCGCCGTATTTGATTGTAAAATATCCCGCAAATCCGCGGAAATGGTCTATACGGAGGATATCGTAAAGCTTGAATGCCGCGCCTACGCGGTCTATCCACCAGCTAAAGCCCTGCTCCTCCATAAGCTCCCAATTGTATATTGGGTTGCCCCAGAGCTGACCGTCGGGAGAGAATCCGTCGGGGGGACAGCCCGCAACCACGGTGGGATTGTAATTTTCATCAAGCAAGAACTGCTCGGGAGCAGCCCAGACGTCCATACTGTCGTGCGCAACGTAAATAGGCATATCGCCGATTATCATAATCTTCTTTTCGTGTGCGTGATCTACGATCGCCTGCCACTCGGTCGCAAATTCGTACTGGATCCAACGCCAGAACGCCATTTCACCCTCAAACTCGCTCTTATTTGCCATCGCCTTTGCATAATCGCGATGCTCCTCACTCCAAAGAGTCCACTGACAGTAGTTGTAATGAACCTTAAGCGCCATAAAGAGCGCGTATTTTTCAAGCCAAGCCGCGTTTTTCTTCACGAATTTTTTATACTCCGCATCGGGTGTAAAGCGCGAAAATGCGGTACGGAGCGCCTTATATCTTGCGCCGAAGAGCCATCCGTAATCTATTTTCTTGGAATTATTCTTCTGCTCTGCAAGCTCTGCCTTTGTAAGCAGCTTTTTCTCGCAAAGTATGTCCAGATCTATAAAATAGGGGTTTCCCGCAACGCTCGAGGGCGACTGATAGGGGCTATCGCCGTAAGACGTGGGATTAAGCGGCAAAACCTGCCAGCACTTCTGTCCCGTCGCGTCCAGAAAATCAATAAAATCGTGCGCCGCCTTGCCAAAGCTACCGATTCCGTACTTGTTTGGCAGACTGCTTACAGGCATAAGAACACCCGCTTTATGCTTAAATCCAAAGTTTTTCGTAAAGTTCTCCATAAAAAAGTCCTCCGTCTATTTTTTGGTAATAATAACGATAAAATAGCTATTGCCTTTAATATTATATCACCATATTAACTAAAAATCAAGAGGTAATTAACTATAAAATTATGGTTTTTACGTTTGTCAGATAAAAAAATCGACACCGCTTTCACGGTGTCGACGGTTGTTTTGTTTTTGCGCGTCAATCTGTAATAAGCCCGATACCCTGCATCAAAAGCTCGTAACTAAGCATGCCCGAGATATAATATATTTCGCTTCCGTCCGCGCTGATAAAGAAGGTCGTGGGATACGCGCTGACTCCATACGTATGCTGAGCCCGGGAGGTCGTATCAAAGTAAACGTTAAACTCAAATCCCTGTGACTCAATATATCTCTTTGCGCCGGCGACAGTTTCATTTACCCCGTCGGTTGCATTCACCATCACAAACTCAATGTTTGGTAGATTTTTAAACGCCTCGTTGAATTCAGGCATTTCTTCCTTGCAATAATAGCACCACGTTGCCCAGAAATTAAGCACTATCGGCTTACCCGCAAAACCGGAAAGCTTTACGTTGTTACCGTCCCAGTCAAGCACGGTAAAATCAGGCGCATTGAATACGACCTCGATCTTTTCGGTCGTTTCTTCGGCCTTTTGAGTAGTTTCTAAAATTTCTTCCGTTGTTTCTTCAACGCTTTCGGTCGTCTGGTCTTTATTCTCCGTATTGTCCTCAATATTTTCGTCGCTTACATCGGAGCTTTCCACACTTTCTTCCGACTTTTCCGCTGTGATCTCATCGCTATCGACTTCTCCACTTACGTTCTCGGAGCCTTCTTCGCCGTCCGGTCGGCTCTCCTCTTGATCGTCGGCAGGCTCGGAGATTTCCTCGCTGCCGGGCTCATCTTGTGAAAGATCAGGCCTTTTTATAGGATCCATCACCTGAAATCCGCCGTTATTTTCTTTGTTATATTGCTCGCTGAGATTATCATAAAGCACACTTGCTCCCGCAATACCGCCTATAAGAAGCGCCGCGATAACTATTCCGATTATTATGCTTTTCATTATTCATTACCTCCCTTACGCAAGCATTGAGAGAAGCTTGCCAAAAAGTCCGGTCGCCATAAGCAATCCAACTGCTACAAGCAACACTCCGCTTATAACGTTTATAACATTATAGTGCTTCTTGATAAAGGAGAACGCGCCCTTAAGCTTGTCAACAAGTACTGCGCTGATAAAGAACGGAATACCAAGACCGAGTGAGTAAACGAGGAGCATAAGCATTCCCTCAACGACGTGACCTTGATTTGCCGCTATCATAAGCGCAGAGCCGAGGAATGCGCCAACGCAGGGTGTCCATCCGATAGAAAAGACTATGCCAAACAAAAGCGAGGAGAAAAATCCAAGCTTTTTCGTTCCCGAAAATTTTGAGCCCTTGAAAATATTGAGCTTAAAGATACCGAGAAAATTCAAGCCGAAGAATATTACTATAATTCCTGTTACTATGTTAACTACCGTTGCGTAATCCTTTAAAAGCTGACCTACCGTGCCCGCAAGCGCGCCAAGCGTTACGAATACCGCGGTAAAGCCAATTATAAAGCCGAGAGCGTTTTTTATCACTCTCCGCGTGTTACCCTCGCCGTCGCCCGCAAAATACGAAACGTATATCGGGAGCATCGGCAAAAGGCACGGGGATATGAAGGTTATCATTCCTTCCAAAAATAAAAGTATATATTGCATAAATTTATTAACTCCTTTGTTGTTTGTGCCTGTATTCTACCATATTTTTTCGTTTGCTTCCGTGATTTAGTCACATGCTTGACAAAAGGGCTGAAAGTCAGCCCTTTTGATGTTGTTTATCATTCAAAAATATCATTGTCACGGAACTGAAGCGCATAAAGGCTCTTATACGTGCCCTCCGCAGCCATAAGCTCGTCGTGTGTGCCGCGTTCGGTGACCTTGCCGTTCATAACGACGGCGATCTCGTCGGCGTTACGGATAGTTGAAAGTCTGTGCGCAACTACAAGCGTGGTACGTCCGCGGCAAAGCTCGTCAAGCGATTGCTGAATAAGCACCTCGGTCGTGTTGTCAAGCGCGCTCGTTGCCTCGTCGAGAATAAGTATTGCGGGGTCTTTAAGGAATACTCGCGCGATACTGAGCCTCTGCTTCTGACCGCCCGAAAGCTTTACTCCGCGCTCACCGATCTCGGTATCGTAGCCCTTTTCAAGCGTCATAATATAATCGTGTATATTCGCGCGGCGAGCCGCCTCGTATATTTCCTCATCAGTCGCATCGGGACGGCCGTAAAGGATATTTTCGCGGATAGTTCCAACGAAAAGGAATACGTCCTGCTGAACTATACCGATATTTTTTCTTACCGATTCAAGCGTAAGGGTGCGGATATCCTTGCCGTCGATAAGTATTGAGCCGCCGTCCTCGTCAAGCTTATAGAAATTGGGCAAAAGGTGGCAAAGCGTAGTTTTTCCGCCGCCCGAGGGGCCGACGAGCGCAAGCTTTCTGCCCTTTTCAATGCGAAGGTCAACTCCGTGGAGGACTTCCTTGGAGTCGTCGTAGGAATAAGTAACGTTCTTGAATTCAATAACGCCCTCAACGTCCTCAAGCACCTTGGCATCGGGCGCATCAACTTCGGGCTTCTCGTCCATAATTTCAATAAATCTCTTGAATCCGCTGGCACCGTTCTGGAACTGCTCCATAAAGCCGATAAGCGTGGTTACGGGATTTATAAAGAGGTTGACGGACACGATAAAGGTCGAATATTCCGCGAAATTTATTCTTCCCGCATAAAGGAAAAGTCCGCCCGCGATAAGAATAATTACGTTAAATACGTCAACGATGAACGAGGTCGAGGAATGGAATTTTGCCATTGCGTTATACGCCTGCTTTGAGGAATTGACGAACTCCTCGTCGCCCTTGGCAAACTTTTCAACCTCTCGCACCGAGTTTGTGTAGGCCTTGGTGACGCGGATTCCCGTCACGCTGCTCTCAACCGCCGCGTTTATCGTCGCGTTGCTCTTTCTTCTGTCGGCAAACGCTTTCGTCATCGCCTTTCTGTAATGAAGGCTGACGACTACGAGTATCGGCACGCAGGAAAAGATGATAAGAGTGAGTATCCAGTCGATAGTTACAAGGTAGGTAAACGACAAGACTATCATCACCGAGCTTATAAGCAGATTTTCGGGGCCGTGGTGAGCAAGCTCGCACACCTCGAAAAGATCGCTGGTGATTCGTGTCATGATTCTTCCGGTTTCGTTGTTATCATAGAAACCGAACGGGAGCTTTTGCAAGTGATTAAAAAGGTCTTTTCTCATAGAGGACTGCATTCTGACACCGATAATATGTCCGTAATACTGCACGAAGTAGCGGAGCAGCATTCTGATTATATACAAAACGAGAACGATCACACCCGCGATGACGATAGTTTTATATTCTCTGTTTGGAATATAATCGTTGAGCATATTGTTGGTAACGATAGGATATACCATACCGATAACCGAGATAAATAGTGCCGCAAGCATGTCAAGCGTGAGCATCTTCACGTGCGGCTTGTAATAGCTGATAAATCTTTTAAGCATCCTTTTGTTTCCTTGCATAAATTACATTGATATAATTATACTACAAGTAAATTTTTTTGTCAACAAAAACAGAATACAGTCAAAGAAGTTTTTTGTGTGCAAAGTATTGACGATTAGACACTTTTTTGCTATAATTATACATATAAAAATTCAAAGGAGCGATATTATGGCAAAAACAGTCAATGATATTTTGAAGCTTATTAAGGACAACGACATCAAGATGGTCGATTTCAAAATGGTCGATATCAACGGTCAGTACCGCCACGTTACTATCCCCGCAGAGAATTTCTCAGAGGACACGATGAAGAGCGGTATCGGCTTTGACGCGTCGAACTACGGCTATGCGGTAGTTGAAAAGAGCGATATGGTGTTCATTCCCGACCCCGACACCGCGGTCATCGATCCCTTCTGCTCTATCCCCACCCTCTCCATGACGGGTAATGCCATGATAATCGACACTCCCGAAAACAGACCCTTGGCGCAGTATCCGAGAAACATCATCAAGGCGGCTGTGCAGTATATGAAGGATCAGGGCGTGGCTGACACGATGAAGATCCTCCCCGAATTTGAATTTTATCTTTTTGACGACGTTACCTGGTCTGTTCAGCCCAATTACATCGGTGCGAGCGTTGACGCAAGCCAGTCCTACTGGAATAGCGACACCGACGGCAAGGGCGTTATCGTTCCTAAGCAGAAGAACTACCACATTGCAAAGCCCTTTGATACCTCCTACGAGTGCCGTAGCGAGATGTGCATGCTTATGAAGGAAATGGGCATCGACATCAACTACCATCACCCCGAGGTTGCGGCTTCGGGTCAGTACGAGATCGAGCCTCAGCTTGGCGAGGTCGTTCACATGGCTGACGCGACTATGATGATCAAATATATCATTCACAACACCGCACTCAAGTACGGTAAGAGCGCAACCTTTATGCCCAAGCCCATTTACGGCGAGGCAGGAAGCGGCATGCACGTTCACATGCTTCTCTTCAAGGACGGCACTCCCGTATTCTCCGACGATAACGGCTACGCGCATCTTTCCGAAACCGCGCACTACTTTATGGGCGGTCTGCTTAAGCACATCGCATCTCTCTGCGCGATAACCAATCCCTCGACCAACTCCTTCAAGCGACTTGTTCCCGGCTTTGAGGCTCCCGTAACCGTTGGCTACGCAACGAGCAACAGAAGCGCGGTAATCAGAATCCCCGCTTACGCAAAGTCGCCCGACAAGCGTCGCTTTGAGCTTCGTAACCCCGACGCAACCTGCAACCCCTATTTCTGCTACGCGGCGATCCTTATGGCAGGTCTTGACGGCGTTAAGAACAAGATTGATCCTCACGCAAACGGCTGGGGCCCCTACGACTTCAACCTTTTCCATCTTCCCGAGGAGGAAAAGGCAAAGCTTCAGGGACTTCCCACAAGCCTTCCCGAGGCGCTCGACGCGCTTGAGGCTGATCACGACTACCTCACCGCAGGCGGCGTATTCCCCGAGGAGCTTATCCGTAACTTCATCAAGGGTAAGAGAGCAGAATGCAGCGAGATGTCGAAGATCCCCCATCCCGCAGAGTTTGATAAGTATTACAATCTTTGATATGAATATAAAAGAAAAAGCGTTGCATTGCAACGCTTTTTCTTTATTTCATCATACCGTAGCCGCCGGCGTATTTGGAAACCTCGGAAACCGAAACGAACACCTTATTATCGCAGACCGTGCGGATCTCGCGGAGGGTTCTTGCCGCCTCCTTGCGCGGAAGAACGATGAAGATCATATTCATCTTCTCCTTTGAGCCGTGACCGTCAAGCACGGTGTAGCCGCGGTTGTTTTCCTTTAAGTATTTACATATCTTCTCGGTGCTTTCGTCGCTTGCGATAAGCTCAAGGTTTGACGTGCCGAGCGCGATCTTGGACTCGATCGTTGAGCCGAGGAAAAGACCTGTCGCGTAGCCCACGCAATAGAAAACAAGCAGAAAAATATTATCGCCGAGGGTGCTGATGACGGTTGAGATGACAAGACCCCAGATCATACACTCTACAAATCCAAGCCCTGCCGCCTTGAGCCTTTGACCTTTAACCATCATGCAGGTTTTAAGCGACTGGATAGTTATTTCGATGATCTTCGTCGCGCAAACGAGCAGGCAGACGAGTATAGGGTGTATATTTTCAAGCGTTGAGAGAAATTCTGACATTTTTATATCTCCTTTTGTTTATTTATTGATCTGTTATTCTATATTATATCATATTTCGCCGATCCTTTCAATAAAATTTTGTCGGCTATTGAAATTTTAACGCTTTGGTGATATAATTAAACTTATCTTAAACTATGAAGGAAAGGAGAAAAATCGTGAAAAAGAAGCTCACTATTGGCATTTTAGCGCACGTTGATGCGGGAAAGACGACGCTGTCTGAAGCCTTGCTCTATATTTCGGGCAGAATTCGCATACTCGGTCGCGTTGATCACAAAAACACGTATCTTGACACAAATGCTATCGAGCGCGAGCGCGGTATCACTATTTTTTCAAAGCAGGCGCGATTTTCGAGTGAAAACTGCGATTTTATTCTCCTTGACACCCCCGGACACGTCGATTTTTCGGCGGAGACCGAGCGCACGCTCTCTCTGCTTGACTACGCCATTCTCGTGATAAGCGCGCCCGACGGCGTGCAGAATCACACGCGCACGCTTTGGAATCTGCTTGAGCTTTACGGCGTTCCGACCTTTATTTTCGTCAACAAGACCGATATTGCGATAAAGATCAAGGATGAGCTTGAAACCGATATTGCAAAAGCCTTATCCCCTAATTGCATCGGATTTTTCGACACTCAGTCAAAAAACGAGCTTGACGAAAAGCTTGCTTTTACGCACGAGGCTTTTCTTGACAGCTTCCTCTCCGGTGAGGAGATCGACGACGGCGATATCGCAACGCTTATCAGCGAAAGGTCGCTTTTCCCCGTTATTTTCGGCTCTGCGCTTCGCATGACGGGCATTGACTTTTTGCTTGAGGTTATTGATAAATACGCTCTTGAGCGAGTTTATAACGAGGACGATTTTTCGGCGAAGGTTTATAAAATTGCACGCGCAGGCGCAACCCGACTTACCTATATGAAGATCACGGGCGGAAAGCTCTCTGCACGCGACGAGATAAAATATCTGTCGCCAAACGGAGATCTTATTGCCGAAAAGGTCAGCCAGATAAGGCTTTATTCGGGTGACAAGTTTGAGCAGGTCGATTCTGTCAGCGCGGGCGAGATCTGCGCCGTGATAGGTCTGTCCCAAACCTACGTCGGTCAGGGGCTCGGACTTGAGGCTGACGGTGACAAGCCGATACTTGAGCCCGTGCTTTCTTACGCCATAAAGCTCCCCGACGGATGCGACCCGATGCTCTATTTCCCTAAGCTCAAGGAGCTTGAGGAGGAGGAGCCGTCCTTACACCTTTGCTGGAGCGAGGAGCTTGATCAGATCGAGGCGCGGCTTATGGGAGATATACAGATCGAGCTTTTTAAGCGGCTCATATCAGAGCGATTCGGTATCGAGTGCGAATTTGACGTCGGAAAGATACTTTATAAAGAAAGGATATCCAAAAAGGCGATCGGTGTCGGTCATTTTGAGCCTCTGCGGCACTATGCCGAGGTTCAGCTTTTGCTTGAGCCTCAGCCCGCGGGCACGGGGTTGATATTTGACACGAGGTTGCCCGAAAATCTGCTTGACCTCAACTGGCAGAGGCTTATTCTCTCACATCTCTACGAGAAAAACCACCGAGGAGTCCTTATTGGCGCGGCTTTGACCGACACAAAGATAACACTCGTCGCAGGCAAGGCACACCTGAAGCACACCGAGGGCGGTGACTTCCGTGAGGCAACTTTGCGCGCGGTCAGACACGGACTTATGAAGGCGGGCTGCGAGCTGCTTGAGCCGTATTATAAATTCAGGCTTGAAATACCCGACGAGGCGATTGGTCGCGCCATGTCGGATCTGCAGATGCGCTCTGCCACCTTTGAAATTGAGTCTGCAAGCGAGAGCTTTACCGTGATATGCGGCAGAGGACCTGTCAGTACACTTCACGACTACGCGCGCGAGGTTATATCGTTTACGCGCGGAAACGGCAGACTTTTCTGCACCTTTGACGGCTACGAGGTCTGTCACAACAGCAATGAGATCATCGCGTCGATCGGCTACGATCCCGAAGCCGATCTTGAAAACACACCTCACTCGGTATTCTGCGCTCACGGGGCGGGATTTGTCGTGCCGTGGCAAGAGGTCGATTCCTATAAGCATCTCGACGCGGGAATTTCGCTCACGTCAAGCGAGGTGATAATTCCGAGAACGACCAGCCTTGCGAGAAAATACAAGATAAGCGACGAGGAGCTTGAGGCGATCATGCTCCGCGCGACAGGCCCGATCAAGCGCCCGAAATACAGCGAGCCAAAGGTAAATTCCGCCGACAAGAACAAGAAAAAGCCTAAGATCAAGCCGCAAGCTCCCCGAAAAAATATGGTGATAGTTGACGGCTATAACCTTATCTATTCGTGGGATAACCTCAAGGAGATCTCGTCGTACAGTCTTGAAAAGGCGCGCGAAACTCTTATGGATATCTTAAGCAACTACGTCGCCTACACGAAGGTCGAGCTTGTTCTTGTATTCGACGCGTATCTCGTCAAGGACGGCGAGGGCTCGGATTTTATGCACGATAACTACCGCGTGGTCTACACAAGGCAGGATCAGACGGCAGACGCGTTCATTGAAAAGATGATGCACGATCTTGGCCCCGACTACACGATAAGAATGGTATCCGGCGACAAGCTGCTTCAATTCTCTGCCGTTCACTCGGGCATTTCGCGTATGACCGCGAAGGAATTTTACGACGAGGTCGTAGGCGTTGCAAATCAGATCAACGAATTTTTGAAGAAGATGACTTATAATCTTTAAAAAGCGATCAAAAGTAAAAAAAGATAAAAAGCTCGCTTTTTTAATCAAATTTTCACACACTTGCGATTAGGAATTTCCTTTCCTCATAAGGATTTTATCAAGTTTCGCTTCAAGCGACCCTTTAATCGACCCCCAATAGCACCGCTAATAGCACCGCTTCAAGCCAAAATAAAATA
>JAFVQU010000008.1 GCA_017504625.1 Clostridia bacterium | reverse complement strand
GTTCATATTCCTCCTTAGCTCATGTCGTTTTAATTCGGCAAGCCGAATCGTTACCGACTTCGCACAAGGAGAAATATTCACTTCGTTCATATTCCTCCTTAGCTCAGTCGGTAGAGCACATGACTGTTAATCATGGGGTCGTTGGTTCAAGCCCAACAGGGGGAGCCATTTGCACCTTTAGCTCAGTTGGTAGAGCAACTGACTCTTAATCAGTGGGTCCCGGGTTCGAGTCCCTGAAGGTGCACCATAAAAGAAAAGACCGTGTCAATGACACGGTCTTTTCTTTTATCGTTCATACTCCACGACTCTGAACCCGCTAGGCAAGGCACCGCCTTGCCTGTTCGATGCGCGCTTGAAACCCTTCGCTTTATATATACCTTTGCGCGCATAAGGGTTCAGAGTCCCTGAATCCGCTTTGTTCACGACCGAACCCGCGCCAATCGCTTGCGATTGGTTCCCACGTGCGTTAAATGTTTTTCGATTTCAATTTGATGTTGACGCACGTGAGGGTTCAGAGCTCCCTGAAGCCCTTTAAAGTATATATTCCACGACTCAGAACTCGCCACCCTGCGAAGCAGTGGTGTTCGACGTGCGCATAAGTATCAATTAGTTATTTTGCGACAGAATACGATAAGAAAAGCTGATATTGCCCATTGACACGCATTTTTGTTCTGTGTTATAATACAAAAAGAGAAAAAGTGCATTAAAATTGAGAATGATTAGTGAAACAAGCTTTTTTGAAAATTTACAAGACAGTTTTAGGAGAATTTTTATGAACCATCCCGATAAATACGTTGCTAAGCGATACGACACTCCAAATCGGTCAAAAGCTTTTACTGATATAGTATATCGTAGTGAAACTGATGAAACGAAGGCTGCGATATGGTCGAATCTCGATTCTGTCCAAAGAAGTCTTGATCCCCCTGCTCCCGAGCTTGTTCCATTGGTCGGTGAGATGCACGGTCACTCAAATCTGTCCGACGGTGAGCCTGACATAGATACATATTTTTCTAATATTCGCGATCTGGCTAAATTGGATTTTGCTGTGCTGACCGACCATGACCACGGAGGAGTGGACAAACCCACTTTGTGGGCGGGAAGTCCGTCAAAATGGGATTTGATCCGTCAAAAAACGGTTGAATATCGTGTGGAAGGTAAGTTTTCTACGCTTCTCGGATACGAACGCGATTCTTATCCCTTTTATAATAACCTCGTGCTCTATTTCCGCGATGACGATGCAGAGATGGTTCGCGGCACGCGTGACGGAGAGATCACTGCTGACGAGCTTCGGGATTTGTTCGCACGCGAGGATGTGATCGCTTGTCCTCACGACACGTATTCTTTTACATCAAACGCCGATTTCCTCGCTATGCCGCCAGAGCTACTTACACCATTTATAGAGATAATCTCCAGGGGAGATTCTGCCGAATATATGGGAAATCCCGTAGAGGCTGATTATGCCTGCTGTGAGGGCGGATATTGGCAGGATGCTCTGCGTCGTGGTGCAAAAATGGGTGTTATAGGTGGTAGCGATGACCACAACGCAATGAACGGTCGTGTGATAGAATGGTGGCCATATCCGCAAAAATATCCGGGAGTTACAGGAGTTTGGGCAACCGAAAATTCTCCCGAGGCTATTTTTGAGGCTCTCAAGGCTAAACGTACATATGCGTTTATGATGGGCAGTTCCGACGGAGATATGCGCGGTCGCATGGAGATAGATTTTCGCATAAACGGTCATTACATGGGAGAGACGATCTCGCGTCCCGACAATTGTGACCTTTATATTTATTACAACGTAAAGGCGGATGTGCCGATCAAAAGGGTTACACTTGTTAAAAACTGCCGCAATTATATTTCGCTTAATTGTTGTTCGGAGATAATACTTGATTATAAACAAGAAAATTCCACGGATTGTTATTATATTCGTGTGGAGCTTGCCGACGGACGCTTCGGATGGACGTCACCTATATGGGTAGAGGAAAAATCAAAGGAATTATAAAAATATTTAAGTCTTCATTTTGATGTGAAGACCAAAGAGAAAAACGGAGTAGCATTTCTACTCTGTTTTTTTATGTTCTTTAGTATGAATTTAGAGAGGACTTTGAAGCGCAAATCATTAATTCGGTCTGTTTTAATTAAAAAAAGAACCTTGTATTTTCTTTATCCCTTTGTTATAATAAAATTAATGGAGGTGATATGCTTGAAAATATTGAATTTCGGCTCGTGTAACGTGGATTACGTATATTCACTTGATCACATGGTGGCAGTCGGAGAAACCGAAACTACATATGCGCTGAACGTTTTTCCGGGTGGAAAGGGATTAAATCAGTCGATTGCTATCGCGCGAGCGGGAAGCACTGTCTACCATGCGGGTTGTATTGGCGAAGGCGGAGAATTCCTCTTCGAGCTCTTAGAGGCAAACGGAGTTGACGTGTCGTTTATTGATCGCGTGGACGAAAAAAGCGGACATGCCATTATTCAGGTCAACAAGGAGGGTGACAACGCGATATTTTTGTACCCCGGCTCAAACCATATGATATCAACAGAACAGGTTGACAGAGTCATATCGTTTTTTGACAAGGGTGACATATTGCTTTTGCAAAATGAGACCAGCAATTTTGAGTATATTATAGAGAAAGCATATCAATCGGGAATGAAAATTATTCTCAATCCTTCTCCGTTCAATGAGAGAATACGCAGAATTGATTTTAATATGCTTTCATACTTGATTTTGAATGAGATAGAAGCGAAAGAAATATCAGGCTGTGAAACCGTTCAAAAGGCCTTGGACTATTTTAAAGAAGAGTATCCGCATCTTAAAATAATGTTGACGCTTGGCAGCAGAGGCTGTGTTTATCAGGACAGTGCGAGTCAAAAATCCTTCCCCATATTTAAGGTTGACGTTGTTGACACGACAGGTGCTGGGGATGCATTTACCGGATATTTTGTGTCGGGAATTGCAAACGGGGTGGAAATAGATAAAATATTAAAGACTGCTTCCTGCGCTTCGGCAATCAGCGTTACAAGGGAAGGCGCGGCAGTGTCTATTCCGTATATCAACGAGGTCATGGAAAAGATGCCGCACATGGAAACAAACGATGCAGACGTGAAAAATGAAATGCTTCGTGTAAAGATTGACGAGTATATCGATGGAAACTTATCCGAGGCGGCATTGAATGAATTGGCAGATTTTCTTGGATACTCCATCATTTACACCGGTGCGTTGGTAAAGAAAATAACGGGACAAAACTTCAAAAGCTATTTGCAGAAAAAGAGACTGAAGCTTGCGCAAGAGCTGTTGACGCAGACCGAGCTATCAGTCGATGAAATAATAAAGCGCGTCGGATACGAAAATGCGAGCTTTTTTAGAAAAATGTTTAAAGGAAAATACGGTACAACACCGCTTAACTATAGAAAAAGGAAGGTTAAGTAAAATGAATATCGAGCAGAGAATAAAGAATTTATCTGTGCCTTGCGGAAAAATTGATGTGGTTTTGGATACCGATGCATATAACGAGATCGACGATCAGTTTGCTATCGCTTATATGTTGAAATCAAAGTATAAGCTTAACGTTAAGGCGATATGTGCCGCACCGTTTCACAATGGTCGTTCAGGCGGTCCAAAGGACGGTATGGAGAAAAGCTATGACGAGATTTTGAGGCTTCTTTCGATGATGAAAGAAGAGGTGGATGTATTCAAGGGATCGGAAAAGTATCTTGAAGATGAAAAAACACCGGTCATTTCCGATGCGGCAAAAATGATGGCAGAGCTTTCAGAAAAATATTCCCCCGAAAAGCCTCTTTACATAGTTGCAATCGGAGCTATAACGAACGTTGCTTCTGCACTGCTCCTGAATCCCAAAATGAAGGATAACGTTGTCGTAGTATGGCTTGGAGGTCACGCGCATCATTATTGTGACACGATAGAATTTAATATGAAGCAGGATATAGCTGCAGCCAGGGTGGTTATGCAAAGCGGAGTACCCTTCGTGCAGTTGCCGTGCGAGGGCGTTGTCGGAAACTTCAAAATTTCTGAGCCCGAGCTTAACTTCTGGTTTATCGGCAAGAATGAGTTGGCTACCTATTTGGGAGAAAACACAATCTCTGAGGCTAACAGCTATGCAAAGGGTCTGGCATGGACAAGAACGATATGGGATGTGACGGCAGTTGCGTGGCTTTTGAATGATGATGAACAATTTATGCTGTCGAGAATTATTTCCACTAAAAATCCTGCTTACGACGGATTATATGAAGCAGATGCTGATGGATATCCCATGGCATACGTTTATCATATAAAAAGAGACGCTTTGATGATCGATCTGATAAATAAAATTACTGCGTAAAAGGCTCGAAAAGGAAAAAGAGTAGCAGAGCTACTCTTTTTTCTTTATCTTGTATATCTCACGACTCAGAACCTGCTAGACAAGGCAACGCCTTGCGGGTTCCATACTTGACACGCCAAGAAAACCTTGCTATAATGAAAATGTAATATAAAGGAGGTGCTTCTATGGGAGAGCTTTACAAGGCATATTTGAACAACCGTAAAAATGCGGTAAGTGATAAAAACACTACTTCTGTGTCATTTGAGTATGACGGTCAGAACTATCGAGTTATTATGACGAGAAAACGTGCTAATAAGCTTTCACTGATTCGTTGTAGCGGAAGAACGGTAGTGTGGGAGCAGATTCCATTCCTTTATTTGCGTTATAACGAGCGTGGTCGCGGCGAGATCATTCAAAATATTCCAGTTGCGATCGACAAGGGCTGTACCACCGTGTTCGTTGTAAAGGGGAGACCGAGAAGCATTTGGGGGCTTGACGAGGGGATTTTTCGCTCCGCAAACAAATTTGACAAGTGCTTTGTAAATGTTATGTCTGAAAAACGTTTTAAGAAATTATAAATACAAAAAGCAAGTCTTAAGGCTTGCTTTTTTCCTTGATATAATTGACAAAACATGATTTAGGTGCTACAATAATGATAAATATGATGTTTTTGCGGAGGAAAGGCTATGTCAAAAAACATTGTAATCTTCGGTGACAGCTATTCTACATACGAGGGCAGTATACCCGCCGGATATCCTACATATTACGCAAAGTCGGGCACTCCGGATCACGCGCCCTCAAAAATGGAGCGAGAAGAAACATGGTGGGGCAGGTTTTTGGCAAAAACGGGCGATAACTTGCTTTTAAACGATAGCTGGTCGGGATCGACCGTCTGCTATACTGGATACAACAATACCGATTGCTCGGGCTCAAGTTCGTTTATCTATCGATTCAGAGAATACGTAAGACAAGGATTTTTTGAGAAAAATAAAGTTGATACAGTGTTTGTCTTTGGTGGTACGAACGATTATTGGTCGTTTGCGCCGCTTGGCGAGGTAAAGCTCTCGGATTGGTCAGAGGACGATCTTTATTGCGTTTTGCCGGCTTTTTGTCACTTTATGAGCGCACTGAAAGCAGAGCTGCCCGATGCCGAGATCTGCTTCATTATTAATACCGAATTGAGAGCCGAGATCGGAGATTGCATCGAGTTTGCGGGCAATCATTTTGGTGTGAAAACGGTAAGACTGCATGACATTGATAAGATCGAGGGTCACCCGACTGTCAAGGGAATGGCGGAGATCTGTGATCAGGTCCTTGCGGTCTATGAAAATAAATAACAATGAAATGATAGATTTTGAAAGGAAAAATTTATGAAATCACAGCTTATTGAAAGAATTTTTGCAGAAACCGCTTACGTGAGAATGGGTGGAAGCGAATCTGAGCTTCGCGCGGCTAACTATTTAAAGGATATATGCGGCGAGTTTGGACTTGACGCGCACCTTGAGGACTTTGAGGTTCCTATGGCTAATATAAATAACGCAACCCTTACCGTTGACGGCAAGGAGATTGAGTGCAAGGGATATTTCTGCGCGGGATCGGGCGAGATTGAGGCGCCTCTTTATTACCTTACCTCCGACGATAAATACTCTCTTTCCTGCTGCCGTGATAACATCGTTATGATCGACGGCTATCTCGGCGCGTGGAGATATCGCGACATGGTTGAGAATGGCGCGGTTGGATTTATCACCTACGACGGAAATGTTAATTTTGCAGATCACGACATCGACCAGAGAGAGCTTCGCGCCGCGGCTGTTGGAGATTACGCGAAGATCCTCGGCGTAAATATCAACGCGAAGGATGCCGTTGAGCTTATCAATTCCGACGCAAAGATGGCAAAGATCACTATTGATCAGGAAGAATACGTTGGCAAGTCGCATAACGTCGTAGTTGAGCTTCCCGGTGAGATAGATGAATATATAGCTTTCACCGCGCACTACGATTCGACCTCGCTTTCTCAAGGCGCGTATGACAATATGTCGGGCTGTGTCGGACTTATCGGCATGGCAGAGCATTTCTCAAAGAACCCTCACCGCTACGGTATGAAGTTTATCTTCTGCGGAAGTGAAGAGAGAGGACTTCTTGGCTCAAAGGCTTATTGCGAGGCTCACGGTGAGGAGCTTAAAAACACCGTGCTTTGCATCAATCTTGATATGATTGGTTGTATTATGGGTAAATTCATCGCTTGTGCAACCGCGGACAACTCACTTGCAAGCTAAGTAAGCTACCTTGGCGATGAGCTTGGCTTCCAAGTAAAGACTAATCAGGACGTTTACTCGAGTGATTCGACACCCTTTGCGGACAAGGGTGTTCCCGCAATCTCGTTTGCTCGACTTGCGGGTGGAAACACTGCGCCTATTCACAACAGCTATGACACTGCGGCGGTAATGAAGACCGAGCATATGCAGAAGGACATCGCGTTTATAACTGCGTTTGCTTCGCGTATGGCTAACGCTGTGCATTGTCCTGTTCCACGCCAAATTCCCGATAACATCAAGGAAAAGCTTGACGAATATTTGCTCAGAAAGAGAAAAAAATAATCTTCAATTCAAAGGACATTGTTATGAAAAAGGCTGATTTTACAGTTAATGTTGACCGTGAGGGTGAGATAAGAATACTGCAGCTTACCGATATGCAAGTTATTGACGCTACGCAAATGAGATATCCGGAGCGTCTTGGCGGCTCATCGCTTGTAAACTGGGTGCCCGAAAAGCACTATAATAACCTTTATCAGTATATGGACGAGCTTATTGAAAGAGCAAATCCCGACCTAATAATTATAACAGGTGACATAATCTACGGCGAGTTTGACGACAGCGGCAGATCTATGGTAGAGTTTGTTGCGCACATGGATTCCTACAAGATTCCGTGGGCTCCGGTGTATGGAAATCACGACAACGAGAGCAGAATGGGGGTTGAATGGCAGAATCAGCAGTTTATTGACTCGAAATATTGCCTTTTTGCAAAGGGAAATGTTTTTGGAAACGGCAATTATACTGTTGATATCGTGCAGAATGGCGAGCTTATCCGCAGACTTTGTATGGTTGACTCTAACGGCTGTCACGGCGCGGGAGTGTCGCAGGGAATAAGAGAAGATCAGATCAAATGGCTTGAGGAATACGGTAAGGCAGACGATGCTCCGGCGTTCGTTTGCTATCATATACCTACAGCCGATTTTACTAACGTTTCTATTGCTAAGGGCTATCAGAGTGCACCTGACGTGCCAGGTGACGTGCATAATTACACTATTTGCCGCGAAACCGACGACAAAAAAGCTGATTTTGGCAGAAAGATAGAGCGCCTTGAGGCGGGTGGTCAGGTCGAGCTTATGCCCACCTTCAAGAAGATCGGTGCGGACGGTATTTTTACCGGACACTGCCACTGTATCAACACGAGCATTGTTTGCGAGGGGATAAGATTTACTTTTGGACTAAAGACCGGTACGTACGATTATTTCCACGGCGATGCGATGGGTGGCACATTGATAACGATTGAGGGCAAAAGCTTCTCGGTTGAGCATATTTATTGCGATGTTCGCTGAAATTATACCAAAAGAGGACTGGAAATGAATTTTGTAAACCCAAACACTAACGCGATCAATGATAAAAAGCTCTATATCTTCGATATGGATGGCACGATATATCTTGGCGGCAAGCCCTTTGATTTTGCCATCGAGTTTATCAAAAATCTCCGTAAAAATGGTAAAAAGGTGCTTTTCTTTACCAATAACGCCTCGCACACTACGCCATTCTATATGAAAAAGCTCGCAAGACTCGGATTTGAGCCGCGCGAGGATGAGATCATGACCTCGGGCGACGTTACGCTTGAGTTTTTAAAGAGATTTCGCGAGGGCAAATCGGTCTATCTCGTTGCGACCGACGAGCTTGTAGAGGAATATCGCGAGAAGGGCATTAATCTCCTCACGGGCGACGAGGAGAGCGCTGATATCGTAATCACGAGCTTTGACACGAGCTTGACATATAAGAAGCTGGACGACGCTTGCCGACTTATCCGAGGCGGTGCGGAATATTTGTCCACTCATCCCGATATGAACTGCCCGACCGAAACGGGATTTATCCCCGACAGCGGCGCTATCGCGGCACTTGTTACCGCATCGACGGGCAAGGTGCCGACATATTTCGGGAAGCCGTATCAGGAAACCATCGAGATGATATCCGAGGCAACGGGATTTGCGCGCGAGGAGATGTGCATATTCGGCGACAGACTTTACACCGACATAGCACTCGGCAAAAGGTTCGGTGTGACCTCGATCCTCGTCCTCTCGGGCGAAACTCAGCCCGCCGACGTCGACGCGGCAGAGCTTGCCGATAAACCCGACTTCGTCTTCCCCTCGCTTCTTGAAGTAAATGAGGTTATGTTCAAATAACTCAACAAAAAAAGTCCACCGCGTGCGGTGGACTTTTTATGTATTTTAGATCTTCACGTTTCTTGTGGTAACAACGTCTGCGCCGGTGCCGAGGATGTTCTCAATAACAACCTCGCCAAGCTTTGCGTCAGCGGGAACGCGTGCCTTGTTGACCTCTGCCATGCACTCGAAGAGAAGCTCCTTGGGTACGGGCTTGTTGGTCTTTACGGGAACAACTCCGCCGCCCTCAACGGGTGCGGTGGTTGTAAGAGTTCTCATAGGAGCTACGCACTCGCTCTCGGCGTATGCAAGACCTCTTTTACAGGTGTAGCCTTCAACACTGACTACCTTTTTGCCGTCAAGCTCGACCTTGAGCTGACAGCCCTTGGGGCAAACTATACAAGTTAATTCGCGTATCATTTATTTACCCTCCTTCTGCTCTATAGAGAAGGAAAGTGTCTTTCCTTCAAGATTTTTGATCATCTCAGCGGTGATCGTGATAGCTTCCATTTCACCGGGAGCGACCTTCTGCTTCTTCTTGTTTATAAGAACGTTCTCGCCGTCGCGTACAACGATAGCAACGTCTCTGTAAACGTCTGCAACACGGAAGTAAACGGTTACGTTTTCCTCTGCGCTGATCTTCTGGGGAACGGTGTATCTTACCTTGCCGTCGGTTACGAGGTTGATGTCAGTTGCAGGCTTCTTGTTTCCGAGAATGTACTCAGCAGCAGCCTTACCTGCGATCTCGGATTCCTCGGAAACGTAGTCAACGAGGTCGTGAACGTGGAGAACGTTACCGCAAGCAAATACGCCTTCGATCTCGGTCTGTCTGTTCTGGTCAACAACTGCGCCGCCCGTGATTCTGTCAAGAGCGATGTCAGCGCACTTGGTAAGCTCGTTCTCGGGGAGAAGTCCAACCGAGAGGAGAAGCGTGTCGCACTCGATAAACTGACGTGTTTCGGGAATAGGCTTTCTGCGCTCGTCAACCTTTGCGATAGTAACGCCGGTAACTCTTTCCTTACCGTGAACCTCGACAACGGTGTGCGAGAGGTGAAGGGGAATGTTGAAGTCGTTAAGACACTGCTCGATATTTCTTGCAAGACCGCCCGAGTAAGGCATAAGCTCACAAACAGCCTTTACCTTTGCGCCCTCAAGCGTCATTCTTCTTGCCATGATAAGTCCGATGTCACCCGAGCCGAGAATTACTACCTCACGACCGGGCATATAGCCGTCGATGTTGACGAACTTCTGCGCCGTACCTGCGGTGAAGATACCTGCGGGACGGTAGCCTGCGATGTTAAGAGCGCCCTTCGATCTCTCACGGCAGCCCATAGCGAGAATGATAGACTTTGCTTCGATCTGGAAAAGTCCGTCCTCGCTGTTCATAGCGGTTACTACCTTGTCAGAGGTGATATCAAGCACCATTGTGTTAAGCTTGAAGGGAATGTTTTTCTCTCTTACCTGCATTTCATAGCGGTAAGCGTACTCAGGACCGGTCAACTCTTCCTTGAATCTGTGAAGACCGAAGCCGTTGTGAATGCACTGACGGAGGATACCGCCAAGGCTCTTGTCACGCTCAAGAATGATGATATCGCGAATGCCTGCGTCGTATGCGGCAACTGCGGCGCTCATACCTGCGGGGCCGCCACCGATTATAACAAGATCTGCTTTGATTGCCATATTAGTTGTCCCCCTTGGTCTTTCCGTAGTTAATGATAGAGCCCTTGCCGAACTTCGTTACGCTCTCGAAGGGAATATTTCTCTCTTTTGCGATAAGCTCAACAACTGTGGGAGAGCAGAAGCCACCCTGACATCTACCCATGCCGCTTCTGGTTCTTCTCTTGACACCGTCAAGGTCGCGTGCGCAGGGATTGGTGGTAAGAGCTTCAACGATCTCGCCCTCGGTGATGCCTTCGCAACGGCAAACGATGCGTCCGTATGCGGGATCCTTCTTGATGATCTCGTTCTTCTCTTCCATGGAAAGCTCTCTGAAGTAGTGAGCGGGCTTTCTCTCTGCCTTAAAGCTTGCCTTCTTCTCGCCAAGTGCGCCGAGACCGTTAAGAATGTTCTCAACGTACTCTGCAATCGCGGGAGCGGAGGAAAGTCCGGGAGATTCAATTCCACCGAGAGTGATTACGCCGTCACGCTCCTTGATGATGAAGTCGCCCGTGCTACCGGTCGAACGAAGACCGCAGAACGAGGTGATAACCTTGTTGAAGGGAAGGTTTGCGACGTTTTCTGCCGACTTTGCAAAGAGGGTAGCAAAGCCCTCTGCGGTGGTCGAGTTGTCTTCCTTGTCGTCAATGTCAACCGAGGTAGGACCTACGAGGAGGTTTCCGTCAACGGTGGGGGAGATAAGGATACCCTTACCCATCTTGGTGGGAGTGTGGAAAATAGTTCTCTGAGTGAACGTGCCGCAGTCCTTGTCGAGAAGCATGTACTCACCGCGGCGAGCGTTTACGGTGAAGTCGCCGTCACCGGTCATCTTTGCGATCTCATCTGAGTAAAGACCTGCGCTGTTGATGACGTATGTTGCCTCAACCTTACGTCCGTCTGCGGACTTGATGATATATTTACCGTCAGCCTTTTCAATCGAGGTGACCTCAAAATCAAGAGTAAGCTCGACTCCGTTGTCCATAGCGTTACCGATAGCGGCAAGACAAAGCTCGTAAGGGCAAACGATAGAGCTGGTGGTTGCGAGAAGCGCGCAGGCAAGCTCGGGATTGAGGTTAGGCTCAAGAGCGAGCATTTCGTCCTTTTCAATTACGCGAAGGCCCTGAACTCCGTTCTTAACGCCTCTTTCGTAGAGTGCTTCAACCTCGGCTCTTTCGTTTTCAAAGCCGACTACGAGTGCTTCGTTGTTCTGGTACTTGACACCAAGGCGGCGGCATACGTCCTCCATAAGAACAGAGCCACGCACGTTGAGCTGTGCCTTGAGGCTGCCCTCCTTTGCGTCAAAGCCTGCGTGAACGATAGCACTGTTTGCTCTCGTTGCACCCATAGCGACGTCGCTTGCCTTGTCAAGAATGCAGACCTTTTTGTCGTATTTTGCGAGCGTTTCGGCAACAAGACCGCCAACAACTCCCGCACCGATAATCACGATGTCGAACATTTTACTCTCCTTAAATTTATAATTTATTTTTATTTTTTGTAGAAAATAAGACGCAACAAAAACACGGAACGAAAAATCCCGCATCTTTATGCATCTCAAAATCTCTAGCATAAAATTTATTTACATCTTTAAGTATACCACGATATATACGTATTGTCAAGCGAATAAAGAAAAAAACTTGACATAAAGACAGTTTTAAGGTATAATTGTAAACAAGAAAAAGGAAAGATGGTGTCAGTATGCTTGATTTTGATATTTATCCGATAATCGCGGCGGTAAGAAACGAAGAAGATTTTAATTCTGCGCTTGCGGCAGATATACAAGCCATCTTTTTGCTTGATTCAAGCATTCTGACGGTCGAGAGCTGTGTTGAGCGCGCTCACGAAAATAATAAATTGCTTTATCTGCACATGGATTTCGTGCAGGGAATAAGCAACGATGCAGCAGGAGTAAAATATCTTGCGGGCAAGGGTATCGACGGGGTTATAAGCACGAGAGCAAATATTATTTCGGTTGCGCACGAGTGCGGAATCGGCTCCGTGCAGAGATTCTTTATGATAGATTCAAGGTCTGAGAAGACCGCGCTTGACACGCTTAAAAGCTCACGCGCTGAGATGGTCGAGATTATGCCGGGCATAGCTTATAAATCTATCGAAAAGATAAAGAAAAGCGTCCGCATACCGATAATTGCAGGCGGACTTATTGACCATAAGGATGAGGTAATAAAGGCTCTTTCCTCAGGCGCGTCGGGTGTATCGACGGGCAGAGCGGAGCTTTGGGAATAACAAAAAATCGGAACGCGTGAAGTGAACGCGTTCCGATTTTTTTATTGATTGCTGACGAGAATATTGTGCTGAACTGCCAAAGCATCCCAGGTCTCACGGTTTACCATTCCCGTTGGGGTGATGCTGTTGCGCCTTTGAAAATCCCTTACCGCGTCAGCGGTATTTTCGTTGTAGGTATCGTTTATCTTATAATTTGGGAAGAAATATATGCTTGAAAGCTCGGAAAGCATATATTGAACGGCGTCGTTGAGAAAACCGCTCTCACCAATGCCGAGAGAGTAGTCCTGCGGCATTCTCGGAAAGAGATATATCGGTTGAGGGGGCGAATTTTGCGCAACCGATTCGTCGTACGCGGCTTTAAGAGCATCCCAGGTCGCGCGGTCTACCGTACCGGTGACGTTCAAGCCGTTTTGAGATTGAAACGTCGCAACGGCGCGCGCCGTGTCGCTTTCCCATATTCCGTCTATTGGAACGGGGTTTATCGCATCATCGTGATATGATAGCTGACGGAGATATTTTTGTATGTTTCGTATTGCCTCGCGTTCATTTTGTTTCTCTGGCATGGTTATCTCCTCCTTATCACGCGCCGACTGTGTAGCCGGGGAACTGACCTTCATTGTGGCGAGTTCCGTTATAAATATCTGTGTAAAGGCTTGTGATCCCATTCCATGCGACAGGTCCGACCACGCCGGTCGCAGGTATTCCGTAGAGATTTTGGAATGCTACCACTGCCTCCTGTGTTCTCGTGCCGAAATATCCAGTTGGATTGACGGAGGGCACCTCGGGGTAGTATTGCGAGATGAAATTCAGGTACTCCTGAAGAAGACGCACCTCGTCGGATTCAACTCCAATGCGCAGAAACACGCCGGGGAAGGGTACTACGTTTCCCTCTGTGTATTCAAGCGGAATAGTTGCGACTATTCCGAGATAGGCGTTGTATATTGCGTTCCACGTGCCCTCGCCGACGACACCGTCGGGTGTAAGACCAAACGTGTTTTGTGCCGCGATAACGGCGTCGCGCGTGGTAGCGCCAAATATGCCGTCAATACTAACGCGCGGGATAGAGTCGTAGTAATCGGAGAGATAGGAAAGATAATATTGCAGACTGCTGACGCCGATATTGCGATCGCCTTCTTCAAGCGTTGAAGGGAATTGCTTGGTGACGTCCTCAAGACTTAAGCCTTCGCTGTTGAGGTCGGAAAGCCTTTTGACACTGCTGTATATCTGCAATACGTTATACCACGTTGAGTTGCCAACGACTCCGTCGGGCGTAAGACCGAAAACGCGCTGAAATTCCTTGACTGCCTCCTCGGTGTCGTACGAGAATACGCCAAGAGGGGGAGAGATTTTAGGAATTGCGGGGTAGTTATCGGATATTCGGTTAAGACGGAGCTGGAGCGTTCTCACGTCGTCACCAGTGCTACCGAGCCGCAAGGGGAAGGGCGGGGCGCTTGATGGATTGTTCTGAATGGGCGCGTCGGTGACTATGTCTATGTTATTGCCGTAATAGTAGGTGAGTATCTCATAGGGTGAAAGTCCCTGCTCGGCAAGTGAAAGGCTACCCCATTGAGAAAGACCGTTGCAGGTGACCTCAATACCGTCGCAGTATTTTGCCGCCAATGGCTCGACCGAGCCCTGACGCACGATATAATCGGTGAATATATCTCGGACTATCTCGTTGACGTTCTCAAAAATATCTCTGCCACGCACGAAGGATTGGTCAATTGCTATCGAGTTGGTTATGTCGAAATCGTATCCGCGCGAGCGATAATATTCGGTGAAAATACGGTTGAGGGCGAAAGAGGTCTGCGCGTAGACGTTTGCCCTGATGGCGTTTTCGGGCCAGGTAGGATAGACCTCGCTTGACGCGACGTTGGCTATGTAGTCGGCAAAGGGAACTGTCACGTTCTCGGCGGGGCTATCGGGTGGGCCGAGGTGTACGGTTATGAATTCGGGTATGGTTGGTGTTTCGGGCATAGCTTAATCCTCCCGTTCTCGCGGCATAGGTTTTGCCGTAGCTTCAAGCTTTGGATTCTCACTCTCAAAAAAACGTCCCGAGCCATATTGCTCGCGGTCGGTCTGTCCGTTTTCGGGGAGCGGAACCATATCGGCATTCTGTACCGCAGTTATACCCTCGAAGACGGGTACGTTTATGTATTCCTGATCGGAAAATCCCTCCTTTGTTACCGTGAGGTTGTAGGACTCGTAGGATTTGCCGTTGCCGGGTGACATCGAAAGCTCACGCGGTGGCGCTGGGAGCGCGAAGCGCTCTGTAAGTCCCGAGGAATTGGTCGTATACACCGCGATAATATCGCCCCTGCCGACCTCGAATTCGGGATCGTGATTTCTGACCGTCACCGTCGCGCCCTCAAGCGGGATCGCACCTCGCGCGGTCGAAACACGGACTATGATATATCCGTAGCCCGCATTCATTTCTTGACTGTTCATATTAAAGTAACCTCCCATTTTAAGTTGAGAGCCAAAATTGTATGCCCTACAAGTAAGGTATGCGGCAGATAGCCGACTTGCTACTGAGTTAATTTTATTAATATATGAAAATTTTGCACGAATAATTAAAAAAATCTCTTGACAAGACGATATAAAAGTGATATAATGACTCTACTTGTGAAATCGCTGTCAAAGAACAGCGAAATAATTTTGTGAGGTAAATGAAAATGAAAGAAGCTATTCAGCCCAAGTACGAAGAGTGCGTGATCAGATGCGCATGCGGTGAAACCGTTAAGACCAGATCCACAAAGGGTTCTGAGATCAGAGTTGAAGTTTGTTCCAAGTGCCACCCCTTCTTCACCGGTAAGCAGAAGTTCGTTGATGCAGGCGGACGTGTTGACAAGTTCAAGAAGAGACTTGAAAACTTCAAGAAGTAATATCGTTTTAAAAAAACCGATATAACCGCACAGGGCAAGAAATTGCTCCGCAGATAAAAGGATCGCGTATTCACTCTATGTGGTATGCGGTCCTTTTGCTTTTTGAATTTAACAAAAGAGAGGTATATAAAAATGAGCAACGTGGTTTATTATGACGTGAAAAAGGCGCCGTTCAAGATCTACGGTCTTGATAAGGATGCGCTCCAAAACGGTGAATTCCGCAGAATCCCCGCAAGTGTGGCAGAGGCAACGAGCGCAAACGTAGTCATGCTTTCAAAAAACACAGCGGGAGGTCGTATCAGGTTCAAGACCGATTCCGACGTTATGTATATCAAGGCAAAGACCGAGATCGAGGACAGCTCGATCCATTCGTCGCTCATGGCGCAGACCGGATTTGACGTGTACGTGGATACTCTTGATCGTGGACCTGTGTATTTTGACAGCACGAAGGTGCAGCTCAGCAAGTGTACCGATTATAATATCGAGGTAGCCATTCCTAAGGGAATGAAGGAAATAACCGTAAATATGCCCCTTTACGGCAACGTGATAAGTGTGGAAATAGGTCTTGCCGAGGGTGCTTTTGTCGGTGAGCACAGAGATTATAAGTTTGAAAAGCCTATCGTTTTTTACGGTTCGTCAATAACCCAGGGCGGATGCGTTTCGCGTCCCGGCAAGGTGTATTCTGCCATCATTTCGAGAAAGTTTGACCATAATTTTACCTGTCTTGGCTTCTCGGGCTCTGCAAAGGCGGAGGATGCAATGATTGAGTATCTTGCTTCTCTTGATATGGCGGCGTTCGTATCAGACTACGATCACAATGCTCCCACACCCGAGCATCTTCGAAATACCCACCATAAGCTTTACGAAAAAATACGTGAAAAGCACCCCAATATTCCTTACTATATGATAACAAAGCCCGATTTCAGATACGAGCCCGATTGCATTGCGCGTCGCGCTGTGGTTATGGAAAGCTATCTTAAGGCGTATAATAAAGGGGATAGAAAGGTTTATTTTATCGACGGTTCAGCATTTTTTAACGGGCTTCCCATGTCCGACGTGACCGTTGACCGTTGTCATCCTACCGACGACGGACAGAGGAGAATGGCAGATTATATCGGCGACGTCATCGCAAAGACGATGAATCTCGGTTGATCTCATGCCTCCTTTGATATCATAATAAAAAGGAGGTTTTAATATGAACGTAAATAAAGAAGAAATAAGATCCAAGGCGATACTCGTCGGCATAGTCATGGACGGCTCGACGGTTGAGGCTGAGGAAAAGTCGCTTTACGAGCTTGGTCAACTGCTCGATACCGCGGGCGGTGAGGTTTTCTGCACCGTGCTTCAGAATAAGAGTACACCCGACCCGAGAACGCTTATCGGAAGCGGTAAGGTGCAGGAGATCGCCGAGCTTTGCAGAAATAACGGAGTTAAGCTCGTAATATTCGATATTGAGCTTTCCCCCGCGCAGATCAGAAATCTTGAGGACGATATCGGTGACGGAGTAAGCGTTATCGACCGTTCAATGCTGATACTTGATATTTTTGCTCTCCACGCGGTAAGCGGCGAGGGTAAGCTTCAGGTCGAGCTTGCGCAGTTGAAGTACACCGCACCCAGACTTATCGGTAAGGGAACAGAGCTTTCGCGACTTGGAGGCGGTATCGGTACGCGAGGCCCGGGTGAGTCAAAGCTTGAGTCTGACCGCCGACACATCAAGAGAAGAATTATGGCTCTTGAAGAAGAAATTGAAAAAATGGCGTCGACGAGAAGAACCATGAGGGCGGCGCGCGACCGAAGCGGTCTTAAAAAGATAGCTATCGTAGGCTATACCAACGCGGGCAAATCTACGCTTCTCAACAAGCTCACCGATGCGGGAATACTTGCCGAGGATAAGCTTTTTGCAACGCTTGATCCTACGACGAGAAAGTTTACGTTACCGGGCGGCGAGGTAATATTGCTTACCGACACGGTCGGATTTATCAGAAAGCTTCCTCACCATCTTGTAAACGCGTTCCGTTCAACTCTTGACGAGGCGGTGTTTGCTGACGTCATTATGATAGTGAGTGATGCCAGCGACCCCGAGTATCTTTCTCAGCTCGAATGCACCGAGGAAACGCTCCAAAGTCTTGGGGCGGGCGAAAAGCCGACGCTTTACGTCTTTAACAAGTGCGATAAGGGCGCGTATGACGATCCTATTATCGACCGCACACAGACAAGACGTGACGTCGTATGCATCTCTGCCTTAACAGGTGCGGGATGCGAGGAACTTGCGCTTAAATTGCAGGAGATAGTCAACGGCGGTAAGACCTCCGTGACCTTTAAAATACCCAATGCCGAGCAGGGAGCTATGAATATTCTTTACCGAGAGGCGACGATCGAGGACGTTGATTACGGCCCCGAATACGTTACGGTAAAGGCGATAGTCGACGTGAAGGTAAGGGGAATGCTTAAAAAATACGATACCGATCCGCCAAAGGCTGAGGAGTATTGATAAAAGGAATTTAAATTATGAGCACAGACGCAAAGGTCGAGCTTTACACCACACTTGCGGGTGAGGGAGTCGATGAATTTGAGGAAAAGCGCTCGCTCTTTATCGGCCATGCAAAGCACGTGACCAGCGAGGAAGAGGCGGCGGAGTTCGTCAAGCAAAAGAAAAAAGAATATTCCGACGCAACTCATAACTGCTGGGCGTACTTGCTCAAGGGAGGAATAGTCGCGCGCTATTCCGACGACGGCGAGCCGCAGGGAACTGCGGGAGTTCCTATGCTTGAGGCGATACGCAAGAGCGGGGTGAGTGACTGTGTCGTAGTCGTAACGAGATATTTCGGCGGCATATTGCTTGGCGCGGGCGGCCTTGTCAGAGCATATTCACACGGAACGAAGATCGCGCTTGACGCGGCAAAGATAGTTACCTATGAAAAGTATACTGAGCTTAAGCTTGATTGTACTTATTCGGATTATCAGAAGTATTCGGTAGTTCTGCCTACTTTTGGCGCGATAATAGACGATACCGATTTTTCGGACAGAGTGGTAATAAAATTCGCCGTAAAGGAAGCTGTTGCGGACGCGCTTGGAAGCAAAATAACAGAGATGTCGGGAGGAAGAGATAAGCCCGAGGTCGTGGGAGAGCGCTTTGACTATAAATAAGAGCGAGAAATTTTATGGAAAAGATATTTGATACACACGCGCATTATTTTGACCGCAAATACGGTGAGATAGGTAGCGCGGACACCTTTTTGTCGGGGGAGGATTTTTGG
The DNA here is from genome assembly GCA_017504625.1 of Clostridia bacterium. GTDB lineage: Bacteria > Bacillota > Clostridia > Oscillospirales > CAG-272 > SVTX01. The sequence continues at coordinate 66,688 of JAFVQU010000008.1, read as the reverse complement.
AATGCGGTTTGCGGCGTTGTGAACGTCGGAACGCGATATGAAAATTCACTCAAGGCGATTGAGCAGGCTAAAAAACACGAGAATATGTATGTCGCGGTGGGAATTCATCCCTCCGACGCGCAGAATGATTGCAAGCTTTCGATTGATGAAGAGATCGAGCGCATAAGATCGCTTGTTTCCGACGAAAAATTAAGAAAAGAGAACAAGATAGTCGCCATTGGTGAGATCGGCTTTGATTACTACTGGAAGCCCGTCAATAAGGAGCTTCAGTACGAGTATTTCGAGCGGCAGATGATGCTTGCCGAGGAATTTGACCTTCCCGTTATAATCCACGACCGAGAGGCGCACGGAGATACCTTTGATATGATCAAAAGATTTCCAAAGGTTAAGGGCGTGCTTCACAGCTGCTCCATGAGTGCCGAAATGGTCAGGGAAATGGTCAAGCTTGGTTGGTATATATCATTTTCGGGAGTCTTGACCTACAAAAATGCCGCCAACGTAAAGGAAGCATGCCTTGCAACTCCGCTTGACAGACTTTTAATTGAAACCGATGCGCCCTATCTTTCCCCCGTGCCACACAGAGGAAAGTTGAACAATTCGGTTTATATGCAGTCGACCGCAGCCGAGGCTGCAGAGCTTCACAAGCTTTCGTTTGACGAAATGGCAAGAAAAACGATGGAAAATGCCAAGGCATTCTTTAAAATTTGAAATCACGATAAATATAGAAATGCAGACCTTGTTTTTTTACTTGACAGGTCTGCATTTTTGGTGTAAAATGGAATCAGTTAAAGAACGGAGGATAAATCTATGCCAACCTTAGCGACGTATAAAATAAGCACGAAGGGCAAAAACCTTCATCTCCGAGTTGTAAAGGGCCACTTTGCAACGAGCAACTCGCATATGAATTACTACGTAGACGTAACGGTTCAGAAATCGCGTCTTTCCGAGGCTAACGCGATCGCAAAGGAGCTTTCCGTCTACTACAAGAAAAACACGATAGTTGACACTATCCTCTGTCTTGACGAAACTCAGGTCATCGGCACTTGTATGGCTAACGAGCTTACAAGCGGCGAATTTATGAATATGAACGCGCATCGGACTATCTACGTCGTCACTCCCGAGCATACTGCGGGAAGTCAGTTGATCTTCCGTGACGGACTTGTTCCCATGATCAAGGGTAAGCACGTGCTTATTCTCGCGGCGTCGGTCAATACGGGACATACCGCAAAGGCGGCTATCGAGGCGGTGCAGTACTACGGCGGCACTGTTACGGGTATTGCGGCAATATTTGCGACAGCCGAGGAGTGTCAGGGTATTCCTGTGCGCTCCGCATTCGACCCCAATGACCTTCAGGACTATACTATTAAGCCCTCTCACGAGTGCCCGATGTGTAAGCGTGGAGAAAAGATAGACGCGCTTGTAAACAGCTTCGGCTTCTCAAAGCTTTAATTAGATAATTTGATTTAACGCCCGACGGCATCCCGTCGGGTGTTTTTTCTTGAAAAAGCAGAGTTTAAAAGGGAAATCGCGATATAATTGTGATAAATATACAAAATCCGCGCCGCAGTTTCTACAAATCGGACATATAAAAAAGTGTACAAAATTATTGAAATTTTAAGTGGAATGTTGTATAATATTTATATGTTAGTTGTTTTTTCTTCCAATTTTATGAACGAAAACATAATTAATAAGATAAATTGAAAGGGACCCGTGAAATATTGCGGGTTTAAGGAACAGAACAATGGCTCAGTACAGCACCAAACAGATCAGAAACATTGCCCTTGCGGGCCACGGCGGCTCGGGTAAGACGTCTCTTGCAGAGGCTATGCTTTTCGTCAGCGGCGGAACCGACAGACTCGGTAACGTTCCCGATGGTAACACCGTTTGCGACTACGACGCAGAGGAGCAGGTAAGAAAGTTCTCGCTTTCGGCATCGTTGGCACACGTTTTCTGGAAGGACGTTAAGATCAATATTATAGATACCCCCGGATACCTTGACTTTGAGGGCGAGGTCGGTCAGGGCGCGCGCGTTGCCGACTCCTGCGTAATTTGCGTAGACGGTAAGGCGGGTATGGAAGTTGGTACGGAGCTTGCTTGGGATAAGGCAGTAAACGCGGGTATTCCTCGCGCGTTCTTTATCAACAAGTGCGACAACTACGACGCACACTTTAACGCAACCTTTGACCAGCTTCGTGAGAGATTCGGTAAGTCGCTTTGTCCCGTATTTATCCCCGTAGGTAAGAACGGTAAGGACATTACGATGATCGACCTTCTCGATATGCAGTCCTACGTGTACGATGACTCCGGAAAGAGAATTCCTACTGACACTACTCCTGAGCTTGAGGAGGCTGCTGAAAGATATAAGGAAGTTCTTTGGGAGGCTGTTGCAGGTACAAGCGAAGATCTTATGATGAAGTTCTTTGACGGCGAGCCCTTCACCAAGGAGGAGTGCGTTGACGGTCTTCACCAGGGAATTATCGACGGTACCATTACTCCCGTATATTGCGGCGCGGCTACCAGACTTTGGGGCGTTGTTGCAATGATGGATTCTATCGCCGCTTCCTTCCCCAGACACACCGCAAAGAAGGTGGAAAAGGACAACGAGGGCGCTGACGTTGCTATCGACGTTGAGGGCGATCCCGCTATCTTCGTATTCAAGACCGTTGCTGACCCGTTCGTTGGAAAGATGTCCTTCTTCAAGGTAATGAACGGCTCGATCAAGAAGGATTGGATACTTAAGAATGCAAGAACCGGTGCGGAGGAAAAGTTCGCGCACATCTACATTATGAAGGGTAACAAGCAGGTAGAGGTTGACGAGCTTGCTTGCGGAGATATCGGTATGGTATCCAAGCTTACTGATACCAACACCAACGACACACTCTCTCGCTCCGGCAAGGTAGAGTATAAGAAGGTCACATATCCCACTCCTTACTTCTGCAAGGCTATGTATCCTCTCACCGCAAAGGACGAGAGCAAGATCTCCCAGGCTATTGCGAGAATGACCGAGGAAGATATGACCCTTAAGTATGAAAACAACCCCGAGACCAAGCAGCAGCTCATCTACGCTATGGGTGATATGCATCTTTCGGTTCTCGCGGCTAACCTTAAGAACAAGTTCGGCGTTAACATCAAGTACGATACTCCCGCTATCGCGTACAGAGAGAAGATCACAAAGACCGTTGACGTTGAAGGTAAGCATAAGAAGCAGAACGGCGGTTCCGGTCAGTACGGTCACGTTTGGATCAAGTTCTCTCCCTCCGAGGAAGAAGGACTTACCTTTACGGTATCTGTTGTCGGCGGCGCAGTTCCCAAGAACTTCAACCCCGCAGTTGAAAAGGGACTTCAGGACGCAATGCTCAAGGGTGCTTACGGCTATCCTATGACCAGACTTGCGGCTGACCTCCACGACGGATCGTATCACGACGTTGACTCGGATGAGCTTTCCTTCAAGACCGCGGCTTCTCTTGCATACAAGAAGTGTCTTGAGCAGGCAGGTCCCGTGCTTCTCGAGCCGGTTGGTGACCTTGACGTTCTCGTTCCCGAATACATGGTAGGTGACGTTATGGGTGACCTTAACAAGCGCCGTGCGGCAGTTATGGGTATGGATGCTTGCGAGGACAAGGCAGGCTACACCGTAGTTCACGCTATGGCTCCCAAGGCAGAGCTTGCAGACTACCCGATCGTTCTTCGCGCAATGACGCAGGGACGCGGATCCTTCGAGTACAACGTAACCGGTTACGATACAGTTCCCCAGAACGTTGCTCAGAAGATCGTTGCAAAGGCATAATCAAACAAAAATTCAAGGCGATGAAGTGAAAGCTTCATCGCCTTTTTATTTTTTATTTTCGACACTACACTGTGACAAAATTCTCGCTTTTGACATGATAAAATTAATAAAAAGTGTGCTTGTCCGCATGAGTGCGGGGGAAAGGGAGGAAAAGAATAAATGTGCGCGGCAGCGAGAGATAGAAAGCCGGGATTTGACAGTGAATTTACGGGAGAGATATTGAAAATAAAGCTGAGAGGCGAGATCGACCATCACAGCGCTGTGGCGGTAAGGACTGCAATTGACGATATGATAAAGCAAAAAAGACCTATAAAGCTCGTCATCGATATGTCGGCGATCGAGCTTATGGACAGCTCGGGGCTTGGTCTTATTATGGGCAGATACGCGCTTATGAAGGAGCTGGGCGGGCAGACCGTCGTGCTTGATCCCTCGCCGCGAGTTGAAAAAATAATGTCGCTTGCGGGGCTTGAGAGGATAGTGAGAGTAGAGTATACCAAGCAGACGGTGGAAAATAAGGAGTCGCGCGGGCATGCCGAGCGTATAGCGTCGGCAACCATGTCGACTAATACGGCGCAGAGCAATCACAAGAAGAAAGGAAGCATAAAATGAAAAGATCGAGATTTGGCGGAAAAGTGATAAATAAAATGCAATTAAAGCTCCCCGCGCTCTCGGCAAACGAGGGAATGGCGCGCGCCGCGGTAGCGGCGTTTTGCGCCCAGCTTGATCCGATGGCGGTCGAGATAGCGGACGTAAAATGCGCGGTAAGCGAGGCGGTAACCAACTGTATAGTTCACGGATACCGTGACAAAGAGGGAATAATTTACATAACCGTATCGCTTCTTGAGGGCAGAATTGCCAAAATAGAGATAAAGGACAGAGGCTGCGGAATTGAGGACGTGAGCGAGGCGCGCCAGCCGCTTTTTACGACGGATGCGGCAGGGGAGCGAAGCGGAATGGGCTTTACGGTTATGGAGAGCTTTACCGATTGCTTGAAGGTGACGTCCCGAGTCGGCAAGGGCACGAGCATAGTTATGTATAAGGTTTTCGGAGGACGGAGTGATACATAAAACCGATTTTTCGGTGCTTTTTGGAGGTCTTGATGGAAAACCGAGAGAAAAACGTCGATTGCTTGAATATAGAAAGCCGTGATGAGCGGTTTGTACGAAACAGAGAGCTTATTTCACTCGCGCAAAGCGGAGATGAGAGCGCGACCGAAACGCTTATAGTTGAGAACGTCGCGCTTGTTAAGAGCATCGCGCTTAAATTCCGTGACAGAGGAACTGAATTTGAGGATCTGATGCAAATAGGCACGATAGGGATGATAAAAGCGATCAGAAGCTTTGACATTGAGCGCGGAACTGCTTTTTCAACCTATGCCGTGCCGCTTATCGTAGGAGAGATAAGACGGCATCTGCGAGATGACGGACTTATCCGAGTAAGCCGTGGATATAAGCGCACGGGAATGATCATCATGCGCGAGAAGAACCGCATCATGACCGAGGAGGGCAGAGAGGCAGGTATCGGTGAGCTTGCTGAGGCAGCGGGAGTCAGCATTGAAGATGCGGCAGTGGCAATAGACGCAGTATCGCCGATAGCGTCGCTTTCGGACAACGTTTACGGCGAGGATTCACGAACGCTTGATTCCGTCATACCCGACAGAGAGTCTGCCGACGAGCTTGAGAATCTCAATGACCGAATTTCGCTTACTCAGGCAATCTCAAAAATGCCGCCCGAATGGAGAAAGATCGTTTTGCTTCGCTATTACAGAGATATGACGCAGCAGCAGGTCGCAAACCTTATGGGACTTTCGCAGGTGAAGATATCTCGCGAGGAAAAGAAGATAATGTCATTTTTGCGCGGAGAGATGGCAACGTGAAAAGAAGCCCTTGCTCAATGAGCAGGGGATTCTTTTCTTTTTAATCGTTATCTCTTTCTATCATATTACAAAATCCCGTGGTGTTATAGACCGTGTAGTTGAAAATTTGCTCTCCCGTGTCAATAGGCTTTGCCTTGACGTTGTCCATAACGAATATTTTTGAGGGGATTGGATTGACAATGACGGTCTTTTTGCCCTCGTGTATGGGGAAATCAATTGGTAAGACTAAAAAATAGCCCGCAAGCGCGTTTGTGGGATTTTGGTCGCCGCCAATCTCGTTTATATTGACGATCTGCGCGTAGGCGCCGCCGCGTGAGATCAGAGCGCCGTTATTCAGACGCACGCTTCTCTCGATCAAAAATTCATTTTCCTTAAAATATATCGGCGAGTTCATCTTGCCGCAGGATATGACGATACAGTTGTATTTTCTACCGTTTCTATCTTCAAGTGTAAACGAAAATAATCTTTTCGGGAATAGGGCCGAGAGATATTTGTTACCCTCGTAGGTTATTTTGGCGTATCCCAGCTTTTCGATCTTTTTCAGTCGGGAGATAAGCTTTCTTCTTGCACGAAGTCCACAGATAGCCGATACTATCATAGGAATCAGACAAAGAATAAGGATTATCGGAGTAATAAGCCAACCAAGATCCTTGAAAATAATTATCAGGGCAAGTACGATCGGAGCACCCCATCTTGCAAAAAAAGCAAGAACTATAAACAGAAGAGTGAAGAATCCGAGAGGTTGGAATATAAGCTGACGAGTCTTGAAGTTGTCAAAATCGCGGTTGCGACTGAATGCTGCCTTTTGAACAAAAATTGGCGATTCAAATTCAAGATCCCATTTCGATCTGAGCAGGTAAAGCTGGACAAGTCTGATTGCCGAATAGATAAGAACAGATGCGCCTCTTGAAACAAGTGAGCTCTTAAAATTGAAAATCGACAACGCGTAATTTATGGGAGTTTCAAAAAGGGCTGCGCTGAAGACAAGTCCGATAAGAAATGCGACGAGGTATTGAGGCTCGGAAATGAGTGTCCTCCTGTTTTTGCTATAGTAATAATCGCGCTTGTTGAAAAGGTCAAGATTATCGATGTAATAGTAGATCAATATTGAAAAAGCCGTAGCGGATATGGCAGGGAGAAAATGTACGATGTAAAGCCATACGCTATCTCTGAATGCTGTTTTAGTTTCGTTTATGACCGTGCTGAACATCATATAAAAGGAAATTGACGACATGTAGGTAATGAAGGTGCCAAGAATGCTGAAAATCGAGTTTCTTAATATTGCGATTGGGTTTCTTTTCATTGTTACCTCCTATAGATGCCGTTTGTTATAATATAATTATATCACGCGGTCAAATGATTGTCAATGGTCGTGTGTAAAGAATACTGCACAAATATACGTTATGCGCTTTGTGTCCTTTGCACAAGCAAATAAAATTCTTTTTCCCAAAAAGGCTTTTTTGATCGTTGTTTGCTTGACGGGGAGGAAGAAATGTAGTAAAATTATATATGGAATAAAATAAATAACATAAAAGGAGAATTTTATGGAAAAGATGAATCCTAAATACGAGGCTTTATTTACCCCGTGGAAGATCGGAAATGTTGAGATCAAGAACAGAATAGTTATGTGTCCTATGGGAGGCACGTCGCTTTTCGGTTGGTTTGAGCTTGGCGGCTGTCACTTTGACAAGGAGGCGGCAAAGCTCTTCCTTGAGAGAGCAAACAATAACGTCGGTCTTATCATCCCCGGCATCGCGCCCCTGCGCGACACCTTCTGGGGCAAGTGGCTCTGGCAGAATGAAAAGATGTTCAAGGAGCTTAAGGTCTTTATGGATGAGATACATAAGACGGGAGCAAAGCTTTTCGTTCAGCTGACTGCGGGTATGGGACGCTCTTGGGCGATCACAGAGCTTGTCGCTCCGCTTCATAAGAATAAGTTCACCCGCGCGCTTGTAAAGCCTATCATTGACACGAGCCACGAGCTTGCATCTCCTTCTCCCCAGCCTTCTCGTTGGGCGCACGATATCGAGTGCCCCGAGATGACCAAGGAGCAGATACACGAGATCATTGAGGCATTTGCAAAGACCGCAAAGCTCTGCCGCGACGCAGGCGTTGACGGCGTTGAGGTTCACGCGGTTCACGAGGGTTATCTTCTTGACCAGTTTGCAATAGAGTTCTTCAACAAGAGAGAGGACGAGTACGGCGGCTCTTTTGAAAACCGCTATCGCTTTGCGGCAGAGGTCGTAAAGGCAATTAAAGAGGCTTGCGGCGAGGATTATCCCGTATCGCTCCGTTACTCTGTAGAATCGAAGATGAAGGGCTTCTGCGAGGGCGCTATGCCCGGTGAGGACTACGTTGAGGTCGGCAGAAATATGGCAGAGTCCGAGAAGGCGGCAAAGTACCTTCAGGATGCAGGCTATGACATGCTTAATGCCGATAACGGCACTTATGACTCCTGGTACTGGGCTCATCCCCCGATGTATATGCCCGAGAACTGCAACCTCGAGGACGTAGCGCACATCAAGAAGTTTGTTGATATTCCCGTCGTTTGCGCGGGTAGAATGGATGCCGAGGTAGCCGCAAAGGCTATCGCTGAGGGCAGAATCGACGGTATGGGCGTTGCTCGTCAGTTCCTTACCGACCCCGAATGGATCACCAAGATGATCGAGGACAGACTTGAGGACATCAAGCCCTGTATCTGCTGTCACTCGGGTTGCTTCAACTTCTCGTCGAGCAAGGGACATGCGAATACTCAGGACCTTAAGGACACCATGGGACTTGCGCGTTGCGCGCTTAATCCCGAGACTATGCAGTCTAAAAAATATAAGCTTCAGCCCGCGAAAAAGGCTAAAAAGGTTGCAATCGTCGGCGGCGGTATCGGTGGTATGGAGGCGGCGCTTGTTTGTGCAAAGAGAGGTCACAGCGTAACGCTTTACGAAAAGACCGACAAGCTCGGAGGCGTATTTGTCGCGGCGGCGGCTCCCTCCTTTAAGGAAAAGGACAGAGCGCTTATCGCTTGGTATATCCGCGAGATTGCAAAGTATCCTGCCATTGAGGTTAAGCTTAACACCGCTGTAACCGACGTTAAGGCGCTTGATGCAGACGAGGTTATCGTTGCTACGGGTGCTGTTGCCAAGAGAATTCCCGTCAAGGGCGTTGAGAACGCGATTGAGGCGGTTGATTATCTCCTTGGTAATAAGGAAGTTGGCGAGAGAGTTACTATCATCGGCGGCGGTCTTACCGGCTGCGAGATCGCGTACGATCTCTTCCTTCAGGGCAAGAAGCCTACCATCGTTGAGATGATGGACGACCTCGTTGTCACTCCCGGCATCTGCCTCGCAAACACCAGCTATCTCCGCGATTGCTTCAAGACAAACAACGTTCCCGTTCATCTTGAAACTGCGCTTTGCGAGATCGTTGACGGCGGCGTTATGGTCAAGGGCAAGGATGGAAAGATATTCAAAATCGACGGTGATTCCGTCATTATGTCGGTCGGTTATAATCCCGCTCCTATTGCGACCAAGGGCGTGCACGTTATCGGTGACGCAAAGGCTGTCGGAAATCTCCGCACGGTCATTTGGGGCGCGTGGGACGTTGCGATGAAGATATAAGAGGGGAAGCGTGCGGGGAAGCTTTTTGAAAAAAGCTCCCCCGCGCCCCCGCAAAAACTTTCAGAAAAAAGGATTTGGTTTCACCAGTTAAGTTGAACTTAATGGGGATAGAAAAAATTTTGAGGGTTTTGAAGATTCTAAAGAAACTTTTTCAAAAGTTTCTTTAGTGGGTTTCAGGGCAAAGCCCTGAGGAAAGGAAGGATTAGTTTTATGATATTAACTAAAGAACAGCAAGCGATACTTGACGGTGAGAAGGGAGAAACCTTATCGAAGGTCATGAAGACGCTCGTTATGTACGGTGACGCTTTCGGAGCAGAAAAGATGGTTCCCGTAACGAGCAAATATAATCATCTTGTAACCTCGTTCGGACTTAAGATGATGACACCCGTATTCGATCTTATGCAGCAGCTTATCGACGCGGGCGCGATCTCAAAGCAGGAGTTCTCGGTTGACCCCCGTCCTCTTGACAAGAACGTTCCTGCAAACGTGTTGCAGAATTTTGTATTCAACAAGTTTATGTACGCGACGCAGGAGAGCTACGAAAAGCAGCTCAAGGAGCTCGGACTTATGAATGACGATGCTTTTACCTGCACTTGCTATCTTGACGAGGTAGGCAACAAGCCGAAGAAGGGCGAGGTGCTTTCCTGGGCAGAGTCGAGCGCAGTCGTTTACGCGAACTCGGTTCTCGGAGCAAGATGCAACCGTAACTCGGGTATTATGGACATTATGGGCTCTATCGTCGGCTACGTTCCTTATTTCGGACTTCTCACCGACGAGGGAAGAAAGGCTACCTGGATCGTCAAGATCGAAACCGAAAAGAAGCCCGAGGCGCAGCTGTTGGGATCTGCTATCGGTATGAAGGTAATGGAGGCAGTTCCTTACGTTTACGGACTTGACAAGTGGATCGGTAACGAGCTTAACGATGACGCTTGCACATATTTGAAGGACTTCGGTGCGGCAACCGCATCCAACGGCGCGGTTGGTCTTTATCATATTGACGGACTTACTCCCGAGGCAGTTGAGGTTGGCGACTCGCTCATCGCAGAGGGCGCGGAGGTTTACGTAATTGACGATGCCGAGCTTGAAAGAGTAAAGGCAAGCTATCCTGTAATGTGGAAGAATGCCGACGCAAAGCCCAAGCTTTGCTTTATGGGTTGTCCTCATATGACGCTCAAGCAGCTCAAGGACTGGACCGACAAGATAGAGGCAGGACTTGCGGCATCGGGTAACAAGAAGGTGCTTATTCCCACCGTCTTTACCGCATCTCCCGCAGTGCTTAAGGAGTTCAACAATACGGGCTATGCGGTCAGACTTAAGGCTACAGGTGTTATCACCTCGTATATCTGCCCTCTTATGTATATGAACAATCCTCTTTGCAAGAAGATGCCCGTTATCACCTCGTCGAACAAGCTTCGTACTTACACGACAGCGCGTTATTACACTGATGACGAGATACTTCACGCTCTTACGGTAGGAGGTACAAAGTAATGAAAGAATTTAAAGGTAGAGTAGTAACACCCGGTAACGTTACCGCTGAGGCGGTCGTTACACACGGCGGATTCAATACGCTTGCGTCACTTCAGGGCGCGCTTCAGTTCGGCGACAAGACCGCGACCTGCAAGGATCAGAACAATCCCGATCTTTTCGGAAAGCCCACCGCGGGCAAGGCTCTGTGCCTTCCGATGACGATAGGCTCGACCACGGGCGGCTTGGTGCTTTACTGCGCCGCGGCTATGAAGCGTCAGCCTGCTTGCATGCTCTTTTCCGAGCATATCGACTCGCTCGCTGCGGCAGGTGCTATACTTGCTGACGTTTGGCTTGACGACGTGTCTATGCCCGTTGTTGATTGCCTTGGCGACGAGTTCCTTGATTACGTCAAGGACGGCATGACTATCACCGTTAAGGACGACGGCGTGGTTGTGGTTGAATAAAGGGGAATATGTGGGGGAGAAAGGAAACTTTTTGGGAAAAAGTTTCCTTTCTCCCCCACGCCCCCTCATACCTTCAAAAACTCAAAAAAGAAAGGAGAGCAGGGTATGCTCTCATTTTTTTTGCTCATAATAATAAAAAAGAAAAGGAGATTTTTATTATGAGTGAAACAAAAAAATATTTAAAAGTACCGAAGGAAAAGGAGTTCAAGAAGGCAGACAAGAGAAGCACGGTTGAGGATAAGAAGATCGACGAATTTGAGATATATACGCCGCAATCCGAGCCAAATCCCCAGATTCCCGATCCTCCAGTGCCTAACCGAGCGCACACGCCCATCTGACAGTGCAGTCGCATATTGCGACAAAACTCTCCTTGACATACAGGTGAGAAAATAGTATAATAAAAGTATCAATCGAGAGGAGAGCGCCTATGAGCTACAAAATCTTTGAATATGATAAATATTTGCTGCCCTTTGAGGCTGATATCGAGCTTCGCATGGAGAATTATGAGAAAAAACTCAATTCTCTTGTAGGTGACGGCGGAAAGCTTTGCGATTTTGCAAACGGACACGAATATTTCGGTTTCCATAAGACCGAGGACGGTTGGGTATATCGCGAATGGGCTCCTGCCGCGGACGAGCTTTGGTTGACGGGCGACATGGTAGGCTGGAGATGGTTTGATCTTCCCATGGAAGCTCTCGGCAACGGTATATTTGAAGTAAAGATGCAAGGACGCGATTTTCTTTACAACGGCTGTCACGTGCAGACTATAGTAAAAAGCAACGGCAAATTTTTGCAGAGGATTCCTCTTTATATCAAGCGAGTTGAGCAAGATAAGAACGACTATTCGTGGTGTGGTGTCGTTGTTGACGAGCCCGAATACGAGTGGGAGGTAAAGAAGTTCAAGCCTAAAAAGGAGCTTTTCATTTACGAGTGCCATATCGGTATGGCGCAGGAGAAGGAGGGGCTTGGAACTTACCGTGAGTTTGCTGACTTTATTCTCCCTCGCGTTGCCGACCTCGGATACAACACGATACAGATAATGGCTATAATGGAGCATCCTTATTACGGCTCGTTTGGCTATCAGGTGTCGTCCTTCTTCTCGGCGTCCTCAAAGTTTGGAACCCCCAACGATCTGAAATATCTCATTGATACGGCTCACAAGATGGGAATTGCCGTGCTTCTTGACGTTGTTCATTCGCATGCGGTAAGAAATACCGCAGAGGGAATAAATGAGTTTGACGGCACGACCTATCAGTTCTTCCACGAGGGAGGACGCGGAGAGCATCCCGCATGGGGAACTAAGCTCTTCAATTACGATAAGCCCGAGGTCATTCATTTCCTGCTCTCAAACCTTAAATTCTGGCTTGAGGAATATCACTTTGACGGCTTCCGCTTTGACGGCGTGACCTCAATGATATATCACGATCACGGTCTTGGTACGGCGTTTACCGAGTATTCAAAATACTTCTCGCTCAATACCGACACCGAGGCGATCACCTATCTTCAGCTTGCCAATAAGCTTATCCGTGAGGTCAACCCCAATGCTATCACGATTGCGGAGGATATGTCGGCAATGCCCGGTATGTGCTTGCCCATTGAGGACGGCGGTATCGGCTTTGACTACCGACTTGCCATGGGCGCGCCTGATCTCTGGATCAAGCTCATAAAGGAACAGAGGGATGAATTCTGGAATATGTGGCATATCTGGAGCGAGCTTGCCAGCCGTCGTCCCAAGGAAAAATATATAGGCTATGCAGAGTCGCACGATCAGGCTCTTGTTGGAGATAAAACTATAATGTTCCGCCTTTGCGACAGTCACATGTATACGGGTATGTCAAAGGAGGGCGAGAACGATTACGTTATCGAGCGCGGAATCGCGCTTCATAAGATGATAAGACTTGTAACGCTCTCTCTCGGCGGTGAGGGTTACCTCAACTTTATGGGTAACGAATTCGGCCACCCCGAGTGGATAGATTTTCCGCGCGAGGGCAACGGTTGGAGCTATTTCTACTGCCGTCGCCAGTGGCATCTTGCGGATGATAAAACCCTCAAATATAGCTATTTGCTCGATTTTGATCGCGATATGGTTGAGTTTGCAAAGCAGAATAAGATATTCAAAAAGGCTCCCAAGGTATTGCAGATAGACGAAAACAATCAGGTAATGGTATACGAGCGCGGCGGAGTTGTGTTTGCGTTTAACTTCAGCCCCCATAATGCGTACGTTGATTATAAGATCAAGGTGCCGAAGGGCAATTACCGCGTGACCTTGTCGAGCGACGAATCAAAATTCGGAGGCTACGACAGAATATCGACCGAGTATATCTACGAGGCTAAAAAGTGCAAGGGCGGATACGAGTTCCCGATATATCTTCCCGCAAGAACGGCTATGTGCTTAACAAAGGTTAAATAAAAAGAAAATAACGGCTCGATGAGCCGTTATTTTTTTAGTTTTACGCGACCTTTTTGATCGCGCGCAGTGATTTATGCTCAAATCCGTGTACCCAGTCGGAGCAGAAGTAATAGAGCAGATAGATCACCGAGCTTATTGCCCAGGTGATAGGATACGCCCAGTAAATGAATTCGATCTGACCGATAAAATGCATAACAAGGGCAATGTAGGCAACGCGGATTCCGCACCAGACAGAGAGCATTACGAACATGGGAACAAATGCCTTTCCTGCGCCTCGGCAGACTGCCGCGATAGCGTGCGAGAGAGCAAGCAAGCAGTAGAAAAGCGTTACTGTTCTCGATTGCTGAACTCCGAGAGCGATGACCTCGGGTGTTTTATCGAAAAAGCCTATAAGGTGAGGCGCGAATATATAGGTAAGGATACCTACCACCTCGGCGGCGATAACTGCCGCAAGAATTCCGAATTTCGCGCCTTTTTTCGCGCGGCCGTACTGCTTTGCGCCGAGATTCTGGCTTATAAAGGTCGTGGTCGCCATATTGAAGCTGGTTATCGGCAAGAATCCGAAGCCCTCGACCTTAGCGTGAACGCCGTATGCTGTGGTTGCGAAATATCCGAACGAATTTATCTGCGACTGTACCACAACGTTTGCCAGAGCTATGACCGAGTTTTGCACGCCCGAGGGCAAGCCGTATTTGATTATCTCGCCGAGCATATCAAGGTGAAAACGTATTTTTTTGAATTCGACCGTGAAAATATTGCCCTTTTTGCAAAGATATATCAGACAAAGCACAACGCTTGCCATCTGCGAGATAACCGTCGCAAGAGCGGCAGACCATACGCCCCATCCTATAACACCGACGAACAAAACGTCGAGAACGATGTTGAGCACGGACGAAAAAATGAGATAATAAAGCGGGCGCTTGCTGTCGCCAAGCGCGTTCATTATACTGCGGCATATATTATACATAACGAGCGCAAGACCGCCAAGGAAGTAATATCTGAAATATTCTACCGCAAAGGGGAGTATTACCTCGTCGGTGTTCATCCAACGCAGGAAGGTTGGTGTGAATATAACTCCGACGACGGTGAGAACAACTCCGCAGGCAAGGCCGAATGCAATGTTCGTATGTATCGCGCGCGACACCTTGTCGGCGTTTCCTTCACCGAAATATCGCGAGATAACGATGCCTGCTCCCATAGTCGTTCCTATAAAGAAGCTGGTCAGAAGAAATATCAGCGTACCCGACGAGGTTACCGCGCCGAGCGCCTCGGTGCCGAGAAATTTTCCGACGATAAATGCGTCGGCGGTGTTATATAATTGTTGGAATACCTGGCTTAAAAATATCGGTAGAGCAAAGGCTATCATTTGTGATGATATATTGCCCGTCGTCATATCGCGCGTGTTACGGTATGATTTTGGTTTTGGTTGCTGTGCGTTCATTTCTGCGTTCCTTGCTTTATCTCGTTATTTCAAGTCTGACGTTGCCAAAGTAGTCGGTTATAATGAATTTCCCCTTGATAGAGGTAAACAGTCGCCCGAATTTTGAGAGTGGCTTTGAAAGTGTGTTTTTAAAGCTCTCATATTCCTCGGTCATGTCGTCCTCACGTCCCGTAAGGGCGAAAATTTGCGTCATAAAGGGCGTATCCACCCCGTAGGTGTCTTTGCCTCTATATCCCGTAACAAAGAGGATCTTGCCTGAAATAACGTCATCTACGGCAGAGAGAGCCGCCTCGTGAGAGATAGGCTTGCCACCCGTGATGTTTCCTATAATGCCGACCGAAATGGTGCAGCCCTCGTCACTTACCGAAAGAGTCAGCGGCATTGATGGATTTTTCTCGTTTTCAATTATCATGTCGTAAAAAACGTTGCCGCGTGAGTCCTCGTCGCGAATCGTTTTCTTGGCAAAATCGGGATATCTTTGGGTTATGTATCTGACCTTTTCTTCAACAGTCATAAGGTCTCTCCTTGCTTATTCTTCCTTTGATTTGAGGTATCTTTCGTAATAGAAAAGATACTGCTGGGCAATTCCCGCGTACTGACCGAGCGTTGTGTGGTCAAAGTCTGCGCTGAAGTATTTTGCCATTACTTTTTTGATCCAGACGTCGATGGGGAACGCGTCAAGTCGCGCAAAGCCGAAAAGCAGAGCGCAGCTTGCGACCTTAAGCCCTATGCCCTTAACAGAGCAGAGCATATCTATCGCATCTTGAGTATCGTTGCAGAATTTGACACCTTCAAGATCAAGCTTACCCGTGCAAAGCCTTTCTGCCGCGTCGAATATGTATTTTGCGCGGAAGCCGGTTTTAAGCGCGGCAAGTCCGTCGATGCCGAGAGCCATGACGGCTTGGGGAGTGGGGAATGAATAAAGATTGCCCGTGTTTTCAAGATGAAGCTCGCTTATATGTCCTGCCATAGCCGAAACGTCGATTCTTTCGCCGCATTTTTCCGACAGTGCCGCGACGAGCTTTTTAATTCTGGGAATATTGTTGTTTTGCGAGATTATAAAGGAACATATAGCCTCCCACTCGTCCTGTTTGAGTATTCTTATTCCCGACGAGCAGCTCACCGCGTCGATAAGCGCGTGGTTATCAGAGAGTGATAAGATCTCGTCATTTATTGCCTCATAATCGCGATCAAGCGCGAGATAGCGACACCATATGCTTTCATAGTCCTCAAGCGTTGAGTTGTATATGTAGACGGTATCGCCGTCCTGAGCTACCGAAATGTATCTTCCCATTGCCGCGCCTGAAAATTCCTTTTCGTGAGCGGAGTGTTCAACCCTGTCAAAGCGGAAGCTCTGACCGCAGTCAAATACCTTTTCAACGTCGAAAAGAGTCGCGTTTTCTATTTTTACGACGGAAAGCGCGCCCTCGCGATATTCAGTTGCTCTCTCTTTCAAGTAAACCATAAAAAATGCTCCGTGTTATCAAAATCCTCTTGAAAAGAGGAGTGAAATATGTTAAAATTATAATACTAAATTATATTATATCAGTAAATAGGTTCTTTTTCAAGAGAAAAAACAATAATATACGAGGTAATTTTTGTGGAACAGATCTATACAATACCTGTAAACGAGGCGTTTGAAAAATCGGCGGCGGACAAGGCCTGCGGCTGTGCGTTCTGCACGCTTTACAATAAGCTTGAGGGCGACGAGCTTGACCTTATTCTCGGCGCGTCTATGATGGAGCCCGACGTAAGAATTAAGACCAATAAGAAGGGATTTTGCCGCACTCATTACGATATGATGTTCGTGCGTAAGAACAGACTTGGAATGGCGCTTACGCTTGAAAGCCACCTTGACGAGCTGAAAAAGGAGCTTCGTGATTCGGGACTTGGCGGCGGTACGGGAAATAAGCCGATAAAGAGGATCGGCGAGCTTGAGAAGACCTGCTACGTTTGCGAGAGGATAGAGTTCAATTTCGAGCATATGATAGAGACTGCGGTATTGCTTTGGCAGAGCGACGAAAATTTTGTACCCAAGCTCAGATCTCAGCCCTATTTCTGCCTGCCCCATTACAAGAGAATGCTCAGCTACGCGCAGTCGAGATTGCCTAAACGTGATCTCAAGAGCTTCGTTTCGCAGTGCGAGGAGATACAGAACGCTTACATCGAGGAGCTCAATGAGGACGTGAGCTGGTTCTGTAAGAAATTTGATTACAGATATAACGACGAGCCATGGTATAATTCCAAGGACTCGGTTGAGCGCTCGATGAAATTTTTGCGCTCGGACATACATAAACAAGGGAAATAAAGGACGAAAATAAAATGATAGATTTGCTTGATCTGCATAAGCAGTTTATACTTACGCATCTTAAGGAGGGCGACGTTGCCGTAGATTTTACTATGGGTAACGGATATGATACCGAGTTCCTTGCAAGAACGGTTGGCGAGAGCGGTCACGTCTACGCCTTTGATATTCAACAGGAGGCGGTCGATTCGACGGCAAAAAGACTTGAGGAGGTCAATTGCCCGAAGAACTACACGCTTATCTGCGATTCGCATCACAACGTCAAAAAGTACGTTGAGGGGCCTATCAAGGCGGGAATGTTCAATCTCGGTTGGCTTCCCGGTGGCGATAAGACCATAACCACGATGAGAGAAACCACGATTCCCGCAATCGAAGCTGCAATAGAGCTTCTCGGTGACGACGCGATACTCAACATCGCAGTCTATCCCGGTCACCCCGAGGGAGATGCTGAGGGAAAAATGATAGAGGAGCTGCTTTCGGGTATCAGTCGCTTCAAGGTCTGCGCGACTAAGGTAAAGATAGTAAACTCCGAAAGCTCGCCTTATTTCTTTATGATAGAAACCAAGGCGAAGAAAGGTTAATTATGAAATTTAAGCTCACGCCGAAAAAGACGGCGATATTTACAATATTGCTTTTCGTTGTTTCGGTCACTCTCGCGCTTTGTCTTGCTGCTTGTGATAAAGATGAACCTGATGACAAAAAGGGCAATACACACAACGGTGACGGAAGCATAGCAACCAGCGCGGACTACACGTATAAGACCGACATTTCCGCAGTTGCAGACGCGCTCAACACGACGGACGGATATTATCTTACCCTTGCAAACAAATCATATAACATAGGCGCGGACTTTTTGCCCGACGAGCTTGTCGAGGTAGCGAGAAAATACTGCGTTGACGACAGGACATATCTGCTTTCGGGCAATGCGGCATTTGCCGCCGAGGCGCTTATCCGCGAGATGAGAGCGCTTGGATTTGATATATCTATTACCAGCGCATATAGGAGCTACGATTATCAGACCACACTCTACAACAGATATTTTGAGCAGGAAAAGGCGGCGCATCCCGATTGGTCAGACGAGCAAATAAAGAAACAGGTGCTTACCTACTCGGCATATCCCGGCACGAGCGAGCATCAGACGGGGCTTTGCGTTGACCTTATAACAAGTGAAATGTCGGGACTTTGGAACTACGGAAGCGAAACGCAAAACAATCCCTACGATAAGGGCTTTGCCGAAACTGATGAGTTTGAATGGCTCAAGGATAACGCGCATAAGTTTGGTTTTATCCTCCGTTATCCCGAAAACAAGACCGATATCACCGGCTATTCTTACGAATCGTGGCATTACAGATTCGTCGGAATTGATGCCGCTACGGATATTTATATGCAGGGTATCACGCTTGAGGAATACCTTGGCAAATAAAAACAAACGGTGAGCTTTCGCTCACCGTTTGTTTTTGTATTACTGTGCGGGGGTATCTGTGTTGTCAGAGTCGGTATGGCTTTCATTGCTTGCCTCAGCTTGCGCCTTGGCTCTTGCCTCTTCCTCTGCCTCGCGAGCCGCTTCGGCTTCCTCGGCGAGCTTTTGCGCGCGCTCGGCGTTTGCACGCTCGCTTGCCCTGCGCTTTTCCTCGGTGATAGCCTCAATTGCTTCCATGGTGGGCTCGTCGCTTTCCATTATTGCCTTGAACTGATCGCCGTCCATAACCTCGTGCTTCATAAGGAAGTCGGCTATAAAGTGCATCTTTGCGATGTCTTCTGTGATAATGTCCTTTGCCTTCTGGTATGCCGCCGAGATTATCTCGTGAATCTCGTTGTCGATCTTAGCGGCGATCTCCTCGGAGTAATCCTGAGAGGAGGAGAAGTCACGGCCAAGGAATACCTCGCCCTGATTTGTGCCGAAGCAACGGGGACCGAGCACGTCGGACATACCAAGTCTTGTTATCATCTTCTTTGCAATCTTGGTCGCGCGTTCGATATCGTTGGATGCGCCACCGGTTACGTCGCCGTAGATGATCTCCTCAGCGGCACGACCACCGAGAAGCATTGAAATTTCCTTCTGAAGCTCGCTCTTATATTCGCTGTATTTGTCCTCGGTGGGAGGATTGAGAGTGTAGCCGAGAGCGCGACCGGAGGGAATGATGGAGATCTGCTGAACGGGGTCGAGATCAAGTCTGTGAGCCACAACGGCATGTCCTGCCTCGTGGTACGCGGTCTTCTTCTTTTCCTCGTCCTTCATAGCTCTTGCCTTCTTCTTAGGGCCTGCTATTACTCTGATGAACGCGTCGGCGATATCGTCCATGCCGATAAGCGACTTATCTCTTCTAGTAGCAAGAAGCGCCGCCTCGTTAAGAAGGTTTGCAAGATCTGCGCCCGTAAAGCCGACGGTCATTCTTGCGATTTCCTTGAAATCTACCGAGGGCTCAAGAGGCTTCTTTCGAGCGTGGACTTTGAGGATTTCAATTCGTCCGTTTATATCGGGATAGTTTACGGTTATCTGTCTGTCAAAACGGCCGGGACGGAGAAGCGCGGGGTCAAGTATATCGGGGCGGTTAGTTGCCGCGATAACGATAATACCCTCGTGCGAGCCAAAGCCGTCCATTTCAACGAGAAGCTGGTTGAGCGTCTGCTCTCTTTCATCGTGACCGCCGCCAAGACCTGCGCCTCTGTGACGGCCGACAGCGTCGATCTCGTCTATGAAGATAATTGCCGCAGGCGCTTTTCTTGCGGTGTCGAAGAGGTCGCGCACACGCGAAGCGCCGACACCGACGTACATTTCAACGAAATCGGAGCCCGAGATAGAGAAGAATGGAACGCCCGCTTCTCCCGCAACCGCCTTTGCGAGCAAGGTCTTACCGGTACCGGGAGGGCCCATAAGGAGTACGCCGTGAGGTATCTTTGCGCCAAGCTTCTGGAATTTCTCGGGAGCTTTGAGGAATTCAACGATCTCAACGAGCTCTTCCTTTTCCTCGTCAGCACCCGCAACGTCGCGGAAGGTGACCTTGTCCTTGTCAGAGGGTGTTGCCATTTTAGCCGTGGATTTACCAAAGCTGTTCATCTTGCCGATGCCGCCTCCACCACCGGACATCTGACGCATCATGATAACGTAGATGACGATGAGCGCAACAACTATCAGTATCGTGGGAAGGAACGAAACCCACGCCGAATACTGGGTAGGCGCGACGTATTCTCCCTCAAGAGTTCCCGCCTCGATCTGTGACTCAATATCGTCGCCGAGATCTGCGTGGAATATGCTGAGGCTTGCCAGACGGTATTCAACGGTATATTTGCCGTCGCCGTTTTTCACTCCGAATTTTTCTGCGGTAGCAGATCCGTCCTTAAGAACAAGATGAAGGGTGTTATTCTTGTCGACCTCAAAGCTCTCAACCTCGCCTGCCTTGAAGGCGGATACGACGTTTGAGTATTTAATGTCCTCGTTTGACTGGCGGAAGAGCATAACGCAGATTGCGATAACTGCTGCTATAAGTACGAGGTACAAAAGCAGGTGCTTGGATTTTTTCTTCATTTATTTCCTCCAATGGTGTTTTACTGTTTGCGGCATTCTTTAATGATTATATGCCAAATAAAGCCGCACAAATATATCTTACGTTGAAATTTCGCTATATTATAGCATTTTTATGTTAATACAAGGTGAAGTCCTTGTAATGTTTGTCCGAATTTTACGAGTATATCTCACGCTTGAGAATTCCTACGAAGGGGAGATTTCTGTATTTTTCGTTGTAGTCAAGTCCGTAACCTATAACGAACTCGTCAGCTATCTGAGCGCCGCAATAATCGGGCGCAAAATCTACCTCTCGGCGAGAGGGCTTGTCAAGCAGAGTGCAGGTGCGCACGCTGTTGGCGTTTCTGTTTTTGAGGAGCTGGGTCAGTCTTGAAAGGGTTCTTCCGCTGTCAACTATGTCCTCGATGATGAGAAGATCGTACTGTTCGAGGTGGTCGCGCATAAGATCAAGATGTATCTTGATCTCGCCCGAGGTTTTAGTGCCCGCGCCGTATGAAGAAACCTTCATAAATTCAAGCTCAAGGGGAAGATTGATCTTTTTCATAAGATCGGATGCAAATACGAGAGAGCCCTTGAGTATGATAAGCAGAATAAGCGGCTTATCAGAGTCCTTATAATCGTGATTTATTTTGTCTGCAAGTCGGGAGGTTATCTCGTCAAGCTCTTTTTCATCAATAAGTATTCTTTCAACGTCTTTAAGCATTTCTTTACCTCTGTGTATCCTTTTTGTATATAGTTATTTGCGTAAAAGCATCGTTTTTGCCTGATTTATATGCGTCGGCAACGGCGCAGGCGGGGATATATATTATTTCATCGCCGCAACAAACGAATGGGAGCGTATCCCGATCGTCAAGTGCGATTTTCTTATCGCACAAGAGCTTTTTGACCTTTTTCGTCATTCTGCCGTCGCGGATCGTATCACCCTCGCGGCGATTTCGGGCAACGAGAATATCGGTTGCGTCAATTTTAAGCTTCGCTGACGAAAAAAACGAATAACTGACACCGTCAGCTTCTGAAATATGCTCAGTCGCGTCGCCGAGAAGGATTGCAAAATCCTGACTTGGTATTACGTTGATACCTGATTTGAGCGTTTGGCAATAATCCTCCGATGCGCTTCTCGTTTTATCGGGGACGAAAATAAGCTTGTTTTCCTCTATTCTTGCCGCAATTTTGCGGGGAAGAGATACTGATGAGTGTGCAATACCCTCGCGTGCAAGCTTTAGCACCGCGTCAATATGCGTTTGCTCGAGATAAGTGTCCGCCACAGCGCTGTACGCTATTGAGATAACTCGCGATGCAATTGATACGTGTAGGGAATTAAGCTTCTTGATTTCGATCACGCCGCCTGATTTTGAAAGAAGATCGCGTGCGGTCATATCAAGATATTCGGCATCTGAGCTTGCTAACTGCGCAAGACGTGTCGCCGCTTTTTGCGGAGCACTGAAAAGCTCAACAAGCTCGGGGATGATATTGTGTCTTATGCGGTTGCGCGTGCAATCGTCCTCAAAATTCGTGCTGTCGTTGACGTATTCGAGATCGTTCTCACGGCAGAAGTCAAGGATCTCCGCCTTGGTTGCGGTAAGCAACGGACGAACGGCTACGCCGCCGTTAATAGTCGGCATAGAGCGCACTTCGGGAATTCCGCCCATTCCTTCAATTCCGCATCCTCTTGCAAGACGGAATATCAGCGTTTCAAGATTATCGTCTGCATTGTGCGCGGTTGCAAGTATTCGGATTCCGTTTTCCAGCATGACTTTTTCAAAGAAGGAATATCTGACCTCTCTTGCCGAGGTTTCAATGCTGGTTTTTGTGTCGCGCGCGTGACCTGGCACGTCCGTGCTCAAGGTAAACAGCTTGACTCCAAGGGAAGCGCATAGCTCACTGCAAAATTGCTCGTCCCTTTTGGCCTCGTTTCCGTATTCTTGAGTTCTGATATTATGATTTACGTGAGCGGCGTAAAGAGGGAAGCCAAGATTGTGACTCGCTTCATAAAGAAGCTGCAAAAGCGCGCGGGAATCGGCGCCGCCCGAAAGCGCGACCAGCACGGGCTCGGTATCGTCCACATTCAAAAGCTTATGCGGCTCGCGAAAAAAATCGGGAAATCGTTTCATTTGGCATCCTCCTTTCTTCCTTGTATTGCTTGTCCGGTGTAATTATCAGACCGGAGTGCTTTCCTGGGCGATCTCGCGGAATCTCGTGTATCTTCCCGTCCAGCCGACCTTTACGGTATCGGTTGAGCCGTGACGGTTCTTTGCCACGATGACTTCGGCAATGTTCTGCTCTGTGTCAGAGGGAACTGCGTCACCGCCCTCCGCATTCTTGTAGTATTCATCGCGGTAAAGGAATATGATAACGTCGGCATCCTGCTCGATAGATCCCGATTCACGAAGATGAGAGAGCATGGGACGCTTGTCCTTATTTGCCTCTGTTCCTCGGGAAAGCTGAGAGCAGCAGATAACGGGAACGTTAAGCTCCTTTGCGAGTATCTTGAGTGAGCGCGAGATCTCGCTGACCTCTTGCACGCGGTTTTCTATTCTTCTGTCCGACTGCATGAGCTGGAGGTAGTCGATAACTACGAGTCCGAGATTCTGCACGCGGCGGAGCTTTGCCTTCATTGCGGTAACGCTGATGCCGGGAGTGTCGTCAATAAGTATGTCGCAGCCCGCAAGGCTTGACGCCGCCTGAGCGATGTGATCCCATTCCTCAGGCTTGAGCTGTCCCGTTCTGAGCGAATAGCTGTCAACGAGAGCTTCGCTCGATATAATACGGCTTACAAGCTGATCTGCCGACATTTCAAGCGAGAAGATGGCAACTGCCTTTCCCGATTGCTTTGCTACGTTCGTTCCTATATTAAGACAGAACGAGGTCTTACCCATACCGGGACGCGCTCCGACAATAACGAGGTCGCCGTTTCCCATTCCCGCAAGAACGCGGTCAAGCGAACGGAAGCCCGTCGCCGTGCCATGATTGGCATTCGGATCGGTAGCCAACGCCTTTAAATGTGCGTAAACGTCGGTAAGAACCTCTCTTATATGCTTAAAGTTCTTTGTTTCTCTGCCTTGAGTTATGCTGTAAAGCTTGCTCTGTGCCGATTCAAGTATTGCGGGCACCTCGTCCTGCTCGGAGTAGGATACGTCGGATACCTCGTCGCACATCGCGATAAGCTGGCGCAAAACGCTCTTGTCCTTGACTATCTTTGCATAATCCTTGACGTTGATAGAGTTGGGTACGGTCTGAGCAATGACCTTTATGTAGTCCTCGCCGCCCGATTTTGAGTACACACCCTTTTTGACAAGCTCGTCAATAAGCGTTACGACGTCTATCTGATTGTTGGTAAGATAGAGCGAGTGCATAGCGAGATATATCTGTCTGTGATTTTCAAGATAGAAATCATCCGCAGAAATAAGATCCGCAATCTGATTTATAGAATCGGGATCTATCAGTATAGATCCGAGAAGCGACTGCTCAGCTATTGCGGAGAAGGGTAATTTTCTGATGATATCTTCAGCCATTTGTTTTTCTCATTTCCGCCGCGTGACGCGGCAATTTTCATTTTGCTCGGTTGAAATAAAATTACTCGGTGACCTTGACCTTAAGCTTTCCGCTTATCTCGGGATAAACCTTGACGTCTATTTCGTAGGTTCCGAAGGTCTTGATGTTTTCGTTCAGAACAAGCTTTCTCTTGTCGATCTCGATTTTGTGCTGAGCCATAAGCTTCTCGGCGATATCCTTTGCGGTTACCGAGCCGTAAAGTCTGCCGTCAGCTCCCGCGGTTGCGGTTACGGTCACGGTGAGGGTAGCAAGCTTTTCGCAAAGCGCCTTCGCCGCCGCCTTCTCCTCCTTGAGTCTGAACTGCTTTGCCTCCTCCTTGCTCTTGGTTTCGGACATGACCTTTGCGTCCGCTACTACCGCGAGCTTCTTGGGGAAGAGAAAATTGCGCGCGTATCCGTCGGATACCTCAACTATCTGATCCTTTTTGCCCTGACCCTTTACGTCTGCTAAAAGTAATACTTTCATTTTTGTGTTCTCCTGTCGTTTGAAATTTATTTGTCGTCTTCGTTACGGTGATCGTACTCAAAGTAATTGTCTATCGCGTCGGTAAGCATCTCTCTTGCTCCGCCAAGACCTACGTCGCGCACCTGCGCGCCAGCCGCGTCAAAATGACCGCCGCCCTTTAGTCTTTCAAGAATGAGCTGAACGTTTACGTCGCCCTTGGAGCGTCCCGAGATAACTACGTCGTTGTCGATCTTGAGAAGCGCGAAGGATGCCTGAACACCCTTGATCTTCAGAAGCTTATCCGCTACCTTTGAGGCTACTATTCTGTCCTCGGGTGTGGCGGGTCGGTCAAGCGTCATCCATGTGATAGCAACGTTGTTGCGGTAGATCTGAGCGCGTGACTCGAATTCGCCGGATAGCATAAGCTCCTCGACCGATTCGTTGAAGAACTCGCGCACGACCTCGGTGTGAGCACCCTTTGAGTAGAGATTGTGTACCATATCAAAGGTCTGTGAGCCCGCATTTCTTGTAAAGCTGTTCGTGTCAAGCATAATGCCCGACAAAAGAAGCTCTGCTTCTCCCTTTTGTATATCGTTGCTGTATTCCGAGCTGAAAAGAATTTCGGTAACTATCTCGGATGCGGACGACTTTGTGGTTTCTATATACTGAAGGAAGGGCTCAAAGGGAAGCGTTGAAGCAAGTCTGTGGTGGTCGATTACCGCGATCTGCGAGGCCGCCTCTGCAAGCTCGGGGGATTCGTATATAGCGGGGTTATTAACGTCACAGATTATAAGTACCGTTTCTGGTGTTACGAGATCGCGAGCCGCCTCGTGACCGATGAATATATCCTCGTATATTTTTGCCTGGCTGAGCTGTTCGAAGCAGAGTGAGAAGGTTTCGCTATCTCTGTTGACCACGATATTGACTCTTTCCTCGGGGAGAGCCTTGCTCTTCGAGTGGCGCTTAAGCACCGACATAGCAAATCTTGCCATGCCCACGCAAGAGCCTATTGAGTCGAAGTCGGGATTAGCGTGACCCATTATAAGCACGTTTGAAGCAGATTTTATTCTGTCCTCAAGTATATCCTTACTTACTCTTGACTGGATAGCGGTGTTCTTTTCCATAGTTTTGTGAGTTCCGCCAAAGAAGATGTATCCCGTTGAGTCCTCTCGCTTGACGGCTACCTGGTTTCCTCCGCGCTTTATAGCGACGTTGAGGGCGTGGTGAGCGTCACGCTCGATATCGCGTATAGACTCTCCTCGTGACGCGATACCCATTGATATCGTGACGGGGAAGCTGTTATCACCGATCTCAAGATCCATTATTCTGTGCTGGATCTCAAAATCGTTGTGCATCTGGCGGTCAAGCTCCTTTTTGGAAAAGACCGCAACGTATTTATCGTTATCGTATTCCCTGATAAAGCCGTTCATCTCGGCTACCCAGGATTGAAGGATGTTTTCTATTTCAGCCGAAGCCGCGCGGTAGTCCGCTCTGATATACTGAGTAAGCTCTTGAAGGTTGTCAAGCAGTATATAAGCGACAACAGGGCTTTCGTCAGCCTCGCGCTCGAGAGCGGTCATGTAGTCCTCAACGTCCTTGAAAACGGTGAAGTAGTAATTTTCACCGCGAACCTTGAGAATGTAGGATATAACCTCGTAGCGTCTTGCGTCCGCAAGTCTTGCAACGGTCGATTCGCCGCCCGCCGATTCTCCGGGAAGATCGTAGATCGTTTCGGCAAGATAATCGTCCTTGTTCTTTGCTCCGGCAATGATGTTCTTCATAGGTATCGAGCATATTTCGGAAAAGCCGATTCCGCTTATCGCGTTCTTGTATCCGAGAATATCCTGAAGCGCGCCGTTCATGATCTTGACGCTTCCTTCAGCGCTTACGATGGCGTAGGGAAGGTCGATGACGTATTTGAACATATCGTATGTTTCGGTCTGGATCTGATTCGCCTCGTGGAGAGCTTTTTTTGTCTTACTTGCTCTGAGCAGGTAAAGCAAGGATACTGTTCCCGCCGAGAAAATATAGAAGAGAATTATCGCAAGGAGGATAACGCGCGTCGTGCTGCTCTTGCCGTCGACGTTGAAGAAAAGGTTGAGTGCTGCGGTGAATATAAGAAGAACCGTCGCCTCAACGGCACAGAATATCAAAGGGAAGGTGAGGTCGGTATTAAACCTTTCGGTGCGTCGTGACGCCGCCGTGCTTTGCTTTGTAAAGCTGTGGTTATTACTCATTTGTTTTCTCCTTTACTGTAATGTTGCTTTGCCCATGCATCTACCGAGTTTATTACCGTATACGCGGCTCCCGCAATGGCAAACACGGTGAAGGCAGAGGATGACGAAACGAATATAAGGATTATCGTGCCCATTGAGAACAGTATGCCTATAATGCCGAGCTTATACGGCATAAGCTTGAGTGATCTCAATCCGACGATGAAAAGACAGGGTGTGAGCATAAGAGATATATTGCTTCCCACGACCGCCGCAAGTGACGTGCCGCCCGATGCGCCCGATGCAAAGGAAACAAGGTAAGCGGCCGCGAAAACTATCGCAGTATAAATATCCGCCGTGATGTAGTTATCCTTGGGTGCCTCATAGCCCATTCTCTCTGAGAGAGTAACCGAAATTGACTGACAAATATATGAAACTATATACGCCGATGCGACAACGGCTCCGGGGAGCATATTGATAAAGGTATCGGTCGACGAGGATATGATCTGATTGATCTCGGGGGTCATGACGTTACCCGCGGCGTCAATTGCGATCTCACAGTAGTAGGATATCGTATACGCAAGGTCATTCGACGCGATCTTTACCGTGTCGGGCGTAAGCGAGCCATACGTCAGATATATGATTGCAGCAAGCAGAGCGACGGTCGTCGCGCTGAATGTTATCGTGCCCGTAAGCACCGCCGATGATTTTGAGCTTTCGCGTCTGTTCATGATTCCAAGGGCGAGAGCGGTCGGCAGAGTATAAAGTGAGGCGAGCGCAAGAATGAAGTCGCGCGTGATAGCGAGTGAGAGCGCGTAGCTGATCAAGGGTATCATAATTGCGGGTATCGCCGCACTGTGATTTTTTCTCGACATTGCCGCCGAGATAAAGGCGATTGAGAATATCGGGCCGATGATCGAGGCAAGCGTTACGGTCGAGCCTGTAAGCGACACGATAAAGGATGCAAGCACGGCAAGAGCTGTCAGCGCAAGAAATCCTTTTAGACAGATGACCGTGCAGAATGCGCATATAGCGCAGACGAGCAGACTGATAAGCTCGGTCAGTCCCGACTGTAAAACGAGTGCGGGCGATATGAGCGAGCAGATCACTGCCGCGCCTCCCAATACGAGCGACGGTGTGGCGGGGGAAGAAAGCATACCGCCTCTTGCGACCTTGATATTCAGTTTTTGATCGTTAAGAGAGCGCTTTTGCCTGTAATCGTTCATTGAATTCCTCCGCATAGGATTTGCTATGATTCCGTGTAAGAATAGCCGTTTTTCTAAAAAAGGCTACACCCCGCACTATAGCATTATATCATTATATCATATGTTTGGGCTTTTGTAAACAGATTTGGAGCAATTTTACGTTAAAGTTTTCCTTTTTTTATTATAGGTGCTAAAAAAATGTCGAAAATGCGTGTTTTTATCAAAAATTTTAAAAAATAATAAAAAATTTTAAAAAAGTATTGCAATTGACGCAATAATGTGTTATAATCAGGTAGAATGTATAGCAAGATTATGAGTGGGTTGTCAAAATCCACTCATAAGTTTTGTTTGAGGCTTTTTTCAAAAAGCATTGAGAAATAAGACGAAAAACAAATTTGTAATTACACGAAAGGGCAGAAAATGAAGAACGGCGGAACAAAAAACATTGCATCAACCGTAAGAGAGATAATCGCTCCCGTGGCAGACGAGCTTGGATATTACATCTGGGACGTTGAGTTCGTAAAGGAAGGCGCAGATAAGCATCTTCGTATCACGATCGACAACGAAGAGGGCATCACCATTGAGGATTGCGAAAAATTCCACCGCGCGATAGATGCGCCTCTTGACGAGGCTGATCCTATTGCTGAGTCCTATATTCTTGAGGTGTCCTCGCCCGGTATTGAGCGCGAGCTTAAATATCCCGAGCATATCGAGGCATGCGAGGGCTGGGACGTTGAGGTTAAGCTTTACGCGCCCCGCGACGGCTCAAAGCTCTTCCGCGGAGTGCTTGTCGGATACGACGAGGATGGCAGCATTGCAATTGAGGTCGGCGAGAATAAGATCGCATTCAAGCCCGACGAGGTGGCAAAGATCGCAACCTATTTTGAATTTGGAAAAATTTAACGTAACTCCTATAAACGTATTGAATTGAAAGGATTATAAATCATGAACACAGAGTTTTTTACAGCACTTGAGCTTCTTGAAAAGGAAAAGGGTATTCCCCAGGCTTATATGATCGAAAAGATCGAGGCGGCGCTTATTTCCGCGTTCAAGAAGGAATTTGGAAACAATACCAACGTAAGAGTGCATATCGACCCCGCGAAGAAGGACGTAAGACTTTATCAGCAGAAGGAGGTCGTTGAGGTAGTTGAGGATCCCATGACTCAGATCTCTCTCGTTGACGCAAAGGCTATGAGCAAGAGAAACGTGCTTGGCGGAACCGTTGAGTTCGAGGTTAAGCCCAAGCTCTTCCGCAGACTCAGCGCAGGTGCGGCAAAATCGGTTATCATTCAGGGTATCCGCGAGGGCGAGCACAGAGCAATGCAGGAGGCGTACGAGTCCAAGCGCGAGGAGATCATCACTGCTACCGTACTTAAGATCGATTACGACAACGGCAACGTAATTCTCGACACCGGAACAGGAACTGCGGTTCTTCTCAAGTCCGAGCAGATCCCCGGCGAGTATTTCGAGGTCGGCGACAAAATAAAGGTATTCATTCAGGAAGTAAACAAGGAGCTTCGAGGTCCTCTTGTAACTCTTTCAAGAGTTCACCCCGGCTTTATCAGACGTATGTTTGAGCTTGAGATACCCGAGATCGCAGACGGCGTAGTAGTTATCAAGGGCGTTTCGCGTGAGGCGGGCTCGAGAACCAAGATCGCCGTTTACTCGCGTGACGAGAGCGTTGACGCGGTCGGCGCATGTATCGGTGCTCACGGAATGAGAATCGACGCGATCCTTGACGAGATCTGCGGCGAGAAGATCGATATCGTAAAATACAGCGAAAGCCCCGAGGAGTACGTAACGGCGGCTCTTTCTCCCGCAACTGTTATTTCCGCAGAGATGGAGAGCGAGAGATTCTGCCGCGTGGTAGTTGCTCCCGATCAGCTTTCTCTTGCGATCGGTAAGGAAGGACAGAACGTTCGCCTTGCGGCAAGACTTACAGGTATCAAGATCGACATCAACGCCGAGGGACTTGAAAAGGTAAGACCCGCGGTACAGTAAGCAAAATCAGGGCGAGGTGCTTATTATGGATAGTAAAACGCAAAAAATAAAAAAGATCCCGATGCGCCAATGCTTAGGGTGCAATGAGCACAGACCGAAAAAAGAGCTTATCAGAGTAGTAAGAAGCCCCGAGGGAGAGATATCTCTTGACTTTAACGGCAAGAAATCGGGCAGAGGCGCGTATATTTGCCCCTCCGAAGCTTGCTTTAAGAAGGCGAGAAAGTCAAACAGGATAGCAAATATCCTTGAATGCGCTATCCCCGAGGAAATATACGACGAGATGGAAAAACGCATAGCCGAGGGTGAATAGCGTGAAAGTTGAATTTCTCTTCTAGGTAAATATGTTTTTTCACGCGCGAATTTTGCCACAAGGGCAAAATTCATTGATTGCTATTTGTGCCGCCGTGCGCGGCGGAATGGAGTTTAATATGTACGATGAAAAAAAGCTTCTCGGCGTTATAGGACTCTGTCGCGGCGCGGGTAAGGCGATCGTGGGAGTGCCTATGATATGCGAGCATCTCAGAAACACGCACGAAAAACGCGGGGAGGTCAAGGACGTTATCGTTATCGAGGCGTCGGACACCTCGGAAAACACACATAAGAAAATTAACGACAAATGCGCATATTATGGCGTAGAGACAGTTCGTATCGCGGCGGGCTGTGAAGAGCTTGGCCACGCGCTCGGAAAGAGCGCGGTAGCGGCGGTAGCGATAGCAGACAAGGGCTTTTTTGCGGCGGTGAAAAAGCAGTTATCGTGCTGAACGCAAATTACATTAAATAATCGCAGAAAACCGGAAAGGTATGGGTATAATTTATGGCAGTAAAACCTCAGATCAAAGCGAATCAACTTGCAAAGGACCTTGGAATCAAGAGTAAGGAGATCGTTGATATCATGTCGGAGAAGGGTATTGAGCTTAAGGCTCAGAAATCCCTTGAGCCCCGTGAGTTCAACATCCTTTTTGACGCTCTTACGTCGGCGTACCAGATAGACGGAATCGACGACTATATCGACGGTGTCACAACTATTCCTTCAAAGCTTGAAAAGAAGGCTCCCGAGGCTGAAAAGGTCGCAAAGGAAACAGAGGAAAAGGCTGACGAAAAGCAGAATAAAAACGAAAAGGCGCCCACGGTCGAGGCTAAAAAAGCTGAAGCTGTAGCTGCGCCCGAAAAGAAGGCGGAGGAAAAGTCTGCCAATACAGAAAAGGCAGTTGCTGAGAAGAAGGAGCCCGTCGCTGCCAAGACGGAAACCAAGGCTCCCGCAGCTGAAAATAAGCAGAGCGCGCCTGCGGCTCCCGCCGTAAAGGTTCAGCCTAAGGTGGACAGAGCAGAGGCAATCGCAAGAGCGGCTGCTATTGAAAAGGCGGCTCGCGAAAAGGCGGCAAACAGAGGTGAGGGTGCGCCCAGACAGGACAACCGCGCATCTGTAAACAATAACGCAAATAATAGACGAGAGAGTAATCAGTTTGCTCCCCGTCAGGACGGCGGACAGAGAAATAATTCCTTCGCCAACAATAACGGAACAAGGCCTCAGTCTCAGGGACAGGGTCAGTC
The DNA here is from genome assembly GCA_017504625.1 of Clostridia bacterium. Classification (GTDB taxonomy): domain Bacteria; phylum Bacillota; class Clostridia; order Oscillospirales; family CAG-272; genus SVTX01. The sequence goes on along the minus strand of JAFVQU010000008.1, from coordinate 34,838 downwards.
AGGCGATCGCTTCTCGCGCATGGGAGCTCCTAACTTTGACCGTCAGGCAGCTCCTCAGAGAAGAGATGACAGAAAGCCTCAGAAGCCCCAGTTCAATAACAATAACAGAGGCGGTGCGGGAATGGATAAGGACGAGTTCGTTCAATCTGCTCCCAGAGAAAAGTTCCAGCCCCAGATAATCACCCGTGCGCAGACTCCCAAGGGCGGCGACGGTACAAGCAAGAAGGGCGCGGCGAAGACAGTTGATATCCGTTCCTCTAACGTTGACCTTTCAAAGTACGACGAGAAGCTCGACAGCTTCGTATCCGAAAACGAGAGAGATCTCCGTAACGGAAACAACCAGAAGCTCAAGAAGCAGCAGAATCAGAACAGAGCTGAGGGCGGCTTCGGTAAGGGCGGCAAGAACAATAAGAAGGGCGCGAAGGGTGAGCAGAAGGCTCCCGTTACTATCGTAAAGGGTCCTCTTAAGGTTCAGATTCCCGAGGAGATAATGGTAAGCGACTTGGCTTCGATGCTTAAGGTCACCGTAGGTGAGGTCATCAAGAAGCTTATGCTTCTCGGCGCTATGGCGACGGCCAACCAGACTATTGACTTTGACACCGCCGCTCTCGTTGCCGTTGAGTGCGGAGCTGAGCCTGAGAAGGCAGTAGTTGTTACTATTGAAGAAAAGCTCTTTGATGAGAGTGAGGATACCGCAGAGCAGCTCGAGCCCAGAGCTCCCGTTGTCTGCGTAATGGGTCACGTTGACCACGGTAAGACCTCGCTTCTTGACGCAATCAGACACACTAACGTAACCACCGGCGAGGCGGGCGGTATTACCCAGCATATCGGTGCTTACAGAGTTAAGATAAACGGTCAGGATATCACCTTCCTTGACACCCCCGGCCACGAGGCGTTCACCGCAATGCGTGCCCGCGGTGCTCAGGCGACCGATATCGCGATCCTCGTAGTTGCGGCAGACGACGGAATCATGCCTCAGACCGTTGAGGCTATCAATCACGCAAAGGCTGCGGGAGTTGATATTATCGTAGCAATCAACAAGATGGATAAGCCCACTGCTAACCCCGATAACGTTAAGCAGGAGCTTACCAAGTACGATCTCGTTCCCGAGGAATGGGGCGGCGACGTTATCTGCGTTCCCGTATCCGCTCTCACGAGAATGGGTATAGAGGACCTTCTTGAGAACGTTCTTCTCGTTGCGGAGGTCAAGGAGCTTAAGGCTAATCCCAACAGACGCGCGAAGGGTATCGTTATCGAGGCTAAGCTTGATAAGGGACGCGGCCCTGTTGCGACCGTGCTTGTTCAGAACGGTACTCTCCACAACGGAGATATCGTTATCGCGGGCACTGCGGTTGGCCGTGTAAGGGCTATGACCGACCACAACGGTAAGCAGCTTAAGATCGCAGGTCCCTCGGTTCCTGTTGAGATCATCGGCCTTGCAGAGGTTCCCACCGCAGGTGACGAGTTCGCGGCGGTTGAGGACGAGAGAATGGCAAGAGCTCTTGCCGATCAGAGAAAGGATAAGGCTAAGGAGGAGGGCTTCAAGGCAAATGCCAGAGCTAACCTTAACGACCTCTTTGCTCAGATCAGCGAGGGTGTCAAGGATCTTAACGTTATCGTCAAGGCGGACGTTGTAGGCTCTGCCGAGGCGGTCAAGGCATCTCTCGTTAAGCTCACCAATGAGGAAGTAAGAGTTAACGTAATTCACAGCGCGGTCGGCGGTATCACCGAGAACGACGTTATGTTCGCAGCAGCATCCAACGCTATTATCGTTGGCTTTAACGTTCGTCCCGACAAGGCGGCTATCGACTCCGCCGAAAGACAGGGCGTAGACCTCAGAACCTACCGAGTAATCTACCAGTGTATCGAGGAGATCGAGGCGGCTATGAAGGGTATGCTCGCTCCCAAGTTCAGAGAGAACCTTCTTGGTCACGCGGAGGTCAGACAGACTATTCACGTGCCCGGTGTCGGAACTATCGCAGGCTCGTATATCCTTGACGGTAAGATCGCAAGACACGCGCAGATCCGCGTAGTCCGTGACGGTATAGTTATATTCGAGGATAAGATCTCATCGCTTAAGAGATTCAAGGACGACGCTAAGGAAGTTGCTCAGGGATATGAGTGCGGTGTCGGTCTTGAAAAATTCAACGACATCAAGGAAGGCGATATTCTCGAGGCCTTCGTAATGGAAGAGATCGCAAGATAATTAACCTATAATTGAAACAAATCGCAGAGGGGGAGCCACGGTGGTGGTTCGCCCTCTGCAAAGAAATTTTTGAAAGGGGGATGAAAAAAATGATATACGAAAAATCGTGTGGAGCGGTCGTTATACATAACGAGCGTGACGATAAGGGCGGACTTAAAAGATACGTTCTTATGATAAAGCACACCTCGGGCGGTCATTATTCCTTCCCTAAGGGTCACGTTGAGGTCGGAGAGACCGAAACTATGACGGCGGAGCGCGAGGTGCTTGAGGAAACCTCGGTCAAGATCCATATCAACGAGAGATTCCGTCAACCCGTTTATTACAAGCCGCGTCCCGGCGTGAAAAAGGAAGTGGTTTATTTCCTTGCATTCACAAGACATACCGAGATACATCCCCGTCCGGGTGAAGTTGAGGAGGTCGCGTGGATACCGCTTGAAAACGCGATGGGACTTCTCACTCACGGCAATGATAAGCACGTGCTTGAGCTTGCTATGAAGTACGTTGAGGACAAATATAAGCAATAAACGACGTTTTGCGATGGCGGACGTCGTTTTTTGTATTGACAAAGTGTGTTTGAAAGTGTAAAATTATTTATTGAGTGGAGGTGAGCCTTATGGATAAAAAAATTGCGGTAGTGTTCGATCTTGACGGTACGTTGCTTGATACGCTTGACGATATTACCGATTCGATCAATTACGTTATGGTTGCTCACGGATTTGTCCAAAGGACTAAAGGCGAGGTGAGAAGCTTCGTCGGAAACGGTGCTAAGAAGCTCGTTGAAAGAGCGATGTATTCTCAAGATGGAAATCTCAACGTGGAGTGCGTGCCCGATCCTGATCTTGTCGAGCGATGCTATAATGAGTTCAGAGAATATTACAACCAGAATTCAAACGTGAAAACCGCGCCCTATGCGGGACTTGCGTCAGTTCTCGAGAAGCTTTATGTAAACGGTATTCCAATGGCGGTGGTTTCCAATAAACCCGACGCCACGGTCAAGGAGCTATGTGAGTATCACTTTGAAAAATATGTTAAAATTGCGATTGGCGATAAGGAAGGACAAAAGCGTAAGCCTGATCCGACCGTTTTGCTGAACGTAATTAACGATCTCGGTTGCGATGGCGCGATCTACGTTGGCGATTCCGAGGTTGATGTTCGTGTTGCTAAAAATGCCGGAATTCCGTCCGTGATCATGACGTGGGGGTTCCGCGATAGGCAAATTCTTATTGAAAACGGCGCGGAAATATTGGCAAATGATGCGAGTGAGCTGATGAACGCGCTGTCAAGACTTACGGGAATTAATTTTGGAGATTTATAATGTTACCCGAAAAATTTAAGGAAAGAATGAGGAAAATGCTCGGAGATGAGGCGGAAAAGCTCTTTTTCGAGATTGAAAACGGCTCTGCTGTAAGATCGTTCCGAGTAAATGCGATAAAGCGTGAGGACGGAGTACTTGGCGAGGGACATATAGACGGAATACGCGCCGATTTTCCGCCGGAGTGCTTTTACACGAATGAGGAGCATCCCGGTTCACTTGCTTGTCATCACGCGGGACTTATTTATATGCAAGACCCCTCCGCCATGGCTACGGCTCACGCACTTGAGATAAAAAAAGGCTCAAGGGTGCTTGATTCGTGCTCTGCACCCGGAGGAAAGACGACTCAGCTTGCCGCGCTTGTGGGAGAGGACGGAATCGTCGTCGCAAACGAGTATGATACCAAGCGGTGCAGAATTTTGCAAGGTAACGTCGAGAGAATGGGCTGTCGCAACACGGTTGTTATGAATCACGATACCGCGGTGCTTGCCGAGGTCTATCAGGGTTATTTTGACGTCGTGCTTTGCGATGCGCCCTGCTCGGGTGAGGGCATGTTCCGCAAAAATCAACTTGCGATAAGTGAATGGAGTGAGGAAAACGTGATTATGTGCGCCGAAAGGCAACGTGAAATACTCACAAACGTTGCAAAATGCGTAGCGAAGGGCGGATATCTTATCTATTCGACCTGCACGTTTTCGCTTGAGGAAAATGAATATAACGTCGATTGGTTTTTAAGGGAGCATAGTGACTTTTCTCTTTGTAAGGTCAATGAAGATCTCGCAAATGCAACGGCGGATGGAATCAATTTTGACGGTGCGGTCGCAGATATGACGCTTTGCCATAGATTTTACCCGCACGTATCAAAGGGTGAGGGGCAATTTATCGCGCTTTTACACCGTGAATGTGAAAGTGACACCAACGAAAGCGATATTTCAACAAGTGCAAAAGAAAAGTCAAAAAGGGAACGCGGAGCGCAAAAAGGGAAGACCTCGAGCGAGGAAATTGAAGCAATTTCAGCGGCTAAGGCGTTCATTGAAGAAAATCTCGTGAAAATCCCCGAAAAAAAGCTGATATATTTGAACGGCAAGGTTTTTCTTGCTCCTGACATATCTCTACCGGAATATGCTGTGTTTTCGGCGGGCGTTTGTGTAGGCGAGCTTGAGCGCGGAAGATTTATTCCTCATCATCAGCTCTTCTCGGCGTACGGAAGCGATTTCAAGCGAACAATAGATCTTGCGGTTGATGACCCAAGAATCGCCGACTATCTTCGCGGACTTGAGATAAGCTCGTTAGGTATGACGTGCGAGCCCGGCGCTAAGCAGTCGGGATTCGCGGCGGTGCTTTGCGAGGGCGTTGCGATAAGTGGTGGAAAGGTAAGCGCAGAAGTGTGTAAAAACCACTATCCCAAGGGTTTGAGGAATTAATTTATAAACTACACATTAATAAACAAACCAAAAATTTACTTAAAAGCGAAAAGTGGGCAATAAAAGCTCAACCCCCTTGTGCAGTTGCGAAGGGGGTATTTTTATTGGAAACGTTTTTATTGGAAACGTTTTTCCTGGACTCTTTAAACAAAAAAACAATGCGTGATTTGTTCAAATGTACGAAAAATGAGTTTGCGCGTTGTTTTCACTTGATTCATGAGCCTATAAGATGTATAATTAAAATGATCCAATGTTAAACTTTGAGAGTCGTACTCTGATTGTCCGAGTCTTGCCGATTGTCATTGGAAATTGATATTTGGGAGAAATCAAATATGAAAACTACTGCGTGGTTGAGATTTTGCCTTGTTACTATGGCTTTTGCAATGGTGATCTCGATGTTTGCGTGCGGCAACAAAAACACCGACACGACGGCTTTGCCTGAGACGTCATTGACCGAGGCACCTACCAAGGAACCTGTTGATGCCCATACGAAAGAGTCTACCGTAGCTCCGACTGAGGAGCCTACCGAAGAACCCACAGAAGAACCCACAGAAGAGCCCACAGAAGAGCCTACAGAAGAGCCTACCGAGGCTCCTACGGAAGCACTCACGGAGGAACCTACTGAGGCACCTACCGAGGAACCTACTGAAGAGCCTACCGAAGAGCCCACTGAAGAGCTGGTTGTTGGAGATTTCCTTGAGTTCTATGGGAAAGATGAGCTTTTAAACGGTGTTCGTGCTAATGAATACGTTGTTGAGAAGACTGACAATGGCGTTATGTTCCGAAATGAAGCAAACGATGATTTGAATCTGAACTTTTTTTCTAACAGAATTGATGGTGAAAAGGCTACAGGACAGTATCTCTTTATGAAGTACAGGATCGCCAACGGAGCCTACCTTGAGATTTTCACCGGAACTGATTTGCCCAGCGCAAATGCCGGACGTTATATTAAGTTGACGGCTGATAATTATCTCATGGACGATGAGGCGTGGCACGTTGTCGTGATAGATCTTTCAAAAGAAATATCGACCTTCCCAGTTGCGGAAGACGGCAATTATTACGTGAAACACCTCAGGATAGATGTCCAGGGTGTTGCTCCCGCATGGACTGAGTTTGAATATATTGGAATTACTGACGAAATAGCAGATGTTATTGACTACGTTAAGCTGACTGAAACGGAAGAGGAGATAAGCGCACTTTGCAATCACTCTAAAGCCTTGGTTGGAGGCTCGCCTGTGGATGAAGAGGTTCATGCTACGGCGTGCTTGCTTTGCGGAGCTTCGTTCGGTGATGTTGCTCCGCACAAGATCGGATCGAAGGCGTTCTGGAATGAGGAGGTCGAAAGATACGAAGCGAAGTGTGAGGTCTGTGGAGGTGCTGTTACGAGAGAGTGGCAATGGTGTAGAGACTATTCCACGTATAGTGAAGGCCACCGTTTTGCCTGTACCGGCGGGGGAATCGTCCATATGCTTGAAAACGGCGTACTTAAGGTAAGTCCTGACGGAAATACGGTATGGGGTGGACTATCGCTTGGCGTTGACGGCGAGGGAAAGCTTGGCAGGTACTACATTATTAAGTACAGGGTTCCTGACGGTGGAGCAGCCAACGGCGTCGAGACTGTTAAGATTGACATAAGATTTAACGGTGGAACGGGCGGTAATGGCGGATCTGCCACGCTTAACATGAAGGCTGACGGCGAATGGCATGTTGCTCTTGTAGATATCGCTACAATTGGATCTGTTACGGCAACGGATGGTCTTATTGATTCTAACGGTGACCACTGGCTTCTTAATTACGTGGACCCGAATCTTATAAGATACGAGGTGGCTTTTGAGGGTTGCGTTGATGATATTTCGCGTGTTCCTGAAGGATATGAGCCTGAAAAGCCCGAAGAATCGGTTGCATTTATGGTTTATGATGGAGAAAAGCTTGCAGGTGCAAAAGTTAATTCTGCGTTGACTCTTGAAACAACGTCGCGTGGGATAAAGCTTACCAATGCGACTGCAGCTGATGCGAATGTTTCGTTTTTTGCAAACCTTAACGATGAAACCGGAAATCTTTTGTTCTTTAAATATAGAGCGAGCGGGGCTTCTAGCTTTGAAATTTTTACCTCATCTTCGTATGCGAATCCCAATGGCAGCCATAAGCTCTCCTATGATCTCAACCTTGATGGCGGCTGGCATCTCGCGATCATTACTGTAAGCACCGTCACGAAGGATATCAATGACAGATACTGCGCAAAGCATCTCAGGATGGATATTGAAGGAAGCGCGGGGGCGTGGATGGAAATGGCGTACGTTGGTTATGCCGAAGACATTGCTGACATTGTGAAATACGCTAGGAAATATGATTCAGAGGATATTCTTCGGGCTGTTTGTTCTCATCCGAGCGAGTTCCAAAGCGGAACGGCTATTAATGATAAATTGCATGTCCTCACATGCGGAGTGTGCGGCAATTACGGTAATTCTGCTGAGCATAGCACGGGTGCAAGAGCCGCGTGGAATGATTCTATGGGCAGATACGAGTCTGAGTGTACCGCGTGCGGCAGAGCTGTTGCTCGGGATTGGCAGTGGTGCAGGGACTACTCCGTATATGAGGATGGACATACGTTTGCTTGTACTGGCGGAGGAAGGACTCACACTATTGAAAACGGAGTGCTGGTGATGACTCCTGACGGTAATACGGTGTGGGGTGGACTTTCGGTTGGTGTTGACGGAGCGGGTCCTCTTGGTGAATACTACGTTGTTAAATATAGAGTTGTCGAGGTTGCGAATGATGCCGAAACGGCTACGTGTATTATCAGATTTAATAATGAGATTCAGGAGCTTGAGATGATAGCGGACGGCGCTTGGCACATCGCCCACGTTGATCTTAGTGAATTGGTGATGTCTGAGGATGGGCTGATTGACTCGACCGGAGATCATTGGTTCCTTAATTACATAGATGAAAACCTTATCAAGTATGAAATTGCGTTTGAGGGATGTGTAGACAGCTTTGAAAGAATTCCCGATGGCTTTGCTGCGACGGAATGATATGAGAGGTCGTCCGTTCAAACGACGTATCGATCGACATTGAACGCATTGAGATAATTTGATATCGCTGACAAGCAAAAAGCATTTCAGCTCACACAAATGAGCAAGAAATGCTTTTTGCTTGTTTTATATCATAGTTTTACAATGTTTGATGCTTCAATTAGAAATGAATTGTTTATATTTCAATAATTTGTATATAAATTTGTCAAATGCAACAAAACGGATTGGAATATTTTGTGCAAAAGACTACATGATGTCGTACTTGACAAATTTTCCTGTTGTAGTATAATATATAATGTATATAAATGGGCGTACTGTGCACAAAAATGCCCGCGGCTGTTATGGATATCTTCCAGACATTATGATGATTTGATTTGTCCAAACGCCGAGGCTTCTAAAGCATGGGGACACCTCGTTTAATTTCCAACTGCATAAGATCAGAGTTTAATTTTTGCAAAGTGCCGTGCGAAAACGTAAATCTTGTCTTTAAAATTTGGAATATACAAAAAATACATTAAGGAGAAGTTTCATGAAGAAATCAACTGTATTTAAGAAAATCGGTTTCTTTGCTGTGACATTGATGCTCGTTGCCCTTATGATTGTGGCTTCGGTATCGCTCGTTGCGGCAGGCGAAGAGTATAGTGATGTAAAGTATTCATCTGCGAGCCTTTCTATCGACGGTTCGATCAACTTGAAGTTCTACATTACTGATCTCGGATCTCTTGATGACGTGGAGGGCGCATATCTTGCAGTCAGAATTCCTGACGAGCACGGAAATTACAGCGTGCACAAGATGACGACCGACGATCTCATTGAGGACGGAAACCGACACGTGCTCGTATTAAGACTTGCGGCTGCTCAGCAGACTGAATCAATATCAGTTCAGCTGATCATTCCCGGAGCAAGCTGGAGTGGTAAGGTATTTACTTACTCTGTCAGCAAGTACAACAACAAGGTGTTGGAGCTTGCCAGGGATAATGATAACGCAAATCAGGCGGCATACAAAGAGGTAGCAATTCCCCTTAAGGCAATGCTGAACTACGGTGCAATGGCACAGACCGAGTTTGGTTATAACACAGACAACAAGGCGAACGAAGGCGTTTATAGCAACGAGGACAATAAGAACCCTGCGGACGTTGTCGGCGCTGATCACTTCAAGGATGTTCCCGGCACGGAAAAGACGGTGGTTGGAGATGTTCAGGTTGCAGGTATTCAGGCTCAGTACAAGTCTGAGATAAATGCATTTGTTTTCATCAAGTCTCCCCTTGAAAAACCTGTTGTAACAGTTGAGCTTGAGCATAAAGAGGCTTATACTGTTCGTAGCAAGGACATCATAAAGCTCAATCCTGGCGAAGGCTTGGACTCTGACGATGGCTGGTATCAGATCGTTATCAGAAATATTCCCGCACACCTTCTTGACAAAAAGATGACCATTACCGCCAAGGTTAACGATAACAACCAGGCATCGTTGACCTGCAGCATGCTCAACTATTTTGAAAACCTCATAGTTAATACTCCTGAGGGTGTTAAACCTGAGTCGGTGCGTACTGCACAGGCTCTCTACAACTTCCACATGGCGATGAAGAGCTATATGGGCGAAGCTCCCGAGGTTGAGGTCGTGGAGTGCTCGCATAAGGACGCAGATGGTAATCTGATCAACTACTATATCGAGGTTCTTGCACCTGCTACTTGTCAGCATGCAGGACGTCAGATAAAGGTGTGCTCGCTCTGTGATGAACAGATCGAGGGTACTGAGGAGCAGATTGCAAAGGCTGAGCACAAGTATTCTACTGTAGTTGACACCCTTCCTACCTGTACTGCAGAAGGTACACAGCACAAGAAGTGTGACAACTGCGATGCAACTATGGCCATGGATAACATTCCTATGCTTGATCACTCCTTCGAGGATGAGGCAGAGGTAGTAACCGAGGCTACTTGTACTACTGACGGTGTTATGACCGCAAAGTGTAAATTCTGTGGCACTGCTTCTGATGAACAGATTGTGATCCCTGCATTTGGACACGATTTTGACTATGCAAACAGCGAGATCACCACAGAGCCCGGCTGTACAACCGCGGGCGAGAGAACCTACTACTGTAACAACGAGGGTTGTACCGCAACCAAGGTTGAAGCTGTAGTTGCTCTTGGACATACGTACGGCGCAGAAGGAAGAACAGAACCTACATGTGACACTCCCGGTTCTATTAATACCACCTGTACCGTTTGTGGAGAAGGAGTAGAACAGGCTATCCCCGCAACCGGACACAAGTACTCTAAGGCAACTTGTGATACTCCTGCAACCTGTACGGTATGTCAGGCTACAAAGGGCGAGGCACTTGGACATAAGACTACCAAGGCGACCTGTACGGCTCCCGAGGTTTGTTACGTATGTAAGCAGGTTATCGCTGAAGCTTCCGGTCAGGATCATGACTGGGGTGAGGGCGTAATAGGCGCAGGTAAGATAACATATACGTGTAACGAGTGTAACGCAACTAAGGCAGAGCTCATCGTTTCCTTTGCTATTGACCCTGTATATGCAACAGCAGGCGAAAACGTAGTTCTTACCGTACGTCTTATCAATAACCCGGGTATCTGGGCGACAAGATTCGAAATTCCTGTTAATACGAACGTATTCGAGTTCGTAGGAGCAAGCGGTTCGATGTTTGATACGTATGAGTGCGGACTTGAGGGTAATAAGATAGTATATTTTGCATATAACAACGCAATCGCCAATGTATATGACGAAATAGTTGTTCAGATAACTCTTAAGACGAAGGCAGACATTCATGAGGGCTCGCAGGGCTCGTATCAGTTCAAGGCTCTGCCTACCGAAGGCAATACAACTAACGTAGAGAAGCAGGTTATTGAAAATATTCAGTCGTCTGGTACTACGGTAACCATTAAGGGACATATTTTTGAAACTATTCCCGGAAAGGCAATGACCTGTGCCGAGGATGGACTTACTGATGGTATCGTATGTAGGGACTGTGGAATGGTTATCAAGGCTCAGGAGGTTATTGTTGCTTCCGGACATGATGCTCCCGAGGCTACTTGTACCGAAGACGGCGTATGTACCGTATGTAATCAGATAGTTAATCCCGCACCCGGACATACGTTTGATCCCTTTACTGCAGCTTGTGCGTGCGGCGAAACCGCTGACAGAGGCGTCAATGTAGTATTTGAGAAGAATAATCTCAAGGACGTTGCTACTAACGATAAATATGAGATCACCGTTACCGAGGACGGCGTTAAGTTCGTTGAAAAGGCATATACCGACTCCAACATCATCTTCTTCGAGAACAAAGGCGACGTTGAAACCGGTAAGTACCTCTTCTTCAAGTACAGATCCGAAGGCATTGGTAGCTTCCAGGTGTTCACATCTGACAAGGCTTCGGTAGCTAGCGGTGACTACAACTTTATGCACTCGCTTATTAACGACGGTGAGTGGTACATTGCTGTCATTGAGGTTCCCAAGCTTGAGGGCACTGAGGACGGTAAGTACTTCGTCAAGCAGCTCAGAATTGACGCTGAGGGCGAGGCTGGTTCTTGGATCGAATTCGCATACGTTGGATATGCTGCAAGCGTTGAATCTATCGTTACATATACAGGCGATGAAATCGAAGATTGCTGTGGTCACGGCCTTAGCACAGATCTTGACGTATACGAGGTAATCGGAGACGGCTCCGGTGAAATGTATGCTACCAAGTGTGCTGTTTGTGGCGTGAAGCTTAGAAGCAAGATCACCATTTATGGTGGCTTCTGGAACAATCAGATCGAGGACGGCGAGACCGTTGAAAACGGCGTTTCCGTTGGAGCCGGTTGGGTCAGCGTAGCGGGCGGATTTAAGGAAGCTCACTTCACTATCACCAACGTTAACGATCCTACCGAAACAGCAGTTGTCGTAGTGCCCTTCGGCCAGGCAACTTACGCTCATGATTCTTGGCCCGGAAAGCTTGGTGCATGGGAAGACAGAACATGGATCAACATCAATCTTACCATTGCAGACTGGGCAAACGTTAACGATGTTGACTTTAACGGCGACACAGTTACCATTTCCTGCGAGCTTGTGCTCAGAAAGGATCCCACAGCTCCCACTCTTACATGGAGAATTGCTAACGTTGCAAACAAGAACAGCGCAACTGTTACTGTAAAGTATCACGAGCATACTCCCGGTGAGGCAGCAGAAGAGGTAATAACTGCTCCTACATGTACTGCTACTGGTACAAAGGCGCTTACAGTTAGATGTACAGAATGTAACGCAGTTGTCAGCCAGACTACTGAAGAGGTTCCTGCAACAGGACACACCGCAGCAGGCTCTGACGGCGAATTCTGTTCTGTATGTAGAACATTTATAAACGCTGATCCCAGCAATTACTTCAACTTCTTCTGGGGCGGCGCAAATGTTCCTAACGGCGGTGCGTACGTAGGCATTGCAGACGGTAGCGCATACGGTGTTTATACTGTAACACGCTCCGACTACAGAACTCAGCTTATATCTAACGGAAGTCCCACAATAAGCACAAGATACCTCATTATTAAATATAAGGTTGAAGGTCAATTCCAGCTTGGTCTCTTTGCTTCTACTAAGCAGACCGGCATTAATGGATCCTATTACCTTAACAAGACACTTGTTGAGGGTGGATGGCAGTATGCTATCCTCGACCTTACAACCACTGCAAGCTCTGGTGTTGTAGCTAACGGAGACGGTCAGTATCTCCTCCAGCACCTCACCGTAGACTATGATTTGTATGCTGGCGCTTCTGCAACTGCAGAAATCGCTTACATCGCACTTGCGGCAACTGCTGATGACGTTGTTAACGGTATCAAGGCTATTGAAGGTGTTGAGTATATCAACCAGAGCTACTGTCCTTGCAATGGATTCTTGCAGGTAGGTACTGCTCTTGATATCAACACACACGCTCCCGTATGTTCGCTTTGCGGTAAGCAGGGTACAGCTGAGAAGCACACCGGTGCTACTTGCGGTGTATGGAACGCTGAGCTTGGCTATTACGAAGCTACTTGTACCGTATGTAACGGAAAGTATAACTACGGCTCAACTATCTACGCAGAGGCAGAAAATATGACCATTGGTCAGGGTGCGTGGAACTCCGCTCAGTATAACGGAACTGAGGGTAATATCGGCTATGCGGCTATTTCGTCTAATAACGGAACCGGCACATGGGCTGAAACATACTTCCCGCTCAACAATGTCGGCGCGGTAACCGGTCAGTACCTCGTATTCAAGTACAAGGTTCCTGGAACTATCGCAAATAATACTCTTACACTTAACCGTATAGACGGCAACTCTAACACGGTAGTAACAGCTCCTCTCGTTGCTGACGGCGAGTGGCATATTGGCATAATTGACATGGGAACTAAGGGCTTCAATGCTAACTCGGTTCTTTCCGACGCTACAAGAATCAACCTCTACGGCTGGGCAGCGGGCGAAACAATTTACTTCGACTGGTTCAGAATGTATGATGATGCTTCTCGCATCCCTGATGAGTTTAGACCCGAATGTGACCACGAAAACGTTAAGGAAAACGTTGACCAGGGTAACGGAACTCACGCAGACATATGTCAGGATTGCTTCAAGGCGATTAACGTTGAAGCACATACCGGCGCAGGTCTTAACGGTGAGTTCTGCTCTGAATGTCAGACATTTATAAACGTAGATCCTTCAACCGTCTTCAATAAGTTCTACGGTGGCGCAAGCATTCCTGCTGTCGCAAACGTAACCTCCGGATGGAGTGCAAACGGTTACAGACTCTACACCAGAACTGCTGGCGGTGAGGCTTACCTTTACCCGAGCTACGACGGAAGCGAAACTGGCCAATATATGGTACTTAAGTATAAGGCTACCGGTAGCTTCTATATGGACTTCTACACCAACACGTCCGGTGCGGGTGCTACAGGTTCGGGTGACTATATGAGATATAAGCCCTCGGTTTATAATGAGTGGCAGTACCTCATAATTGACTTCTCCACCCTTTCTAAGGTTGAAGCTGACGCAAACGGCAAGTACGCAATTAAGTACCTCAGATTTGACGTTCAGACTGCCACCGACGTTGGCGATCGTACGGGTACAGGCACTTTGGAAATTGCATACTTTGCATATGCAAATTCTCTTGAAAAGCTTATCAACGGCATTAAGGCAGTTGACGGTGTAGATAGTCTTACCGCAACCGCTTGTCCTCACCTTAGTGAATACGTAGAATGGACCGTTACCGGCACAGAGCACAGCCGCGAATGTAACTTGTGCGGAAAGGTTCTTGAAACCGGTAAGCATTCCGGTGCAAATTCCGCAACTTGGGATGCTGAAAAGCAGCAGTATGTTTCCAACACTCCTTGTGAAGTATGTGGTGAAACGTACAACCTCTACTTTAACGTACTTACTACCAGTGGTAACACCTCGTGCTTGAATGGTGCTTCTCCCGTTACTTTGGGTAAGTCCGATGAAACGTCGAGCAGCTTCATGCACTTCACGTTTGATAAGGGCACAACGGCTGCTGCTTGGAAGCCTACGGCTATCAACTGTAACCCTGATGGTGCAGTATCCGGTCAGTACATGGTTATTAAGTACAGAGTTCCTGCTGAATATGCAGGTGGATACCGTATAGAGGTGTGCACTCCCGCCAGCGCTACTCCTAAACCCGATGGTAGTGGAGTAAATGATAATAGAACAACCGTTATTAACTACGGCGGCTTCACAGCAGACGACGAATGGCACATCATCATCGTTGATCTCTCTGTGTTTACCACAGCGTTCAAGCCTAATGAAGACGGCACATACACCGTATCCGGCACCTACTGGGTACAGCCTTCTTACTCATCTCTCGCAAGCGGATCGATGGATATCGAGTATATCGCATTTGCGGATAGTCTTGACAGAATGCTTGCCGGTATAGCTGCATACGATGCGGATATTACTCCTACAAGCGGCGTATGTCCTTGTCCTTCCTTTGCACTTAAGGGTGCTGTTGATAAGTGCCAGACCGTTTGTGCGATCTGCGGCAAGGTAGCTGAGACATTCGGTGATGTACACACCCTCGTTGAAGCAACGGCAATTGTTCCTGACTGTATTAACGACGGTCGTACCGAGGGTATGCAGTGTACAACTTGCGGCTACACAACCTGCCAGGTTATTCCTTCTACCGGCGTTTGCAACGGCGGCTCTGACGGTGAATACTGTAAGGGATGCCACACATTCTTGAATGCTAATCCCAGTGATTACTTCACTTACTTCTGGGGCGGATTGAGCGCACCTAACACCACTAACAGTTCCTACAAGGGACAGAGCTCTGTAAACGGATATAACGTATATACCGTAACCAAGACAGACTATAGACACCAGCTTATTGCTACCGATAATCCCATCGCAGGCAGATATCTTGTAGTTAAGTACTTGCTTGTTGAGGGCGAAATGATCCTTGGTACCTTCCCCACAACAAGACAGACTGGTATCAACGGTAGTTACACCTACAACCACAGACTTGAAGCAGGCGGTTGGAAGTATCTCATCATCGACCTTAAGGAAAAGACCGTTAACGGCGGTGTTCAGCTCTCCGAAGATGGAAACGTATACCTCAAGCACCTCTCGGTTGACTACGACCTTGCCGAGGGCTCCTCTGCAACTGCACAGTTTGCGTATATGGCATTGGCAACAACCTTTGAGAATGCAATCGCAGGTATCAATGCAATTGAAGGCACTGAGGCTATCAGACAGGACTACTGTCTCCACAGCGCAGGCACAAATGATCTTGATGTGTACGAGGTAATCGGTGACGGCTCCGGCAAGATGTACACAGGCACTTGTGCTGCTTGTGGTGCTAAGGCGGGCGTGACCACCATTACTCCTTATAAGAACTGGTGGGATACTGAAATCGTAAGCGGCCAGACCTATGCAAACGGTGATCTCGTTATCAGCGGTTGGGTAAGCGTAGCAGGTGGTTGGAAGGATGCAATCTTTACCATCACCAACGCAAACGATCCCTCTGAAACAACAACCGTTGTTGTTCCTGTAGGCACCAAGAGCTACGATAACGCTTCGTGGCCCTCAGTTCTCGGTCCTGCTGCAGAAAGAAGAAAGATTGACGTTTACCTGACTGTAGATGACTGGTCTGATGTTAACGGCTTCAACTTTAGCGGCGACGATGTAACAATTAGTCTTGCACTCGTTCTCAATAAGGACCCTGAGGCAGCTCCTATTCCTTATAAGGTTAACAGAGCAGGCGCAATGAGCGTAACTATTAAGATTCAGTCAGCACATCAGCACACTGCAGGCGCTGCAACCTCTGAAAATGAGGTTGCCGCTACCTGCGGCGCGGCAGGTAGCTACGACATGGTAGTTCGTTGCACTGAGTGTAACGAGATTATTAGTACCGAAACTACTACTGTTCCCGCAACCGGCGATCATAGATCTGAATCTACCGAGAGCACTTGTCTTGTATGCGGTCAGACCTATGATAAGTACGTAAACGTTCTCTGGGATAAGTACTTGCTCGCAGGCGAGATGGCTTATACAAGCGTAACTCCTGAGCTCACCGAAACTGGTGCTAAGTTCACTGCTTCTATGAATGCATCGCAGTATGGTAACAATATTCTGATTATTGAAGACCATCCTACCGGTGTTTCTAATGCTGAATATTTCTTCATTAAGTATAAGGCTGAGGTTGGAACCGATCTTTATATCGGAGTTGACTTTATTGACGGTGCGTGGACATGGCTTGATCAGTACGTAATTGAAGACGGCGAGTGGCACGTTATGGTTTACAAGACCGGCGCAACCACCGCAAAGACATTCAAGATTTACTTCAACACAACATCTGCTGACGTTACTCCTACCATTGAGGTAGCATACGCAGGATTTGCACACACCGAAGAGCAGGTAAATGCATTTGTTGAGGCAAAGGGCGATACCAAGTACATGTGCGACCACAGATCTGCTTCTACTGAACACAATGATGACTACACTGCAATCTGTACCGTATGCGGTCAGACTTACCAGAAGTACGTAGATACTCTCTGGGATAAGTACTTGCTCGCAGGCGATATGGCTTATACAGGCGTAACTCCCGAGCTCACCGAAACCGGTGCTAAGTTTACTGCTCCCCATAATGCAGAGCAGTATGGCAACAGCGTTCTCATCATTGAGGGTCACTCAGGTGTTCCGAATGCTGAATACATGTTCATCAAGTACAAGGCAGAGGTTGGCACTACCTTTGAGATTGGATTGCAGTCCGCAGGCGCAAACTGGATCTTTATGAGCGAGGCAACTGACATTGTTGCAGACGGTGACTGGCACGTTATCGTGTTCCAGTGCTATACTGGATCTGCAAGCACATTTAAGTTCTACCTTAATGCAGCTGAGGGTGAAACCGCAACCGTTGAGGTAGCATACGCAGGATTTGCACACACCGAAGAGCAGGTAAATGCTTTCGTTGCGGCAAACTAATAAAACGCTTTTGATGCTTTTAAGCTCAAAAAATAAATTTAACTAAAGGAGGAATAAATCCAATGAACAATGCAAAAAAAGAATACGTTTCTCCCGAAGTAAACGTAATTGCAGTTGATAAGGACGTTATTACGTCATCCGCTGTTGACTTTCCGGAAGTTCCGATTGAATTTTAATGGCTAACAGCTAACTGTAATCCAAAAAAGCAGGCACGGAGCAAAAACTCCGTGCCTGCCGGGGGAAATATTAATAATGAAGAAATGCGAATGCTGTCCTTGCCAAATTTGATGGTGTGGATGGCATTTGAACAAAATGCCCTGTGTGGGAATAATGAAAAATAAAATTGATGTCGCGTGTGGCGGCAAACGGTGATTTTTATGAAGAAAAACATTGTACTTCGAATAGCAGTTGCGCTTTTGTTAATTCTCTCACTCTTTGCGGTTTCCTGTAGGGGAAATAAAAAGTCTGACAGTGGCAACAACGGCAGTGACAGCGTTGATGGAAGTGTAAATGACGCTCTTGACGGCGACAATAACAAAAACGACAAAGAGGAAAATCAAGAAACTACGAACTACGATTGGCAGTTTAATTACACGGAAGGGGAAGTAGTTGAATTCCCCGAGGTTCCCGTAGATTAATTTTAGAATTATACCCTTTATGCCGCAATTAGCGGTAGAAAAGTGGAAAAGGATATTAAATATGAAAATAACAGCATCATTTCGATTTTTAACATTAGCTGTATTAATATTAACCGTGGTGTTGACCTCGTGCTTTGCAGGTGTGGAAAAATCAACGACCGCGCCGAAGGATGACGTCACGACAGAGACTCCCACAAGTATGCCGACCGAAACTCCGATCGACGAGCCCACGGAGGATGGCGAGGAGGCAAGCTCCGAGATCAGCGAAGGTGACTCAACTGCTGCTACCGAGCTTGGCTCTAACGAAAATACGGAGCCCGAAAGCACCGAGCCTCCCGTGACCGATAATACCGAGAGCCCTGCTACCGAGAGTAGCGAGGCTGCTTCCGAGGAGCCTGCCGAGTCTGTGGTAGATACTACCGAGGAATCTGAAAGTACTTCTGAGGAGAGCTCTGAGACTGAGGGTAGTGTAACGAGCGAAAGTGAGTCCGACGTGGTTGATGAGACCGAATATACCGATCCTCCCGTCGTAGAGACTACTGAAAAAGTGACAACTGCACCCGAGGAGGATACCACTAAAGCTACCGAGCAGGACACCACCGAAGCTACCGAGGATGATACTACCGAAGTAACCGAGGAGGACACCACCGAAGCTACCGAGGAGGATACCACCGAAACGACTGAGGAGCAGACCACCGAAGAGGAAAATTTCAAGGGACCGGCTATTTGGATGTAAAACAAATTTAACATGTGAAAGGCTATCGAAGTGCAGACTAATAAGGTTTTTTATATAAATTTATCAGGTCTTGCAATCGAGATGCGTGCCGATTATGAATTTGCGGAAAGACGTTGCAAGGACTATCTGATCGGTGCGTGCGACAGCCCCAGCCTTGTGGCTGAGGTCACGCGTGAACAGATCAATGCAGAAAAGCTTGTAAATGAACAGGCTTTATCTGACGGTTATTGCGAGGATATATGTCTTTATCGCGCTATCGCGGAGCAATTGCCGCTGTTTGACCGAACCGTTTTTCATGGCGCGGCAATAGAGGTCGGAGGCAGAGGCTATATATTTACCGCGCCGTCGGGTACAGGAAAAACCACCCATATAAGCCTTTGGAGACAAGCTTTTGGCGACAAGGTCAGAATAATAAACGGCGACAAGCCGATATTGCGGCTTGATGGCGAGCGTGTTGACGTTTGCTCTACCCCGTGGATGGGCAAGGAGGGACTTGGCACGATTTCCGAGGCGCCGCTTGATGCGATTGTACTTTTGAAGCGTTCATCAGAAAATAAAATGACGAAAATTGCACCGAGCGAGTGTTTTTCCGATCTCGTAAAGCAGTTTTATCTGCCGCGAGAGTCGGTAGCAAAGCTCAAAGCTATTGAGATAGTAGACCGCGTGTTGAAAAGCGTGTCCGTCTATCTTTTGGAATGTAATATGTCGCTCGAGGCGGCGCAGCTTTCGTATAAAACTCTTATAGGTAAATAAAAGAAAACCGTTGCGGTGCAACGGTTTTCTTTTTGCGTTATTAAAGTAATCTTATTTTTGCATCCTCGCAGACCTTGACGGTTTCGGCGTCCCAGATGCTCGACTGAACCTCGCCGATGTGGGCGCAGCCCATCATAAGCATACAAAGACGTGACTGACCGATACCTCCGCCAATAGTGAGGGGAAGCTCGTCGTTAAGCAGCATCTTGTGGAAGGGAAGCGCACGTCTGTCATCGCAATTTGCTAGAGTTAACTGCTTGTCGAGCGATTCTGAGTCAACTCTGATACCCATGGATGAAATTTCAAGCGCACGGTCAAGCACGTCGTCCCAGAAGAATATGTCACCGTTAAGCTGCCAATCGTCGTAGTCGGGGGCGCGGCTGTCGTGTGGCTTGCCCGATTTAAGCTTGCCGCCTATCTGCATAATGAACGCGGTTTTATGCGCGCGCAAATATTCGCGTTCTCGCTCCGATGGGGTGAGCTCGGGGTACATATCTTCAAGCTCCTGCGTTGTCACGAAGGATACGTCTGGGCAGAGATTTACGCGGAGCTGGGGATATCTTACGTGAAGAAGATCGCTCGTTGTGCAGATCGCGCGAACGATCGAGCGCACGATGAGCTTAAGGTAATCGAGATTTCTGTTTTCCTTGGTAATTATCTTTTCCCAGTCCCACTGGTCGACGTAGATCGAGTGGATATTATCAAGCTCCTCGTCACGACGGATAGCGTTCATGTCGGTGTAAAGTCCGTTACCGACCGAAAAGCCGTATCGCTTGAGCGCAAGTCGCTTCCATTTTGCAAGTGAATGCACGACCTGAGCCTCAGCACCAATGGCGGGCACGTCAAAGGAAACGGGACGTTCAACACCGCTTAAGTTGTCATTAAGTCCCGACGCTTCGGTTACGAAAAGGGGCGCAGAAACGCGCTTTAGGTTCATAATTGAGGAAAATTCCGCCTCGAAGGTATGCTTTATGAAGGCAATCGCGCGCTGCGTATCGTATGCGTCAAGCGCGGCAACGTAGCCCTTTGGAATATACGTTTTTTTCATGATTTCTCTCCTTTCGGGAAGAGGAAAGCTTTATAGATAAAGGTATTATAGCAGATTATACACCTATAGTCAATACCTTTTGCCGAAAAAGGCTTTAGCATGTTAAAATTTTTAAAAAAGAGGGAAAATCCCTTGCAAAAGAGGATGGTAAATGTTATAATTATATAAAATGATCATTTGCTTTACGGAGGTATATAAAAATGGCAAAGAACAGACAGGACGTTCCGTCCAATCTTAAATGGAGACTTAACGACATATTCGCAAGCATTGAGGACTGGAACAAGCTTTACGACGAGGTTTCAAAAAAGCTTGATTTCTCAATGTACGAGGGTAAGCTTTCCGATCCCGATACTCTTTTTGAATGCCTTGAAAACATCAATAAGGTAGTGCTTGATCTCAGCCGTCTTGCAGTATACGCATTTATGTGGCACGACGAGGACACCAGAAATTCCGAGGCATCGGCTCTCCAGTCGAGAGTTGATATTCTCGAGATGCAATTTATGGGCAGCATCGCTTTCGTAAATCCCGAGCTTACCGCGCTTCCCACCGAAAAGCTTGAGGCATTCGCCAAGGATGAAAAGTTTAAGGATTATGACTATTCGATAAAGAATATTATCAGAAACAAGCCCCACGTGCTTTCTAAAGAGGTTGAGGCTATGCTTTCTCAGGAAAGCACTATCTTCGGCGGCTTCCAGAAGATATTCGGTATGATCGATAACGCCGATTTCCCCTATCCCACCGTTAAGGTTGACGGTGAGAAGGTAAAGCTTTCGCACGGTATGTACGGCGTGCTTCTCCACTCTCCCGACAGAAAGGTAAGACGCGAGGCTTTCAAGGCATACTGCAAGGCTTATATCGGACTTATCAACACAATTACCGCTACCTACTGCGGCAACGTTGAAAAGGACGTATTTATCGCAAGAACCAGAAAGTATAACAGCTCTCTTGAAATGGCGCTTGAGCGTGAGGACGTAAGCGTAAAGGTTTACGAGAATTTGCTTAAGAGCGTTAAGAAGGGACTTCCTCTCCTTCACAGATATTACAGAGATAAGAAGAAGCTTATGGGCGTAAAGTCGATGCATATGTACGACGTTTACGTTTCTCCCGTTGAGGACGCAGAGCTTAAGCTTGACTATGAGGATGCTTTCAAGGTAGTTAAGGAAGGTCTTAATCCTCTTGGTGAGAGATATCAGGAGCTTCTTCAGGAGGCGCACGATAACGGTTGGATCGACGTCGAGGAGACTGAGGGCAAGAGAAGCGGAGCCTACAGCTCAAGCGTATTCGGACTTCCTCACCCCTACGTTCTTTTGAACTATCAGAAGACCACCGGCGACGTGTTCACTCTTGCTCACGAGCTCGGTCACGCAATGCACTCCTATTTCTCTGAGAGAAATCAGCCTCAGGAAAAGGCGGACTATAAGATATTCGTAGCGGAGGTCGCATCTACCGTAAACGAGGTTCTTCTCTACAAGTACCTTATGAAGACAACTACCGACGAAAAGCTCAAGAAGTATCTCCTTTCCTACTATATGGATATGCTTAAGGGCACACTTTTCAGACAGACTCAGTTTGCAGAGTTTGAGTATATTTCTCACGATATGGCGGAAAAGGGACAGCCTCTTACAAAGGACGCGCTTTGCAAGGTATATCATGAGCTTAACAAGAAGTATTACGGCAGAAGCGTAGTTTCGGACGACGAGATCGCTTACGAATGGGCAAGAATTCCTCACCTTTACAGAGCATTCTACGTTTATAAGTACGCAACCGGTATCATCTCCGCAGTATCTATCGCAGAGAGAATATACAACGAGGGTGCGCCCGCGGTTGAGGATTACTTCAAGTTCCTCTCCTCCGGCGGATCGGATAGCCCCGTTGAGCTTCTTAAGCTTGCGGGCGTAGACCTTACCAAGATGGACGCCTTCAACTCCTGCATGGCTTCCTTCAAGGATGCGCTTGAGCAGTTTGAGGCTCTTAATTGATAAGAATACCGAAAAATAAAAGGAGGTAATGAAGCTTTGGAAGATCTTAAGTCAATAATAGCCGAAAATATAACTACGCTCAGAAAAGGCAACTCAATGACGCAGATAGAGCTTGCCGAGAAGCTTAATTACTCCGACAAGGCAATCTCGAAGTGGGAGCGCGGCGAATCTGTGCCCGATATTACTGTCCTTAAGACGATTGCGGATATGTTTGGCGTTACCGTAGACTATCTTCTCGTGCGCGAGCATATTAGCATGGATCAGGAGCTTAGCGAGGAAGAAATTCTGAAGCGCGAGCGTGAGGAGAAAAAACAGGAAAAAAAGAAGCGCCTTAAAAAGACGCATTCGATAGTTGCCGCCATGAGCGTATTGCTCGTCTGGCTTATAGCAACCCTGATTTTCGTGATTCTTGATGCGTCACTGAACGGCACGCTGAGGCATCTGCTCGTTTTCCCATATGCAGTTGTTGCTTCCACTATAGTCTGGCTCGTTTTCAACTCAATGTGGTTTAACAAGCGCAGAAATTATCTTATCATATCAATTATGATATGGGCGATAGCGGTAGCTGTACATATAACAGTGCTTGCGGGAGGACATAATCTCTGGCAGATCTATTTGCTCGGAATTCCCGGACAGATAATTATTGCACTCTGGTCGATAATCGGCAAAAAATAATCAAAACGGCACACTTATGGTGTGCCGTTTCTTTTGCTTCTTTTATAAAGCTTTTGAAGGGTATGAGAGGTAAATCTCAGAACGAAAACAGGCAGCATTGATAAAACAAAATTGACCGACGCGACGGGAATCCAGATGCTTGGTGACGAGCAGGGAGGAATAAACGCTATAAGAAAGCCAAAAAGCGCGTTTTCAAGATGTATAACTACGCCGAAATTCGCTTCAAGTAAGAAATTTCCAAGATAATTTTTGTCATCGGGATTGGATATTTCACTTTTTGAAAAACCTGTAAAAACTCCTAATTCGGGAACGAGGTCTTTCCACCTTTTGATCTTCAGCTTACGATATAAGTCGAATTCCTTCTTGGAGACCTCAAAAAAACTTCGTTCAGCATTAAAAAGCGAACTTGGAAGGCATCTTCGTATCAAAAATGCAAAAATGCCGTCAACTGCTATGACTGATACGGTGCCAATCGACGTTTTGAGCAAAAGAGATAGAAAATTCATCATAGCAAGCTCGCCAGACAGTAAGAAGTTGAGCGTTGCGATAATAACCGTCGCAAGAGTTATTACTATTATATAGAACATATTTCCACCTCGCCCTTTGTTGTGTATTCAAGCTTTTTACCGTAAAAATCCTCGTAAACCTCTTTCCATAGTCTGTAATTATCGCGGCAAAGCATTCGACAATTCTCGCGCGAATTAAGGCTCTTGTCAGGGAAGAGAGGCGGGAGAATGTGAATGGTGTATGCCTGAATCAAACAGCCGTCAGAATCAAAATTTTCGGTATCCTCAAGCGTGATAAATATAGGGAGCACGGGCGCGTTATTCTTTACGGCAAAAGAGAAAGCACCGACCTTTAGCGGCTTTGGCTTTTTGTAATTATACCACATGCTCTGCTCGGGATAAATGAGTATTTTCTCGTCGCGCGCAAGCAAATCCCTGACTGCCGAGAGAAGTGCCTTAATGCCTGAAAGTGACGATGAGAGGGGAAGTGTATTGCAGTGACGGAAAAGATATCCGTAAAAGCCGCCAAAGGAGGTATAGTTACCCTCACGGATTATTTTGTAAAGCATTTTACCGTTCATTTGCGGTTCAATGGCCTTGTAAACGGCGTAATTGTCGAATGGATGAAAATGATTGCAGGTTATAAGCGCGCCGCGGTCTGCAATCGCTTTAAAATTTTCAATGCCGCGGATTTCCTTGATGATAAGCTCTCCGTTTCTGATCTTTTTTTCAAAAAACGTCTTGCCTACTCGGTTTGCAATCCACGTGCCCATGCGGGTGGACAGCTTTTTACAAGTGTAATCAACCCGACTCGCGTCAAGTGGCACAGTGGGAGGATCGTCCTCAACGTCAAGGTCAAAAACGCCTGCGGCTTCAAGTTCTTCGATCCTTCTGAGCACCTTGGCTCTTTCGTCAGAAATTTTCATTTATATTGCCTCCGTGCAACAATCTTGAATTTGTGAATATACGACGTTTGATTCGCGCGAGATCTCCTCGGCGGCATGTGCCACGAGTCCTTCGTATTGCGCCGCATCTCGCGACTTCTCCTCATCGGAATAGCTTTCCTTTATTTTGTGTAGTGTTTCTCTAAATTCCGTTCTGTCGGCATACTTCCAAAAGTGGCTTGCGTAAGGAATATCGTCGTATCTCCAGGGCTTGAAGTTTATTTTGTAATGAACGATATGGGGAACTATGCTTTCGCATGAGTCGGGCATCGGCGTTTTGTTCCACTTTTTATTGAGATAAAATACCCTGCCGTGACAAATCACGTTAAGATAATCCTGATCCTGCGCGACTCGGTAGGTGCGAAGATTCAACAGCTCGGAAAATCGCTTTTCAATCTCGATCTCGCGCATTTTTTTGAGGTTCATAACGAGAATTCCTGCGTTAAAATATTCGTTGCGCGGAATATTAAGTACGACCTCGGAGTAACGTCCGAAGATATCAATATCGGTCATGACCTCCTCGGGAATTGCTCCTACGAGGTTGTTCCCCATCGGACAGTTGTAAAGTCTTGCAATGTCACAATTTATGACGATATCACAATCAAGATAAAGTCCCCTTTCGTATTCGGGAAACATATCGGGAACGAAAAAACGGTAATAGGTCGCCTTGGAGTAATAATCTCTAATGTGAAGTCGTTGGCAAAGGTTCTTTAATTTTTCGCGCACGTCGACGAAGGATATTTTTGTGTTTTCTGTTTCGAACTTTTTAATTGCATCGCGGCTTGCGGGTGAGAGTTCTTCTATCAAAATATGAATTTTGTATTCGTATCTGCTTGAACGATTATCGCAAAGTGAGCGAAGCGCAACGCACAAAAAGGGGACGTAGTTGTCGTCAACCGCAAAAAATATCGGTACGACGGGCTTTGAAGCTGTTGCAATGCTTTTTGAAATCTTCATGGTGTAATCCTCCATATCAATTGATTTATAGATGATTTTTAGTTTGTGGTTGATTGAAAATCAAAACGTCGGGACTTTACTCCCGGCGCACCTATATTTTAACTCCCGAACGTCAAAAAATCAATAAACCGTTAGTTCTTGCGCTCTACAAGTTTGGCGTGGGGACTCTCTCAGTGGTAGAATTTCCCTCTCTACCGAGAGTAGAGTTGCTGAAAAGCTTATAAATAAAGGGGTTTCGCGCCACGGCGATTTTGGCGTTCGTTACATAATTTTTCCATTCATATAAAAAAGGCGATTGAGCAAAATAATATCAGAGTTGCAAAGCAAGACGCTTTCAAGAGTGATAAGCAAACGAAATAATGAAAATTTCGCATCGCAAGTCGCTTGTGCTGAAAGGGTAACGGCTTGCGGTGCAAGCTCGATTTAATATAGATTAAAAAAGCACTATCGCTCACTCGCCCCGAATGGCGAGTATCTCACAGAAAAACGAGCGGACGATGGGTGCGCAACAAGGAGAATTATTATGGCAAACAAGAATGCTAAGAAGGCACTTGAGCAGTTCAAGATGCAGGCAGCAAGCGAAGTAGGCGTTAATCTTAACAATGGTTACAACGGTGACCTCACCGCGCGTCAGGCAGGAAGCATCGGCGGTCAGATGGTTAAGAAGATGATCGAGTCTTACGAGAACTCTCTTCAGAACGGTTCTGCAAGATAATCTGATAGACGAAAAATAACTAATAAATCGTACAGCCCGAGAGCTCCCTTGTGGAGCGTCCCGGGCTGGTTTCTTGTAGATTCACTATAAACAAAATGTTTATTAATAAACAAAAAAGTGAATGAATAATAAATGATCTGTAATACCATTTGGTATTTGGTAAGAGAGATAAAAAATTATTTGAAGCGATTTACAAAAAGTATGCGGTAATTCTGTTTGTTAATTTGTTTCCTCCTCATACATATAAATTCCTCATACATATAAATAATAAATAAAAGCACAAATCATATTGACAATGTTAATTCGAGATGTTATAATAAAATGAGTGGTTGTGCGGGGAGTGGAAAATCGTGTCCTTTGGGGAATCGTTTCCTTTCACGATCAGCGCCTTTGGTGAAATTAAAAACGGCTTTATTACGGTGCGCTTGGCGCGGGGAGTTATTTTATGAAAATTAAGGAAAATTTTGTAATGCGCAACGTGGCGGACACATGGGTGGTTTTGCCATTGGGAGAATCGTCTGCTGATTTTAACGGCATGCTTGCCTTGAATGAAACCGGAGCCGTTCTCTGGAAGGCACTTGCGACCGGATGTGATAAGTGTGCTCTCATTAAAGCACTTACCGATGAATACGACGTTTCTGATGAGATTGCGATATCTGACGTTGAAATGTTTCTTGACAAGCTTGCGTCCGCAGGCTGTCTTGAAGAGTGAGACGATCACTTATGCTTGAAAAAAAGTCTATGTATCTTGACGAGCTGATGCCCCTGATTCGCGAACAGCTTTACAGCGGCGCATCGGTAAGGATATATCCGCGCGGAGTAAGCATGCTCCCCATGATAAGAGAAGGGGAGGATAGTGTGGTTATTTCAAGTCTTCCGAGCGAGCTGAAAAAGTATGACGTGATACTGTATCAAAGGAGAAACGGTCAGTATGTGCTTCACCGACTTATCAAAATCGGTGAGAGCTACACGTTTTTAGGAGATCACCAGTTTATTGCGGAACGAGGAATTGAGCGCGATCAGCTTATAGCAAAGGTGTCGTTGCTTTACAGAGGCGAAAGAGCGGTCAGCGTAGATAAATTCTCTTATAAGATTTTTTGCAGGCTATGGTGTTTCACTCGTCCTATGCGCCGCTTGTGCAATTTCTCTGTTTCTTTTGTGAAACGGATAGTGAACAAAATTATTAGGAGTGCCAAATCTTAAAGATGAGGAAGTCCGTGTGACTACGGACAAGAAGATTTTTTATGAAAAAAAACACTTTGATCAATGCAGTACTACATAATAGCAGAAGCAGACAAGCGATACTTTTGACTGTTGATGTTGCAGCCTACGCTTTCGTAAGCGTCTTATACTGGCTGCTGTCGAGCATCGGAACGTCAAATATTCGCGCGTTTTGGGTAAATACTGCTATTCATTTTGCCTTGCTGTTTTTGTTTAGAACGGTTTTACGTGTTTACAAAAACGTATGGAGATACGCGAACACGGTAGCGTATATCAAAATGCTCGTTTCGGACGGAATGGCAAGCGTATTGACCGTGTGTGTCACCTATTGTCTGTCCTTCGCCGTCGAAGGCATTTACATAGGCGTTTGGCGAGCTCTCAGTGTTGGAGCTTTAACGGCGATAATTACACTCTCGTCGAGATTCTGCTACAGCGCGCTTTACAAGATGAGAAAAAACGTACAAAACGATACCGAAAGGGAGCCCGTTGCGATAGTTGGTGCGGGACGACTCGGAACTTATCTTGTGGGGGATCTTAAAAATAACCCTAATTCTCGATATAAGCCCGTGTTTTTCGTCGATACTGACTCCTTGAAGATTGATTATCACGTAGTCGGACTTAAGGTGTACGATCCCGAGACTGCGGAAAAAATGATCGTGAAATGCGGCGTAAAGACTGTTATTATTGCAATAACTCATAATGACGGAGATAGAATTTCCAAGCTTTACATGCGCTATTCGGGTCTTGGATGCAAGGTTAAAATATGTGAAGGCCTCAGTGTTTCAGAGGGTGGCAACGAAAAGCCGAGGATTCGTGAATTTGCAATTGAGGACTTGCTTTTCCGCAAGTCGATAAACATAAACAACGAAGGTGCACTTAGCTTCTACTGCGGCAAGGTGGTGCTGGTCACGGGTGGCGGAGGCTCGATTGGTTCCGAAATATGCCGTAAGATCGCACGGTGCAAGCCTCAAAAGCTCATAATCTTCGATATATACGAAAATAATGCATACGATATACAGCAGGAGCTTATTCGCCAGTACGGTCGCGATCTTGACCTTGCGGTTGAGATAGGATCGGTCAGAGATAGCGAAAGACTTGATCTGCTGTTTAAGACTCACAGGCCCGACATCGTGTTCCACGCCGCAGCGCATAAGCACGTTCCGCTTATGGAGAACAGCGCGGCTGAGGCTATCAAAAATAACTGCCTTGGAACCTATAATACCGCAAATGCGGCTGAAAAGTACGGAGTTGAGAAATTTATTCTCATTTCTACCGACAAAGCGGTCAACCCGACCAATATCATGGGCGCATCCAAGAGAATGTGTGAGATGATCGTGCAATCGCGTACAGATAGCAATACGACCTTTGCGGCGGTAAGATTTGGCAACGTGCTTGGATCAAACGGCTCGGTGATTCCGTTGTTTAAAAGGCAGATAGCCGAGGGAGGCCCGGTCACTATTACGGATAAGCGCATCATCAGATACTTTATGACGATATCCGAGGCTGCGGAGCTTGTGCTTGAAAGCGGTGCTATGGCAAAGCGGGGCGAGCTTTTCGTGCTTGATATGGGTAAGCCGATAAAGATATACGATCTTGCCGTTGAGATGATAAAAATGTCGGGATTTGTTCCGAATAAAGACATAATGATCAAGGAGATCGGTCTTCGCCCGGGTGAAAAGCTTTACGAGGAGTTGCTTATCAAATCCGAGGAGCTTACAAAAACAGAAAACGACTTGATATTTATTGAAACCGATACACCCTTCACAAGAGAGCAGATTGAAGAAAAGATAGGCGTTCTTACGTCTGCAATGCTTAGCGGAGAGAGCTGTGAGGATCGGTGTATGGCGGTCAGAAACGCAATGCTTGAGGTCGTTCCGACATATAAGAGCTCGGAGGATGTAAACCGCCGCGCGGAAGAGTCCGAGGAAATGAAGCTTGCCTTGACAAACAGCAAGTAAAGGAGATAGATTGATTATGGAAAACAAAAAAAGCAAGGCTTTTGAATATGAGATCGATTTGGTGCACATTCTGAAGACATTATGGAGAAAAGTGTGGCTGATAGTGATCTGCGCTATTTTGGCGGCATCGATAGGCTTCTCATACGCGGCATTCTTTATTACACCTCAATATTCGTCTTCTGCTATGATGTACGTAAATAATAAGTCGATATCGCTCGGCGGTGTGACGGGAAGCGTGTCGGTTGCCGAAATAACCGCAGCGCAAAATCTTGTTAAGACATATATCACGATCCTTAAGACAAGGACGACGCTTGAGCAGGTCGTAGAGAAAATAGACGGTAAGACCTCACGGCCATATAGCTGGGGACAGCTGATGGGAATGATATCGGCAGGATCGGTCAATGATACCGAGATATTCAAGGTAACCGTTACCTCGGCTGATCCCAATGATGCGGCTATCATCGTTA
This sequence comes from Clostridia bacterium, assembly GCA_017504625.1. Lineage (GTDB taxonomy): Bacteria > Bacillota > Clostridia > Oscillospirales > CAG-272 > SVTX01. The sequence continues at coordinate 4,813 of JAFVQU010000008.1, read as the reverse complement.
ATACTATCGCGGATATTCTTCCCGAAAGAGTTGCAGAAATAATTCAGGGAAGCTCGATGAAGATAGTTGACAGTGGAATGGTCAATACGTCAAGGGTTTCTCCCAGTGTGAGAAACTATACACTTATGGGATTCTTTATAGGTCTTGTGCTTGCATGTATTGCTATTGCTGTATACGCGTTGTTTGACGATACCATCAGAGGTGATGAGTACGTTATCCAGCGTTACGATTATCCTATTCTTGCAAGAATTCCCGACCTTGACGGAACAGGCAGCAGCAAGCATAGATATTACGGATATAAGAGCTACAAGTACGCAAATAAACCGACCGATGAGAAAGATATTTGATAGGTGAGATCTATGAGAACTGGTAATCAGAAGAAGACGGGAAATAAGGTTTTCGGTGGCGCCGAATCTGCAAAATTATTGCACAAAAATATGGATTTTACTGCGGCAGAGCAGTACAAGCTTTTGAGAGCAAACCTCTCATTTACATTGCCTGAGGAGAAAAAATGCTTTGTTATCGGCATTACGAGTTCAATACGCGGTGAGGGAAAGAGTACGACTGCGATAAATCTGTCGTACGTTCTTGCCGAGGCGGGCAAGAAAGTTCTTCTTGTTGACGGTGATATGAGAATACCGAGTATTGCCAAGAAGATGGACATTGATAGAACTCCGGGACTTACAAACCTTATAATAAGCGGTGAGTACGAGGATATGGAAGCGTATAAGTCGGGAGAGCTTGACCGTTGGTATATAGTACCCGCGGGCGATCTTCCTCCAAATCCCTCCGAGCTTCTTGGATCGAGAAAGATGGAGCGATTCCTTAAGGCGATGTCCGAAAGATTTGATTATATCATAATCGATCTTCCTCCCGTAAATATTGTCTCGGACGCCTTCTCGGTTGCAAGACATCTCGACGGAATGCTTCTCGTTGTCCGTGAGGATTATACCACCAAGAAGGAGCTTGACAGCTGTGTAACCCAGCTTAAGCTTTCAAATGTTAAGGTGCTTGGCTGCGTTATGAACGTCATTAAGACGGAAAACAAAAACTACGGTAAATACAGAAAATACAAGAGATATTACAAAAAATACGGCTACGATTACGGATATCAGCAGAGCAGCGAGTCCGAGTCGGAGCAGGGCAATGAACGATGAAGGATCGTTTGTTGCCTGATTTCCACAGCCACGTGCTTCCGGGTATAGACGACGGAAGCCGCAGTACAGAGGAAAGCTTGCGAATGCTTGAAATGCTCAGGTCTCAAGGAATATCCACAGTCGTTGCAACACCGCATTTTGACGCTGACAGGATCACGATTGACGATTTTCTTTCGCGCAGAGAGAGAGCTTTTCGAGTGCTTTCAGAGAGAGTGGCTGAGGATGTGCCGACGATTAAAACCGGTGCGGAGGTTTCGTATTATCCCGGTATCAGCAGGTTGGAGAGACTTTATGAGCTTTGTATCGGAAAAACGAGGCTTTTGCTTCTGGAAATGCCAATTGGGAAGTGGGATAAATACGTTGTTGATGAGCTTGTGAACCTGTCATCGTCACGTAGAATCATACCCATTGTTGCTCACGTTGAAAGATGCTTGCCGTATCAGGAGAGACGGTTCCTTGAAAAGATAAGCTCAAGCGACGTTTTGTTTCAGATAAACGCGTCGTTCGTTATAAATATTTCAACTCGCAGAAAGGCTCTTCGCCTTTTGAAAAACGGTCTTGTCCAGCTCCTCGGCTCCGATTGCCACGGCGCTGAGACGAGGCCCCCCGAGATCGGTGAGGCTTACCGTATAATTGCTGATAAGCTTGGTGAAAAATTCGTCACAAACATGTTGGAGTACGGAAATTCACTTATACATTTTTGAAAATATTATATTTGAAAAGAGGATATATAATTATGAAGAAGTTAATTGTTTTGCTCACTATTGTGTCCGTAGTGTTCGTCATGGGCATTTCTGCACTTGCAGCACCCGGTGGCTTTGTTGAAAGCCCCTCTAATAACGGTGCTCCTACGCTTGTTGCAGAGGATTCTGATGTCGGCGTTACAGTAACCGCGTACCGCGATAGAGTGGGTAAGCTTTCTGCCGACCAGATATCTGTCTTTGAGAGTGCGTATAAGTCCGTGGTAGGATATACCGACGTTTCGTCGATGAACCCCGAGCTTCCCAAAGCGGCAAATAAGGTGAAGGTCGATCCCGCAGACCTTGCGGTCAGTGATATATTCTTCGTAACCGTTGAGGGCAAGTCGAGTGCCAAGGCTAGCGTAAAATCGAATACATTTCATAACTTCGTTGCTCTCGTCCGCTATGACGGCTCTGCTTGGAGCGTTGTTGATAGTGAGCTGAAGGATGAAACAACTGTAAGCTTTACCGCATCCTCGGGCATTTATGCTATAGTAGTTTCGACCGGAGCAACTCCTCAACAGTCCAAGAAGGGTTGTTTTGGTTCTATTGAGGGAGCGGGGGTGCTTTGCATAGCCGCAACCGCGGTAATTGCGACAGCCTTCGTATTTGAGGGAAAGAAGAAGGAACAGATATGAGCCAAAACAGAGTAACGGTATTGACAAGAAGGAATATCCTTCGCGCCGTGCTCGTTTTCACCGTGTTTGCTGTTCTTGTGCTGGGTATCATATTGGCCGTAAATTTGTATGAACGGTATAATAACGGATATGACGGCGAGATACAGCAAAACGTCGGAGGAGAAAAAATTATCGAATATAACGGACAGACGTACGTGTTCAACAAGAACGTCGAAACTTTTCTTCTGATCGGACTTGATACGTTTGGAAAGGCAGAGGAAAACGATTCGTACAACAACGATAAGCAAGCCGATCTCCTTACGCTTTTCGTGCTTGACAGGGAAAAGGAGATATGCCATGCCATCCATATCAACCGCGACACTATGGCACAGGTGCCGATACTTGGTGTTACGGGACAGAAGGTTGGAGCTGCGAATGAGCAGATCGCCCTTTCTCATACGTACGGAAACGGCGGCATAGACAGCTGCCGCAACGTAGCGAATGCGGTGTCGAATTTGATGTACGGTATGCCGATCGATAATTATCTTTCCTTGACGATGGACGGAATAGTTGCGCTCAACGATCTCGTTGGCGGCGTTACGCTTACGGCTATCGGAGATTTTGCAGGTGTTGACGGCACTATAATTGAGGGCGAGGTGCTTACTCTTTATGGTGAGCATGCGCTTAATTACGTAAGAAACAGAAGCGACGGTACTAATGAAACGAGAATGGCGCGTCAGCGTCAGTATATGGATGCGCTATATGCGCAAATAATGGATTATATTGAGGATAATGGCGAATTATCAAGCGATATGGCAACGACGCTCGGCGAATACGCCGTCACAAACTTCGATGTGTCAGGTATTGGTGATCTTTTTTCAAAGATGTCCTCGTATGAGTTCGGTGGAATAAAAACGATCGGCGGCGAGTCGGTTCTCGGTGAACGATATATGGAATTTATATGTGACGAGGACGCGCTTAAGGAGCTTTTGATCGAGCTTTGCTATTTGCCGAAGAAATAAAACGGTTGCCGTGGCAACCCTAAGCAATGGCACGGAAGCTTCCGTGCCATTGCTTGTTAATAATAGGTGTTATGGGGTGATACTGTGAAAAAAAGAAGAGCTATAATAGCCGTTTTGTCGGTAGTTATCGTTCTTATCGTGGCATTTATCTTCTCAAATTCACTCAAAAGCCGCGAGGAATCCGCGAGGGACAGTGAGCTTGTTGCCGGTGTGATAGGTCCTATGCTTGAATGGATTTTTGGTGGCAAAATTGAGAACCTGGGCTTTTTTGTCAGAAAGCTTGCTCATTTTACCGAGTTTTGCATGCTTGGACTTGCGTCTGCGGGGCTTGTCGTTGCTATCGGAGGTGGGCGAGAGTGGTGGCTGTGTGGCTACGGATTGTTGTTTTGCCTTATTATAGCTGTATGTGATGAATTTATACAAGGCTTCGTAAATCGAGGAAGCGCGGTCGGTGACGTTCTCATAGATTTTTGCGGCGCGATGTTTGGATTTTTAATTGTCGTTATTGCTGCGCATTTTATAGAATTGAAGAAAAATAAAAAGCTTAATATATAAAGAGGAAAAAACATTATGAAAAAAACTGTTTTGAGAGAATATGCCAAGCTGCTTGTCAAGTGCGGCATTTCGGTAAAGAAGGGCGATATCGTTATCGTTAACGCAGGACTTGATCAGCCTGAATTCGTTAAGATGGTGGTTGAGGAATGTTACAGACAGAAGGCGGCAAAGGTAATGGTGGATTGGAATTATCTTCCACTTACCAAGATCGGCGTCAACAATATGAGCGTTAAGACGCTTGGAACCGTTGAGGCATTTGAAGAGGAAAAGCTCAAGTACAGACTTGAAAAGAATCCCTCAATGCTCTATCTCGCGTCAGACGATCCCGACGGACTCAAGGGAGTTAATCAGAAGAAGTATTCTCAGGCTATGATGATGAAATCTAAGGTCATCAAGCCGTACAGAGATAAGATGGATAACAGATACAAGTGGTGTATCGCGGCGGTGCCCGGCGTTGAGTGGGCAAAGAAGATTTTTCCCGGCGTCAGAGCAAGCGTTGCAGTTGAAAGACTTTGGAACGCGATCCTTTATACTACAAGAGTTATCGATAAGGAGGGCAATCTTCTTGACGCTGTCAGCGAGTGGCAGGCGCATGACAGAAGCTTTGCCGAAAAATGTGAGATACTCAACAATGCAGACCTCGTTGAGCTTCGCTACAAGGCATCCAACGGAACCGATCTTAAGGTGGGACTTATCGACGAAGGAAGCTTCCTCGGCGGCGG
>JAFVQU010000017.1 GCA_017504625.1 Clostridia bacterium | reverse complement strand
TCGAAGGCAAGTATTGAGAACATTGTGAGTTGTTTGTCTACAGAAACAAGCGGACTGTCGATAACTCTTTCAAAGAATGCGGTCAATAAAGCATTTGCAACAAACACAGCCGGAACTAACGGTTCTACTTCTGCCGAGTGGTTGGCTTTAATCGGCACGCGCGCAAATTGGACTATATCACTTGTATAAGGAGAAAGAATATGAAAACAAGAAAAATACTTTACGCCGATGAGGGAAAAATCCTCACCAACGGCGAGATATACGGCAAGCAGATTTTTCTTGCCGAGGGTGTCAGTGAATACGATTTTTACGAGATAACCGAGAGCGAGTATGAGAGAATGCTTGCGGACGGAGAAAAAGCTGAATGACGAACGAGGAAATAATCAAATCGCTTGCGGAGAACACGCAACGAAGCAAATCAAATACTCGAAGGATAGACGAGCTTGAAAGGAATACCGAGATACTTAACAAAATGGTGTCGTCCCTCAAGGTGCTGGCAAACAACCAGCACAACATGTCGCTTCAGATTGAGAAGATAGACAGCAAGGTCACACGACTTGAGGAAGCACCGGGTAAAAGATGGCAGGCAATAGTCGGCTACGTTATAGCCTCGGTATGCTCTGCGGGTGCTGGTGTCCTTTTCGGATTTTTTTGTTAAAACATTATAATGGCAATTTGCCGCCCGGCCCACCGAGCTGACTTATTATTATTGAGGCAGCCCTGGGGTCGGGGTTTTTTATCTTAACGGGGAATTGAAGCTTCTTTTCATATACCCACATAAATATCTCCATTCTGCCGCATAAAAGAAGACGGCGTTGTTATTTTACGGTTTATCATCAGTTAGCCGATGCTTCCCACGGCCAAGGGGAAGAGATCCAATCCCACGAGCTGTGGCTGACGTTGCCGCACGTGGTTATCGGGTTTCCGCCTGCTTCAAGCTCTGCTACGATAAGTCCTCTTTGATGCACGAGCGAGTGGTAATATTCAAGCGCTTCCTTGCAGTAGGGGTATGCATCGAGGTAAAGGATAGTCTCGTAAAGTGCGAAATCTATCTTCTGAAGCTCTCTCATAAGAGAATTACAGTTTCTTGCGTTGTTATTGCCTCTGCAAAGAGGGCAAGAATTACCTTTTGCGCCTCTGCACTGATATGATCCGTTTTGTCTTGTCATTCTGTCCATTGATCAACACCCCTTTCTATAATTGATTGCCTCGAGGGGCAGATCAAGCTCGGAAAAGAGCGTGCCCTTTTCAAGAGCAAGCTCGTGATTGTAAAGCTCTCTCCAAGTCTGATACGGAGAATAGACCATAGCGAGAGGATGATCGCTAAGTCCCCAGCCGTGCTTTGAACTTGAGCCTTGATTACCTTCACGAAGCTCACCGTTGCATCTGCGACGGGGAGCAGAGGTGTTGTCGAGCCTGGGTGTCATGCGAAGATCGCCCTTGGGCTCAAAGGGGATCTGACCGTAAGGGAAGGGGCATCCCATATGAGAGTCTCCGCCCTCTTGAGTGACGCCTGTGTGATGTCCGTCAAATACAGGCATCTCGTTTCTTTCGTTGTTCATTTATTGCTCTCCTTTTTAGGATGTGCGATAAAAGAATTCTGTTGTGAAAACTCTTATCAGTACATATATATGTCCGTGTGTCGTATTTTGACACAATAAGCAAGAATATGTCACAATTGTAAACATAGTAATTTTGTTTATTTTGCCAATTACATTTTTTTGAAAAAAGTGGTATAATTAACTCATAACTGCAAAGGGGGACATCCGTTGTGTTTAATATAGGTGAGATGATAGTTTACGGAACCGAAGGCGTTTTTTGTGTGTCGGATTATGCAAACTCTCCGATAGACAAGCACGACGAAAGGGTGTTTTATATTCTGAAGCCTGCGTTTGCCGGTGAGTGTAGCTTTATCTATGCTCCGTCGGAAAACGGAAGAATAAAGATGAGAGCTGTTATCTCGGTTGACGAGGCAAATGCATTCATCAAGGGAATACCGAATATTCCGTCCCTTGAGGTTGAGCAGGAGAAAAAAAGACGTCAGGCATATAAGGATGCAATGAACGATGCGGATCTTGACGTTTTTGTTAAAATAATAAAGGCAGTCCGTCAGAAAAGAGAGGACTGCGTCAAAAACAAAAAGAAATTGAGCGAATCAGATACCGATTATGAAAAAAAGGCTAAATTTTGTCTTTACGGTGAGCTTGCAATAGCTCTTGGTATCGGATTTAACGAGGTTGAGAATTACATAGTAAGCATGATCGGCGACGGGCATATTTGATATTAAGTTGCTGTTGCAGGTACCAAAAAAGGAGATAACACCGAAAGGTGTTTATACAAGTGAGTGCGGGGGTCTGAACCTTTACTTGATTTGCAGGCAAATCAAGCTCTGGATTCAACCAAAACCGTTGCCAGTAGCAAAAAAGGAGATAACACCGAAAGGTGTTATCTCCTTTTTTGGTGCCGGAAGCGGGGGTCGAACCCGCACGGTATCGCTACCACTGGATTTTGAGTCCAGCACGTCTGCCAATTCCATCATTCCGGCAAATATAAAATTGCAACGGATATATTTTACCACAAAAGGTCAGCTAAGTCAATAGGTTTTGTGAAAATATTGAAATTAAATCTCGGCTTATTCATGGAAGCAAACATTTTATATAAATTATACAATTATATATAATTTTGTGCGTAACTATTGACAATATTGCGCTATTATGGTAAAATAATATGGATGATACAGAGAGATTGAGACGTGTCAGAATGGTTCTTCTAAGGTGAGGATCATTTTGTCGCGCCCTTTTTTAATCAGTATTCAAAATTTTTCAGGAAAGGATTTTAAAATGAAAAAAACCATCCTCAAATTCATTTGTTCGCTGACGGCGATCCTCTTCGTCGTTTCTGCGGGCGCACTTGCGGTATTGCCTGATGAGAAGGACGCACCCGAAGCTCCACTCACCGTAAATACCCTCACGGTCGATGAAGAGAACACTCTTCTCGGATCAACTCTTGACCCCATTGTAGAGGAAGCGCTTGATACCAAGCAGACTCTCCGTTTCAACGAAAACGGAAAGCTCAAGATCCTCGTTTTCTCTGACCTTCAGGAAGAAGAGCCTATAAAGGCGAGCACCTTGGAGTACATGAATAAGATGCTTGACGAGCAGAAGCCCGATCTCGTGCTTTTCACGGGTGACAACCACTGCGGACGTATCAAAACTAAAGACGCCATGAAGAGATATATCGCTCAGATGGCTGAGCCTATGGAGTCCCGTCAGATCCCTTGGGCGCAGGTCTACGGAAATCACGTAGAGGGTGGATACAACTACGAAATACCCTGCGGAGTCACTAAGGCGGAGCAGCAGAAGATATTTGAATCCTTTGAGTACAACGTTTCAAAGGCAGGAACGGTTTCGGGACAGGGCAACTACGTTATCCCCGTGCTGAGATCCGATTCCGATGAGATAGGCTATAACGTTTTCTGTCTTGACTCGCACGACTATATGTATAAGTACAATGGTCATAAGTACGGTGATGGCTTTGAGCAGGAAGCAATCGTGGGACAAATATACGGCGGAAATAAGTACGACGTTATCCACTTCGACCAGATCAAGTGGTACTGGGACACCTCGGTGGCTCTTGAAAAGTACAACGGCAAGGCTATTCCCGCAATGATGATGTTCCACATCCCGCTTTACGAGATGACCTACATAACAGAAAACCGCGAACAAACCGGCTTTGAGGGCGTTATGAATGAAGCCGTTGGCTCTCCTGAGATCAACTCCGGTCTTTTCTGGGCTCTTTACGAGCGCGGTGACGTTAAGACTATCATAAACGGTCACTGCCACATTAACACCTGCCAGGGTACCTATATGGGGGTTACTATGGCATACTCAGGTTCTATTGGCGGTGTTGAATATGGACACGACAGCGAGGAAACCAGAGGCGTACGAATCCTTGAAATTGATGAGGATGATGCGTACAACATAGAGACCTATATGATTTTGTTTAAAAATTTGAAGTAAGGAGGAGAGTGATCTATGACAAAGCTTAATAATCAGATAGCAATGCGCCTTATCGCGCTTATTCTCGTCCTTGCTTGTGTATTTACAACAGCTGCGTGCGGCGGTACGACTAATAACGGAACTACCGAAGCACCTTCTAACGAGCCTACTGAGACACCCACCCAGACTCCCACTGAGGAGCCCACGAAGGAGCCTTCTGAAACTCCCTCGGTCGAGCCTACTGAAGAGCCTACGACCGAGCCTACCGAAGAGCCCTCTGAGCAGACCTCCGAGGAAACCACCGAGCCTCCTGTCGAGGAGCTTGAGGGTGACGTTCTTCGCTTTGATGAGAACGGAAACTTCAAGGTTGCTATTATCTCCGATCTCCGCTTGAACAAAGAGGTCGATGCCGATATCATAGCCGACATGGTTGAGCTTATTGAAAAGGTCAATCCCTCGCTTGTGCTCTTTGGCGGTGACATTCACGACGGAAGCGTAACTAACGAGAGCGAGCTTCGCGCAGTTCTTGACGCTGTAAACGCTCCCCTTGAGGAGAGAGAAATCCTTTGGTGTCACACCTTTGGTGTTGATTCCGAGGGTAAGGGCGGCTCTACTACCGGCTTTAGCAGAGCGGAGCAGTACGCTGTTTACGCAACCTACGAGTATTGTATTACTCCCATTAGCGCAGAGGACGTTTACGGAGACAGTAACTACGTGCTTCCTATCAGATATGCAAATAGCAACAAGATAGGATTTAATCTCTGGTGTCTTGACACAAACGGCTACCTCAACGACTATGAGGATGGTATGGAGGATGGCGTTCTTCTTGACAAGCTCCTCGCAGGTAAGACTAATCTTGACACCTTGCACTTCTCTCAGATGCTCTGGTACTGGAACAAGTCGGTTGAAATGCAGGACGCAAACGACGGAAAGATCATTCCCGGTATGATGTATATGCAGGTTCCCGTATATCAGCTCCTTTACCTCCGCAAGAATGCAGAGGCTACAGAATCTGTCGGTTCAATGAAGAATACTCCCTCTGCATCCGAGCGTGAGTCGGGTATCGTATGGACCTGCTTCGAGAGAGGCGACATTAAGGGTATCTTCTGCGGCTACGATGCACAGAACGATTACGCGGGTAAGTATCTTGATATGATTATGGCAGGATGCGCATCTATCGGCGAAGGTTCTGCGCGTTCAACGGCAGGCATAAGAGTTGTTACTATTTCGGGTAACGGCTCGGCAATTGAAACCAAGATGGAATACCTCCACGAAAGAGGAGCAGACGGCATAGCTTATGCCGATCACGAGAATCCCGATGCATTCAAGCTTGTTATTGACGTAGCAGGCAAGGAGCTCAGCAATGAAGGAAGCTCCAATATTTCTTTTGAAAACAATGATTTTGACGTACCTAAGACTATTGTGACCGACAGCGATCTCAATATGCCCTCGGTTGTATTTACTCCCGGATCCAAGCTCTCGTCCTTGACGATCCCCGCGCTTGACTTCAACGTTCTCTTTGAGGATGGCTTTGCTTATGAAATGCTTATCAAGGTAGACGTTAATCCCTCGCAGTACGTCGGAATTCTCGACTATGAGGAAGCGGGCGGCTTCGGACTTAACGTATATCCTTCCACTGAAAAGGGTCATGCTCAGCTTTACGCAGAGGTCGCGACCGGAACCGGCTGGAATTCGCTCAAATGTACCATCAAGCTTCACCAGTGGTATCACGTAGCCTTCTCGTACGATGGCACGAGCTTTACCTTCTACGTAAACGGTGAGGCTGTCGAATCAGGTTCGAGCACCGAAAAATTCAGATTCCCCAACTTTAGCGGATATAAGGATTATATCTGTATCGGCGGATGCGCACAGGCTAAGTATGACAGTGGATTCAGAGGATTTACTGGTGCAATTGCGCTTTGTAACATCTTCTTCGATCCCATCTCGGCAGAGCAGGCTTCCGCTATGGCGGGTAAGTATGATCTTCCCGAGTACGTTGCTCCCGAAGACGGAGCAGGGGCAAAGGCAGATCCCATGAATCCTGATCTTCTCAAGCTTGAGATCACTGCAAGCGGCGCGACAAATACTGCTGCAAACGGTCCTGCGCTTACACCTTACGGTGGTACTGCGGCAAATAAAATTGAAAATGATACAACGATAGGCAAGAACGTTCTTGTATTTGACGGTAGCACCGCGGGTGAGAACTACACCTTTGTCACAAATACCTTTGAGCAAACTCTTCTTGACGGCTTTGCTTGTGAGGTTTATTTCAAGGCAGAAGCTACTACAAAGAACTATGTGAGTGTTATCGACTACTGTGAGGCGGGCGGCTTCGGTATTAACCTTTACAAGACCGCTGATCCTAACGTGCTTTCTATTCACGCTGAGATTAAGATTGGCTCAAGCTATATTTATCCCGAGTACAACGTTAACGTTGGCGACTGGGTACATTGCGTATTCGTATATGACGGCGAGAAGGCAGACCTTTACATAAACGGTGTGCTTGTTGACAGTGAGACAACTTCCTCCGATATGATGCTCCCCGACTTTGCTTCCAGCCCCAAGATCATGTGTATCGGCTCGGGCGCAAGTAAGGGACAAATCTCAGGCGACAGATTCATTGGCTCTCTTGCAATATGCAATCTCTTCTCGGCTCCCGTAACTGCCGATGACGTAGCGTTGATGTATAGCACCAACACCGCTAAATAATCAAACGTAAAATATTATACCGACGCTCTCTCCGAAAGGGGAGGGCGTCTTTTTTTACAAATTTTTTTCTAACTGCAAGAAAAAAACACTTTACAAATATATATATAAATGTTATAATATAAAATGGATTTGTGGGGACATTTTGTTCCTAACGTACAGAAAGGGGGGGATTTCCCAATGATGGAAAAGGAATATAAATATCTTGGGAAGATCAATTCTCCCAAAGATCTGAAAGAAGTATCGCAGGAGGATATGCCATCTCTTTGCGAGGAAATACGCGAATGCATAATTGATACGGTTAATAAGAACGGAGGTCATCTTGCATCCAATCTTGGCGCGGTAGAGCTTTCTGTGGCGATCCACAGAGTGTTTGACGCTCCGAAGGATCACGTGATCTTTGACGTAGGTCATCAGAGCTACACACATAAGCTATTGACGGGCAGATATGACAGATTTGATACGTTAAGAGCGCAGGGAGGTCTTTCGGGCTTTACTAACCGAGCTGAGAGCGAATACGATTGCTTTGGCGCGGGACACAGCTCTACCTCAATCTCGGCAGGACTTGGATTTGCCGAGGCGGATAGGCTTTCGGGATCTGACGCATATACCGTCGTCGTTCTTGGTGACGGTGCCTTTACGGGCGGCATGATACACGAGGCCCTCAACAACTGTGACAGAAATCTTCGCTTGATCATTATTCTGAATGAGAATGAGATGTCGATCTCAAAGAATATCGGAAAATTTGCGCAGAGCATTTCCAATTTGCGTAAAAAGAGCGGTTATTTTAAGGCAAAGCGCGCGACTGCAAGCTTTGTAAAGAAAATACCTCTTATCGGTAAGGGCTTGTTTACCCTGATGTATAAAGCAAAGAAGGCGCTTAAAAACCTTATGTACGGAAGTAATTATTTCGAGGACATGGGGTTATATTACCTTGGCCCCGCCGACGGAAATAATTACGGTGACGTTGAATCCTTGCTTAAAATGGCAAAAAACGCGGGTGAGAGCGTGCTTGTGCATCTAAAAACTCAAAAGGGTAAGGGATATACGCCCGCCGAGGAAAATCCCGGTGAGTATCACGGAGTTTCGGCAAGTGGGAAAAAGAGTGATACGAATTTCTCGCTTGAATTTGGTAAAAAGCTTACCGCGATGGCGGACAGCGATGAAAATATATGCGCTATTACCGCAGCTATGAGCTACGGCACGGGGCTTGAATGCTTCAAAGAGGCGCATATAAACAGATTTTTTGACGTTGGAATTGCTGAGGAGCATGCGGTGACCTTTGCCGCGGGACTTGCCGCTAATGGCAAAAAGCCGGTCGTAGCGGTCTATTCAACCTTCCTTCAGAGAGCCTACGACCAAATATTGCACGACGTTGCGCTCCAAAATCTTCCCGTGGTATTCTGCATTGACAGAGCGGGCTTCAACAGCGCTGACGGTGCCACTCATCACGGAATTTTTGACGTTGCTATGCTTTCGCAGGTGAAAAATATAAAGACGTACACACCCGTAAGCTATGCGGGACTCTGCGCGTCGCTTGAATCTGCACTTTTGGATAACGTCCCGTCTGCGATAAGATATCCAAGCGGAAGTGAATGCGACGAGCTTGTAAAAGTTTTCTATACAGATGAAAATTTTGCGGATATTTCGATTAAGACCGATTTCGCGGTGGCGGATAAGCCGAAAAATGTAATAATAACTCATGGAAGAATTGCCGGCGAATGTCTTAAGGCGGAAAAAATACTTAAGGATGAAGGAATTGATGTCGGAATTGTTCTTTGCGAGTATATTTCGCCCTATGCAAGCCTTGCGGAAGAAATTATGAAGAGGTTTGACGGTTTTTCTCCCGAAAACATATTCTTAGTTGAGGAAGAGATAAGATCGGGCGGATTTGGAGAAAATCTGTCGGTTGCGCTTACAAACAAGTCGGCATTTGAAAATTCTGCATATCATATAATTGCGGCTGAGGACGCTTTTGTAAAGCAAACGAAAGATTTGACCTATGCTCAGGCATCAGGTGTTGACTTTAAATCAATTGCCGAAAAGATACGCGAAAAAAACGCTAAATAATTATTTATGAGGAAAAATGAGCTTTAACGAAAAAACGTTACGTTCGCTTGAATTTGATAAGATCTGTGAGATCCTTGCTACTCACGCGCCTACTGAGGGCTCGGCAAGAATGGCAAGAATGCTTGAGCCGTCAAGCGATACCGACAAGGTGATACTTCGCCAGAGAAGAACCACGGACGCAAAGCGTCTTTGCGACGCTAAGGGAATGCCGTCTTTTGGAATGGTAAAGGACGTGTCCGAATCGTGTGAGCGGGCAGAGAAGGGCGCGATTCTCACTCCGGGTGAGCTTTTGGCAGTCGCGTCGGTGCTTCGCACGGCGAGAACGCTTCTTGATTACTGCCACGGAAATCATCTTTTTGATACCGTGCTTGACGAGATATTTGACAGACTTATCCCTAACCGAACGCTTGAAGAAAAAATAAGCCGCGCGATAATATCCGAGGAGATGATTGCCGACGAGGCGTCACCTACGCTCGCGAATATCCGCCGACAGATAAGAATTGCAAACAATAAAATAAAGGAAACCCTGCAAAAGTACGTGCAGGGCGGCTCGCACGCAAAATACCTTCAGGAAAATATCGTAACCACACGAAACGGCAGATACGTTATTCCCGTTAAGGCGGAGTGCAAGAACGAGGTCAAGGGACTTATTCACGACACCTCATCGTCGGGCGCGACTATATTCGTTGAGCCTGCGTCGGTTGTTGAAGCAAATAACGAGCTTCGCGTACTTGAATCAAAGGAAGAGCACGAGATCGAGAAGATACTCTCCGAGCTTTCGGCTATGGTGTCGGATTACTCGAATTCAATCTGGCTCAATTACAGAAACATCACCGAGCTTGCGTTCTATTTTGCTTGCGCGCAGGCGTCCTTTGCAATGAACGCTACGATGCCGACCGTTTCAAACGGTAAAACAATCGAGCTTAAAAGGGCAAGACATCCCCTTATAGATAAATCCCGCGTCGTGCCTATCAATATAGCTCTTGGCGAGGACTACGATACGATGATAATTACAGGCCCTAATACGGGCGGTAAGACTGTCACGCTCAAGACCATAGGACTTTTTCAGCTTATGGCGCAGGCGGGACTCCATATACCCGCGGACGAGGGATCAACGGTTTGCGTATGCGACGACATCCTCGTTGACATAGGCGACGAGCAGAGCATTGAGCAGTCGCTCTCAACCTTCTCGTCACACATGGTCAATATCGTTTCATTTATTGAAAAGGTAAGCGACCGCACGCTCGTGCTTTTTGACGAGCTTGGTGTCGGAACCGACCCCGTTGAGGGAGCGGCACTTGCAGTTTCGATAATTGATTTTGTAAGGAAAAAGGGTGCGCTTTGCGCCGCAACGACTCACTACGCCGAGCTTAAGGCTTATGCGCTTGATACAGACGGTGTTTGCAACGCGTCGTGTGAGTTTGACGTTGAAACGCTCAAGCCGACGTATAAGCTTATAATCGGAACTCCGGGTAAGTCAAACGCATTTGCGATCTCTCAAAAGCTCGGTCTGCCGGTAACAATAATTGAAAGCGCGGAAAATTATATCAGCTCGGACAACAGAAAGTTTGAGGACATCATCGGTCAGCTTGAAAAGAGCAGGATCGAGATGGAAAAGAACCGTGCCGAAGCCGAGGAAATGCGCCGCGACTACGAAAAATTCAAGGTTGAGGCTGAAAAACAGATTAAAAAGCGTCTTGAGGACTCCGAGCGTGAGCTTGAAAAATCAAGACAAAAGGCGGCAAGCATGGTCGCAAGCGCAAAAGCGTCAAGCGACTATATACTTGAGCAGATGGATAAGCTCAAAAAGGCTAAGGATGCCGAGAATTTTGGTGACGAGCTTGCCCGCACGCGCCGTGCGGTCAAGGAGCATCTGAGAGCGAATTCGGATAAATTCGATCCCGTAGAAAAGCCCAAGCAGGATGAAAATTACGTCTTGCCCAGAAAGCTCAAGAAGGGTGATGAAGTTCTTATCGTTACACTCGGCAGCAAGGCGACCTTGCTTGACGAGCCCGATAAGTCGGGTAACGTGAGAGTTCAGGCGGGTATTTTACAAACGAGAGTCAATATAAAAGACCTTCGTCTTGTAGAAGACGAGCCTACCGTGACTACGGGTGAAAAGAAGGTCAAGGCATCAAGCTATACCGTAACGCGTAATACCTCGTTTAAGGACGAGATAGACCTGCGCGGAATGACGGGCGACGAGGCGTGGCTTGCGGTTGATAAGTATATTGACGAGGCGGTCATGTTCGGTATCAGAACGGTAAGGCTTATTCACGGCAAGGGAACAGGTGCGCTTAAGGCGGCGCTTTGGAAGTTTCTCAAGGGTGACCGCAGAATAGCATCCTTCCGTATCGGACAGTTTGGCGAGGGCGACGGTGGCGTTACCGTGCTTGAGCTTAAGTAATTATTGAATAGCAAATTCCTATATATAGCATTCCAAATCTTATTTTTGCCGCGAAATGCGGCTGAACGGAGTTAAAATGGCAAACATTAAAATCAGCGACCTTTACGATCTGTCGCATACCGCGGCCAAAGAGCATCTTGCAAAACACACTTATCCTTGGGAAGCCTTGGCTGACATAAAGGATATTATACTCGAGATAGGAAACACCCTTGATCCCGAGCTTTATGAGAAGCGCGACGAGGATATCTGGATATCCAAGAGCGCAAAGATATACCCCAATAACTACATCGCGGGTCCTTGCATAATCGGACACAATACCGAGGTGCGTCCCGGAGCATTTATTCGAGGCAGCGCGCTTGTCGGTGATAACTGTGTCGTAGGCAACTCTACAGAGCTTAAGAACGTCATTCTTTTTGATAACGTTCAGGTTCCTCACTACAACTACGTCGGTGACAGTATCCTCGGATATAAGTCACATATGGGCGCGGGCTCGATCACGAGTAACGTCAAGTCCGACAAGACCCTTGTCGTAATAAAAACACAGGATAAGAGCGAGGAATTCCGCACCGAAAGAAAAAAGGTCGGCGCATTTCTTGGCGACTTCGTTGAGATTGGCTGCGGTTCTGTTCTCAACCCCGGAACCATAATCGGCAGAGATAGCTCGGTATATCCGCTTAGCAGTGTAAGAGGAATAGTTCCTGCGGGCTCGATATACAAATCCAAATCCGAAATAGCTGAAAGAATATAAATTTTAACTTATTTGAAAGGTAATAAACACATGGGAAAGTATTTTGGAACTGACGGCTTCCGCGGAGAAGCAAACGTTGTACTTACGGTAGAGCACGCTTATAAGATCGGCCGCTTTGTAGGTTGGTATTACGGCAAAAATCACGAGGGTAACGAGAGAGCGCAGATCGTAATCGGTAAGGACACAAGACGCTCATCGTATATGTTCGAGTACGCATTGGCGGCGGGAATTACAGCATCGGGTGCTGACGCGTGCCTTCTTCACGTTACGACTACCCCCTCGGTAGCGTATATTACGAAGGTTGACTCCTTTGACTGCGGAATTATGATCTCCGCAAGTCACAATCCCTTCTACGACAACGGCATTAAGCTTATTAACTGCCACGGTGAGAAGATGGAGGACGAGATCACCGATAAGATCGAGGAATATCTTGACGGCAAGATCGGCGAGATTCCTTTTGCCACCAAGGATAAGATCGGTCGCACGGTAGACTACGTCGCGGGCAGAAACCGTTATATCGGTTATCTTATCTCACTCGGACTTTACTCCTTCAAGGGAATCAAGGTCGCTCTTGACTGTGCTAACGGCGCGTCCTGGAATATCGCGAAGTCTGTTTTTGACGCTCTCGGCGCAAAAACATACGTTATAAACGCAGAGCCTAACGGAATAAACATCAATAACAACGCGGGAAGCACTCATATCGAGGTTCTTCAGAAGTACGTCGTTGAAAACGGAATGGACGTTGGATTTGCCTACGACGGCGATGCTGACAGATGCCTTTGCGTTGACGAGAAGGGTGAGGTAGTTGACGGCGATAAGATCATGTATATCTACGCGCGTTACCTCAAGGAGCACGGTGAGCTTGTAAATAACACCGTTGTAGCAACAGTTATGTCTAACTGCGGACTTTTCAAGGCGCTTGACGAGATCGGCATTGAGTATGCAAAGACCGCGGTAGGTGATAAGAACGTCTACGACTATATGGCGGCTCACAATAACTGTATCGGCGGCGAGCAGTCGGGACATATTATTTTCAGTCAGTATGCTTCTACCGGTGACGGTATCCTTACATCGCTTAAGATGATGGAGGTAATGCTTGCAAAGAAGACCACGCTCTCTAAGCTTGCAGAACCCGTGACTATATTCCCCCAGGAGCTTGTAAACGTCAGAGTTCGCGAGGCGGACAAGAGCAAGGTAATTGAAGACCCCAGAGTGCTTGAGGCTTGCGCTCTTGCGGAAAAGAGTCTTGGCGGAGTTGGCAGAATGCTCCTTCGAAAGTCGGGTACCGAGCCTCTCATCAGAGTAATGTGCGAGGCGACTGATACCGAGACCTGTTTCCGTTGCATCAAGATGGTAACCGACGTTATTGACGAGCTTGGCTATTCAATAAAATAATAATGAAAAAACACCGCCAAGGCGGTGTTTTTTGAATATCCCCCCACTGATTGTCAATAATAGAAATACAATCAAACAGGGGAGGAAAAAGAATGGAAAGAGCACTTATAAGCGAAAATGTCGGAGCAGAGCCCGAACAGCCCGCAAGGAGCATGGCGGTGGCATCAATGATAATAGGAATTATTTCCTACGTAAGCATCAATCCGCTTGGCGCGATACTTGCAATTATCTTTGCCGCGACTGCCAAGAAGCACGGTAATACAACGGGATATGCTACAGCCGGGCTCGTTTGCGGCATAGTCGGGTTTATTCTGTCGCTTGCAGTGGCGGCTTTGGCGGTGGGCGTGACCGTCAACGTGCTGACTGTAGGTAACCTGATTCCGTTTACCTGAAAGAGCATCAATAAAAGGCGTTGTGTCCTGAGGAACACAACGCCTTTATTGATTTGATTTTTATTGGTAACAGAAATTAAACTCTCTTGGAGAGAACCTCTGCCTCGTACTTTTCGATTTCCTTGTACCAGCAAGAGCAGCCGCAAACGCCGTTTCTCTCGCAGAATTCGTTCCAAACGTCGCCCAAGGGAAGGGTCTTGATCTCTTCCTGGAGCATAAGCATTCTGGTGAAGTCGCCCTTGTCCTGACAAGCCTTGATATCAGCGTTAGGAGTAAGAAGAGCGTTCAAGATTGCCTTCTGAACGTTTCTCATACCGATAACGAGAGCTGCAACACGGTTGATGGATGCATCGAAGTAGTCGGTTGCAAGGAATACTCTGTCAAGAGCGTCGCAACGAACGACTTCCTTCATCATCTCTCTGGTCTCGTCGTCGTAAGCAACAACGTGGTCAGAGTCCCAACGGATAGGACGGGTGATGTGAAGAGCGATCTTGTCGGAGAATACGAGGAGCGCGGGGATCTTGTCCGAAACTACCTCGGTAGGATGATAGTGACCGTTATCCATAAGAGGAGTAATGCCACGGGTCATAGCGTATGCAAGAGAGAACTCAGCAGAGCCAACGGTGTAAGCCTCAACGCCGATACCGAATACCTTGGACTCAACGGTTACGTAAACGAGGCTCTTGTCGTAGCCACAGCCGATGATCTGGTCGATCGAGTCAGCGTATCTCTGACGGGGACCCATTCTGTCGCCGGGAATATCCTTTGTACCGTCGCCGGTCCAGATATTCATAACGCAAGGATAGCCGGTCTCGCGAGCAAAGTACTCGGAGATACGGATACAAGCGATACCGTGCTTGATCCAGAAGTTTCTGATCTCATCGTCGGGGCTGGAAAGAGTAAGACCGTTAGCCTTGGGGTGAGAGAAGAAGGTGGGGTTGAAATCAAGTCCGCAGTTGTGAGCCTTTGCGAACTCTACCCATCTCTTGAAGTGACGGGGCTCGATGGTGTCACGGTCGATGATCTCGCCGTCCTCAGCGATAGCGTAGTTAGCGTGAACGTTGATCTTGTGAGTGCCGGGGATAAGAGAAAGAGCCTTGTCAAGGTCAGCGAAAACCTCGTCGGGATTTCTTGCTCCGCCGGGGTAGTTACCGGTAGTCTGAATACCGCCGGAGAGAGTACCAGTACCCTCGAAACCTCTTACGTCGTCTGCCTGCCAGCAGTGCATGCAGATTCTTACGTCGGAAAGCTTAGCGATAGCCGCCTCGGTGTCAATACCGTATCTTGCGTAGATTTCCTTGGCGGACTCGTATCTTGCATTTGCCATAAAAATGACCTCCTGTTTTATGTACAAAATTTTTTACTTGTTAGGGTACATTCCATACCAAGCTACATTATACACTATTTTTTGTAATTTTTCAATACCTTTGAGAAAAATAATTGTCTTATATTACCTTTTTTCTATTGAAAAGCAAAAGAATGAATGGTATAATATAATCAATAAGACAAAATACTTGCTTCTTCTCAATTTTTAAACTGTTTTTGAGGTGAAAAATGAAGAAAATACTTATAACGGGCGGATCACGCGGGATTGGCAGAGCATGCGTTGAGCTTTTCTCTCGGAATGATTGCGCGGTCGCCTTCGTATATCGCGAAAATGATGATGCGGCGGATGAGTGTGCGCTCGAAACAGGCGCGTACGCAATCAAAGCAGACCTATCTGATCCTGTTGAGGCGGAATGGGCATATAAGCACGCCGTTGAGTATCTCGGCGGACTTGACGTGCTTGTAAACAACGCGGGTATCAGCGTTTCGGGACTTGTTACCGATATGACCGATGCCGGCTGGCACAGAGTTATAGATACTAACCTTTCAAGCGCGTTCTATTTAAGCCGTGCCGCCGCAAAGGATTTTGTAAAGCAGCAGAGCGGCGCTATCGTCAATATCGGCTCGGTGTGGGGAAGATGCGGTGCATCGTGCGAGGTCGCGTACTCCTCGTCAAAGGCAGCGTTGCGCGGTCTTACGCTTTCAATGGCTAAGGAGCTTGGCCCGTCGGGAATACGTGTTAATTGCGTCGAGCCCGGTGTGATTGATACTGATATGAACGATTGCTATGACGATGAGGATATCGAAGCGCTTTGCGAGGAAACTCCTCTTTACAGAATAGGAGATCCCGACGAGGTTGCCGAGCTCGTTTATTTCCTTGCAAGTGATAAGGCATCCTTCATAACCGCTCAGATCGTCGGAGTTGACGGCGGTTTTGGCATATAAAAATGAGTAACAAAAAATTTCTGACCGTTATGGCGGTCTTTGATGACGACACACAAGAAAGACTTGCGAGAATACAGTCAACAATAATTAGAAACGTCGGCAACGGAACTCAGACTATGGGAATTCCATTTCATCTGACGCTTGGAAGCTATCCGACTGAAGCGCAAGATGAGGTGGTCGCTCAAATTGAAAATGTCGCGTCATTTACAAAGCCGTTCGACGTTCTTCTCGTCGGTTTCAACACCTTTTCGGATAAGGTGCTTTTCCTTGAGCCGACGAAGCCGCAAGAGCTTTTAGTTTTAAGAAAAAGCTTTGAGTGTGACTATGCAAACGGCTTTGCTTGGGTTCCTCACGCCACCCTTTTTTGCGGAGAGTGCGATGAGGTGATAAAGGCGAAAACTTATCTGCCTGAGCTTAGCGAGCCGATACGCGCAAAAATAGTAGGGATAGAGCTTGGTGAGTTCTTTCCGCCAAAGAAGATAATACGAATTAATTTTTAATATAAGGATCACTATGAAACATATTCTTATGATAACCACGGGTGGTACGATCGCATCTGCAGAGAGCGGAGAAGGGCTCGTACCCTCGCTTGCCTCCGAGCAGCTGCTCTCACACGTACCCGAGGTAAAAGATATCTGCAAAATATCAACGGTACAGCTATATAACCTTGACAGCACGAATATGCGCCCTGAGTATTGGCTTGAGGTCGCAAGATATATACGCAAGGTATATGACAACTACGACGGATTTGTAATAACCCACGGTACAGATACCATGGCGTACGCGGCGGCAATGCTTCATTATCTGGTTCAAAATAGCCGCAAGCCGATAGTTCTGACGGGTGCGCAGATACCGATTGAAAAACGCGATACCGACGCGCGTGAAAATCTTACCGATGCCTTCAAATATGCATCGGATGACGGCGCGTGCGGAGTGCGAATTGTATTTGGCGATAAGATAATTGCCGCGACGAGAGCACAGAAGACCAGAACGAAGAGCTTTAACGCCTTTTCAAGCATTGATTACCCCGAAATCGGATTTATTCTCGGCGACGTGAAATATTATATACGCGAAAAGGTTGAGGGCGATTCCGTATTCTTTGACGAGATAGATACGTCGGTTATCGTGGTCAAGCTGATACCGGGAATGAGTGCCAAAATATTTGATTTTATCGCCGACAGATACCACGCGGTCATAATCGAGAGCTTTGGTGTCGGCGGCTTGCCTTATTACGATAACGACGAGTTCGTTGAAAAGATAGAGAAGCTTATTGAAAAAGGAGTTCGTATAGTTATCACCACGCAGGTTCCTCACGAGGGAAGTGATATGGGTGTATATCAGGTCGGACTTCGCATAAAGCAAAAATACGAAATTCCCGAGGCGTACGATATGACTACCGAAGCGGTCGTAGCAAAGGTGATGTGGGCGCTCCCGCAAAGCAAGACCGCGGCAGAATTCTCTCGTCTTTTCTACACGCCTATCGGCAACGATATGATATAACAAGCATGAATAAAATAAAAACCCGTTGCGCCGCAACGGGTTTTTTCATATTTCAGATTAGTTTTCAGCAAGGATCTTCTCGTACCAGAACATTCCGTAGTTGAACGCCTCAAACATTCCGTCCTTGTCTGCCTGCTTGAGAATGCTTCCGTTCTCGGTGCTGAGCACCTGAATAAGCACCTTACCGGGCACCTTTACGCCCTCACTGTCAACGTATGACATGATCTCAAAGATAAGGACGCACTTCTCAGAGAAATCACCGTAGCAAATGGTGTCCCTTTCTCTTACGAGAGGCTTATTTTTATAATACAAATATTTTCCCTTGACCTGTTCTGCCATATCTATCACCAATCTTTTCGGTCGCCCGAAAAGCCCTTTCTGCCAAAATATAATACTTCAAATTATAGTATAGCACAATTTTTGCCACAAGTCAATAACGTTTTTGCGATATTTCTCAAAAATCTTTTACAGACTCAATAATGAAGGAGCTTGGGGTAAGGATAAAATGGTGATTGCTTTACGAAATAGTCAATAGGTGTATCATTTCCCATCGCAAGAGTGTAGAATTCGTCTGCCGCCTTACCAAGCGTATATTGAATCGAATCACAGGGCGCATCCGCAGGCTTTGTTACTATATTAAGGCTTCGGCTCTTGCGACCTTCCGAGAGGAAAGCTCGTCCATCTTCACTGAAGGCAAGCAAGGTCGTATATTCGGGAAGCGTTTTCGCCGCAGTATCCGAAACACCGAAAAGTGAGAAGAGAAGCACGCGGTTTACTCTTGCGTCGGTATATCGGGAATTATATGCTGAATAAAGTAATTCATTGAAGCTTGTCGCCCCTCTCGCACCGTTGCAGAGTCTGTCAACTATGCCGCAACCGTCATCTGCTACCGAGCTTCCTCCAACCGAGCGCGAGATTGCTCTTGCGCATATTTCATCGGGGGTCATTGATCTGAAAAAGTGAATGACCTCGCGGCTTATATTCTTTCTGAATACGGGCACGGATTTTGAAAGTGCCTCAAGCGATTTACTTGGCATATACGTGTCAAGCTCATCTGAAAAAGAGCCGTCAGCCTCTATTTTTTTACGTATTGCGGTCGCGCTCGGCAATTCGTGCGCGGAAAGCTTTACTTGATTGTATGCCGCACCGTCGCGCTTGATAGGTATGATCTCAAGGTCTGCGCCAAGTGACTTTATCGCCGCAATATATTGAATCGCGAGAATGTCGTTTGATAAAATCGAACAATCCCTGCCGATATGCTCTTCGATAAGCGAGAAAAAGCTCTTTGCCGAGCCGCACTTGACACTTTGAGAGTATTTTTCAACAAACTCTCGTGAGCTGATAGCTTCCGCCGCGGCGGAAAGTAATTCAATGTCTGCCGACTCGCTTCCAAAGCTGATCGCGTCAACTCCGACCGAAGATAGAATATGCACTCCCGCACGCGCAAAGCCTTCTGCCGAAAGGGAGGAATATGGATAGGGAAGCTCAAGCACTACGTCAGCGCCGCCGCATACGGCAGCCCCTGCGCGTGTGTATTTGTCCGCAATAGCAAGCTCACCGCGTTGAGTATAATTGCCGCTCATGACACAAACCACGAGTTCAAATCCCATTTTGCGCAAAGAAGATATTTGCGCCGCATGTCCGTTATGAAAAGGATTGTATTCGCAAATAATGCCTACCGTTTTCATTTTTCTCCTCCTTTCCAAAGAAGCTTGTTACCATATAAGTATATCATTTTTGTTTTTTGGTGTCAAGTCCTCCAAATATCCGTTTGATGTATTATTTGTATGAAAAAATCATCTTTTTTACAAAAAAATTGCCTTAAAAACAAAAAAAAGACTTGACAAAATGCATTTTCTCATATATAATTAGTAAAGTCGCGTTTTATGTCATAATGAAGGGAAGTGAAAATGTGATTTTAGATGTAAGCCCGCTTCTCCGCGGAGAAAAGAGCCGCCTCACCTTTGATTACACCATTCCTCCCGTACCCCTTGACAGAATTACCTTCAAGGGTGACGCGC
This sequence comes from Clostridia bacterium, assembly GCA_017504625.1. Classification (GTDB taxonomy): domain Bacteria; phylum Bacillota; class Clostridia; order Oscillospirales; family CAG-272; genus SVTX01. The sequence continues at coordinate 25,868 of JAFVQU010000017.1, read as the reverse complement.
AGGTACACGGAGAGATAACCGACAACGCAGGTTATATGCGTCTTAGTGCTACGGCTCATCTTGCGTATGAGACCGAGTGTGACAGATGCCTTGAGCCTGTCGAGGGCGAGTTTGAGCTTGTTTTTGAACGAGTCGTCGCCGATGAAGGAACTCTCACCGAGGAGCAGATCGAGGAGAACGTTGACGAATACGTTATCGTTAACAACGGAAAGCTTGACATTGATGAACAGCTCTCCGAAGCGTTTCTTTTTGATTTCCCCCGCAAGATAGTTTGCTCGGAGGATTGCAAGGGCCTTTGCCAGAAGTGCGGTAAGCCGCTTAAGTATGGCGATTGCGGTTGCGTTACCAAGGAGATAGACCCGCGTCTCGCGGTTCTTGCGACCCTGCTTGAAAAGAAGGACGATTGAGGCGCACCACAAAAAAGTAAAAAATTAAAATTAATTATAATCGAAGAGCGGTCAACGTGATTCGAGAGGAGGTTTCAGATGGCAGTACCGAAGAAGAAAGTGTCCAGTGCACGCAGAGACAAGAGAAGATCCAATAACTCTAAGCTTACTATGCCCGGACTTGTAAAGTGCTCCAACCCCGCATGCGGCGAGATGCTTAAGCCTCACTGCGTATGCAAGGTTTGCGGCTACTACAACGGCAAGAAGGTTCTCAACGTTAAAGAGGCTTAATTGACGTGAACAAAGGATAAAAAGAACTCTCAAAATTGAGGGTTCTTTTTTCTTTTTATTGTTGACTTGGTTAGATTGCCGTGATATAATCAATATGGTAATGTTCAAAAAAGATTTGGAGGTGCGAGATGAATAAAAAGCCTATAAAGCTTTTGCCTGCCTTTAAGGATTACCTTTGGGGAGGGGAGAAGCTAAGAACCCATTACGGTAAGCAGACAGATATCTCGCCGCTTGCCGAATCCTGGGAGCTTTCTACGCACAAGGACGGACAAAGCATTGTCGCATCGGGACAATACATGGGACTCTCCTTGTCCGAATATATTGAAAAAATAGGCAAGGATGCGCTTGGAAAAAGAGCCGAGCGATTTGATTATTTTCCTTTACTTATAAAGCTTATTGATGCCAAAAAATCACTTTCGGTTCAGGTGCATCCGTCTGACGAATATGCTATGCGAGTCGAGGGCGAATACGGTAAGAGTGAGATGTGGTACATTGTCGATTGCGACGAGGGCGCATTTATATATTACGGTTTTTCGCGTGACGTAAGCCGAGAGGAATATGAGAGTGCGATCAAGGACGGAACGCTGACCTCAATTTTGAACGCCGTACCCGTAAAGCGCGGCGACGCATTCTACATCGAGGCGGGAACCGTTCACGCCATCGGTGCGGGAATTCTCATTTGCGAAATACAGCAGAATTCAAACACTACATACCGCGTATTTGATTTCAACCGCCGTGATAAAAACGGAAATCTTCGCGAGCTTCATATTGACAAGGCACTTGAGGTGTCAAACTTAAAAAAATCTCCTGCAATCAAGGAAATCTCCGATGAAAACGAGGTAACGCTTGCATTGTGCGAATATTTCGAGGTTAAGCGACTTAAAGTTGATCGAGAGAGCGAAATATCGGTTGACGGAGAAAGCTTCTTGTCAATAATTTCAATTGATGGCGACGCCAAGCTTATTTTTGAGGGCGGTGAGCTTGATATTTCTCTGGGAGAGAGTGTTTTCGTGCCCGCGAATGCAGGAAAAATGATGATAAAAGGTAAATGCCAGCTGATACTTTCCCGTATCGGTGACAAATATAATTTGGAGGATTTTTTATGTATATAGGAATTGATCTTGGCGGTACGAACATCGCCGCAGGAATCGTTGATGAGAACGGTAATATAATATGCAAGGGAAGTGTTCCTACGTTGCGCGAGCGTGGAAATGACGCGATAGTAGCAGATATGGCAAACCTTGCAATCAAGCTTGTAAAGGAAGCCGGACTTGAAATATCTGACATCAAATCTGTCGGCATCGGTTGCCCCGGAACAATCGACAACGATAACGGTGTCGTTGTGTTCTCAAACAATATCGTAATGGAAAAATATCCTCTCGTAGCAAAGTTCAGAGAGCACCTTGATCTCCCCGTAAATATCGAGAACGACGCGAATGCGGCGGCATACGGCGAATATATCTTTACCGCGCGTGATAAAAAGAGCTTTGTGCTTATTACTCTCGGAACTGGCGTTGGAGGCGGAATTATTATCGACGGCAAGCTCTGGCGTGGATTTAACTGCGCGGGCGCGGAGCTTGGACACAGCACGATAATTATGAACGGCAAGCCTTGCACCTGCGGAAAGAAGGGTTGCTTTGAGGCTTACGCATCGGTAACCGGACTTATTGATCAGACGCGTGAGGCTATGGAGAAGGATCCTGATACGCTTATGCACAAGCTTGCAGCCGAGAATGGTAAGATAAACGGAAGAACTTCGTTTGACGCGGCAAGAGCTGGCGATAAGACCGCAATTGAAGTAAGAGATCAATATATAAGATACGTTGCGGAGGGTGTAGGAAACATTATCAATATGCTTCAGCCCGAGGTGTTCGTTATTGGCGGAGGTATCAGCCGCGAGGGAGATACTCTCCTTGAACCTCTTAAGGAGATCGTTTACGCGACAGACTATAATAGGTTCATGCCCAAGACCGAGATAAGAATCGCAAAGCTTTTCGGCGATGCGGGAATTGTCGGCGCGGCGCTTGCGGCTAAAAAATAATCATGCTGACCCGTGTGCTTTTGCAGACGGGTCGTTTTTTGCCAAAATGGCGAAAATAGATTGACATTTTATATTAAAAGATGTATAATATAAGTTGTATTACTCTGCGAGTAAGCAAATGCTTTGAAAGGCACGGAAAGACAAATTGAAAAGAGATATTTTAAGCTTCATTGATCAGAATATTGCCACCTTCTCCAAGGGACAAAAGCAAATAGCTACCTACATAAAGGAGCATTACGATAAGGCGGCTTTTATGACCGCGGCAAAGCTCGGACGTGAGGTCGGAGTCAGCGAATCAACGGTCGTTCGATTCGTGCTCGAATTTGGATTTGAGGGCTATCCCGAATTTCAGAAGGCATTGCAGGAGCTTATCCGTGCAAAGCTTACCTCTGTGCAGAGAGTAGAGGTCACCGACAATCTTATAGGTAACGCGAGCGTGCTTGATAAGGTGCTTATTTCAGACGTTGAAAAGATAAAGAACACGCTTGAAGGAATTGACAGACACGCATTTGACGATGCGGTCAAGCAGATAAGCGCGGCAAAGAATATACATATTCTCGGAATGAAGGCATCGTCATACCTCGCAGGCTTCCTCAATCATAGCTTGCGTATGATATTCGATAAGGTAAGACTTATCCAGACCACCTCGGGAAGTGAGACCTTTGAGCAGATGATGAACGTAGGCGAGGGCGACGTGGTTATCGCGGTAAGCTTTCCCAGATACTCAAAGAGTGTAATTCGTGGCGCGGCTTTTGCTAAAAAAGCAGGTGCGGATATAATTGCCATAACAGATAGCGAAAGCTCACCTCTTGCCGAGTATGCAAGTCAGCTTCTCATAGCGCAGAGTGATATGGCTTCCTTTGCTGATTCTCTCGTTGCGCCGATGTCGGTAATCAACGCGCTTATCGTAGCCGTCGCAAGAGATAATAAAGAACAGCTTTCCGAGCGACTTCACAGACTGGAGCAGGTCTGGGACGAGCATAATGTCTATCAAAAGCACGGACATTGATAAGAATATGAGTGAAATGAAAAATAAAAGAATATGTGTCGTTGGCGGCGGTGCCGCTGGCATGATGGCGGCAATTCACGCCGCGTATCAGGGCGCAGAGGTAACTATATTTGAAAAAAACGAGAAGCTTGGAAGAAAGCTCGGAATTACGGGTAAGGGAAGATGTAACGTCACCAATGATTGCCCGAATAATGAGTTTTTGCAGAACGTGCCGACAAACCCGCGCTTCCTTTACGCCGCACTAAACCGTTTTTCAACGTCGGACACGATGGACTTCTTCGAGGGATGCGGAGTGCCCCTTAAGGTTGAGAGAGGCAGACGAGTTTTTCCCGTATCGGACAAGGCGAGTGACATCGTACGTGCGCTTACGAACCGTTGCCGTGAGCTTTATGTTGACATAAGACGTGGAAAGGTTACTTCGCTTGTTATAAATGACGGTGCCGTTTCGGGTGTCGTTTGTAACGGACAAGCAGAGGATTTTGATGCAGTCATCGTCTGTACGGGCGGAAGATCATATCCCGGAACGGGCTCTGACGGCGACGGATATAAATTTGCGAGCGAAGCAGGTCATACGGTGACCGAAATTACCCCCTCGCTCGTGCCTATCGTTGCCGACACAAATCTTTGCGCGAGAATGCAGGGCTTATCGCTAAAAAACGTTGCTCTGAAGATAGTCAGATGCGATAACGGTAAATCCGTGTACGAGGATTTTGGCGAGATGATGTTTACTCATTTCGGCATGACGGGACCGATGATCCTGTCTGCGTCGGCGCACATCCACGACATAGAAAAGGGCAAATACGAGGCACAGATCGACTTAAAGCCCGCGCTTGACGAAAGCGAGCTTGACGCGAGAATAAGAGCTGATTTTGCCAAGTACAACAATAAAGACTTTATAAATTCGCTCTCGGACCTTCTTCCCCTGAAAGCAATTGAGCCTATAATTGATATATCGGGCATTGATCCGAGAAAAAAGGTCAATTCTATTACGAAAGAGGAGCGCAAAAAGCTTCTTGAAGCGATCAAGCGTATGAGAATACCGCTTTTGCGATTCAGACCTATTGACGAGGCAATAGTTACCAAGGGCGGCGTAGAGGTCAATGAGATAAATCCCAAAACTATGGAGTCAAAGATAGTATCGGGACTTTATTTTGCAGGTGAGGTGCTTGATCTTGACGCGTATACGGGCGGATTTAATCTTCAGATAGCGTTTTCAACCGCTGTCGTTGCGGGCGAGAGCGCGGCAGAATAAAAAGACAATAATCAGGAGCATAAAAATATGAAAAAGATAGCAGTTGCTATAGACGGCCCCGGCGGTGCGGGAAAATCGACTATATCCAAGGCGGTAGCAAAAAAGCTCGGAATCATTTACGTTGACACCGGTGCGCTTTACCGCACGGTCGGATATTACGCGAGAGAGAACGGCATCTCTGTCGAGGGTGCAAAGACGGCAGAGAAGATGACGCCTCTTCTCGACGGAATAAATATCGAAATAAAATACGTTGACGGCGCGCAGCACGTTATACTCAACGGTGAGGATCTTGGTGATAAGATCCGTCAGCCCGATATCTCTATGTATGCGTCCGCGGTTTCATCCGTGCCCTCTGTCCGCGCATTCTTGCTTGAAGCTCAGAAGGAGCTTGCGAGAAAGAACAGCGTAATTATGGACGGCCGCGATATCGGTACGGTCATTCTTCCCGAGGCAGAGGTTAAGATATTCCTCACAGCATCGAGCGAGGCTCGCGCTACAAGACGATACAAAGAGCTTATAGCAAAAGGCGTTGAGGTTAAATTCGAGGACGTTCTTTCCGAAATGAACGAGCGCGATCACGCCGATAGCACTCGCGCGGCGGCACCTCTTAAGCCCGCTGATGACGCACATTATTTTGATAACTCCGACTATGATTTTGACGGATCGGTAGAATATATAATAAAGCTTATCGAAGAAAAAACGGGAGTGAAGGCAATTGAAGAGTAAGGCATATATAAACATCAAAAAATGGCTTGCGGCACCCGTGAGATTTTTGTTCAGAATACACGGGCATAACGTTGAAAACGAGCCTGATGAGAATGAAGGCCCGTACGTTGTAATTTCAAACCACATCGCAAATATAGATCCCGTGTGCATTTGTGCGGTAATCGATAAACAACAGCCGCATTTTATGGCTAAAAAGGAGCTTTTCAAGGTTCCGCTTCTCAACAAGCTCGTAGCCGCGCTCGGCGCATACCCCGTGGATCGAAAGAAAGCCGACGTCGGCGCTATCAAAAAAACGATCAAAATGCTCGAAGAGGGTAAATGCATCGGCATGTTTCCGCAGGGACACAGAATGAAGGGTGTTGATCCGAGAGATACCGAGGTCAAATCGGGTGTCGGAATGATCGTTACACGCGCACAGGCAACCGTGCTTCCGTGCTTTATAAAGACCAAGAAAAGAAAATTTACACCCTTTTGCCGTATTGACGTTTACGTAGGTAAGCCCATCAAATTTGAAGAGCTTGGATATGATCCCGAAGCGGCAGGAGAGAATATCAGAATATCAAGGTTGCTCTTTGATAAGGTCTGTGAGCTTGGAGAGAGCGTAAATGGCTGATAGAATTGAAGTGACCGTAGCAAAATCGTCGGGATTTTGCTCAGGTGTTGCAAGAGCGGCAAAATACGTTGAGAAAGAGATTGCAAGGGCAGAGAGCGGAGAAAGAATTTTTACGCTCGGCAGACTGATCCACAACGACACCTATAATGCGCGACTTGCCGCGCAGGGAGTTGGAATAATCTCCCCTGATGAGATAGAGAATATCGCGGCAACTGCGACCGAGGGCTCGCCCGTTAAGGTGTTTGTCAGAGCGCACGGAATAGAACGCTCGACCGAGGAAAAGCTTGTTCGATGCTCTGAGAAAAATCCACATTTTACGTTTGTTGACTGTACGTGTGTGTACGTCAAGAAAATACACAAGATCGTTGAAGAAAATAACGATAAAAACGGTACGCTTTTGGTGCTTGGAAGCAGAGAGCATCCCGAGGTTGTCGGATTTTGTAGCAGATTTGACGGAAATGTCTTTGTATTTGACAAATGTGAACAATTAGAAGAAGCGCTGAAAAATGGGCTTTTATCCACAAATTGCGCAAAAGCACCAATTCTGGTGGCTCAAACAACTCAAAAATTGGGCGAATGGGAGAAAACTAAACAATTTTTGAAAAAGGTATATACAAATTCGCAAATTTTTGATACAATATGTAGTGTTACGGAATGCAGACAAATCGAAGCCGCAAAGCTATCTCGAATCAGCGATTTTATGATAGTTATCGGTAGCAGAGGAAGCTCAAATTCGGCAAAGCTATATTCAATATGCAAAGCCGAGTGTGACAACACTGTGATGATAGAAAATGCAGATGAGATGAAACAGTATTTTCCGTTCACCCACAAAAAAGTGGGAATTGTGGCAGGGGCATCGACCCCGCACGACATAATCCAGGAGGTAGAAAGAACCATGAGCAAAGCAACAGAAAACTTTGCAGAACTTCTCGAAACATCTCTGAGACCTTTAAATACAGGAGATACTGTTACAGGTTATGTAACCGCTGTAAATGACAGCGAGTTGCAGCTTGACCTTGGCGCAAAAGTCACAGGCATTATCAAAGCAGACAAGATAACAGACGATCCTGCGGCAAAGCTCACCGAGATGTTCAAGATCGGTGACGCAGTAGAGGCATTCGTCGTACGTGTCAGCGACGTTGAAGGTTTTGCAACTCTCGACAAGAAGAGAGTAGACTCCGATAAGAATTGGAGCCGCATCGTAGCAGCTAAAGAGAACGATGAGATTCTCGAAGGCACAGTAGTAGAGGTAGTAAAGGGCGGAGTAGGCGTTGTTGTCGTTGTTGACGCAAACCGTATTTTCGTTCACGCTTCCCAGACCGGACTTTCCAAGGACGCAGACCTTGCAACTATGGTAGGTCAGAAGGTCAGACTTAAGGTTACCGAGATCCGCGACGGTAAGAGAGCAAAGGGCTCTATCAGCGTTATTCTCCGCGAGGAAAGACGTAAGGCTGAGGCAGAGTTCTGGGCAAACATCGAGGAAGGCAAGCAGTACACCGGTAAGGTTAAGAGCATGACTTCTTACGGCGCATTCGTTGACCTTGGCGGTGTAGACGGAATGGTTCACGCAAGTGAGCTTTCTTGGAAGAGAGTTAAGTCTCCCGCAGACGTTGTTGCTATCGGCGACGAGATCACCGTTACCGTTAAGAGCGTTGACAAGGAAAAGAAGAGAATTTCTCTTACATACAAGACCGAGGAAACTAATCCTTGGACTATCTTCAAGACCAACTATGCGGTTGGCGACATCGTTGCAGTTAAGATCGTAAGCATGATGCCCTTCGGTGCATTCGCAGAGATCGTTGACGGTGTAGACGGACTTATCCACATTTCTCAGATCGCTATGACAAAGATCGCAAAGCCTGCTGACGTTCTTGAGGTTGGCCAGACTGTTGACGCAAAGATCGTTGAGGTTGACGACGAGAAGAAGAAGGTAAGCCTTTCCATCAGAGCTCTCCTCGAAGAAGCTCAGGCACTTGCAGAGGCAATGCCCGAGGACGAGGCAGCTGTAGAGGCTGTAGAGGAAGCTGCTGACGCAGAATAATTAAAAACTAAATGCCACGGCGTCGCCGTGGCATTTTTGTGGAAAATTTTTATATAAAATTAAAAAAAGGTCTTGATTTTTTTGCTTTGTTATAGTATAATATAAAGGTCATCAACACGGAGGCATAGCTCAGTTGGTTAGAGTACTTGCTTGACATGCAAGGGGTCGTAGATTCGAGTTCTACTGTCTCCACCAAAAAAGATAGAGAGGTAAAAAACCTCTCTATCTTTTTTAATGTAAATATTGATAACGAAGAATCTCGAAAACCCGAAAGGATTTTCCTGTTTTGTGGAAGAAAGACTTTGATATTAACGAGACCTTGTCGCAAATCTGATTTAGAGTTCTACTTCGTTTTTTTATACAGACTCATCTTCTTATACGGCATCACCACTACGACACCGAGAATCATCAATCCTATCCAGACGAGAATAAGATTATCCCACCCGATATTTGTGACGGCATTTGCAAAAATAATATTTCCTGCTGATGCCGCCATATAGCTTAAGAAGTCAAGAAATCCGGTTGTCGAGGACACCATACCCGTGTCACGCAGGCTCGGGCAATATCTGCTCCAGAGCATCGACGCCGCCCCATTGGACGACATAATGGCGAGAACCATAAAGATTATATTTAGTATCGGTTGATCGACAAAATACGTCAGTATAAAGAATACTGTCGCACTTGAGAACATAACGAGCACTGTTTTGTCTATACTATATCCCAATCTCTCGTAAACGAATACTGCAATAAACGCAGTCAGTGAAATTATAAGTGTCGCCACCGTAAAAATGCTTGCTGAATCCTTTGCGGAAAAGTTAAGATGTTGAGCTATATAAGTTGGCAACCAGAAGACTACCGAGGTGCGAACGACACCCGTTATGACGGAGATAAGGGAATATTTGACTATTTGACGCTTGAAAAGCACGCCGATATTTCTGATGCCTTTTTTCTCGGCCCTATATTGTCCGTATTTGACGATTCCACGTTGCTCGAATATTGAGAAGAAAATAAAAACCGTTATTGACATAAAGACGAGAGCAGTACTGCCGACCGCAAAAACGCTTTGCCATGCAAGGAAGGACGCGAGAATTCCCGCTGCGGGGGATCCGAAAAATGATGCGAAGGTGTAGCCAATACTGCAACGCGTTGCGTGGAGAGGATCGGTGTTTTCAGCAACTACCTTGGTCATAGGCCCATATATCATTGATAAAAAATATCCCGATAATGCGTATGCGACGGTTGCAGCCTCGGGAATTAGGGTGACACGAGAAAAAATAAAGTTGGTTACACCGGCGCCTGCAAGGCCGATGCTTATCATCCATTTTGCTTTGATTTTATCACCAATTGCACCGTTTATAAGCTGTCCGATGGCATAAAATGTGAAATAGAGAGCCGAAATGCTACCGATATAAGCTTCCGTATATCCGCCCTCAACCATTTGAGGCGTTACCGCGCTTAATATGTTTCTAATTATGTAAACTGCAAAGTAGGAAACCGAGCAAAGCGTTCCTATCATTGCGGCGTGTTTTGCTTTTTGGCTTAACATTTTAAATGTCCTTTACGTTCAAGAGCTTAAGCAGTTCCTTCATTTTGAAATACGAATTGTGTCCGTCGGCATCGAGCTTTCCGCGTAAATACGCGCAGAGCGTGTCAGTGAGTGTCAGCTGAGAAATACGAACCTCAGAAATTTTGCTTGTAAGCGAGTTTCCACTTGGCGAAGAATAGAGGGTAACGTCGGAAAGTTCCGGAAGGGGAGAGTTCCGATTGGATGTGATTGAAATGATCGAGGCGCCGCTTTTTTTAGCCTGCTCAACGGCGTTTAATAGCTCTTGAGTTTGTCCTGAGGAGGAGATCGCTATAACCAAACTGTTGCTGTCAAGCATTGATGCCGAGAGCGTACATGTGAAAACGTCGCTGACGAAGGTTGATGGAATTCCAATCTGTAAAAGCTGATAGTAAAAATCCGTTGCAACAGCTGCGGAGCGGAAAAATCCGTATATCTCTACCTTGCTTGCGGCAAGTATCATATCTGCGGCCTTTTTTAGCATTTCTTCGCTGTTTGTTTCTATCGTATTCAAGAGTGCATCATTTATGTTTGCTGCCGTGTCGTGAAAAATTTCGGTGAGAGAATCGCTGTTTCCTATTTTGCTAAACGTTTTCTTCTGTTCCTGTGCCAGAGATGCCGCAATCGCAAGCTTGAGAGATGGAAACCCACCACCGCTGTACTTGTTTGAAAAATTTATAACGCTTCCTTGAGATACCTGTGCTATTTCAGAAACCTCGGAGAGCGAATATGTCGTGAATTTTTGTGGATCGGAAACAATCAAATTTGCGATTTTTTTCTCTACCTGACTCATAAATTCAAAATTGATTTTGATATCTTGTAAAATTAAATTGGACATAATGACTCCATCTTGAAAATTTCTCAAAAAATAATTTGTATATTGATTATATCACACCCATAATTGTTTGTCAACGAAAAAACGATTTTTTAAGGATATTGACATATCAACAAATATATATTATACTTATAGAGTCGAAAAAAGTTAAAATATAACATTCAGTTAATAAAACTGTGTTAGAATGGAAAAAATAAAGCAACGAGAGGTTTTTATAATATGGCAGAGAAGATTATTATTGCAAGTGACAGTACCTGCGACTTAAGCCCCGAATTGATTGAAAAGTATGATATTCATATTCTTCCGCTTGGTGTTACACTCGGAGATAAGACGTATACCGATGGAGTTGACATCAACCCCGATATGATCTATGAAAATTACGAAAAGACCGGAACACTTCCAAAGACAGCTGCGGTAAATATCGCGCAGTACGAGGAGTTTTTTGAGGAGAAGACGAGTGAAGGTTTTTCCATCGTTTTCTTTGCGATAAGCTCGGAGATGTCGTCTACATTCAGTAACGCACGTCTTGTAGCCGAGGAATATGAGAACGTATATGCTGTTGATACGAGAAATCTTTCGACAGGCGGTGGTTTGCTCGTTCTCACCGCGGCAGAAATGGCGGCGGAAGGCAAGAGCGCAAAAGAGATCGCTGAAGCTTGCTCGGCTCTCACTCCCAACGTCGACGCTTCTTTCGTAATCGACAGTCTTGAATTTCTCTATAAGGGCGGACGTTGCTCTGCCGTTGCAAAGGTCGGCGCAACCGTGCTTGGCCTTAAGCCTTGCATCACCGTAAAAGACGGTAAGATGGGAGTTGGCAAGAAGTATCGCGGCAAATTCGGCGCAGTTCTTCCTCAGTATATTGCCGACCGTGTTGGTGATGCGTCGGATATCTATACTGACAAGATATTCGTAACTCACGCGGGTTGCGATCCCGAGATAATAAATTCCTGCGTGAACAAGGTGAAGGAGCTTGCTCCCGATGCTAACGTAATGAACACACGCGCGGGATGCACGATCTCGTCGCATTGTGGAAGAAATACGCTCGGTGTACTCTTTATCAGAAAAAATCCTATAGCTTAATATAAAAAAGCAGACGGCTGAGCCGTCTGCTTTTTTTGTTTATTTAACGTCTTTGGGTTTCTTTATGCGGTTAAGCTTCTTGTTAAGCTTGAGAAGCTCTTCCTTAGTAAAGCTTACGTTCATCATGCCCATCATACTGGAAAGACGAAGAACCGTGAAGCCTCCCATCATTTGCATAAGACCGCCGTCAGCCTTAAGATCGACCTCAAATCCGCCCGACTTCTTTTCAGCCTTACCGTCTTTGTTAGCCTTCTTGTTAGCATCCATCTTTTTCTTGATCTTAAGTCCCATGCCGATAAACCAAAGCTTACCTCTCTTTGACTTCATAATGTCAGAGATCTTGTCGTTGAGAGAGTAGCGGCCGGGTTTTTCAACCACGTCAAACCAGTTAAGAACTGCGCCAACCTCGCGGAGAACGTAGTCCATATTCATCTCATCAACCTTGCGGATCTTGCCCTCGTCGGTATGCTCGCCTGCCTTTGCGACGATAGTAGTTTCACCAACGTTCTTTACGTCAAAGTAGAAGAAGTGATCCTCGGCAGTCTTTTTGCCGATTGACTCGCCGTTAACAAAAAGCTCAACCTCGGGAAGATTAGAGTAAACGGTAACCTTGGTTACGTCCTCAACTCTGTCGATATATCTCTTGCCGCAGAGGTGAACGAAGGGATCGACCTCGGGGGATACAAGCCATGCCTTGTAAGCGTAGAAGGCATCCTTTTTATACTTACGATCCATGGTAACAAGACCCTTGTGGTTCTGTCCGTTTTCACCGCCCTCAGCTCGAGCGTCTGCGCCGAAGTCAAACATGTTCCATACGTGAGTTGCCCACATATATTTGCGGGTAAAGAGCTGCTTGATAAGCTCCTCATGGTAGTATGCCTGATATTCCTCAGTGTAGTCACCCTGCTTAGGAGTGCTGGTGTGCCAGTTGAGCGCCTCGCATCCGTACTCGGAGCATCCGATCGGAATATTGGGATGAGTTGCGTGCCACTTGTCAAACCAAGGGCCGTTCATCGTGGTATCGCCACCGTACCAACCGAAGTAGTGGTTGTAGGAAACAACGTCAGGAATCTGGAGATAAGGGTCGTCCATCTTACACATCGAAACAGCAGCGATGGTGGTAAGTCTGGTCTTATCCATCTCGTGAACGAGATTATTGAGTATCTTGTGATTTTCAAGAAGATCGTTATCAGAGCCTGCAATGGAGATCTCGTTGGAAAGTCCCCAAACAACGATAGAGGGATGGTTGTAGTTCTGAGATACAAGCTCCTTCATCTGCGAGATAGTGTTCTCGCGTCCGCCGGGCATGTGTCTTGAAATGTAGGGGATCTCTGCCCAGATGACAAGACCGTTCTCGTCACAAAGATCGTAGAAATACTGATCGTGCTGATAGTGAGCAAGACGGATAGTTGTCGCTCCGACTTCCATTATGAGCTTGATGTCCTCTTCGTGATGCTCGGGAAGAAGTGCGTTACCGAATCCCCATCTGTCCTGATGGCGCGATACGCCGCGGAGAGGATATTCCTCACCGTTGAGGATAAAGCCGTTTTCGGGATCGATCTTGAAGGTACGGCAGCCGAATCGTGAGCATACGTTGTCAAGAACAGTCTCGCCCTCAACAATTTCTGCCTCGCAGCAGTAGAGGTAAGGATCCTTGCGACCGTGCCAGAGATGAACGTCCTTGATCTCAAATACAACCTTCTTATCGGTAGATTCGATCTTCTGAAGCTCGTTTTCTTCTTTGTCATAAAGGGTGTAAACTATCTTCTGACCCTCTGCAAGCTCGGTGGTGAAAACTTCAACCTCAACCTTTGCGTCAGTACCATCAACTGTGGGAGTGATCATTATACCGGGCGCGCCGTAGTAATCAAGGTCAAAGTGCGCCTTGTTCACTGCGATAAGGTTTACGTTTCTGTAAAGACCGCCGTAGAAGGTAAAGTCTGCCATCTGAGGATAAACCTCCTCGTTGGGCGAGTTATCAACGATAACCTCGATCTCGGTAGTGTCGGTGATCTTCTCGGTGATATTTACTCTCCAAGTCGAGTAACCGCCGTCGTGATGAGCGAGCTTCTCGCCGTTAACGTAGACGTCAGCAGACGAGTTTGCGCCGCGAAATTCGAGATAGTAAAGGTCGCCCTCGGGGAGAGTAGCCTTGTCAAGTGTCTTTTTGTAGAGGCAAGAGCCGCGGAAGTAATCGTTGCCGCCGTCATAGCCGTCCTCGTTGTTCCAGGTGTGGGGAAGGGTAAGCGTAGTACCCTCGGTGAGCTTAACGTCAGTGGTATTCTTGACGAAAAGCCAATTTTCATTAAGATTTAAGATGTTTCTCACGGAATTTCTCCTTGTTTTATGTGATAATGCTATTATAACTCTGAAATGTGAACTCGCTATAAATTTCAAACGTGTCCGACCGTTTTTTTACGGTCGGACACTTCTAAAAAGTCAATAATTATTCCTCAACGGGAGCATCTACAGCTCTTCTTGCTGCAAGCTCTTCACTCATCTTGTTAAGAGTCTTCTTGTCGATGTTATAAACAATTGCAACACCTACAAACTGAGAAATAGCGCTGATCGCATAGAGGATCGCAACGAGCCAGCACATATTCTGTGCGGTACTTGCCGACTGACCGATAGTACCGAGAGCTTCTTTATAACCGATAAGGGATGTACCCATAATAGCGATTACAGCCGCGGGTCCAACACCCTGAGCGAGTTTTCTGAAGAAAGAGTGAAGCGCGTAAACAACGCTTTCCTCTCTCTTGCCGCTCTTCCACTCCTGGTAGTCAATAGCGTCACCCATCATAGCCCAGGATACGCAGTTATAGAATCCAAGACCGAGGCCGAAGAATACAAGACCTATCATATAAACTATGAGCTGAATACTCTTGGGGCAGAGGGGGAAGATGAGAAGAATAGCCGCGCCAACGAGACCCGCGATAGATCCGATAGAGGCAACCTCTTTCTTACCGTACTTCTTAACGAGCTTGGTAGCAAAGGGCATAAAGATGAACATAGGAAGGAAACCAACCATCATTACAAGACCGGAAAGTGAAGCCTGACCGAAGTGGGTAGCAAACATAATGGTGTTAGCGGTAGTTGCAGACTGCATACCGATGAACATACCCATAGCCGCGATAGTACAACCAACTGCGGGGCGGTTCTTCATGAAAGTACCAAAGGACTTGATAAGGTTAACCTTTGAGCCGCCCTCATTATTAAGCTGTGCGTATTCGTTGCCGCGGATGGTGATGTTCTTGATCATAAAGAGGAAGCATGCAAGTCCCAAAACTCCCATAATAAGTGCCGCCCAGAACACCTTGTCACCGTGAAGGATTTCAAATTGAGCACCGGTAAGAGGACTATAAACCTTGTCGCCGACCTCATACATCTGTCCTGCTATATCGTTTTTGTTTTCATCAAAGAAGATATTAGGAATATTGGGAACGTGTGTCAGGTCTGCTAATTTAATAGCGGTTCCCTGTAAGGAATCAGAGAGCTTATTCCAGAGAGTCTGAGCGCCGCCCTCGGGGTAAGTAACCTTTTCCCAAATGAGCATGGGAAGGATAACGCTGGGAAGAATATTACCGATAGCACCGCCGATTGATCTGAACACAGAAAGCTGTGTTCTCTCACCGGCATCCTCGGTAACGATGTTAAGCATAGTGCCATAGGGAACGTTTGCCATAGTGTAGGCTGCATCCCAGATGATATATCCTATAACGAAGAGAATCGCCTTAATTACCATGTCTGCCTTCGGGAAGGGAAGGAATACTGCCGCACCACCGACAAGGAGTCCGAGTGCGCCGATAAAGATATAGGTTTTGTACTTACCCATCTTATACTTTCTCTTGTCACTGTCGATAAGAGAGCCGATAAGCGGGTCATTGATTGCATCCCAAGCCTGAACGATCAGGAGAAGGATTGAGAACAGACCTGTTTCCATCATCATGTAAACAAGCCAGAAGGTCTGTACGGTGGACTTAAGACCGAAGCTCATGTTGCAACCAAGGTCGCCTGCTGCATAAGCAAGCTTGTCGCGCATACCAAATTTGCGCTTACCGTTTGCGTCAAGCAACGGTGCTTTTTTTTCTTTTTTCATTTCGTACCTCTTTCATAATTCTTTTAGTGTCAAAGGTCGTCTTAAACCGCTACGTCCAATTCACTATTTTAATTATAAGTTATTTTTTAAAACATCGTGAGTAAAAAAAGCATCTATATTTGTATAATATTAATTATTGTGCATAAAATGCTATTGCAAATATACAAAATATATGATATAATTGTTCGTAGATTGTTGAAAATGGATATATAACATTATTTTTACAAGCACAAAATAGCCTGCGATGTTTTTTGTGTCTGAATATTATCACATGCCCCGTTTTTTTGAAAATATTGCAAATATTGCCTAAAGCAATTAAAAATAAACAATATTTGAAATGGCGCGCGGCAATTATATATGATATAATTATCCCGATTGAGTATTGTCAGTAGATTTTTTACCATATTGCGATCAATTAATTCCAAATTTTACGAAAGGGGTGGTGAGAATGTTTTACGACAAGCAGCTTGAGTTTGTTTACAGTGTATTTGAAAAAAGTCATATTCATCCTCACTTTGTGAGCCCGAACGATCTCTTCTCCGAGGTCATCGACGCAGATTTGCTTGCGCTGTTCAATAGCACATCCGATGCGGATGCCGCAATTTCAACTGTACTTCCGCAGCTTGAAAGCAATACTATCTATAAAATAACTACACCGTACAGACTTTGTTACGTTTATATGATCCTTCCTCAAAGAGCGGAGAAAAATATATTGATGATCGGTCCGTATCTTAAAAACGTACCGACGGAAAAAGACCTGCTCGAGCTTGGTGAGATTTTTGGCATATCTCCCAAAAATCAAAAAATATTTGAACATTATTACATGAGTATTCCGATCATTGCGGAAAACAGCCATCTTTTCCTCGTTATTGACGCGCTTGGTGATACGGTTTACGGAAAGTCCAATTTCACAGTTGTTGACGTTGAGAGCGAAAGAGCGGTTCCTACCTCTCCGATAAACGAAATTCAGGATAGAACTCTTGATGCTGCTCTTATTAATATGAAGCTTATGGAGCAGAGATATGCATTCGAGAACGAGATGATGAGCGCGGTATCACGCGGTCAAGCTCATAAGGCAAGTCAGCTTATGGCATCGTTCAATGAAATGAGCTTTGAGCAGAGAACTACTGATCCGATACGTAATATGAAAAATTACAGTATCATCATGAATACCTTGCTTCGTAAAGCGGCTGAATCGGGTGGAGTTCATCCCGTCTATCTTGACAGCGTTTCATCGTCTTATGCGACAAAAATTGAGCAGATGACGTCACTTTCCGCCATAAACGAGCTTATGGGAGATATGTTCCAGTCATATTGCCGACTTGTGCGCCGTCATTCAATGAGTGATTACTCTCCGACAGTTCAAAAGGCGATAGTCTTTATAGAGTCCGATCTTTCATCTGATCTTACCCTCTCGTCTATTGCTCAGGAACAAAAAATAAGCTCAGGCTATCTTTCTGCGGTATTCAAGAAGGAAACGGGCAAGACTATAACCGAGTATATAAGGGATCGCAGAGTAAAGCACGCCATTTATTTACTTGAAACGACACACCTGCAGATTCAGACTATCGCGGTGCATTGCGGCATAGTCGATCTTCAGTATTTCTCTAAAATATTCAAAAAACACACGGGCAAAACTCCCAAGGAGTACCGTGAGTCAATAAAAAAACATTAATTATCCAATAAAGCGGAGGAAAAATATGAACATGAAGCTCTCATTCCGTTGGTACGGAAAGGACGATCCCATTTCTCTTGAGTACATTTCTCAGATTCCCGGTATGCGCTCTATCGTTTCGGCGGTCTACGACGTAAAGCCCGGCGAGGTATGGCCCGAGGAAAGCCTTGAGGCTATGAAGCGCGAGTGCGACGAGAACAATCTTGTTTTTGACGTAGTTGAGTCAATTCCCGTTCACGAGGATATCAAGCTTGGTCGCGGTGACGTGGACAAGCTTCTTGAGGTATATTGCGAGAATATCCGCCGTTGCGCAAAGTACGGTGTAAAGTGTGTTACCTATAACTTTATGCCCGTATTCGACTGGACGAGAACTCAGCTCGATAAGAAGGCTCCCGATGGCTCTACAAGCCTTGTTATGTATTGGGACCAGATGAGAGGTCTTGATCCTCTCAAGGACGATATCCATCTTCCCGGTTGGGACTCGAGCTACACTCAGGACGAGGTCAGAGAGCTTATAACGGCTTACGGCGAGATCGGAGAGGAAGGACTTTGGGCTAACCTTGAAAAGTTCTTAAAGAAGGTCATTCCCGTAGCAGAGGAGTGTGGTGTCAGAATGGCTATCCATCCCGACGACCCGCCATATCCCATCTTCGGTCTTCCCAGAATTATCACCTGCGAGGAAAATCTTGACAGATTCCTCTCTATCGTGGATAGCCCCGCAAACAGTCTTTGTCTTTGCACAGGCAGCCTTGGTTGCGCCGCAAGCAACGACGTTGTCGAAATGGTAAGAAAATACGCAAAGAGGGATAGAATTGCCTTCATGCATATCAGAAATATCAAGATCATGGAGGACGGCTCGTTTGAGGAGAGAGCGCATCTCTCAAGCTGTGGCTCACTTGATGTTTACGAAATCGTAAAAGCACTTTGCGAGAACGGCTTTGACGGCTACGTGCGTCCCGACCACGGCAGAATGATCTGGGGCGAGACCGGTAAGCCCGGCTACGGACTTTTTGACAGAGCGCTCGGAGCAACCTATATCAACGGTCTTTTCGAGGCGTGCGAAAAATCCCTGACCAAATAATAATTTAAGGAGAAATTTTTTATGAATCAGAACGTTATAAATACCGATCTTTCGGGTAAGGTAGCAGTTGTTACCGGTGCGGGCGGTGTACTTTGCTCGTATTTCGCAAAGGTACTTGCTCGCGCAGGCGCAAAGGTTGCGCTTCTTGACCTCAACGTGACCGCGGCGCAGGCTTATGCTGATGAAATCGTTGCAGAAGGCGGTGTTGCAAAGGCTTACGAGTGCAACGTGCTCAATAAAGAAATTTGCTATACGGTTGCGGATAAGGTAAAGGGAGATTTCG
This sequence comes from Clostridia bacterium, assembly GCA_017504625.1. Classification (GTDB taxonomy): domain Bacteria; phylum Bacillota; class Clostridia; order Oscillospirales; family CAG-272; genus SVTX01. The sequence goes on along the minus strand of JAFVQU010000017.1, from coordinate 6,895 downwards.
GCCCTTGCGATATTCTTGTAAACGGTGCGGGCGGTAACAACCCCAGAGCAACTACCGACAAGGAATATTACGAGCCCGGCGACATTGATGCTGATACAAAGAGCTTCTTTGATCTTGACAGTGACGGCGTAGGCTTCGTATTCAACCTTAACTTTCTCGGCACTCTTATTCCTACTCAGGCGTTTGCATCGCAGATGCTCGGCAGAAAGGGATGTAGTATCCTTAATATTTCTTCGATGAACGCGTACACTCCCCTTACAAAGATTCCCGCATATTCGGGTGCAAAGGCAGCTATTTCGAACTTTACTCAGTGGCTTGCAGTACATTTCTCAAGAGAGGGAATCAGAGTAAACGCTATCGCTCCCGGTTTCTTCTCAACACAGCAGAATGCTAAGCTTCTCTGGAATGACGACGGAACTCCTACGGCAAGAACCGGCAAGATCTTGGCGGCAACTCCTCTCGGACGCTTTGGCGAGACCGAGGAGCTTGAGGGCGGCTTGCTCTTCCTCCTCAACGACAAGGCTGCGGGCTTTATCACGGGTGTTGTTCTTCCCATCGACGGCGGATTCTCGGCTTATTCCGGAGTTTAATTTCACATAAAAAAGGCGGCTTGCCGCCTTTTTCCTTGTTTTTTCGGTTGACACGAAAACGCAAATGTGATAAAATAATTGTAATGTGCGTAAAGGAGAAATAGAAATGCTTATTCCTGTTTTATTATTTGCAGTCGGTCTTGTTCTTCTTATCAAGGGCGGCGACTGGTTCGTTGACGGTGCCACGGGTATCGCGCACCGTTTCCATATCCCCGAAATACTTATCGGTGCGACCGTAGTGTCTATCGGCACGACCTTGCCCGAGGTAATGGTGTCGGCAACGGGTGCAATGCAAGGTTCGGGTGCTATGGCGTATGGAAACGCAATCGGATCTATTATTTGTAACACCTCTCTTATAGCGGCGCTCACTATTGCCATTCGTCCCGCTAACGCTGATAAGAAAGCGCTTCGTTTTCCCGTAATATTTTTCTTTGGCGCTATGGCGATATATGCGTTTGCCGCATATTTCTTCGGCGAATTCGCTCGTTGGACGGGAATTTTGTTGCTTTGCGGATTCTTAGCGTATATGACGGTTCTTGTTATCCAGGCAGTCAAGGAAATGAAGCCCAAGCCCTCAGAAATTGACAAGGACTTTATCTCAGACGTGCTTGATGACGAGGTCGCAGAGGAGGATCAGGGCTCAAAGGGCGATTTTATCGGTTTCTTGATAGTCGGAGCATCGCTTATTGCGGCGCAGATCATTAATATTGTAGCCAACGGCGGACTTATGACCGATACGTCAAGCTTTGGTGCATTCGTGGGATTCTACCTCAGCGGAATAGTTGGCATTATTCTTGCGGCTATCGGTATTTTGAAGGCGGCTATCAACGAGAAGCTTGGATTTGTTTTAAATTCAAACGTATTGTTCCTTATTCTCGGTGCGGCGGTTATAGCACTCGGCGCAGATCTGCTTGTTGATAACGGAATTATTATCGCAGAAGAGCTTGGAGTTCCTCAGACTGTTATTTCACTTACCTTCGTAGCTCTCGGCACGTCACTTCCCGAGCTTGTAACCGCGGTAACCGCGCTTTTGAAGGGTCACAGCTCGCTTTCTCTCGGCAATGTTATAGGTGCTAACATCTTTAACCTCGTTCTTGTAAGCGGTACGGCAATTACCATCAATCCCTTTGTCGTTCCTGCCGAAAAGCTTGTGCAGGGCATGAATGCCTCGCTCGTTATAGATATTCCCATTGTGTTCATAGTAATGGGACTTATGACTATTCCCGCGCTTATCAAGGGCAAGCTTTCGCGCTGGCAGGGAATCACGCTTCTTTGCATATATGCAGCATTCTGTGTTTTCCAGTTTGCGCTTTAATTCAAAAAATAAAAGAGGGCGCAAGCCCTCTTTTTTGATGTCAAAATCTTTTAGACACCACAACACTATAATTATATCACACTTGTAGCAGCTTGTAAAGACCTTTTATGCACATAATGCACAACTTCTACCTATTGCACAAAAAATAATTGTGAACTTTTTACAATTTGCCTATTGCAAAGCTCAAAAATATCTGCTATAATAAAGGTGTCAAGAGGAGGATAGGCCAATGGAAATCTAAAGAGCCGGACTTCATAAAGACAATGCAGATCTCGATACGGTGTGTGAAAAAGAGGTTGTAGAGCGGAATTACAACGAGTGTGTTTAAAATAGATATAGAGATCGGGAGAGCGGAGAATTTATAGAAGAAGTCCAAATGACGAAATTCAACCTTTGCTGAGAAAAGCAAGCTCGGAAAACTAAAAGGGAACCCTAAGAAAGCTAAGTTTTAAAGTTTAGAGTTATGTGAAGTATCGGTAAGAGGAATAAAATGAAAGAGAGGATTACAAAAGATGTTAGATACCAAGACTGAAAATAAGTGACCCTTGATCGTTCGTAAAGAAGGGCGGTCAAGGGTCACTTAGTTTTTATCGGTATCTATCACACGAGGGATAGCCCTCTTTTTATTTTTTAAAAAATTTCTCCTTTTGCCTTATTTGGTGACTAAATCACGGAATACCCTCCAAAAATATGGTATTATGGGAGTGTAAAATAAAACATCACAAGACAAAAGGAGATTAAAATATGTCAGTATTAAAGCTTGGTAAAGAGAATTATAATGAAATAGTTGGCGGCGAGAAGAAGGTGCTCGTTGATTTTTACGCAGACTGGTGCGGCCCCTGCCGTATGCTTTCCCCCATAGTTGACGAGATCGCAGGCGAAAGAGATGATATCGTTGTGGCAAAGGTCAACGTTGATGACGAGCCGGAGCTTGCGCAGCAGTTTGGCGTTATCAGTATTCCCACTCTCGTCGTACTCGACGGCGGCAAGGTAGTAAAACAGTCGTCGGGCGCGCGTCCTAAGGCGGACGTGCTTAAGATGTTAGAGGGTTAAGGCGCGGAGACGCTTTTTGTCAAGGATCTTGATACCCTCACTGCGAGAAGAGGATATCAACCCCTCAGTCGAAAAATATTTTAACATTCTTGATACTACCTCACGGGCAGATCCCATGTACTTGGCGATCTGCTCGTGTGTTAATTTTACGGTATCATATCCCGTTTTTGCGATCTCGTCAAGCAAAAAGATGGCAAGTCGCTTATCCATGCTCATAAATAGTATCTGTTGCATTACCCACATTACGTCTGAGAAGCGGGCAAGCGCGGTTTCAAGTGCGAATATCTTGGCTTCGGGAAGTCGTCTTGCGAGATCCTCATACGCACAGCCTCCGACGACAACGCATTCGCTGTCCTCCTCCGCATCTACAAGCACGTCAAATGTGATAGAATCAAGCACGCATGACGCAGAAAGCATGCACATGTCACCCGCAAAAAGGCGGGAGAGCGTTACTTCTTTTCCGTCATCCGACAGCATATAAATGCGAAGATTGCCTGATTTTATAAGTATTACACCTGTGCAATCGTTGCCGTTGTGTATGTTCGTGCCCTTGCTGAAGCATACCTTTTGCGACGAGCGAATAAACGTTTGCTTATCATGCTCGTTCATTTTCTCCCAAAAGCTGAAGTTGCTTTGCAGTAATTCAATTACTTCGTTATCGTTCATACAATACTCCGAATCGTAATAATCTATAAATAAATTATAGCACTCTTTTTTATCCGTGTCAATATAGATAAATATTGTGACTTCGTCACGGAATATTCGGGGAAAAATGGGTATAATTTAAGTGTAGATAAAATGAAAGAGAGAATAGATATGAATAGAACACACGATATGATAATAATAGGTGGCGGACCTGCAGGGTACAGCGCGGCGCTTTACGCTTCGCGCGCGGGACTGGACGTATTAGTGCTTGAAAAGATGCAGCCCGGCGGTCAGATGGCGGTGACAGAAACTATTGATAATTATCCCGGCTTTGACGAGGGAATTGACGGTTTTACCCTCGGTATGAAAATGCAAGCAGGCGCGCAAAGGTTCGGAGCGGTCACCGAGTACGGTGAGGTCACGCTTGTTGAGCTTGAGGGCGGTGTAAAGAGAATAGTTACCACGTCGGGCGAATATCTCTCGCGTACCGTAGTTATCGCAACAGGCGCGGATCCTCGCACTCTCGGACTTGAGGGAGAGGACGACCTTATGGGCAGAGGAATCCACTACTGCGGACATTGTGACGGCCGGTTTTATAAAGGAAAGACGGTCGTGGTCGTCGGCGGCGGAAATACTGCGGCGGAGGATGCGCTGTATCTCTCCCGCCTTGCAGAGAAGGTATATCTTGTCCACCGGAATGAAGGGCTTAAGGCAACCAAGATATATCACGATCCCCTTATCCGTGCAGAAAATATTGAGATAATCCCCAACAGTACGGTATCGGATATCAGCTTTGAGCAGAAGGTAACGGGCGTGACTGTTAAGAACAACAAAAGCGGGGAAGAGCGCGATATCAAAGCAGACGGCGTATTTGTAAGCATCGGACGTAAGCCAAACACATATCTTTTTGAAGGTAAGCTTGACCTTAACAACGGAGGCTATATAATTGCGGATGAAACAACAAAAACAAGTCTTGATGGCGTTTTTGCGATTGGTGACGTTCGTACCAAAGCACTTCGTCAGGTCGTGACCGCTGTTTCAGACGGAGCTGTTGCGGTACACTTTGCAGAAGAATATATTGCGCTTGAAAATTAAATTTTCGCGATCGATGAGCCACTGAGTCAAGATAAATAAATTTCCAAAATGACTTGACATTTGCCCCAAACTGTGCTATACTAACGTGTGTTTGAAAAAACGGGGTGTGGCACAGTTTGGTAGTGCGCTTGGTTCGGGACTCAATCACCGTTTTCGACGTAGAATTTTCGAGAAGAGCCGAAAACCCTTGAAAACACTGACTTTTTCGGCTCTCCCGAATGTCGAAAAATCATCAAATCTTCGGTCTGACCACATGTTTGACCACTTACAAAAAAATCGTATATTTTTACCACATCGAGGTGTAGCGAAGGTGGTATCGCGCATCGTTCGGGACGATGAGATCGCAGGTTCGAGTCCTGTCACTTCGACCAAAAAACAGCCGAAAACAAGCCATTTTGACTTGTTTTCGGCTGTTTTTCTATATGTTTTTCACAAAAACGGCTATTTTCGATTGACCACATGTTTGCCTATTTTTTGCTTTTTGGGGGATTTTCCATTACTTTTTCTCAATCCTTTTGAAAATCCCTTTTCTTTGCTTTCTGCGATGCAATTTTTGAGGGCTGACAGATCGTTTTCTGCCAGTCCTCGCTTTTTTATCATCCCGACAAATTGGAATTTGATTATTTGCAAAAATATTTTGGCTCAAATCCTTCCACTCGAATTTCTTTCATCATCTCCTTGAATTCCTTCGGATCAAAATCCTCGCTCATACAGAACACCTCGTAATCAACGCCGAGATAGGAAAGGAACAAGCCCGTTTCCTTGTATCCGTTTTTGAGATAGAATTTCCGTCTTTTTATTCGTTGGATATTGTTAGGTGCGGCTTCTTCAAGCATTTCAAAATCCACAACCTGTTTTTTATCGGGATACAATGTACGTAAGGTTTTTATGGCTCGGCTACCGTAGCCCCTTGCGCGGCAAGCGGAATCTATCGCCAAGAAGAAAAGATATGCAAGATTTTTATATATCTGCACAACCATAAATCCTACGAAGTCCCCTCCGTCCGTCAAAGCCAAAAAGTCGAAGTTTTCTGCCTCTGACATTTCAACGAGCTTATCGGGTGCAAGATATTCCTCCGGCGGAAAGGCTTCCTTTGCCAAGGAATTTATTTGTTGCCAATATCGGCTTTCTTTTGTTATTTTCTCTGTATTCAGTTTCATACTGTCCTCCAAATCTATTTTATTATGATTTGAAAGACAATACTACCATTCTTCACTTCGTCCTAAAAACATCGACACACCTACAAATTCTTATTCATCGGTGAGTTCATTATATCACGTTTTTGTGAATTTTTCAATCGTTTGCTTGACATTCGCCTACATTTGTGGTATAATATCCGCGTAGAATATTTTTGGTCACCGGAGGCAGAACACCGTAGTGTTCAATTGCCGGATTAGGTGTCCGAGTGAGCTCGGGTTATTGCTTTTGCAATACTCGGGCTTTTTTGTTTGCAAAAGCGATGGAAAGGCAGGAATATATGAAAAACAATCAAAAAAAGCGTAGGTTTGGCAAAAGCAAACTCCGTTTGCTCGGCAGCTTTCTGAAAGGCTGCAAGGGACTGTTCGTTTTGTGTATGCTTGCGGCTATTCTTTCAACCCTCGCAAGCACCTTGCAACCGCAGATCATTCGTGTTGCCGTAGACGGAATTATTTGCGGTAACGAATCTGAATTGCCGTCGTATATGACTCTGTTGCTTGATGCGCTTGGAGGCATCGCACACATCGCCGAGAATATTTGGATCATTGCGCTCGTCATTATCGGCGTTGCTCTCGTTCACGTGCTTGCAAGCTACGGCTTTCGTGTGCTTGAAGCGCGGGCATCGGGTAGGCTCGTTAAAAATATCCGCGACGGCTTGTTCTCTCACATTCAGTGCTTGCCTTATTCTTGGTTCTCGCAGAACAAGACGGGCGACCTGATACAACGCTCCACAACTGATATTGATACCGTGAAGGATTTCCTTTCCAAGCAAATGACATCTATCGTGCGCATCGTTCTGACGGTGGCACTTTCGGGATATTTTATGTTTACGATGGATATGAAGCTCGCTTTTATTGCGCTTGCTCCGATGCCGATATTTGTGATTGTATCGGTGATATTTCATAATAAGCTCGCCGACAGCTTCGAGGAATGTGACGAAAACGAAGGGCTTCTCTCTGCGGTGGCACAGGAAAATCTTTCGGGCATTCGTGTTATTCGC
>JAFVQU010000007.1 GCA_017504625.1 Clostridia bacterium | reverse complement strand
GAACCGTTTAGTCACCTGACGGTATGAGTTTGCTATAATCGCGGCTTGGTTTGTTGGTTCGGATTGTGGCTTGACCACATCTTTGACCATCTACGGCTTCGGACTACGTGGAAACAGTGCGACGGGGAGCATCGGAAAGCATCATTTTCGGACTAAAAAGCACCAAAAAGTCAACAAAAGTAGTCAAAAAACGATGGCGTATTTGTTCGGGACCAAGAGGTCGTGGGTTCGAATCCCGTCACTCCGACCAAAAAGATAGAGGAGGCAATATGCCTCCTCTATCTTTTTGTCCGAACGCACGGAGTAATTCGAATCCACCGACTAAATCCGAGCTTGTGAGGATTTAGTTAAAGGTTCAGAATCCCGTCACTCTTGCATTTGTATCCATTGTTGACATAAACTGCAAGATATGATATAATTAAGACACCAAACCAATAGGAGATAGGATATGTTTGAATGCAAAAGATGCGGAAATGAATTTCCTGATGATACCGAGGTATGTCCGATCTGCGGTACCGTTAACAAAAAGCTTCATAAAAAGAACACAAGATTCATCAGAGCACTTATTGATATTGCAGACCTTTTGATAATTGTTATGAGCTTTATTAGTACTGTGATCACTCTGATGTGCTCGCATTATTGTATGGAATATGAGTATGAAATTTTCCTTGCCAGAGAGATATATTGGCATGAATATCCTGCGCTTATATTTATTGACATATTTTTTATTATCGGTTTTGTATCAACCTCGATTTTGTCGGTAATTGCTCGGTATAAAACTAATCGTCGAAACAAAGCCGGCGCAAAAATGACAGTGTGCTTATTTGCCGCGTTACTTCTTTTAAACGTTATGTACCCGATAGCTACATATTTTGTAACGGCAATCGTTACGCCTATCCTTTCTACCACAATAGCGATATGCTCGGTATTCTTTTGTGTTGCCGTTGTAGTATCAATTCTGTTGTTAAAAAACAAGGAGCTTTATTTTTAAAAAGAGGGTTTATCACTCTTTTTCGTTATACAAAAAAGCGACTGACACGTGTCAGTCGCTTTATTTTTATTTCAACCCCTCAACAAATCTCACGCCATCCATAGCGTCGGGGGCGTAGTGGTCAGCGCCGATACGACGGGAATAGCTCTCGGTAAGCACCGCGCCACCTACCATTATTTTGCATTTGGGGGCTTTCTCACGGAGTAACTTTATAGTTTCTTCCATTGCGGGAACCGTCGTTGTCATGAGTGCGCTGAGACCTACAACATCCGCGTTACTTTCAAGTGCCGCGTCAACAATTCTTTGCGGCTCAACGTCGCGGCCGAGGTCGATGACACGGAAGCCGTAATTTTCAAGGAGCAGGCAAACGATGTTTTTGCCGATATCGTGAATGTCGCCCTTGACGGTTGCCATAACAACTGTCGTTTTAACCTCGTCTGCGACCTTTGCCTTAAGAATTGCCTCGCTGATAGGCTCAAACGCTGATTTAGCCGCCTCAGCACTCATAAGAAGAGAGGGGAGATATATTTCCTTTGCCTCAAAGCCCTTGCCGACCACGTCAAGAGCGGGGATTATATGCTCCTTGACGATTTCAAGCGGAGCATTGTCCTTGAGCATATCAACTGAAAGCTCGCGTGCCTTTTCGCGAAGCCCTTTGATTATCGCGCCGCGCAAGGTGGTATCGTCACTTGATACGGCAGCATTTACTGCGCCGGAGGCTGTTGTAAGTGTGCTGACTCGCGATGAAAAATCAATATAATCAGCAAAATTCTCATCGTGAGAATGTAAAGCGCGGAAGGAATAATAAACCTTCATCATTTCATCGGAATAGGGATTCATAATTGCCGCACTAAGCCCGCGCTCAAGAGCACAGGTGAAGAAAACACTATTCATAATATCACGCGCAGGCAGACCAAAAGAGATATTTGAAACGCCAAGCACGGTCTTGCAGCCAAGCTCCTTGGTGATAAATTCAAGCGAGTCAAGAGTAACCTTTGCCGCGTTCTTATCCGCGCTTACCGTCATTGTGAGAGTATCAAATACGATGTCTTTCTTGTCAATGCCGTATTCTGCAGCGGTTGAGAGTATCTTTTTTGCGATTTCGACTCTGCCATCGGCAGTTTCGGGAATGCCGTTCTCGTCAAGCGTAAGAGCAACAACAACGCCGCCGTATTTTCTTACGAGAGGGAATATCTTGCGCATTGATTCCTCTTTGCCGTTGACCGAGTTTATCATTGCCTTGCCGTTGTATCGACGTAGAGCGGATTCCATAGCCTCGGTGCTTGAGGTGTCGATCTGAAGCGGAAGATCACATATAGCCTGAAGCTCACAAATAACTCTTGTCATCATCTCACTCTCGTCAATGTCGGGAAGACCTACGTTGACGTCAAGGATATGAACTCCGCGCGCTTCCTGGTCAAGTCCTTCCTTGAGAATATAATCAAGGTCGTTATCGCGCAGAGCCTGCTTGAATCTTGCCTTACCCGTGGGATTAATGCGCTCGCCGATAAGAATAGGTGAATCGGCGATTTCTACCGCGTGCGTATATGACGATACGATGGTGTGACTTTTCTTGACGGTGAGCAGAGGGGTTTCACACTTTAAATTGGTAACCGCCGCAATATATTCGGGCGTCGTGCCGCAACATCCACCCGCGATACGCACGCCTTTGCCAATAAGCGATTTTACCTCGTTTGCAAACTCGTCGGGGGTAATATTGTATACGGTTTTGCCGTTTATCACCTCGGGAAGTCCCGCGTTGGGCTTGAGGATGACGGGCAGGGAGGAATATTTTAATATTTCCTCAACGATGGGCGCGAGTTGCTTCGGGCCAAGCGAACAGTTTACACCGATGGCATCAGCTCCCATACCCTCAAGCATAGCAACCATAGCCGCGGGCGATGCGCCCGTCATAAGTCTGCCGTCAGAGCCGTATGCATTCGATACGAAAACGGGGAGGTCGCAGCTTTCCTTTGCCGCAAGTAAAGCCGCCTTGGTTTCATAGCTGTCGCTCATCGTTTCAATGTATATAAGGTCAACTCCGTATTTTACTCCGATTTTAACCGTTTCAGCGAAAAGAGATACCGCATCCTCAAAATCGAGGTCGCCATAGGGCTTAAGCATCTTTCCTGAGGGGCCTATATCAAGTGCGATATATTTCTCACCGTGGTTGCGGGAGCTTTCCTTTGCAAGCTTTGCATTTTCAACCGCCGCTTTAATTATATTTTCAAGCTCATCACGTGAAAATTTAAGAAGATTTGCGCCGAAAGTATTTGTTGATACGACGTTTGATCCCGCGTCATAATAGTCGCGGTGTATTCTCTGTATAACCTCGGGGTGAGTGATATTCCATCTTTCAGGATGCTCGCCAGCCGTAAGTCCTTCGGCTTGCAAAAGAGTTCCCATACCGCCGTCAAGGTAGAGTATATTTTCTTTTAAATAATCGAGAATTTTCATTTTTCACCTTTAATTCCGATAATCGCCGTTACGCTTTTTGACGGCGACATCAGTAAGCTTTCGTTTAAGCTGACACCTATGTTTTTAGGAGTATTAAGTGTCTTGATTATATCCTCTTGCAAAGATAATGGAAGATCTCCGTATCCCGCGCTGAAGCGCGGACGCAGAGAAAAGCCTTGCTCATTATACTGCATTTCCATATCGTCGCAGAAGGCGTCACAAAGCGCCTCTGCGCGCTCTGAGCCTATTGCCTGGAGGCAGAGAGCCATCGACGGCTCAAGCCTGCTATATCGTAAAATTTGCCTGTCAAGCTCAATGCCGACAGTTGCGGCAAAAAGCAGAATTCGGTCGCATCCGTTAAGGCATTTTGAAAGATCGCGGCTATCTGTCACGGTAAATCCAAGATTAAGCGCGCCATCGCGCAGGGAAACAGGGAATTCAGCATAACAAACTCTGAAGCAAAGCTTGTCCTCAATCAGCTTAAGCCCGCGCTCAATAAGAGCATCAAGTGCGCTATCGCCACCCTTTGCCTGCATATATCTGAGTATCTCACTCCTATTTACTTCGGGCGCGGGGTATTCTTTTATCTTTATTATGCTCATTTTCCTAAAATAGCAGATATGTTTGCTTGTATCTTCTCGGCAACGTCGGGCTTGTTCATCGAATAGACGTGAACGTTTGTAATTCCGTTTGCGTATAGGTCTATGATCTGATCGGTCGCATAGGCAATACCCGCTTGCTTCATAGCCTCGGGATCGGAGCCGAATTTGTCCACGAGTGATTTAAATCTCTGCGGAATAAACGAGCCCGAGAGCTTTAGTGCGCGTTCTATCTGGTTGCCGTTCGTTATCGGCATTATTCCGGGAATGATCGGCACGGTGATACCCGCCTCACGAATTTTATATAAGAAATTGTAGAGAAGATTATTATCAAAGAACATCTGCGTAGTGAGAAAATCACAGCCCGCGTCGACTTTTTCCTTTAAATATTTAATATCTTCGCTCTGAGTTGCGCTTTCGGGATGAATTTCCGGATAGCACGCGCCGCCGATACAGAAATCTGCACCGCAATTACGAAGCTCGCGCACAAGATCAATTGCGTGGTGATATGTCCACTTACTCCTGTCCTCGTTCAATTTATCAGCGGGAATATCGCCGCGTAGAGCCATTACGTTTTCGATCCCTGCGGATATAATCTTGTTGATCATATCTTTAACTGTTTCCTTGGTTGAGGAAACGCAGGTGAGATGCGCAAGAGTAGGTACTCCGTATTCTTCGTTTATATGTTTAGCTATGTCAAGAGTGTATTGACTTGTGCCGCCGCCCGCGCCGTAGGTCACGCTCATAAAGGAGGGTGAGAGCTTTGCTATCTCCTCTGTCGCGTGCTTGACGCTTTCAAATGCCGTCGTGGTCTTCGGGGGAAATACCTCAAAGGAAAGATGCGGTCTTTCTGATTCAAATATTTTCGTAAGCTTCATTTTCGTTGCCTCCGAACAGTAAAATAATTCAATAGATTTATTCTATCATATTTTTCTTTATTTTTCAATACTATCGTTAAAATAAATATATATGCTTGACTTTTTACCGATAATATATTATAATACATAAGTTGTATGGTTAGTTGAGGGCGGATTTGCACGCCACGAATGAGCATACGACACGCTAAAAAATCGCCGAAAAAAATATTTTTTGAAATTTTTTATTTTTTTCGGTCACCTTTTTCAAGGAAATTTGTATTATAAGTGAAGGAACACAAAATGGAGCATTTAGATTCATACGACGTTTCTCGCGAAAAAGACTCTGAAATGAGTAATATATACAGGCACGTGCCGAAGGGAACCCCTCCCGATTTACCGATGGAGGTCACCGACGAGGTCGTGCGGTATTACTCCGACATGGTCTATCGCATAGCGTTGACAAAAACGCAGTCATCACATGACGCAGACGATATATTTCAGGAGGTATTCCTGAAGCTCGTCATGAACACGAAGCCCTTTGATAATGAGGAGCACAGAAAGGCGTGGCTAATACGTGTCACGATCAACTGCTGTAATTCGCATTTCACGGCGCCGTGGCGAAAAAATATCGATTCACTGGACGATGCGATAATGTCGCAGATTCCTGATGAAACAACCGAGGAGTGTGACCTCGGTGACGGGCCTGATGTTTACGCCGAGGTGCTTAAGCTTCCGCAGAATATGCGCGAGGTGATACTGCTGTATTATTATGAAGAAATGTCCATTCGTGAGATCTCACAGGTTCTGCAAACCTCCGAGGTTAACGTAAAAAAAAGACTGTCGCGGGCACGACAGAAATTAAAACTCGAGTTAGCAGACAATGACGCCGAATAAGGTAAATGACGGTTAAAAATCCTTATTCGGCGCCCATATTTTTGTAAAGTTGATTTTTACCGAAAGAAAGGGAATCGGTTTATATATTATGAAGAAAAATGATTTGAAGGCTTCGCTCGGCAGAATAAGACCGAGAGAGGAGCTTATAAGCTCGACGATAAATAAGGTCGCAGAGCAAAAGGAACGTCAGCAGCGACGCTTCTTCCTGCCATCCTACTCGTTTGGAATGCGACTTGCGGGTGCGGTTTGCGCTTTCGTGCTTGTGTTCTTTATGGGAATGGGAATAGCGCGACTTGACGGTAACGCGGGCGGCAACGACGTAAATACCCCCGCAGTCAGAACTCTTGCTGAGCTTGCGGTAACAGAAGCATCGACAGACGGAGCGGCAATGCTTGTTTTTGAGCGTGAATTTGAAAACGGATATATCGTTATAAATGGAAACATTGACAACATAAGCTTTGTCAGCCTTACTGATGTTGAGAAGGCAGACGGTGTCACAAGACGCTGCAAGGTTACAATAACGGCAGACGGTCTTATCGAGAAGTCGGATGACCTTAAGGTTGACCTTGAAAAGACCAACGAAACCTTTGAAGCAGACGTTGCATTCTACGATAACGATATTTTGAACACTTTTATTGATCAGAGCACAGGAGAGATGATAATCCGCTTGACACCTGACGATAATGGCAACTGGAGTATCGTTGAATTTGCTCCTTTTGAAAAATAATTTGAAAAATATTTGAGAAAGTCGGTCACCTTTTTCGATTTTCTCTGTATTATAAACGGAGGGTAAAAACACGCCCTCGATAAGTAAGTAAAAAAATAAACATAATAAGAAAGAGAGAACTAAAATGAAAAAGATTCTTGCACTTATCCTTGCATCTATGATGCTCCTCACACTCGTTGCTTGCGGCAACACTAACAATACTTCTGATGAAGAAACTACCACTGAAGCACCCAGCACTGTTGTTGAAGTAAAGTCTGCTGAAGATATGCTCAATGCTACTGTTGACGCATTCCTTACAGAGGCTGCTCCCCTCTTTGAAATGCCTGTTGAAGAGGTTAAGGCGTATTTCAACGGTGGATACTATGGTGAGAGTGAAGATACACACTGCATCGGCGCAGCAAAGGTTGTTCCTCTTGATAACGAGTATGCTATCGGCGCTCTTATGTCCGGAACACTTATTTCCGAGGCAAACCTTGAGAAGATTGACGACGCAGCTCTTTTCACCGGTATGAACGCAAACAACTTCACTACCTTTGTTTACCATGTAAAGAACTCTGCAGACGTTGCAACCATTGCATCTGACTTTGAGTCTGCTGTAACTAACAACATGTGGTTCTGCGGTTTCCCTGAGATCTACTTTGCAATCCAGGTTGGTGACTACATATTCGCAGGATTCGGTCTTGAGGCTCAGGTTAACGTTATGAAGACTGCTATCGCAGCAACATACGAGAATGCAACTGTTCTCTGTGAGGGCGTTATCCTCTAATATATAGGACAAATATTTATGGCGTAGCCATACGGCTACGCCAAATTTGTAAAAACATAACGGTATAAGGAGAAAAAACATTGCTATTTTCAAGCATAAGCTTTCTTTTCTACTTTTTAGTAGGTGTTCTTGCGGTATATTTTATTATGCCGTTCAAGATCAAAATATTTAAGAAATCAAACGGAGAATATTATTATTTTGAAGCGAAGAACTTTGTGCTTCTTATCGCGAGCTTGTTCTTCTATTTTTACGGCGAACCGATATACACGATACTTATGGTTTCGACTATACTCGTCAACTATATTGCAGGTCTTTTCGTCGACAAGTTCCGCGGTACAGTATGGTCTAAGGTTGCCCTTTGGGTAAGCGTGATCATAAGCCTTGGCTCGCTCGGATTTTTCAAATACGCAGACTTTTTCATTACAAATATAAACGCAATCGCGCACAGTGAGATAAAGCTTCTCTCGCTCGCGCTCCCTATCGGTATAAGCTTCTATACCTTCCAGATCCTCAGCTATACCATTGACGTATATCGCGGCGAGGCAAAGGTGCAGAAGAGCTTTATCCGTCTTGCAACCTACGTATCACTTTTCCCTCAGCTCATAGCAGGACCTATCGTCCGTTACACGACAGTAGAAGCAGAGCTTTCCGAGAGAAAGCATACCTTCTCTAATTTCTCATACGGAGCAACAAGATTTGTTATCGGTCTTTCAAAGAAGGTTCTTATTGCGGATACGCTTGGCGGTCTTGCAAGAACTCTTATGGGACTTGACGAGAAGACCGTCGTTATGTATTGGATATACGCTATCGCGGTTTCATTCCAGCTTTATTTTGACTTCTCGGGTTATTCCGATATGGCAATCGGTCTTGGCAGAATATTCGGATTCCAGTTCCTTGAGAACTTTAACTATCCCTTTATTTCCAAGAGCGTTGCGGAATTCTGGAGAAGATGGCACATGTCGCTTGGAACCTGGTTCCGTGACTACGTTTACATTCCGCTCGGCGGTAACAGAGTGTCCAAATTCCGTTGGATATTCAATACTCTTGCAGTATGGTTCCTTACGGGCTTCTGGCACGGTGCTGACTGGACATTTATCTTCTGGGGACTTCTTTTTGCGGCACTTCTCATGCTTGAAAAGTTCTTCCTTGGAAATATTCTCAAGAAGATTCCCGCAGTCTTCTCACACATCTACGTTGTATTTATTATCCTTATAAGCTTTGTGCTTTTCAGCGCAAACGGCATGTCGGGAGCTATCTCGGATATCGGCGGTATGTTTGGCGCAGGAGGAATTCCTTTCTGGTCGGAAACAACCGGATATTATCTCTTGAGCTACGGTTTCGTGCTTATCTTCGCGCTTATCGGCTCGACACCCGTGGTTAAGAACACAGTTCTTAAGATCAAGAGCTTTAAGACAGGTAAGCTTATAATAGATATACTTGAGCCTATATTCGTTGTAGCGATGCTTCTTATAGTAACGTCTTACTTCGTTGACGGCTCGTTCAGCCCCTTCCTTTATTTCAGATTCTAAGATTGGAGGTAGAATTATATGTGTGATAAAATTAAAAATATAGTTGTGACCTCTGTGTTTTCAGCATTTTTGGCATTTTTTGCAATAATGTGTGTTTACGGATATTTTAACCCCGAGGCAACATCGGTCGCAGAGCGTCGTCCCTTGGCTCAATTTCCCGAGGAGATAACTTGGGAAGGAATTGTTGACAAGACGGATATAAGCAAATTTGAAAGCGCAAGCGTTGATCAGTTTCCTTTCCGTGAGTTCTTCCGCGGTATAAAAGCAAATTTCCAGTATAACGTTCTTGGACTTAAAGAGAACAATAAGCTCACGATAATTGACGGACAGATAATTAAGGTTGAGAATACCCTTTATGAAGATAGCTTGAATGCTGCCGGCAAGAAGTTCAATACAATATATGACAGATATCTCAAGGGAAAAAATACAAACGTGTATTTTTCAATAATTCCCGATAAGAGCTATTTTGCAGGTGAGCAATTCGGATATCCTTCTGTTGATTATAACAAGTTGATTGAGATAATGAAAGAAAATCTCAGCGAGATGGAATATATTGATATAATGAACTCTCTTGAGCTTTCCGATTATTATAAGACTGATACACACTGGAGTCAGGACAAGATTATTGACGTTGCAGAAAAAATATCTAATGCAATGGGCATGGATTTCAACCCGTCCGGATATTATGACAAGCATGAGGTTTCCGACTTTTATGGCGTTTACTACGGTCAGAGTGCTATTAATCCCGATCCTGATAAGATAGTATATCTTTCAAATGAAATACTTGATTCTTGTATTGTATACGACTATGAGAACTTATCCAAGACGTTGCCGATCTACAATCTTGACAAGGTCAATGGAGATGATGCATACGAATTATTCCTTTCGGGAAGCAAGGTTTTGTTAAGAATTGAAAATCCGAATGCAACCACGGATAAATCTCTCGTCGTGTTCAGAGATTCATTCGGTTCCAGCCTCGCCCCCCTTCTTGCAGAGGGTTACAAGACGGTTTACGTTGCCGATATTCGTTATATGTCACCCTATCAGCTTTGTCCTATGATCGGTGATTTTACAGATATGGACGTACTTTTCATTTACTCTGCATCTGTAATTAACTCCCCCGATTTCAATAAAACATTTAAATAAAAGAAAAAAGAACGCCCTCGGGCGTTCTTTTTTAAATTTTTTTAACAATATGATTTTTCTTTTAACTCCTTAACTTTTCTGGAAACAAATCCCTATAAATCTTGCATAAGTGAGAATGGATTGTTATAATATGGATAATAATATAGTATCTACGATGCGGAGGGAAAAATGGGAAGATCAAAAGGACTAAAAAGGAAAAGGCGTTATAGCGTAAGGGAAATAGTAAGTATTATTTTGCTTATATCTCTTGTTTTTTCGGTTGTGTTTTCTTTTGTGAAATTTATTGCCGCACCGAGTGAGCCTACGGGAGAGGAGTACGAAAAGGTCAAGAGCGATTATCTTCTTATGCTGGTGCAATGCTCGGTCGGTCTTGTAGTGATGTGTCTGCCATGGATAGTTTCGCGCAAATTTAACGTAGTCGTTCCGGGTACGATATGCATACTTTATTATATTTTCCTTTATTGCGCCATATTTCTTGGCGAGGTGCTTGATTTTTATTACGTTGTGCCTCATTGGGACACGATGCTCCACGCCTTTTCGGGCGCAATGCTCGGGGCGCTTGGATTTGTGCTTGTTGACTTCTTGAACAAGGATAGTCACGTCAAGGTATCACTAACACCGTTTTTCATCTCACTTTTTGCGTTCTCCTTTGCGCTTTCTATCGGCGCGTTGTGGGAAGTGTACGAGTTTTCATTTGATTCGTTTTTGGGACTTAATATGCAAAAGGTCAGAACTGCAGACGGTATTGAGCTGATAGGTCACGATGCGCTTTCGGATACGATGAAGGATCTGATAATTGACGCCGCCGCGGCGTTTATAATTTCTACTCTCGGATATATCATCAATAAACGTAAGCAAATAAAAGAAAAATCCGTTGCCTGAGCAACGGATTTTTTATTATAGCAAAAGCTGACCGTTTATATTAAGTCTGAACTGAAGTCCAAGCGTGTCTGCCGCTTTCTTGCACATAAGCATACGGCTGAGGAAGATCTCAAAATAGTCCATGACTGAGCTGTAGGTCGTATCAATCGTAAGCTTAAGGGTGATTTCTGATGTAGCCTTGTTAAGCAAGAGCTTAGAAGCGGTTACAGAATAGTTTACCCTATCGTGAATATCATGAACGTTAAGATCCTTTTCACGCACTCGCGAGCGTCTTACGTCCGACTTATCGGCAATGATAAGAGCAGCTGCAAGTGGACTTACGGGAACACCAGTGCCCTCGTCGTGATTTCCGATAGCGGCAACGATCTTTGCCATCTCTTGGGGCTCCATACCCATTTTGTCGAGTATTCTGAACGCGATAATCGCGCCGCTTTGCGAGTGGTCAACTCTGTTGACGAGATTGCCGATATCGTGCAAAAATCCTGCAATCTTAGTAATTTCGACCGTTCTTTCATCGTAACCAAGCTCGGACAGAATATTTCCCGCCATCTCCGCAACGTGAGTGACGTGAGCGAAGCTATGCTCGGTAAATCCAAGAGCTGCAAGTGACGCATCAGCACTCTGAACGTACGTGCGGATCGTTTCGTTGCTTCTTATTTCCTTGTATGTTATCATATTAGCCCTTTCCTTGTTTTTCCTTTTGTGATGCGCAGGAGCAGGAGTTGCATGAGTTGGCGTAAGGACAACCGATGCATTTCTTGCCGCGCTTTTTCTCTCTGACGATATACCATATCGCCAGACCGACTATCACTGCTATTACCGCGATTATTATATAATCAATCATAATTTTATACCGTTAATGCTTCATTTAATTCTTTTGCTTTTTCTTCTTTTTTAAGCTCAATATTTCTTTTGATAATAAGCACGGTTAGAACTATTGCAAAAATTGCTACTATGCTCCAGCCGAGAATCGGCATCCACAAGGCGTTACCAAAGCCCGTGCCTGTTATAAGTGAGCCGAAGAAGAAAACGAGGAACGCAACGGAGTATCCGACTCCAAATTGAAGTCCTATGCCTGCCCAAAGCCACTTTGCGCTCTTAAGCTCGGCTCTCATCGCTCCTATTGCGGCGAAGCAGGGAGGAGTGAAAAGATTGAACATAAGATATGCGAGAGATGCCACCTTGGTGATTGCCATAATGCCTGCAACCTCAGCTCCCGCACCCTCCATAAGAGCAAGCTCATCCGTGTTGATAAGATTTTCAAGTCCGACAAAGCATACCGCAAGCGTGCCAACAACGTTTTCCTTGGCGATAAAGCCTGTAATAGCTGCCGCGGCGAGCTGCCATGCTACCACACCGACGATGGGAGCCACGACGTATGCAAATGGCTGTGCGATCGATGCTAAAATCGATTCACTTGCGTTTTCAATAGGAGTAAATCTCCAGTTGAACGACTGCATAAGCTGTATTACGAAATTACAAACGAGAATAACAGTTCCCGCCTTTACAATGTAAGACCATCCACGCTGAAGCATCGATATTCCTGCTTTGCCGAGCGAGGGAAGCTTGTATTCGGGAAGCTCAATGATAAAATATGACTTTTTCTTCTTGTTTCCCGTAAGCTTATTTACAAGAAGTGCGCAAAGAAGAATGATGATTATTCCGACGAAGTACATTGATACTCCGACCCAGCGGCTTTTTCCAAAGAATGCGCCAGCAAAGAGAGAAATTACGGGGAGCTTTGCGCCGCAAGGCATAAAGGGAGCCAGCATCGCGGTAGCTCTGCGTTCACGCTCGTTTTTGATAGTTCTGCACGCCATAACTCCGGGAACGGTACAACCTGTACCAACCACGAAGGGAATTACGGATTTTCCTGAAAGACCGACCTTCTTGAAGATAGGGTCAAGAACAACGGTTGCGCGCGCCATATATCCGCAATCCTCAAGAAGTCCGATGAGGAAGTACATTACCATGACGAGTGGCAAAAATCCCACTACCGCGCCAACTCCGCCAATAATTCCGTCAACGATAATTGAGGAGAGCAGGGGATTTGCGTTTTCCATAAGTCCCGCAACCCATCCTCCAAGCATGTCGATAAGAGTTACGAGTCCGGGGATAGCAAATTCATTTTCCAAGCCCTCGTTAAATACGTAGCCCTCGGCTATCCATGCGCCAAGCCAGGATTGCGAGATTTGAAAAACGAGAAACATGACCACGGCAAATATCGGGAGCCCGAGCCATCTGTTAGTTAAAAGCGCATCGATCTTGTCCTGCGCGTTTTTGTTTTTTGTGAATATCTTTCTGCGTTCAACCTTTTTGACCGCATCGTTGACAAAGGCAAATCTTCGCTTGTCTGCTTCGGTTACCGCAGTCTTGTCGGCAAGGTCTACGTTGCCGTTTGTAAATGGCGCGGTCTGCTCTTTACCGATAACCGATAAAGCCGCGTCAATTAATTCGGCAAGACCGTCACCGACTATCGACGCAGTGTCGATTACGGGGCAGTTAAGTATTTGGGATAATGCATCTGCGTTTATCCTTGTTTCCTTCTTCTTATTTATGTCCGATTTGTTGAGCGCGACTACCATAGGAATGCCAAGCTCAAGCAGCTGGGTCGTAAAAAACAAGCTGCGGCTCAGGTTAGTTGCGTCAACTATGTTTATAATTGCGTCCGGGTGCTCGTTTTGGATATAATCTCTCGTTATGCTTTCTTCACTTGTAAAGGGCGACATAGAATAAGCGCCGGGAAGGTCAACTGCGATAAGATTATCTTCACCCTTGTAATAGCTTTTCTTTACTGGATGCTCGTTCTTATCGACGGTAACGCCTGCCCAGTTTCCTACGCGCTCGTTTTGTCCGGTAAGAGCATTATACATAGTCGTCTTACCGCTATTGGGATTTCCTGCAAGTGCAATTCTCATTTTTATCCTCGTATATGTGTGTTTTATGTGTACGTCGAGGTGGAGTTAGCATCCGCTAACCAAACCTCAAAAAAATAATTGATAGGCTTGCTTAGGCAACCGTAATAGCTGACGCAAGATCCTTATCTATACTGTATCTGCCGTCCTTTATAGAAACGATAGAGCTGTGTCTTAAGTGGGATATCACCGTGATGGGTTCACCGCTGTAGCATCCGAGAGAGAAGAGAAAGAAATCAAGCTCCTCGTCCTCGGTAATTATATCCTGAATTATATATTCCTTACCTTCAATGGCGTCTTTCAAATTCATAAGAATCTCCATTCATATATCTTGAGAGTTAGCATATGCTAACTATAGATAATTATAGCAAAAATAGAGAATTTGTCAATAGCTTTTCTATAAAAAAATAATCAATTATTCATTTTTGTAATAATTTATAATTATATGTATTGCTTTTGTTAAATAAATTTGTTTAATTTGATGATAAAGGGGAGAGATACGTTATCGTTTTCTTGACAAATCAGATTTGGAATGATATAATTATAAAGGAGTTTGTTGCACAGAGAGGTGCTTATATATGAAGATATTTAATTGTATAGATGAGCTTGTAGGAAATACACCGTTGTTAAGATTACACAACGTAGAGGATTACAACGAGCTTGAAGCCGCTATATACGCCAAGATCGAGTTTTTCAATCCCGCTGGTTCTGTCAAGGACAGAGTTGCCAAAGAAATGATAGAGGCGGCGGAGAAGGATGGCAGACTTGTTGAGGGGGCAACAATAATAGAGCCCACGTCGGGTAATACTGGAATCGGAATTGCCGCGATCTGCGCGTCAAAGGGTTATGAGGCGATAATAGTTATGCCTGACACGATGTCGATCGAGCGCAGAACTCTTATGAAAGCATACGGAGCAGAGCTGGTTCTTACTGACGGACAATTGGGAATGAGAGGTGCTATCGCCGAGGCGGAAAGACTTCACGCCAAAATAGCTAACTCAATTATTGCGGGACAGTTCGTCAATGCATCAAATCCCAACGCACACTACAAAACCACGGGCCCTGAAATATGGAATGATACCGACGGTGAAATTGATATTTTTATTTCTTGCATCGGTACGGGCGGTACGATAACTGGTACGGCGAAATATCTTAAAGAGAAGAACAAAAACATTAAGGTTATAGGCGTTGAGCCTGCTAATTCGCCCTATTTGACAAAGGGAATTGCAGGAAATCATAAAATTCAAGGAATAGGCGCAGGATTTAAACCGGATATACTTGACCTTGACCTTGTAGACGAGATTATAACGGTTGATGACAGTGACGCATATTGGGTTTGTCGGGAATTAGCTGAAGAAGAGGGACTACTCGCGGGAATATCCTCAGGCGCGGCTCTTGCGGCTGCTGTCAAAATTGCGAAAAGCCCTGAAAATAAAGGAAAGAATATCGTTGTAATTCTCCCCGACACAGGCGAGAGATATCTTTCCTCGGACGTATTTAAATAAACAGAAACGGAGTAAATAGATGAGAAACGCACAGCTTGCCGATCTCTTAAGGCCTCAGACTATCGACGATATAGTCGGTCAGGAGCATTTATTCGGCGAACGCGGAGTTATAAGACGAATGCTTGAAGGCGGAAGGATCACAAATATGATCTTTTTCGGCCCTCCCGGAACGGGGAAAACTACTGCCGCCAGTATTATAGCAAAGCATTCTGATATGGATTTTCATAAGCTGAACGCGACAAGCGCATCGACCGCCGATGTGAAAGAGGTCTTGCGCGGCTCGGGAAATCTTTTCGGTCAGCGCGGAGTTTTGCTATACATCGACGAGATACAGTATTTTAACCGCAAGCAGCAACAATCCTTGCTTGAATATATCGAGGACGGGCGTGTAACGCTTATCGCGTCTACCACCGAAAATCCACATTTTTACGTATATAACGCTATAATTTCGCGCTCCTCGCTCTTTGAGTTCAAGCCCGTAGCGTCATCCGAGTGTGCCAAGATGCTTTACCGCGCGCTTGATTATCTCAATAAAGAGAACGGCACCGAAAAGACGGTGAGCGAAAAAACAATTGAATACATAGCTCGTGCGGCAGGCGGGGACGTAAGACGCTCGATAGGGCTCTTTGAAAATGCGTATTTTGCCGCTGAGGGCGAGATAATTCCCGAGGATGCTGATAAATTCAACTACGGTGTTGGAAATTACAACGACGACGTTCATTACGATATGCTCGGTTGTTTGCAAAAATCTATCAGGGGCTCAGATCCCGATGCCGCGGCATTCTACGTTGCTAAAATGGTCGAGCAGGGGGATATTATCTCGCTCTGCCGCAGACTTCAGGTCATCGCGTGCGAGGATATCGGTCTTGCATACCCCCAAGCCCCCGCGATAGTAAAGGCTTGTTGCGACTCTGCGCGTGAGCTCGGACTCCCCGAGGCACGAATTCCTCTCGGTCATGCCGCGATAATGCTTGCAACCTTACCCAAATCGAACACACAGCATCTCGCGGTTGACGCGGCGCTTGAGGACGTAAGAGCGGGCAGAGGCAACGTTCCGCCGATACATCTACAAAGTCCGCTTTTCAAGGGCTACAAATATCCTCACGATTATCCCAATCGATACGTTGAGCAGCAGTATCTTCCCGACGACCTCAAAAACCGTAAATATTATTATTTCGGTGACAATAAGACCGAAAAGGCGGCAGAGGAATACTGGAAGAAGATAAAAGGTAAATAATAAAAAATCTCCTTGGATGCTCCAAGGAGATTTTCATTTTTATGGCTCACCTATTATTCTTTCAAGCTGAGCCCATATATCGGGATTTGAGTCCTTATATTTCTCGGTCATGTATTCAACTCCCGAGATCTTCTTTTCAATTACGAATTCGCTACTGTCGAATTGCTCCGAGAGATACGCAGCGTATGAGAGCAGGTCAACCTTGTCCGCATCGTATTTTTCGCGGAAGCTATCGGATATGGACGTGACGTTTCCAAATAGCTCAACGGCTTCTCCGTCTTTCATCGTAATCTGAAACGAAAGACCACCGTTTTCATCGCAGGAAAGTGAATAACGAAGAACGTCGTTTCGGTCGTCCCAACGGTATTCCTTTGTTGTAACGAAGCAGACCTTATTTATTGAATCCTCGCGGCAATCAACGTAAGTGTTTGCAAAGAGTACACCGACGATCAAGGAAGCGCATATACACACCGCGGCAATAATCAAAAGCGTTTTTTTGCTTTTACCGTTATCACCCTGCGATTTGCTTTTCTTTAAAATATCAAACTGCCAGAGAATGAATATTGCCTCATAGAGTATAAAAGCGATAGCAACGCCCGTAAGCCACTTGGTCATAAGCGCGCATGCAACGTCATTACCGTGGGCATTCCCTATGAATACCCTGTTCATAAGAGATGAAATAACCGCGTAAGCGGCAACTCCAAGCACCACGAAGACGGTGCCTATAATACCCGAAAGACAGCCTTTGTTTTTATTCAAGTATCTATCCTAAGCCTTTCTTTGTCAGTATCAAAGAAGTCTGTATACCTTGCAGTTGTTGAGTTTGCCCGCAATCTCTTTCACTTTTGCCTCGGTCATAGCCTCGGTTATGAGCGCAACCCTGTTACCCTTGACAGCAAACTGACCGATCTCGCAACCCAAGCACTTTTCGGCAACCTTGGAGTCAAGCGTGCAATCTCCGCACTTATCGAAAATAAACATACGGCGGCAGGAATAGTTATCGAAGTCAGCAATGTCATCTTCAGTCGCAACCTCAAACTCGGGGAGCTTAATGCCGTCCGAGTGGGCAATAGCATCAACTATATCGGCGCAAACCGCACTTGCCGTGGGAAGCTTGCCGGCACCGGGTCCATAGAACATTACCTTGCCGACCATATCACCGTCAAGCAAAATTCCGTTGAACACGTCGTTAATGCTTGAAAGGGGATTGGTCATGGGAATAAGTCTGGGCGAAACCATACACAGAGCCTTGCCGTCTATCTTTTCGGCGTGACCGATAAGCTTGAGCGCGTAGCCAAAGCCCGCGGCAAACTCAACGTCCTCGCCCGTGATGTTGGTTATACCCTCAGTATATATTGAATTTGGAGAAATAAGCTTTCCGTAAGCGAGAGCCGCAAGGATAACTATCTTTCTTGCCGCGTCAAGTCCTTCAACGTCCGCCGCGGGATTGCTCTCGGCATAACCCTTGTGCTGAGCATCACGAAGAACATCCTCAAAGCTTGCACCCTCAGTAGCCATTTTAGTGAGAATATAGTTCGTCGTACCGTTGAGGATACCGCTTACTTCAACAATATTGTTAGATGCAAGATCATTGCACATAGGTCTGATGATCGGAATGCCGCCGCCCACGCTTGCCTCAAAAAGATATGCAACGCCGTGAGCCCTTGCGATATCGAGAAGCTCCGCGCCAAAGTTGGCAACTACCTCCTTGTTAGAGGTTACAACGCTTTTTCCTGCCTCAAGGCACGCCTTTGAAAAGTCATAAGCGGGGTGAGAGCCGCCCATCATTTCAGCGACTACGCTGACCTCGGGATCGTTAAGAATAATATTAAAATCATGAATAACAAGCGATTCAAAGGGATTTCCGGGGAATTCGCGAAGATCGAGGATATACTTGATATTGACCTCGCATGAAAGCTTGTTTTCGATTATTTTTTTGTTCTGTGTGAGTACCTCGGCAACACCTGAGCCAACAACGCCAAAGCCGAGAATTGCTACATTTACCATTTTTTCTTCCTTTCGATAGGGAAAACTGCATCGCAATAAAGCCTATTGCGATAATATAAATATAATATCATATTTTTTCAAAAAAAGCAACGGTTTGTCTTGAAAAAAATCAAAAAGTGTGGTAAAATAATAAGACAGCAAATACAGAGCCTATGGAGGTATTATTTATGGCTTCACTCGTAGGAAGCATCAGAAACGTAAAGATATTCGTGCTTTATCTGATGCAGAATATAAATTATCCGCTTGATTATGTGACGATAAACGATATAGTTATGCAGAACGATTACGTTATGTATATAGATTTCGCCGAGGCATTTCACGAAATGCTTGACGCAGACCTTATTGAAATTTGTGAATACAACGAATCGGGAGATCCCTTATATATGGTAACTAATAAGGGAAGAATAGTTGCCACCGAGCTTCGCAGTGAGGTTCTCACCTCGCTCCTTGACAAGAGCCTTGAATGCGCACTTCGATATCTTGACTTCAAGAAGCGCGGAATTAAGATTTCCTGCAAGGTTGAAAAAAGAGAGGATGGAAGATACGATGTTATATGTATTATAAAAGAAAGAGACGATATTATAATGCAGAATAACGTGGTCGTGGATTCGCTCAATCGCGCGAAAAGAATGGAAGATAATTTCAGAGATCACCCCGAGATCGTATATAAGGGTGTTATGGCGCTTCTTTCCGGAAATATTAATTTTATTTTCAATTGATAAAATGCACAAAAAATTATACTGAGCTAAAGTATTGATTTAAAGATTTGGCTTTGTTTTAAAAAAATTTACAGGCATTATTAACAAACTTTCAATTTGGAATATAGGCATTACGCACATAAAAAAACATTAAAATGAATCAAATGCACAAAACAAGTCACACTGTTTTGTGCATTTATTACTATGTGTAAAAATACTGTGTCAAATTTTCAAAAAAAGTGTCATAAAAAAAGAGTTGACAATATTCACAATAATGTTATAATTATTATATCGGTATATGTTTATTTTACATAATATGTACCGCTTGGCGAGGTTCTATGGATAATTTTAAGTATATCGCAAACGGTCAGACAGACGATGAAGCCCAAAGAAGATCTCACATATCAGAGCTTATAAAAAAGGCTCAGGCGGGTAGTGAAGAAGCCTTTTTTGAGCTTAAGAAAATATACGAGCCGCTTATAGAAGGAAGGGTGTCAAAAAATACCCTGTATGAAATGACGGATGACGATATTGAGGATCTTCGTGGCGAGGCTCTTGTTCAATTTTGCCGTGCGGTATGTAATTTTGACGTATCGATCGAAGGAGTTGAATTCGGTCTGTATGCAAAAATATGCATTGAAAACGGATTGATTTCTTTTATACGCTCGTACAAAAGAAGAAGCCAGAAAAACGTGTTCCCGCTTGATAGCGAGTCAGGGGCGGTATCCACCTACCGTGATCTTATGCAGGACGTCATTGACAGAGAAAACCTGTCGACGTTGATAGGAGTTATTCAAGGAAGCCTTTCCGAATATGAAAGCCGCGTGTGGTGGCTCTACGTTTCGGGCACGTCTGTTTCGGATATTGCAAGGACGCTTGGCTCGTCTGATACCAAGTCGGTTTCCAATGCGATATACCGTATAAGAAAAAAGCTTCGAGAAAAGATCTCGGGAAGCAATTAAATTTTGATAAATTCTCCTTATTAAGAGAGATTTTATATATCTGCCGTTGTAAAAGCGAAGCGGCGGAACAATTACACAATTTCAAAGCGAGGTAAAAAAACAATGTGCGAAAATGAAGTAAAAGTAGAAGGCGTTGAGGAAGTTACTTACGAGGATATCACCCTCAAGTGCAGAGATTGCGGCGAGGAGTTCGTATTCACCGTAGGTGAGCAGC
The DNA here is from genome assembly GCA_017504625.1 of Clostridia bacterium. GTDB lineage: Bacteria > Bacillota > Clostridia > Oscillospirales > CAG-272 > SVTX01. The sequence continues at coordinate 101,065 of JAFVQU010000007.1, read as the reverse complement.
AGTTCTATGCTGAAAAGGGCTTCCAGAACCAGCCTAAGTGCTGCAAGGCTTGCCGCGACAAGAAAAAGAACGCGGAGAGAGGCGAGCGTCAGTACTTCATCGCTACCTGCAGTGAGTGCGGCGGCGAGGCAAAGCTCGTGTTCCAGCCTTCCAGCGACAGACCCGTTTACTGCAGCAAGTGCTTCGAAGCAAGACGTTCTGCTCAGTAAAACTGTAATTACGAATAGGTAAACAAGTTGCGCTTTTAACTTCAGTTTATATATTTTATTTATGGTACAAAGCACTGCAAGTCAGTTTGACTTGCAGTGCTTTGTTTTATTGATTTTTAAATTTTTCATTATATTTTTTCTCGCTGAGAAGTGCGGCGTTGAGAAATTCCTTTTCCTCCGAGCCGATAGTTCGCGTCAGATTAAGTAAAATAACGTATATTCCTATTGTCAGCGTAATTTCAAGCACGAGTGCCGCCGCATCATTTATCGGAAGCTTTATAAGTGACAAAACAATCCGCGATAAATTCGTTGCTCCAATAACACAGATGATAGGCATAGCAATCTGATGAACGATGCGCACCTTTATTTTGCTTACGCTTATCATTTTCATAAGACTAAGTGTTGTGTTCAGTATTTCGGTTGCATATATTGAAATGATATATCCCCATATTCCGATTTTAGGGATAAGGAAGAGCGCAAAAAGACAAGCCGTTAAAGTATCCGCAATGTTGACGTTCATTGAATAAACCTGATGTCCCGAGCCTTTTAGCACCGCATCAACGGCGCCGTCAATATACATTATGGGGATCAGAGGTGCTAAAATACGTATATAACGCGCTACCTCGTCGCTCTTATATATAAGCCTGCCAAGCTCATGTGAGTAAAACAGCATTATTCCCGACACGCCAATTGAGAAAATAAGAGCCATTCCGAGCGCGCGGTATGAAGCGCGGGAAAGCCTTGAAGTGTTTTCCTGAATACAGCATTCGCTTATCTCGGGTATAAGCAATCCTGCGAAGGCGGCAATAAAAGCGGAAGGAAAAAGGAGCAGAGGAAGTGCCATTCCATGTAGCGCACCGTATGATGATAAGGCTTCCGACCAAGAGCTTCCGCTTGCCGCAAGCCCGCGCGGTATAAGTATGTGTTGAAACATACTCAGTCCCGAGCGAATACACGCGCTTACTGTTACGGGAAGAGTAATAATCAAAATTTTCTTGGTTATGGATTCACCGACTGATGTTCCTTCTCCGCTATAATTTGACTTTCGTTCAAGAACAACAAGCTTCTTTTTGTCATATAAATAAAGACAGAAGGTGATGACAAGCGAGATAAATTCGGCGGCTGCAGATCCCAAAACGAGCGCGACACACGCCGATTCGGGATCAAGCTCTCCAAAAAGAGTAAGAAAGCATACCGTTACGGCGATTTTGATAAGCTGTATAGCTATCTGAAAGGTTGCATTAAGCTTTACTCGCCTTACTGCCGTGAAATAACCGGTCAAGCACGAGCATACTGCAACGGGGAAAAGCGTTGTGGCAAGCACCTTAAGGGAAGATGCCGCACGTATATCCCCGAGCAGATCCCCCGCAATTCGATTTGAAAAGAAAAAGAGAACAAGTCCCGATATGATCGATGTAACAGAGCATATCAAAAGCGATTTTCTGACAGATCTGAGCGCAAGCTTGCCGTCACCAAGCCCTATTGCGTCCGCAACAAGTCGTGTTGTCCCAAGATTAATGCTTGCACACGCAATTGTTATCGAAAAGGCATAGACACTGCCAAGCAAGGCAAAGAGTCCCATAGCCTCGTTTCCTGCCTTGTTTGCTATATATACGTTAAAAATCACACTCACCGCGCGTATTGTGAGCGCAGTCAGCGTAAGCGAAATTGCATTTGTAAAAAGGTTTCTTGTTCTTGATGGCATGGCGCTTATTTTCCCTGAATATATTACGTCTGTACGTTGATAAATAATATGTGAAAATAGAGCGCAATATTCGCGTGATCAATGACGGATGCTTTAATGATATTTGCGGGATCGTTCTCGATTTAAGAACAAAAAATTGTCGATTTTTTTGATTATTTATATTGAATTATGATGAATATACATAATTGATAAAATAAGACACCCTGCTTCAGTATTTTTTGTAATATATTGATTATTGACAAATTCCGCAATTTGTAATATGATATTAGCATCGTATCAAAAGGAACCTTTTGGCATTGTTTTTAATTTATAGCATATATTTTTTCAAGGAGAATACTATGGCAAATTACGTATGTGTGTTGTGTGAATATCGTTATCGTCCCCATAAGGGCGACATTGAAAACGGAATTGAGCCCGGAACAGAGTTTGACGAGCTTCCGGAGGAGTGGGTCTGCCCCCTGTGCGGAGCATCAAAGGATGATTTTGAATTGGTAGATGACGACAGTTTCGATGACGAGGACTAACACCCCGTATTGCAGATAATAACCGATAAAAAAGCTCTTATCCCTTGCGGAATAAGAGCTTTTTTGTTATTTATCATTCGCTGCGAAGCGCAATAACGGGATCCTTATTGGCTGCAGAGCGTGCGGGAATAAGACCTGCGATTATAGTCAGCAGCATGCTGATGATAACGAGAATAATCGCGCCCTCCACGGGAAGAACCGCATTAATGTTCTTAAATCCTGTAAGACCTTGGATAATTGCGTTAGTAGGCAGGCAGAGCAGAAGTGTCATGCCAATACCTATAATTCCTGCCGCAAGACCGATGATAAGGGTCTCTGCATTGAATACTCTCGAAATATCTCTCTTGGATGCACCTACGGCACGGAGAATACCGATCTCCTTGGTTCTTTCAAGAACGGAGATGTTTGTAATAATACCGATCATGATGGAGGATACAACGAGCGAGATCGCAACGAAAGCGATAAGAACGTAGGAAATTACGTTGATTATCGTAGTAACCGACGACATCATAACGCCTACGAGGTCGGAATACTGAAGCTTATCCTTCTCGGCAACAGAATTGTTGTAATTCTTTATAAATTCAACGATATAGTCCTTTGATTCAAAGTCCTTTGCGTAGAAGTTGATCGATGCGGGATCTGCCTCCTCGGCATCCCCAAGCTTCTTCAAGGTCGATTCATAGGTAGCGTCTGTCTGAGGTGCAAAATTGTAAAGCGTTTCCTCAAGCGTTATGAAATCCTCGTCCTCAGCATTCATAGAGGAGAGAAGCGTAAGGAATATCTCCTCAGTGACAGTCATTGTCTTAAGATTTTCGGACATCTGCGCGTATATGCCTGCCATAATTTCTTCACCCGTGAGAGCAACGAGCCCCTTGATATCAAAGGGCATTTGTTCGCTTGCGGGAACACCTGAGAGAAGAACGTATTTCTGTTCTATGCTCATAATGGGAAGAAGCTTTATAAGGTTGTCTGCCGTAACCGTAACGTTGCCTGTCATGCTTGTGATGACGTTGCAGATCATAGCCGTACCCGCCGCATCCTGTGCATTGGAGGCTGTAAGCATAGATTCAATAAGAATTGCCTGCGCGTCAGAGGGGAGAAGGAAGAATATCTGCATAAAGGACTCAGCATCCTTAACGTCAAGACGGCTTGCGAATTCTTCGTTCGTGAGGATCATTTTGGTCATATAAGCGTAGAACTGATCCATTGTAGCGTCGTCTATCTTGCTTATAAGCTGATCTATCGTTTCGGGGGTGTAGTGAGTTCTTTCAAATCCAAGTCCCGTGAGAACGTTAATATCGGGATTTGCCTTTTGCTGATTGATGATCTCGCTTTCGGCATTCATATCAAGGATCGCTTGGGTCAAATCCTTGCTATATCCGATAACACCCGAAATTGATGTTGCGGTAGCGTCGATTCTCGGACGAATGATACCGGAAATTGTGAGCTTTGTGCCGTTTGCTTTTACGAATTCAGCAAGCTTTCCGTCCTCGGAAACGTACTCTACGTCATCGCGTATGTCGTTCCAAACGGGAAGCTCGTTGCCATTTTCGTCAAAATAAGTCATATCGGTCTTTTCAAAGAAGTCCGAGGTGTTAACAAGATAGAAATTCATACCGAGGAAATAACTCATGTCGAAGGGCTCAATGGGAGTAGAGTCGTATTCGCCGTTGGTCATGAGCGCCGTCATTATCTCGTCAAGCTCGCTCTGGTCAAGAATACCGAGCATATAAAGCGCCATTTTGCTTATCTGGTTGTTCTTGTCGATGATAAGAACGATCTCGTTTTCATTTTCGGGCCAATGACCTTCAACGACCTCATACTGCTGATCAAGCAGAGCCCGATTGTCGATCATCTCACTCATAACGTTCATACCCATACCGGCACCGCCGGGCGCGCTTGACATAAGCTCACTTATACCCGAGAAGCTATCACCCATATTCTTGAAGAGATCTTCCATGCCAAGCTTAGTCTTTCCGTCGGGGCTATAAACCTGAAGATCAAGACCGTAGGTGTACTGAATGTCACTTACGTGCTCGTCGAGCTCATCGTAATGCTCGTCGATATATTTCTTGAACGCCTCAAGATTGTTGCTGACAGTTGATGACATAGCCGCCATCATAGTTCCAAGCGAGTCGTCAACGTATATTTTGGATTTGTCGTCGTGATTTTCGCCCTCGGCGGTCGCGGTCATGGCAGTGAGCATAGCCGACATATCCTGAGTTTCTCTCTGAATTGAAAGAGGGTAGGTTGAGAGAGTATCCTCCTGAACCTGATTGATGAATATCGTAATTCCGTTTGAAAGCGCGAGGATAAGCGCGATACCGATGATACCGATGCTTCCCGCAAAGGACGTCATTATTGTACGACCCTTTTTCGTACGAAGGTTATTAAACGAGAGCGAGAGTGCGGTAAAGAAGGACATCGAGGTCTTTTTCTTACCTGTGTTGCCCTTGTTCTTGCATGTACAATCCTTTTTGTTTTTTGTGTTAGTAGGTTCAGACTTAACTGCTTCAGTGGGTGAAGTGTAAGGGTCGCTGTCGTCGGTAACAAGACCGTCAAGCACCTTGATGATTCTGCTTGAATACTCCTCGGCAAGCTCGGGATTATGTGTAACCATAATAACCAGCTTCTCGCGTGAGATTTCCTTCAGAATATCCATTATCTGCACGCTCGTGCCCGTATCAAGTGCGCCCGTAGGCTCGTCTGCAAGAAGTATTTCGGGATCGTTTACAAGAGCTCGCGCAATAGCAACTCTCTGCATCTGACCGCCCGAAAGCTGAGCAGGACGCTTATGGAGCTGATCTCCAAGACCTACCTTTTCAAGAGCCTCGGCGGCTCTTTTGCGGCGCTCGTGCTTTGAAACACCCGAAAGAGTAAGCGCAAGCTCTACGTTTGCAAGTACAGTCTGATGGGGAATAAGATTATAGCTTTGGAATACGAAGCCGATAGAGTGGTTTCTGTAGGTATCCCAATCCGATGCTTTAAAGGTTTTTGTCGACTTTCCGTCGATGATAAGGTCGCCGTCGGTATACTGATCAAGTCCACCGATGATATTAAGCATCGTGGTCTTACCGCAGCCCGAGGGACCGAGGATAGACACGAATTCGCTTTTTCTGAATTCAAGATCAATACCCTTAAGGGCGTGAACCTTGAGGTTTCCCGTGTCATAATCCTTTTTTATGTTGACGAGCTTTAACAATGTATTTGCCTCCATTAAAAAAATCTTTTGTAATTATATCACTTATTTTTTAACTCAGTATGAAACATATAAATAATATTTAAGAATTTTCCGTGTTTTTTAAGTGAAAATCCCATTTTTTTATAATATTGTTAACTTTGCTCCGTATGTATTGCAAAAAAATGGAATTAGTGTTATAATAGCTTCATATTGAAGCAATATTGGAGTAGAAATGAAGCCTATATTGAAATTTTTGAAAAAATACAAGCTCGAATGCTTCTTAGCGCCTTTCTTTAAGCTGCTTGAAGCGTGCTTTGATCTTTTTGTGCCTATTGTCGTAAAGGCAATTATTGACATCGGTATTGAGAACGGCGACAAGGGATACGTTATAAATGGATGCCTTGTTTTAGTCGCGCTTGGAATAATCGGACTTATTTGCGCAGTTACCGCACAGTATTTTGCAGCAAAGGCGGCGGTCGGATGCGCAACCGGCTTGCGTCACGCGGTATTCTCGCATCTGCAAAGAATTTCCTATACCGAAGCGGACAAGCTCGGAAAATCCTCTATGATCACGAGAATGACGAGCGACATTAATCAGCTTCAGACAGGCGTAAATATGACGCTCCGTCTGTTTTTGCGCTCGCCTATAATAGTTTTCGGCGCGTTAATAATGGCTTATGCAATAACGCCTATGTCAACACCTATTTTCGCATCGGTGATCGGCATTCTCGCCGTTATCGTGTTTACAATTATCCTTGCGGGTATTCCGATATACAAAAAGGTGCAGTCAAGACTTGACAGGGTTACGTCAATAACACGTCAGAATCTCGGCGGTGTAAGAGTTATTCGCGCGTTCAACCGTCAGCAGAGCGAATACGACGATATGATGGAGGCGAATAACGCTCATACCGATATTCAGCGATTTGCGGGAAGAATAAGCGCTCTTATGAATCCTTTAACGTTCGTCGTTGTAAATCTCGGTATCATTGCGGTAGTTTATACTACCTCGTTTGAGATCGACGCGGGCAATCTTACCAAGGGCGATCTTTTCGCGCTATATAACTATATGTCCCAAATACTCGTAGAGCTTGTCAAGCTTGCGAACACTATCGTTACCGTGACTAAGGCGGTTGCGTGCGGTCACCGTGTTGAAGCCGTGCTTGAAACTCCCACGGGAATGGAAATAAAGGAGCTTGATGGCAAGGAGAATATCGCTGATAATGATTTCTCGGTTGAATTTAACAACGTAACGCTTAAATACAGCGGTAACAGTGAGCCTTCGCTTGAAAACATTGATTTCAAAGTTAAAAATGGAATGACCGTAGGCATTATCGGAGGAACGGGATCGGGGAAAACCTCGCTTGTCAACCTTATTCCGAGATTTTACGATGCCGAAAATGGTGAAGTCAAGGTATTCGGCAGAAACGTCAATACCTATCCCACCGACACGCTTCGCGAGGAAATAGGCATAGTTCCTCAGAAGGCCGTGTTGTTTAAAGGAACGATACGCTCAAATCTTGAGTGGGGATGTGCAAACGCTACCGATGAGGAGCTTCTTTATGCTCTTGAGGTTGCTCAGGCTAAGGACTTCGTGCTTGAAAAGGACGGCGGTCTTGATGCCCCCGTAGAGCAATTTGGAAGAAATTTCTCGGGCGGTCAAAGACAAAGACTTACAATTGCCCGTGCCGTTGTACGCAGGGCACCCATACTTATTTTTGATGATAGCGCATCGGCACTTGACTTTGCAACTGAAGCAAAGCTCCGCCATGCACTCAAAAATCTTGATTATGACCCAACCGTGTTTATTATCTCGCAAAGAACCTCGTCTATCGCCCACGCCGATATGATAATAGTGCTTGACGACGGTCGTGCCGTTGGAGTCGGCACTCACGCAGAACTGCTTGAAAGCTGTGACGTTTACAGAGAGATCTACGACTCGCAGTTCAAAGGAGGTGAGCGTTGATGGCAAAGCATCAGAAAATTAAAAAGAATGCGGGAGCATCAACCGCCGCAACTGTAAAAAAGGTTTTGAAGTATCTTAACAAATACAAGCTTCTTTTTGCCGTTTCTCTGGTTCTGGCAGCAGCTATAGTTGCGCTTACGCTCTATATTCCTATCCTTGTCGGAAACGCTATTGACCTTGCAATCGGCAAAGGACAGGTCGATTTTGACGGTATATTCAATATACTTGTAAAAATAGGAATCGTTGCGGTAGTTACCGCGGTGTTGCAATGGTTGATGAACGTATGCAATAACCGAATTACATTTGGTATCGTGCGCAGACTTCGTCGCGATGCTTTTAAAAAGATCCAGGAGCTTCCTCTGTCTTACCTTGATTCGCGCTCGGTAGGTGATATCGTCAGCCGAATTATAGGCGACGTTGATCAGTTCTCTGACGGACTCCTTATGGGCTTTTCACAGCTTTTTACAGGAGTGCTGACGATACTTGGTACGATAGGAATTATGCTGTCTATCAATTTGACGGTAACTGCAGTTGTGGTGCTTGTCACACCAGTGTCACTTTTCGTTGCGGCGTTTATTGCAAAGAATACCTACTCGCTTTTCAAAAAGCAGTCCGAAACGAGAGCGGAGCAGACTGCCCTTATTGACGAAATGATCGGTGAGCAAAAGACCGTTGCGGCATTCTCACATGAGGACGAGGCTCTTGAGCGCTTTGATGAAATAAACGCAAGACTTCAAAAGCACTCGCTTAAAGCACTTTTCTATTCGTCACTTACAAATCCTTGTACGCGCTTTGTAAATAACCTCGTTTATGCGGGAGTTGCGCTCTCAGGCGCGCTTATCTGTATATCAAGCGGAGGAGTTGCTATCTCTGTCGGCGCGCTGACGAGTCTGCTTAACTACGCCAATCAGTATACCAAGCCCTTTAACGAGATATCGGGCGTTATAACCGAGCTTCAAAATTCGCTTGCCTGCGCGGCAAGAGTTTTCGAGCTTATTGACGCAGAGGCTCAGATACCCGATGCCCCAGATGCTCACGTGCTTGAAGAAGGTGAAGTCAACGGCAAGATTAATATTAAAAACGTTGAATTTTCTTACACACCTGACCGAGAGCTTATCAAGGACTTTAATCTTTCGATCGAAAACGGTCAGAGAGTTGCGATTGTTGGCCCTACGGGATGCGGAAAGACTACGGTCATTAATCTGCTTATGAGATTTTATGACGTTGACAGCGGCAAAATTGAGGTCAGCGGACACGATATCCGCAATATTACAAGATCTTCTCTCCGTCGCTCGTACGGAATGGTCTTGCAGGAAACGTGGCTCAAGAGCGGAACGATACGTGAAAACATCGCTATGGGTAAGACCGACGCGACAGACGAGGAGATCATCGCCGCGGCTAAGGGCGCGCACGCGCATAGCTTTATTCGTCAGCTGCCAAAGGGTTATGATACGGTGATAGGCGAGGATGGCGGCGCTCTCTCACAGGGACAAAAGCAGCTGCTTTGCATCGCGAGAGTTCTGCTTTGTCTGCCGCCCATGCTTATACTTGACGAAGCAACTTCTTCAATTGATACACGTACCGAGATGAAGATACAGGACGCTTTTGCAAAGATGATGAAGGGAAGAACGTCTTTTGTCGTTGCGCACCGTCTTTCCACTATAAAGGAAGCCGATATAATTCTCGTTATGAATAACGGAAGAATAATCGAGAAGGGTGACCACGTGACACTCCTTGAGAATAAAGGCTTTTACTATAATCTTTGGAACAGTCAGTTTGATAATAACTAAAAAGAAAAACACCGATTCGTCGAATCGGTGTTTTTTGATTATTCAAGCTCGCTGCCGAAATAAGCATTCGTGCAGGCGTGTCTGCCGTTTTTGTCTATGACGGTTATACGGAAATATTTCCAGTCGGGATACATCGTAAATTCTGCTTCGGTTACAGGCATGTCGTCTGTGGCATATTTAACCGCTGCGTTTCTGATACCGTAAGCACAGCATACTCTGTCTGCCTCAGAGCAGGTAATATGAACCTTTCCGTCCTCGTACCAAAGCTCGTATATTTCAGGTCCCTCGGATGCGTAGAAATCGCCGTTCTCAAGTGCCTTTGTAACGGTGCGGTAGTCAAGTCTGTCAGCCTTGATAGTCGTCCACGCGTATCCAACGTCATAATAGCGGGAATTGGGATCAGCTCCGTTGTGATTGTCATCACCGCCGATGCAGTAGATCTTCTCTCCGTTTGCAAGAAAATCATCGTAAACGCGGGGATTGTAGTCGTCCCAGCCTGCCGCGATACAGCCGCCGTTAAACATCTCAAAGGCGTGCATACCGTGGTAATTTATGTAGTCGGGGTAATGCTCACACGACCAGGTCGGGTGATTGTATGTTACGAAAAAGCCTTTATCTCGCGCGGCCTTCATAATGGTTGAGATCGTTTCACCATCATAATGGCGAATGAAATCGGGCTCGTTTTCATCAAATTTAACCATTTCACGATACTTGGGAGCGTTGCCGAAAAGATATGCCGATCTGTGCCAGCAAGGTTGAGTTATATTTTCGGGCTCAAGACCGATAAAGCAGATGTGGCAGGTCTTGATTTCAGGCCAAGGCTTGCCGTTTTCCTCGTTGACCTCGACCTCAAAGCCGTGCAAAGCAAGAAAATTGTCGTCGTTTAGCTCGTCGTGGGGAATAAGGATATCGTGGTCGGTGTACGCGACTATCGAATATCCAAGCTTTTTGTATATTTCCTTTACCTCGGCGGGAGTTTTTGCTCCGTCGGAAAAAATTGTGTGACAATGAAGATTTGCCTTATAAAAATTGCCGTTTTCGGGTAAAAGATATTTTCTCATATTATTTTTCCTCGCTAAAGAAATCAAGCTGCTGTGTACCGTTATTTACACTTTTGGGGGTAAGTCCGAGATGCTCGTATGCAAGACGTGTAACGCATCTTCCTCTCGGGGTGCGGCTGAGGTATCCTATCTGCATAAGGTAAGGCTCGTAAACGTCCTCAAGGGTGATGGCTTCCTCGCCTATCGTTGCCGCGAGAGTTTCAAGTCCAACCGGTCCTCCGTCGTAGAATTTTATAATAGTTTCAAGCATTCTCTTGTCGGTACTGTCAAGTCCAAGCTCGTCAATATCAAGCTTGTTAAGAGCGTATTGTGCGATCTGATTGTCAATTTTGCTCTTGCCGTTGACTTGAGCAAAGTCACGGACGCGCTTGAGCAGACGGTTGGCGATTCGGGGCGTTCCGCGTGAACGCGACGCAATTTCATACGCGCCCTGCTCGGTAATATCAATTCCAAGTATTGACGCGCTTCTCGTTACGATAGTTGCAAGCTGCTCGGGAGTGTAAAGCTCAAGCTTCAGAACAACGCCAAAACGGTCGCGCAGGGGAGTTGTAAGCTGACCTGCTCTTGTCGTCGCGCCAATAAGCGTGAACTTGGGGAGATCGATACGGATGCTTCTCGCGGAAGGGCCTTTGCCGATAATAATATCAAGCGCGTAGTCCTCCATAGCGGGGTAGAGTATCTCCTCTACCGAGCGTGAGAGGCGGTGTATCTCGTCAATGAAAAGCACGTCACCCTCGCTGAGATTGGTGAGAAGTGCGGCAAGGTCACCCTGTTTTTCAATTGCGGGGCCTGACGTTACTCTGATATTAACTCCCATTTCGGTTGCTATGATATTTGAAAGAGTAGTCTTACCAAGACCGGGAGGGCCGTAGAGAAGCACGTGGTCGAGCGATTCGCCGCGAAGCTTTGCAGCGTCGATATAGACCTTAAGATTTTCCTTTGCCTTGTCCTGACCGATATAGTCCTCAAGCGTTTTGGGACGAAGAGAGGTATCGGTGTCGGAATCCTCCGCAGAAAAGGAGGTCGAAACTATTCGGTTTTCAAAATCAAATTCTTCTTCAAACATTGTCGACTTGTCCTTTCTTCAGATGATTATTTCATAAGGAGCTTAAGCGCCCTCTTGATTATTTCTTCAAGCCCGAGAGTCTGTGTATCAATATTCTTGAGTACGTTCAACGCCTCGCTTCTTGAATATCCAAGCACGAGAAGTGCATCCTGCGCCTCTGCAAGCTTGCCTGCGTTTGTGGGTACGGCGGGAGTTTCAATGCTTGCGCTTGCGACAGTGCCTACATCGGTAGTCTTTACGAGCTTGTCCTTAAGCTCAAGTATGATTCTTGCCGCGGTCTTAGGCCCTATTCCGTTTGCCTTTGCAATTGTTTTTCTATCCTCTGTACAAACCGCAAGAGCAAATCTTTCGGGAGTAAGAAGCGAAAGGATCGATATAGCCGCCTTAGGTCCTACACCCGAAACCGAGAGAAGCATCTTGAAGGATGAAAGCTCAGCCTCATTTGCAAAGCCGAAAAGCTCGATTCCGTCCTCTCTGACCGCCATATAGGTGAAAAGCTTTGCCTCGGGGGCATCAACGGTGTGACGGGGAGGGAGAGAATTGTAGGTATTCTCGCTTATAGTGAGCTTGTAGCCCACGCCGCCCGCGTCGATCACCGCGGTTGTGGGATTGGCATAAGCCAATATTCCCGAAATATAATAAAACATTCAAAAAGTCCTTTCAGATAGGGGATTTTATTTTTTGTCTTTTCCTTTTTCAACGTTGAACAAGACCTTTACAAGAGGCAGTTTTTTAAGCTTGTCCTCAAAGATCATAATGCATACGAAGGAGGCTATTCCAACGCAGGTGAGTATAAAGCCGTATACGAAAGCGTTGGATCGGTATACGAATCGGATACTATGCTCGCCCGCATCTTCAATGTGGAATGCGATGAGCGCGTCCGCCGCTTCAACGACGTTTACCTTTTCGCCGTCAACGTAGACCTGCCAGCCCTCGTCGTAGGGAATAGTCGTCAATATAAGCTGGCTGTCCTTCGTCGTCGTTATCGTACCTCTTATATCGTCCTCGGAATATTCCTCGTCAAGAGTCATCTGGGTTGCCTTGATACGTGCAAAGACGTCGTTCATGACCTCGGTGTCGATATAATAGATATACTCGGTGCCGACCTTAGTGTAGTAAAGATCCTTTTCCATAGTAACTGTAAAGGAATATTCGGTATCGGTGCTTCTGCCAAGCTCAACTATTCTGTCGTTACAGTAATTAAGTGATATACCGTTCTTTACTTCCTTCGCTGATGCCTCGAAAATGTCCATCGTGTCGCCCTTGAGCTTTATGGATCTATTATAGTACGCAGGAAGGAAGAGATAGAGGTCAACTCCCTCGGGAACGGTGTAGGTGTAGGTAACCTTTCCACCCTTGCCGCTGTATTTGTAGTGCTGAGAGGATATTGTCTGAGTAGTATCCTTTACCTTGGGATTGCCCTGTTGCACGGCGGGCTTGAAAACCTCAACGTCTTCTTCAAGGATAGCAGAGAGAAGTGCGTTAACTCTGTCGAAGGGGTTGATATATCCGTCAGGATTGTATTTTTCCTCCTCGGGCTTTACGTAGGAGTTATGGTCTTTCATGTTGATTCCAATAACTCCGCTACCCGCGGCAAATGCGAGAGAAAGCGCATATTTGTTTTCGTATACGTTAAAATCAGCCGCGGTAAAATTCTCGTAGCTGTCGTTCTGATAAGTTGTTTCGGTCAATTTCTCAAGCGTAATACCGAGATGTGCGGCATAATCCTCTCCGCTAAGCACGGGCTCGCCGTAAATATCGGTGTAATCGTGCTCCGAGATGATATACTTGAGCCCAAGCAAGGAGTCGGTAACGGGCGTTCCACCCTTATACTGTGATTTGTGCGACTGGGAGTAGTATCCAAGCGAGCGCAAGAACTCGATAGTGCTCTTATTAAGCGTTGAGGTAGAGTTTGAAAGACCTCTGATTCCAAGAGCCATATTGTCGTTTATCTTTCTGTGATAGGTCTTCTCCATTCGGTAGAAGGAATCGTCGTGATCGGTCACTGTATCGGTTATAGCAGAGAAGATGTAATCGTAATTCTGATATTTGCTGTAATTCGAGTATCCGACGTCCTTGTCAAGATCGATTATATTGCACATGCCGCTGAGGAACACCTCAAGGCAAATGAAAACGATAAGCAAAGAGGAAACCAGCTTTTTGCGTGTCTTTGTGCTACGCATTGCCGCAATCACGGAAACGTAGATCACAAGGAAGATGACCGACATGAGTATCGTGGCAAACGGATGGACCATAAAGTCGGTATTACCGTATTTAAGCGTTTGAAGCTTTTCCTCATACTGCGGAGCAAACTGTTGAAGCAGCACCACGAAGCCGAAGATAAATGCAGACGATGCCGCAATAGCCTTTGTGCCAAGCTCGTCAATTGCCTCAAACGCGCGGAATGCAAGGGAGACCAGGAAAAAGCAGAACATGAAGCTATATCGGTTATTTAGCCATTGAGGCTCGGAGAAACCGTGCCAAACAAGGTCAACAGGCTCAATAATGAAGCTCAGTACGAATACGAAAAGGAAGGCTCCGCTTGCGATCTTTTCTCTTGCGCCGAATTTCTTTGAGCAGAAGAAAAGAGGAGCGAGAATGATTGCGGGAAGACCGCAGTAAATAAAGGGAAGACCGTCAATTCTTACAGTGTCGTAGGACGAGGGAAGAAGCTTGAAAAGAAGGTCAAAGAAATCAAGTCTTAAAATGATATCCCACTTAGGCTTGTTGAACTCGTCTTTACCAAAGCCAAGCGAGTAGTACGCGCAGAGAATTATGACTGCGGCTATAAGGATCGCTATTATAGAGAAAAACGCAATTCTGAGAAGCGATTTAAGGAAGTGTCGCTTCTCTCCGAGAGGATTGTTTACGTTGTTGTCCTTATACGCGATAAGGTAGAAGAAGAAATACAGGAATACGAATATACAGGTCATATAGCCTATATAGAAATTACTTCCAAGCGTCAGCGCGAGAGCAACGACGTACAGCTTGTATTTTCCGTATTTAACGACCTGTTCAACACCGTATGCTACGAGGGGAAGCCAAATGACCGCATCTATCCACATCGTGTTGTTCTGCTGAACGATAACGTACGCGCTCATCGCGTAAAGAACCGAGAACGCAACAGTCGTGAGCTTGTTTTTGCTTACCGAATGCTTGTTGAGATAAAATCCCATGGTAAGTCCGCAAAGTGCCGACTTTAAGCAAAGGAGAAGCAAAAGAAAATCCTGAATTCTATCCTCGGGGAAAAGGCAGACAAGATATGAAAGCGGGCTTGCGATATAGTAGGCGTAAAGTCCCATAAACTCGCCACCAAGAGCCCTTGACCACGAATAGAGCAGACTGCCGCCCTCCATTACCGTGTTTCGAAGCGCTTTGAAGAAGAAAACGTACTGACCGTTAAGGTCAAGGACAAGCACAGTTTCATCGCCAAAGGGATGCTGACCGCGGCAAAGATAAATAAGATATACGAGCAGAGCGGGGATAAGAGAGCATATAAGCAGGAAACGGTTCTCCTTGAAGAACTTAAATGCTCTTTCCTTTATAGGTTGCTTTTTATCTAAAAGCTGTATAGGTGCATCGGGTGCAACAGTCACAGCTCCCATAACCTTCTTTTTTTTCATTTGTTACCTCATTTGTCTTGATCTTCAAGAATTTTTTTGGTTGCCTTTTCAAGCTTTATTCTGTCGAGAGTCATATCACGTCCGCATTCAAGACAAACGATACGAACGTCGCTTCCGACTCTGATAACCTTAAACAGTTTGTTTCCGCACGGGTGAGGCTTTTTAAGCTCAAGCACGTCACCTGCGTTGATTTTCAAAATTTCGATACTTATCACTCCTCGAAACAATATGTATAAGTATAACATATTCTAGTAAAATTGTAAACAATATTTATAAAAAAATATAAAAAATTAAAATATAGTTTGACACGCGCGCAAATATATGATATAATAACACGATAAAAGATAATGGGATAGTGTTGTCTGTCACGCATTTTACAATCAAATTTACTTAGAGGTGGAAAATGATCATACTTGGTATAGACCCCGGATATGCTATCGTAGGCTGGGGAGTAATTGAATATTCAGGATCAAAATTCCGCGCTCTCGGATATGGATCAATAACTACACCCGCGGGAATGCCGACGGTTGATCGTCTTGAGCGTATTTACAAAGGTATGCTCGAGCTTATAGAGAAATATCACCCCGATGAGATGGCTGTTGAGGAGCTGTTTTTTAACACCAACGGCAAGACGGCGATCGTTGTAGCCGAGGCGAGAGGAATTATACTTTTGGCGGCTCGACTGGCGAGGGTAAAAATAGCGGAATATACGCCGCTTCAGGTCAAGCAAGCAGTCGTAGGTTACGGACGCGCTGAAAAAAAGCAGGTGATAGCAATGGTTACCTCAATGCTGAAATTACCCGCGCCGCCCAAGCCCGACGATACTGCGGACGCGCTTGCAATTGCGGTATGTCACGCGCACAGCGGTTGCTCGCGACTTGCGGACTACTACAACAAATAACAATCCTAAAACAAACGAAAACGATAAATAAAACGGAGATAAAGAATATGTATTGCAGTAACAATTGGCAGGACTACGAGCTCCTCGACGCATCTGACGGAGAACGCCTTGAGCGTTGGGGAAAATATATACTTATCCGCCCCGATCCGCAGATCATCTGGAAGGGTGTTGCAAAGCACCCCGCGTGGAAAAAAGCAGACGGAATCTACCGTCGTTCAAGCAACGGCGGAGGCGGTTGGATAAAGCAGAAAACGCCTGAATCGTGGGATATATCCTACGGTGACCTCAAATTCAGACTTAAGCCTATGGGCTTTAAGCATACGGGACTCTTTCCCGAGCAGGCGGCAAACTGGGATTGGTTTTCTTCACTCATAAAGAAGGCGCAAAGACCTATAAAGGTGCTTAATCTCTTTGCATACACGGGTGGCGCAACAGTTGCCGCGGCAAAGGTGGGAGCGCAAGTCGTTCACGTTGACGCATCAAAGGGAATGGTCGCTATGGCAAAGGAAAACGCCGCGCTTTCGGGACTTGAGAACGCGCCTATACGCTATATTGTTGACGATTGCAAAAAGTTCGTTGAGCGTGAGATCCGCCGCGAAAACAAATACGACGGCATTATAATGGATCCTCCCTCTTACGGCAGAGGCCCCGGAGGAGAGGTCTGGAAGCTTGAGGACAGCATAGACGAGTTCGTAGGACTTGCATCGCAGATACTTTCCGACGAGCCTCTTTTCTTCCTCATTAATTCGTATACTACGGGACTTTCCCCCATGACTATGAATTACATACTTGACCTTAAGGTCAAATCAAGATTTGGCGGCAAGACCGAATCTGACGAGCTTGGACTTCGCGTAACGCAGTCGGGTTCGTTCTTACCCTGCGGAGCAAGCTCACGCTGGACTTGTGAAAAATAATAGTAACGGAGGCTCGGTCTGACTGATGTCTTTTATAAAAATCAGAAATCTAAAGTATTCATATAAGGATGACGAGGGTTCACCCTTGGGTATCATACGCGACATTTCGCTTGATATTGAAAAAGGGGAATATATAGCTATTGTCGGACATAACGGCTCGGGTAAATCGACCCTTGCAAAGCTGCTTACCCTGGTAGTTGACGACTACGATTATCTTGAGGGAAGCATTGAGGTTGACGGAGTTGAGATAACCTCTGACGATATGACGGAGGACGGCATCTACGATCTCCGCAAGAAAATAGGAATGGTATTCCAGAATCCCGATAATCAGCTCGTTGCGACGATAGTTGAGGAGGACGTGGCGTTTGGCCCCGAAAACCTCGGACTTGAGCGTGCCGAGATCAGACGTCGCGTAGACGATGCTCTCGCGACTGTCGGAATGACTGAATTTATTCGTCACGAGCCGCACAGACTGTCGGGAGGACAGAAGCAGAGAATCGCAATTGCGGGAATTATCGCAATGAAGCCCGAATGCATCATCTTTGACGAGTCTACCGCAATGCTTGATCCTATCGGTCGCCGCGACGTCGTCGCGACAATGGAAAGGCTCAACAAAGAGGATGGAAAAACGGTAATCAACATCACTCATTATATGGACGAGGCGGTCAGGGCGGATAGAGTTATCGTAATTGATGACGGAAAGATACTCCTTGACGGCACGCCTGCCGAGATTTTTGCCGAGGTCGATAAGCTTCGCGGCGCGGGACTTGATCTTCCTCAATGCACGGATCTCACTATCAGACTCAAGGCAAAGGGAATTGATATTAACGGTGAGATAAATACTCCCGAGCAGTGCGCTAAGGCTATTGCGGCGGCACTCGGAAAATAAGCCTATCCAACAATAAAAAAGGAAAAATAACGAAATGTCAAAAATAACGGTTGAAAACGTATCTTACGTCTATAGCGGCGGCACACCCTTCGAGATGGCTGCGCTTAATGACGTAAGCTTTGAAATAAAAGAAAATTGCATAACCGGTATAATCGGACACACGGGATCGGGTAAATCAACGCTTGTGCAGATGTTCAACGGACTTCTTCGTCCCTCCTCGGGCAGAATTTTGCTTGACGGACGCGATATCTGGGAAAATCCCAAGGAAATATCGAGCATAAGATACAGAGTTGGACTTGTTATGCAGTATCCCGAATATCAGCTTTTTGAGGAAACGGTTGAGGCGGATATAGCCTTTGGCCCTAAGAATATGGGACTTAGCGAGGATGAGATAGCGGAGAGAGTTCGCGAATCGGCAAGCTTCGTAGGACTTAGCGAGAGCGATCTTAAAAAGTCGCCATTTGACCTTTCAGGCGGACAGAAAAGACGTGCGGCTATCGCGGGAATTATGGCTATGCGCCCTGAGGTGCTTGTGCTTGACGAGCCATCCGCAGGACTTGATCCTGCCGGCAAGAACACCATATTTGACGGCATAAAGAAATATGCCGAAAGCACAGGGAGCGCCGTGGTTATCGTCAGTCACAGTATGGACGATATGGCTAAATACTGCGAGGACATAATCGTTATGTCGCACTCTCGCGTTGCCATGAAGGGCAAGAGAAACGAGATATTCTGCCGCGGCGACGAGCTTGAGGAGATAGGACTCGGAGTACCGCAGATAACTCTCCTTATGCGACTTTTGTGTGAGCAAGGAGTTAATATCTCGCAGGATATATACACGGTTGACGATGCCGAAAAAGCTCTTTCAGAGTTGTTTGGAGGTGCAAGATGAAAAGTGTAGCCTTTGGACAGTATTATCCTTCAAACTCGGTCATGCACAGACTTGATCCGAGAGTGAAGATCGTTATCGGCATATTCTACATTGTAGCAAGCTTTCTTTGTAAAAACGTCCTTAGCTTTGCGCTTCTGACGGTGTCTGCTCTTGTGCTTATACTCGTCAGTAAGATCCCCGTCAAGATCGTATTGAAGTCTATAAAGGCAATTATTTTCATTATGATCTTTACGGCGATACTCAATATTTTCTGGACGAAGGGGCCCGAAGAAAATCTTATACTTCATTGGAATTTTATAAATATCTACGTTGACGGAATTTATAACGCGGTGTTTATCGCGGTACGTATCATTTCAATGATAATCGGAACAAGTATTTTCCTCACGTATACCACTACGCCTATTGAGCTTACCGACGGTCTTGAGAGATTGCTCTATCCCTTGACATTCATAAAGGTGCCGGTTCACGAGTTTGCAATGATGATGACTATCGCGCTCCGTTTTATACCCACGATAATTGAGGAAACCGAGAAGATCATGTCAGCGCAGAAGGCAAGAGGCGCGGATTTTACAAACGGAAGCCTCTCAAAGAGAGCAAAGGCGCTTATTCCCGTGCTTATTCCGCTTTTCGTTTCAGCGTTCAGACGCGCAGGCGAGCTTGCGACGGCAATGACCTGCCGATGCTATCGCGGAGGTAACGGCAGAACAAGGCTCAAGGTGTTAAAAACCACGTACAGAGATTATCTTGCTTTGTTCTTTATCGCCGTGTTTGGAGCGGCTATCGTTCTTCTTAATATTTACGCTCCCGGATACACAATGTAATCAGGTGAAGATATGAAGCTTTTGATCAGAATTTCTTATCTTGGCAAGGATTTTTACGGATATCAAGCGCAAAAGGACAAAAGAACGGTGCAGACCGAGCTTAACCGTGCCGCAAGCGAGCTTTTCGGCTTTGATTGCGATATAACGGGTTGCAGCCGAACTGATAGCGGCGTTCATGCAAATTGCTTTTGCGCGACGGTAAACAAGCGTGGTGAGTCGGGGCTTGTGACCGAAATCGACATCAAGAAAATCCCACGCGCCATGAGCGCGCATCTTCCCGAGGATATAGCGGTCTTTGATGCCGAATGGGTGGATGATGATTTTCATGCAAGATACGACGTAAAGTACAAGGAATATATTTACAGAATAAACAATTCTCACGTCAGAGATCCGTTTTCGGAGGGCAGAGCGTGGCATTATCCGAGAGTGCTTTCTGAAAATGACGTTGCAAATATGAATGCCGCGGCAGAGAGCTTTATCGGCACGCACGATTTTTCCGCGTTTATGGCACAAGGCTCTAACGTGTCAACTACCGTCAGAACAGTAGTTTCCGCTTCAGTTGAGAAGCTTGGCAACGAAATAATTTTCAGGGTCGCAGCAGACGGATTTCTTTACAATATGGTAAGGATAATGACAGGAACGCTTATCTCAGTCGGAGAGGGTAAAATATCCCCCGAGGACATTGATAAAATAATAAAATCAAAGGATAGAAGTCTTGCGGGAATGACTGCTCCCGCGCACGGACTCTATCTTAACAAGGTTGTTTACTGATTTTAGATAAAATCGGATTTTTACTGAAAGGAGGCGAAATGCTTGAAAAAAACAACTGAAAATAATGAAATATCGTTTTTGGGCAGGGTTTTCTATTTTGTTAAAGATATTTATTCAAAAATGAAGGCATTCCGCCTTTTTGGAAAAATATCCGACCGCCAGAAAAGACTTGCGGGGTATGCAGGCAACGCACCGACAACCGAGAGCCGAATAGCATATATTCTCGGTGTAGCAAAGGTGACGTTTATAACGCTTTTTATCATCTTAACCGTTGCAATTTTGCTTTTTGCGGGAAGAATAATCTCCTATGAGAACGTGTATTATATGTTCAAGGATATAGAATATATAAGCAGCTACGGCGAATCACGACCCGAGGCGTTGAATTACTCAAAGCCCTTGAATAATCAGTATTTTACAAGCTTTAAAAAAGGTCTTGCGGTTGCGAGCGATAGCGAGCTTAAGTTTTTCACGGCAACGGGAAGAATTACTATCTCCGAGGGACTGAAATATACCAATCCCAAGATAGCCGCATCAAATTCGCAGGCTCTCGTTTACGATTCGGGAAGAAAGTCGTTCGCTGTATATAATTCCTTTATAAGCTTGTATTCGGAAACGCTTGAATACCCGATAAGCTATGCGTCTGTTGCCGATAACGGAAGCTTTGTCGTCGTGACGAAATCAAAGAAATATTCGTCTGTTATAAGAATGTACGATAACGACTTTGCGCTTATCAGAGAATATTTTAAAAACGATTACGTAATTTCAGCCGAGCTTTCCGATAACGGAAAATATCTTGCCGTTGCCTCGATTGACGCAAAGGATGGAGAGGCTATCGTTACTCTGAACGTACTGAAAATGAAAACGGGAGAGATAATCTCCTCAACAAATATAACGGGCGATATGCCGTATGGCTGTAAATTCGCTTCGGAAAACAAAATAATTCTTATCTGCAGGGAAAAAGCGCTTGTTTTCGATATTAACGGAAAACTGCGAGCTGAATGTGAATATCAGTCCTCAATTTCCGATTACCACATATCCGGCGAATCCTTTGCGTTGGTTTTTGCGGGTGACGGAATTGATAAAACGAATACCGTTGCGGTATACGATGCTGACGGAAAAAACAGACTAACGAGAAATCTTGACGGCAGAGTGCTTGACGTTGCGCTTAGTGATAACTATCTTTACGTCCTGCTTGACCGTGAGGTGTTGAGAATTGACGTAAGATATGGCACTGTGTCACGCGCGTCGTCGTTTGAAGGCGCGACCGAGCTTGTAGTATTGGCTGATGAGGTTGCGGTATGCACCGAGGCTGCAGCTTATTATCTGACTTTTAAATAAGAGTGATGAAAGGAGAAATGGTTATGACTATTTTCTTTGATGTACTTATTGTTGCTGTTTTCCTTTTTGCAACTATAAAATATTGGCGTAAGGGACTTATTCAGGCAGTGCTTGGATTTGGTAAATTCATTGCGGCAGTGATTGCCGCAGCAGTGCTTGGACGTCCCATTGCATTGTGGATAAACGATACCTTTATGTCAAAATGGATATCTGACGGAGTATATTCAAAAATATCCACTTATATCATTGACGGTCAGTCGCTGTCTGAATTCTTTAACGGAATCCCCGAGGGCTTCCGTAAGATAGTCGAGCTTTGCGGCGGTGAGATGGCTACGCTATTTGAAAAATACGGAAGTGAAGAAGCAAGCAGCGAGCTTATCTACGATATGGCAAAGACGATTTCGGCTCCTCTTGCAAATGCTGCGTCTGCTATAATGGCGTATGGACTTATATTCCTCGTATCACTCCTTGTTTTCAGCTTAGTGTGTCTTATGTTCAAGAAGATAGAGATCCCGATAATCTCAAAGATCGATAAGTTGCTTGGACTTTGCCTCGGACTTATCCTTGGAATACTCGGAGCGGCAATTATTGCGACCGTAGGTCATACAATTCTTGAATTTATAAGCGCAACAAGCGGAAATCTTGAGATCATAGATTGGTACAATAACTCCTACGTGTTCAAATTTGTAAATGAATTAAAGATATTCAGCTTCATCAGAAGCCTGATATAATAAAAGGTGAAAAAATATGATAATGTGTTCAAATTGCCACAAGCGTGTGGCGGTGATCTTCGTTACGAAGGTCGAGGGCGGCGAGAAATCGTCCAACGGATTTTGTATTAAATGCGCAAAGCAGATGGGACTTCCCATTGAAAATATGCTTGGCGATATCTATAAAAAGATGGGATTGAATCCCGATCAGCTCGAAAATATGGAGGATGAGATGGCAGGTATGCTCTCAGGCTCTGACGAGGGCGAGGACGGCGGTGCTCCCGCGATTGATATTCCTCAGCTCTTCAAGGATAGCGGCCTTATGGATACCTTCAAGGCAGTTGCCGAGAATCTTCCCAGCAATATAGAGCAGGAGGGCGGAAACATCGTTCCCACAAATCCTCAGAAAAAGGGAAATGAGCCCCCAAAGAATAGCGGTAAGCAGGGAAAGACGTATAAATATCTTACCACCTATTGCAAAAATCTTACCAAAAGCGCAAGAGAAGGCAAGCTTGACAGAATCGTAGGCAGAGATAAGGAAACCGAGAGGGTTATTCAAACGCTTTGCCGCCGTCAAAAGAATAATCCCTGCCTTATTGGCGAGCCGGGTGTAGGTAAAACCGCTATTGCGGAAGGTCTTGCGATCAGAATTGCAGACGGTAACGTGCCTTACAAGCTAAAGGATAAAGAGATATTCCTCGTTGATCTGACGGCTCTTGTTGCGGGTACGCAGTTCAGAGGTCAGTTTGAATCGAGGATTCTCGGACTTCTGGCAGAGGTTAAGGAGCATGGAAACGTGATTCTCGTTATCGACGAGGTGCATAACATTGTTGGTACAGGCGATGCGGAAGGAAGCGTTAACGCGGCAAATATTTTAAAGCCTGCACTCTCTCGCGGAGAGGTACGAATCATTGGTGCGACCACACTCAACGAGTATAGAAAATATATTGAAAAGGACTCCGCGCTTGAGCGTCGCTTCCAGCCCGTAACCGTAAACGAGCCATCTATTGCCGAGGCGGCAGAGATGCTTCGCGGAATAAGCCACTACTACGAGGAATTCCACAAGATAAGAATACCCGCATCGATTCTTTACCGCGCGGTAGTTCTTTCAGAGAGATATATTACCGACAGATACCTTCCCGATAAGGCTATCGACCTGCTTGACGAGGCTGCATCAAAGCTTTCGCTCTCTTCCAGCGAGCTTAACGAGTCGCTTGAGATCCACGATAAGCTTCTCGCACTTAAATCAGACAGAGAAGCGCTTGAAGCTAATATTACCTCGGATGATAAGGAAATGCAGAAGAAGTACGAGGAGATCACCAAGATTCAATCCGAAGAGATGCGACTTTCAAAGCGACTTGACGATATTACCCCCGAATGCGATAAGATAGAGCTTACAGAGGAGCATCTCGCCGAGGTAATAGAGCTTTGGACGGGCATTCCCGCGACAAATATTACCGAAAACGAGTACGTAAGGATAGATACCCTTGCCGAAAGGCTGAAAAAACGTCTTATCGGTCAGGATAAGGCGGTTGATGCCGTTGCGAGAGCAATTAAGCGCAATCGCGCAGGTATTTCCTACAAGCGCAAGCCTGTTTCCTTCATATTTGCGGGTCCCACGGGCGTTGGTAAGACCGAGCTTGTGAAAACACTCGCGGCAGATCTCTTTGACTCGCCCGAAACGCTTATCAGACTTGATATGTCCGAGTTTATGGAAAAACATTCGGTATCTCGTATAATCGGATCTCCTCCCGGATACGTCGGCTATGACGATGCGGGACAGCTTACTGAGAAGATACGCCGTAGACCGTACTCTGTAGTCCTTTTCGATGAGATTGAAAAGGCTCATCCCGACGTGCTCAACATCCTCTTGCAGATACTTGATGACGGTAGAATTACCGACGCGCACGGCAAGACGGTCAACTTTGAAAATACGGTTATTGTAATGACGACAAACGCAGGCTCGGAAAACAGAAGCGGTGTCGTAGGATTTTCAAGTAACTCCGAGCAAACCGATTCTGACAGAACCGAAAAGGCACTTTCGGGCTTCCTCCGCCCTGAATTTATTAACCGTGTTGACGAGGTTATAACATTCAGAAGTCTGAACAGAGATGATTTTGCAAAGATAGCTTATATTATGCTTGATCAGCTTCGTGACGTGCTCGTTGAAAAGGGAATTTCGCTTGAATATAACGAGGAGGTCGCAAAGGCGGTGGCGGAAGGCTCGTTCTCCGAAAAGTACGGAGCGAGAAATATGCGCAGATATATTCAGAAAAATATTGAAGACAAGCTTGCAGAGATTCTCATTTCGGATTATTCGCAATCCTATGCGAAGGCTGTGCTTGAGGTTCGTGACGGAGAAATTATTGTTTCCTGTGCGTAAAAAATTTAAAAAGGCTGGTAAAAAACATGGCTGCAAATTGGCATTGTTACAACCTTAATACTATCGAAGAAAAGCTTAAAACCGACCTTACGGACGGACTGACCAGCCGTGAGGCTCGTATGAGGCTTGAAAAAGAAAAGAAAAAGCAAGGCGGATATAGAGGCTCACTTTTTGTTAGTAAAAAGAAGTCGGCTATTTTATGTCTTACGTCTTTTGTTACCGCACCCTCAGTTATTCTTTTGCTTGTTATCTCCATCCTCGCCGCAATCTTTGACAGAGCGGTGCTTGGCTTGTCTGTCCTTGCCGTTGCGACGGCAGGGGCGGTGTTTGGAGGAATTATCAACCTTCGCGCTCAACGGAAAGTTGAGTCAATGAAGGAGTTTGCCTCACCTATGGTCAAGGTCAGACGAGGAGGACACAACTTCAAAACCGACGGACGTAACGTTGTTGTAGGTGATATTATCCTGATCACTGCGGGCGATATTTTGCCTTGTGACGCAAGGCTTATTACCTGTGACACACTTGTAGTAGAGGAGATAATAAAAACCGACAACATCGTCAAAAAACGCCGTGTTGAAAAGGACTGTTCAGCCTTGTATGAAGAAAATCAAGGCATTGATAATCCCGACGTTTTGAATATGGTATATGCCGGAAGTGCGGTGTGTGAGGGCAGAGCTATTGCGGTGGTTGTGAATACCGCCGCTGATACTTATCTTTCAAAGCACTTGTCCGACGGTTCACTCGCTGCAAGGGACACGGAGCCCGAAGCGATAAGGAATATAAAGCCCGTCTACTACAAGATAGTTTTCTTCAGCGCGGCTATAATGCTCGTTTTGTCACTTTTGTCCTTGCTTACTTTAAGTAAGGTAGAATTCCTCAGTGCCTTTTTGATGCTGCTCTCGTCGGTATTCCTTATCACCTCGGAGCTTCTATCCACCTCGGCGTTACATATTTTTTCAGCAAAGATTGCCAGACTTTCCGCAACGAAAAGGGATACGTCACGTGATGTGTATGCGGCTGTCAGAAACGTGAAAACACTTGATACCTTGACCGGACTTACCGATCTCGTATTAGTAGGCAAGGTTGGATTTTCCGACGGTGTAAAACATATTTATTCCGCATGTACCTCTCGAGGTGAGTTCAAGGAGCTTACCCCAAAGGATTCGGACGGAAAGAGATTGCTTGGTAATATTTTTACTTATGTAAAGGCGCTTCGTGACACGGGAGCAGAAAACTATTTCACCGAAAACGGCTATGATGATTCATTGTTTGCTCAGATAAAATCGAGCGGTTATGATATCAATGGAGCATCGCTTGCGATCAAATCGCTCTATTATTCTCAGGATAAGGAGTCGGGCATAGGCTTTGCGTGTGCCGAAACGGCGCTCGAATCCTACAGAGTAGGGATCAGCTTTGATCGATCAGCCTATGAAATATGTAACGCTATCCGTGACGGAGATAGGGTTCGTGAAAAGAAAGAGCATGATACGGCTCAAATCGAGGCCTATGCAAGCAATTGCGAGGCACAGGGACTTGAATGCATTTACGTTATTTCCGAATATAACGGAGTTCTTATTTTTGAGGGTGTTCTGGCTCTTACCGAGTATATTCCTGCCGAGCTTCAGCCGATCATTGACGATTTTGACCGACTTAATATAAAGAGAACTATTCTTCTTTCTGAGGAGAACGAGGAAAATATCAATATAGCAAAAAGCTTTGCGTTAGCACCTCTCTTTGACGGAGAAATAGCATACGCGTCAAAATTCCGCAAGGATAAGAGAGAGATCACGTACAGACTCGGAGAATATTGCGCATATATAGGCTTTGATAACAGAGAGTACTGTTTGCTCATCGCTCAGATGCGCCGTCTTGGAGCAAAGGTTGCAGCATACGGAATTGATACCTCGAAAAACGAGATAATGGCATGCGCTGACGTTGCGATAAGCTGTGATACTATCAAATATTCAAGCGAAAAATACATAGAATCGGTTTATGAAAGAACCTATCCAGAGGGCAGAGATACGAATATACGTTGCTCTCAGCAAACAAGACTTCTCTCAAAGGTTATCGTTCACCGTTCAAATGAGAAGGGTGGCGGACTTTTGGTGATTGCCAAAACTATTTTTGCCGCAAGAGCAACCTACGTTACAATGTCGCAGGCGGTATTGCTTTACGTATATCTGATGTGCAACGTGCTTACGGCAACCGCGATGTCGGTAATTACGGGAAATATTTTGCTTAATCCTTTACAAGCTATCGTTTTGGCGGTCGTGTTCTCGTTCCTGTCATTTACTGTGTTTACCGAATCCGAATATAAGGGAACTGTTTTGACGGAAAGACAAAGCTACGTTGCTTATCCTATTGATATCGTCAAGGAAAACATGATCGGTATTACACTCAGAGCCGCGGTTGGCGTAGTGATGGCACTTGTTGTTATGATACTTAATTTTATAGGCGTTTTTGGCGAGAAGCCCACATTTACATTGCCTGTCTATATCTGTCTTTCACTTACCGCGTTCGCAGAGGTCGTTTTGATGAGCAGGGCATACACTAAGAAGGGCGACGCAAGAAAATACTGTTGGCTCAAGGTTACGGTCGCGTACGCTATACTTATAGGCGCGGTCGGACTAACCACGTATCAATTTTTTGGCAACGTTTTCTTCCCGAACGGACTTGGATCATATGAATTCATTCTGATAGGCGGATATACGGTTTTGTACGTTGTTGCGTTGCTTGTATCGCATATGCTTTCAAAGAAAAAGAAAAAAGCTTGACGGATTAGTATATTATTTTACAACGTGCTTGCATATAATTCTTTAAAGGGGCGGCTCTTTTGCCGCCCCGTATTTTTGAGATGGGAGAGAGCATATGCGAAAAATGAGTACGGCAGAGGTAAGAGAACTTGAAGTTATAAATCTTTGCGGAGGCGAGCGTCTGGGATACGCCTGTGATTTTGAGTTGGATCTTGATTGCGGTCAGATTCTGTCCTTGATAATTCCCATTGACAACGGATTTATGCCGTTTGGGAAAAAGGAGGAATACGTAATTCCATGGGGAAGAATTGAATGTATCGGTGAGGATGCAATACTCGTTAAGGTTCCACAAAACGAGCTTTTTCGCTGCGAATGCGCGAAAAAAAGCAAACGGCACAGATGAAAATGTAAATAATTTGTAAACTCTGAAAATGCTTCTTGCAAAAGTATATATTATATGTTATAATCACTCTTGCTGTGCAAAGACACAGTAAAAAAATAATCACACACACAGTACCACGTCTGCGGTGTCGGTGTTCTCCGAAATCCTTGTAAGTAGGAGGATTGCATCGCCAAAGCTACTGTGGTGGAAAAACCGAAGGAGGACATAAAAATGTCTATTATTTCAATTAAGCAGTTGCTTGAAGCAGGCGTCCATTTCGGACATCACACAAGAAGATGGAACCCTAAGATGCAGGAGTACATCTTCACTGAGAGAAACGGCATCTACATCATCGACCTTCAGAAGACTGTTAAGAAGTTTGAGGAAGCTTACATGTTCGTTCGTGAGCTTTCCGCAAACGGTGGTAACGTTCTTTTCGTTGGTACTAAGAAGCAGGCGGCAGAGGCTATCAAGGAAGAGGCTCTTCGTTGCGGTCAGTACTACGTAAACGTTCGTTGGCCCGGCGGTATGATGACTAACTTCAAGACCATCAAGAGATCTATCGCAAGACTCAACAGCCTTAACAAGATGGCAGAAGACGGCACCTTTGATATGCTTCCCAAGAAGGAAGTTGCAGCTCTCCAGAAGGAGATCTTCGACCTCGAGAAGAACCTCGGCGGTATCAAGACCATGGAGCAGCTTCCCGATGCAATTTTCATCGTAGACCCCAAGAAGGAAAAGAACGCAGTTCTTGAGGCTAAGAAGCTTGGTATTCCCGTAATCGCAATCGTTGACACTAACTGTGATCCTGACGATGCTGACTACGTAATTCCCGGTAACGACGACGCTATCCGCGCAATCAAGCTCATTTCTTCCGTAATTGCTGACGCAGTTATCGAAGGTAAGCAGGGCGAGACCACCGCAGAGGCAGTTGAGGAGAAGACTGAGGCTGAGGCTGAGGAAGAGAACGCTTAATTAGCGCATATTTGAACTAAATAGAAAGGAATTAACCAAAATGGCTACTATTACAGCAAAAGACGTTGCTGCTCTCAGAGCAAAGACCGGTATCGGTATGATGGAGTGCAAGAAGGCACTCGTTGAGGCTGACGGTGATATGGAGGCTGCAATCAAGCTTCTTCGTGAGAAGGGTGAGCTTAAGGCAGAGACCAAGATGGCAACAAGAATCGCAGCAGACGGTATCGTTGACGTTCTTACCGAGGGCGACAAGACCGCTATCGTTGAGGTTAACACCGAGACTGACTTCGTTGCAAAGAACGACATGTTCAAGGCGTTCGTTAAGAACCTTCTTAAGACAATCATCGCTAACAATCCCGCAGACGTAGAGGCTCTTATGGCTTCTGACTACGAGGGTGTTACCGTTGAGGCAAAGCTCAAGGAGCTTATATTCCAGATCGGTGAGAAGATCACTGTTCGCCGTTTCGCAGTAGTTGAGGGTGTAACCAGCACTTACATTCACGGCATGGGTTCTATCGGTGTAATCGTTAAGTTTGATACTGATTGCGCTGACAACGCTGAGTTCGCTGAGTTCGCAAAGAACATCGCACTTCAGGTTGGTGCATACCCCACTCCTTACCTTGACAGAACAGCAGTTCCTGCAGATGTTGTTGAGAACGAGAAGAACATCATTAAGGCACAGCTTGCTAACGATCCTAAGATGGCAGGCAAGCCCGAGAAGGTTCTTGAGGGTATCATAATGGGTAAGATCAACAAGTTCTACGAGGGCAACTGCCTTGTAGATATGGAATACGTTAAGGCTGAAGAGCACGAGAGTGTTGCAAAGTACGTTGCAAACACCGCAAAGGCTCTTGGCGGTTCCATCAAGATCGCATCCTTCGTTCGTTTCGAGAAGGGTGAGGGTATCGAGAAGAAGCAGGACGACCTCGCAGCAGAGGTTGCTAAGCTTACCGGTAACGCTTAATTAAAATCAACTTCAAAAAATACCGTTGCAGAAATGCAACGGTATTTTATTTTTTGTGCTTGATATTTGCTCGTCGTTATGGTATAATCAAGTTATATTAAATTTGGCACGGTGAAATTATGAATAATGATAAAGAATATATGAAAATAGCCGTTGATGAAGCAAAAAAAGCTTATGATGCGGGCGAGGTGCCGGTGGGCGCAATTATTGTCAAGGACGGGAAGATCATATCACAAGCACATAACAATAGAGAAGAAACCGGTGATGCGACCGGTCATGCAGAAACGCTTGCTATAAGGATGGCTTGTGATGCTATTGGCAGCTGGCGACTTGAGGATTGTGAGCTATACGTTACTCTTGAGCCGTGTCCTATGTGTATGGGAGCAATAATCAATTCAAGGATCAAAAGAGTAGTTTTTGGTGCTAAGGATGCCAAAGCAGGCGCGTGTGGAAGCATTGTGAATTTAGCGTCATATCCCTTCAATCATAAGCCTATTGTAGATAACGGCGTTATGACGGATGATTGCGCTAAGATCTTATCGGATTTCTTTGTCAAGAAAAGATAAATTATAAAATACCCCGACAGAATTTTGTCTGTCGGGGTGTTTTTTCTTATTTCAATATTAACTGTACAAATTTAGTTATCGGTTCTAAAACATTTTTCAACGATACAATGAACGGGGCATGCCGATGCGCAATCACCGCAACCGATGCATTTTTCATAGTCAATGACCGCAAGATTATGCTCAACGTGAATTGCGTCGTGAGAACAGGTCTTCTGACACTTGCCACAACCGATACAGCCGTTTGTACAAGCCTTTCTCGTAACTGCACCCTTGTCGTGATTGGAGCAGAGAACAGCAACGCGCGAAGTATCCTTAATAAGATGAATAACGTGGTTGGGACATACGCGTGCGCACATTCCGCAACCAATACACTTGCGTGGATCAACATTTGCCACACCATTTTCAATCGAGATCGCGTTTTGGGGACAAATATTTGCGCAATCTCCGTAGCCAAGACATGCAAATGTGCAATGCTTGTCACCGTTATAGCTCATATTTGCAGTTCTACAGCTCATCTGCCCGTGGTACTCGTATTTGCGCGGAGCAGCATCACAATTGCCGTTACAGGCAATATATGCGACCTTCTTGACGACCTCCTCAGCCTCAACGCCAAGTACTGCGGCAATTTCCTTAGCCGCACCGTCGCCACCGGGAACGCACAGGTTCGTTACGTCGGTTTTACCCTCGGAGAGAGCCTTCGCATAGCCGTCACAGCCGCTATATCCGCACGCGCCGCAGTTTGCACCGGGTAGGCAGTCACGAATTTTTACAAATTTCTCGTCCTCCTTGACTGCAAAGAGTTTTGATGATACTGTTAATATCACTCCGCAGACTGTTGCGATTGCAAAGGAGATAAGCACGGGAATTAAAATTTTTTCCATATCGCTACCTCCTTATCCTAAAAGTCCTTCAATTACGCCTGAGAAGCCGTAGAAGGACATTGCAACGATAGAAGCCGCAATAAGCGTAGTGGGAAGCCCCTTGAATGCCTTGGGCGCGGGACACATTTCAATTCTTGAACGAACACCAGCGAAAAGAACCATTGCAAGCAAAAATCCAAGTCCAACGCCGAGCGACGATACCATAGATTCAAGGAAATTGTATCCGTCGGTGATGTTATTGAGCGTAACACCAAGCACCGCGCAGTTGGTCGTGATAAGGGGAAGATATACGCCGAGCGCCTTGAAAAGCGAAGGAATAAACTTCTTTAAAACTATCTCAACAAACTGAACGAGCGTTGCAATAACGAGTATGAAAACAATAGTTTGAAGGAAAGAAAGACCGTTAGGCTCAAGGATATAAGCGTAGATGGGATATGTAGCCGCCGTTGCAAAAAGCATTACGAAGGTTACCGCTACACCCATTCCGACTGCCTGATTTACCTTTTTTGATACGCCAAGGAAAGGACAAATACCGAGGAATTGCTGGAGAACGTAGTTGTTGATGAGAACTCCGCCCATCAATATAAGAATAAGCGTTTTAAACATTAACGTTTTCCTCCTTTTCTTCGGTTTTTACGTCACAGCCGCCCTTACAAGCCGCCGCGGAGGGACATCCCTCGCATGAGAATGACTTTTTCTTGACACCGCCGCGCTTTTCTGTAAGCTTGTTCATAACTGCTATCAAGATACCGAAAACAAGATATCCGCCTGGAGCTTGTGTCAGAATTGGAATCTTTATCTCATCCATAAAGGGAAGCACGATACCCGCAAAGGAGCCTGCGCCAAGAACTTCACGGACCGTTGCCATAGCGAGAAGAGCTACAAGGAAGCCAAGTCCCATTCCAAGTCCGTCAAGCACTGAATTGGCAATCGGATTTTTGCGCGCGAACATCTCGGCTCTCCCAAGAATGATACAGTTAACTACGATAAGAGCAAGATATACGCCAAGCATGTCGTAAATTGAAGGCAAATATGCCTGAAGAAGCAACTGAAGTATCGTAACGAAGCCTGCAATTATAACTATGTAGCACGGAATTCGTACCGTGTCGGGGATGATCTTGCGGAGCGCGGAAATTACTGCGTTTGAGCATACAAGAACAAACGTAGCAGCAAGTCCCATTGAAAGTGCCGATATTACGTTACCGGTCGTTGCAAGAGTGGGACAAGTACCAAGAACAAGAATAAGCACGGGGTTTTCTTGAATTATTCCGCGAAGGAGAATAGATAATTTATTGTTTTTCATTATTTACCCTCCTTGTCAGCAAGAATTTCATAGGCTTCAAGCGCCGCCTTTATAGCGTTTGCATACGCATTTGTAGTTTTTGTCGCTGCCGATACCAATATAGGCTCAAAGCTGTCGGAATTTTGTCCGATATAGCTCTGTCCAAGTCCAATCTCTGCAGATAATGTTTCGCTTGATTTGATGAAATCAGCACCGGTTACGTTTCCGTCAGGATCAATACCGCACATTATGATAAGTCCACTCTTATATCCCGTAACGGTCATTTGGAAAACGTATCCGCCGCCGTCCTCGGTGTAAGCCTTTGTTACGGATGCGGGAAGTCTGTCGGTTGAAATGTCAACAAAATTGTTTCCGCCCGGATAGACCTTTGCAAGCGCCGCCTGCTCCTTTTCATATTGAAGCTGCTCTATCTTGGGTGCGGTTATCGTGTTTACAACCGCCAGTAAGAGCGCAACTATTATGCAGATGCAGGTAAGAACGATAGTGGGCATAAGCTTATTTTTCATTCTTCGCACCTCCTGCTCCCAAGGGCGTGGGAACGCCTATCTTGTCAATATAGGGTGTGAGAATGTTCATAAGAAGTATCGCAAAGGAAACACCCTCGGGATAGCTTCCGAAAAATCTGATAAGTATGGTAATCACTCCGCAACCAAGTCCAAATATGATTTTACCCCAAAGATGTGTGGGAGTGGTCGAATAATCGGTTGCCATAAATATCGCACCGAGAAGAAGACCGCCGCCAAGCACCTGATAGAGCGCAGCCGTCAAGTCTTGCTTGATAATAAGCGAGAGAACAAACGCGGTCGCAATATAGACTGCGGGTGTGTGCCACGAAATAATGCGTCTTACAAGAAGATAGATAAATCCAAGAATAAGCGCAATAGCGCATCCCTCGCCGATAGCACCGCCTCTGTTACCGATAAGCATATCAAAAAGAGAGGGAAGCTCACCGTTGCCGCCCGAAATCACCTCAAGAGGAGTTGCACTTGCAACAAGCTCGGGGGATGCAAAGTTGGTTGCCACACCGCCCGCGACCTTACCGAATGCAATAAGGAGAAATACTCTTGCGGTTACTGCGGGGTTTGCAAAGTTGCAACCGATACCTCCAAAAAGACATTTAACCGCAATAATTGCAAAGACACTTCCGACGAAGCACTGCCAAAGCGTTACCTTAGTTGAAAGACTCAATGCAAGCAAAAGTCCGGTGACAATTGCGCTAAGATCGCCGACAGTTTGCTTTTTCTTGCAAATGAGGTTGAAGAAGTACTCTGCCGCAACCGATGTTGCAACGCATACGGCTATAATAAGAGCCGCTTTAAGCCCGTAGAATACGATTGCTGCAATAGCCGCGGGAATAAGCGCGATTATCACGTCGAGCATTATATTTTTCGTTCTCGTCTTACTGTGGAAGTGAGGCGAGGATGATATTATTAAGTTATTCATACCAAGCTCCTTTCTCACTTATTGAGCTTCGACATTCTGCTTTGATACTCTCGCCATTCGCCCTTTGCAAGACGGTTGTTCTGAACGAGAGGGCGGTTTGCGGGGCATACGTAGGAGCAGCATCCGCATTCCATACAAAGCATGATCTTGTTTTTATCGAGAATTGCGATCTTTTCCTCTTCATTCTCGGCTTCAAGTGCCTTTGAAAAGGCATCGGGGATGAGATTGAGCGGACAGCTTCTCGTACATCTGCCGCAACGGATACAAGCCGTAGGCTCGGGCAAAATAGAATCCTCTCGATTGAACACAGTGATCGCGCCCGTGGTTTTTACAACAGGCTCGGAGAGCGATGCCGCGGGAGTGCCCATCATAGGCCCACCGTAAAGCACCTTGCCACAAGGCTCGGAAAGACCTCCGCAAAAATCAATGACCTCGGAAATAGCCGTACCGATGGGTACTATGACATTCTTCGGCTCCTTTGCGGCAGAGCCGTCAAAGGTCACGCATCTGTTTACGAGAGGCATACCCGTTTCAACGTACTTTGCAAAGACTGCAAGGGAAGTAACGTTAATCACGATAACTCCTACGTCCGCGGGAAGCTTACCCTCGGGAACAATCCTTTTCGTTGTGTTATAAATAAGTATCTTCTCTCCGCCCTGAGGATATTTCTCGGGGAGAGCGGAAACAGACACGCGAGTGTTGCCTTTGAAAAGCTTTTTCATATCCTTGATACATTCGGGCTTGTTCTTTTCAATACCGATGATAATATTCTTTACGTCGGTATATTTTTCAAACAACGCGATACCTTTTTCTACCCACTCCGATTCAAATTTCATCGTGTGAGTGTCGCAGGTTATGTAAGGCTCACACTCTGCCGCGTTTATGAGTATAGTGTCAATAATGCCTTTTTTGAGCGCGTCAAGCTTTACTGACATAGGGAATCCGGCGCCGCCAAGACCGACAAGTCCCGATTCGCGCGAAGCGGATATAAGTGTATCAAGATCGTTAACGGTAGGGGCTGTAATCCCTTCATAAACCGTCATTTCACCGTCGCTTACTATTCTGATTGCTGGAACAACTCGTCCGTCGGGACGAAGATAATCTTCTATTTTTGTCACCTTTCCCGAAACAGATGCGTATATCGGTGAGGAAACGTAACCGTTTGCCTCAGCGATCTTCTGACCGATCTTCACCTCGTCACCGACGCTCACAATTGGTGTAGCGGGGGCTCCGATGTGCTGGGACAGAGGAAGCAAAACCTCCTTTGGTGAAGGCATTGGTATTGCTTTCATATTTGCCGTATTTTTGTAATGAGGAATATGCGTATTGCCTAATAATTTAAATCTCACAAAATATCTCCTTTCATTAAGCCACATTATCTTACATTATAATTATATATTGTTTTTTACCGACTGTCAAGCGAAAAGAGTTGGAATATGAGTAAAATTCATATTTTTTGGTGTCTGAATTCAATAAAAAATGCGCCGCATCAGCGGCGCATTCAATGTTATAAAATTAAGCCTTAAGTCTTGCTTCAAGAGCTGCAAGCTCGTCGTAGAGAGTTTCGGGAACTCTATCGCCAACCTGAGCGTAGAATGCCTTGATGTTCTCAACGTCCTCAAGCCAGGAAGCCTTATCAACGGTAAGAAGCTCCTTAATAGTGTCAATAGTAACATCACTAAGTCCTTCGATGCAGATATCCTCAGCCTTAGGAATATAACCGATAGGAGTGATCTCTGCGTCAACCTTACCCTCGCAACGAGCAAGGATCCACATAAGAACTCTCATGTTGTCACCGAATCCGGGCCAGATGAAGTTGCCTTCAGCATCGGTACGGAACCAGTTAACGTGGAAGATCTTGGGAGCGTGGGGAATAGTTGTGCCCATCTTGAGCCAGTGTGCCCAATAGTCACCCATATCATAACCAACGAAGGGTCTCATAGCCATAGGATCGCGACGAACTACGCCGACAGCACCTGCTGCAGCAGCGGTGGTTTCGGAAGCCATGATAGAGCCAACGAATGTACCGTTCTGCCAAGAGGTTGACTGATAAACGAGGGGAGCAGTCTTTGCACGTCTGCCGCCAAATACGATAGCGGAGATCGGAACGCCCGCGGGATTGGAGAATTCCTTGGAGATACAAGGACAGTTGATAGCCTTTGCGGTGAAACGGGAGTTGGGATGTGCGCCGCAGGTCGACTTATCCTTCTTGTCAAACTTGGTGCAGTCCCAAGGATTGCCCTTCCAGTCAATTGCGTTGCCGGGCTGAGGAGGATTCTTGTCAAGACCTTCCCACCAAACGGTGTTTTCAGCGGTGTTGTGAACTACGTTAGTGAAGATAGTATCCTTCATAGTTGTGTAGAGAGCGTTGGGGTTGGAGTTGAGGTTTGTACCGGGAGCAACGCCGAAGAATCCGTTTTCGGGGTTAACTGCCCAAAGTCTGCCGTCCTCGCCAACTCTGAGCCAAGCGATATCGTCACCTACGCACCATACCTTATAGCCCTGCTTGGAGTAGTACTCCGGAGGAATAAGCATTGCGAGGTTTGTCTTACCGCAAGCAGAGGGGAATGCCGCGCAAACGTACTTGGTCTCACCGTCGGGATACTCAACGCCGAGGATAAGCATATGCTCTGCCATCCAGCCTTCCTTACGTCCGAGGAAGGAAGCGATTCTGAGCGCGAAGCACTTCTTACCGAGAAGAACGTTTCCGCCGTAGCCGGAGTTAACCGACCAAATGGTGTTTTCCTCGGGGAAATGAACGATATATCTGTTTTCTTCATCAATATCTGCGCGAGCGTGAAGTCCCTTGATGTAATCTGCGCTCTCGCCGAGAGCCTCAAGAACGTCATTACCTACGCGGGTCATGATAAGCATGTTAAGAACAACGTAGATAGAGTCGGTAAGCTCGATACCGTACTTAGCAAAGGGAGATCCGACTACGGACATCGAGTAGGGAATTACGTACATGGTTCTGCCCTTCATAGAGCCCTGATAGAGCTTGGAGAGCTTTTCCTTGCACTCGGTAGGATCCATCCAGTTGTTGATGTTACCTGCGTCTTCCTTCTTGGAAGTACAGATAAAGGTTCTGCCCTCAACGCGCGCAACGTCGTTTACGGCAGTTCTGTGAAGATAGCATCCGGGGAGCTTATCCTGATTAAGCTTGATCATCTCGCCGGTAGAGCAAGCCTCAGCTCTGAGAGCCTCTGCCTGTTCCTCGCTACCGTCGATCCAAACGATCTTGTCGGGCTGAGTCATAGCCGCCATGTCGTTGATCCAATCAAGAACGTACTTGTTGTTGGTAGGTGTCATAGTTTTTTCTCCTTTTTATATTAAACAAATTAAATACCAAAATTGTAATTCAGAAAATTATTCACTTTGTTATCCATCATACATTTTACTATATTTTTTGTCAATTTGCAATAAATATTTTTAAAAGTTGCAAAAAGTTAAAATTTGAATTAAAAATGTTTAAAAAATTAACAATTTGTTCTACAAATCATCGTGTATTTTGTGATAAAATAAAGAAAAACAATACATTTGTGCGGTTTTGTGCCGACAAATTCAAAAAGGACGGTATTACATAAATGGTAAAGCTTAAGCCAAAAGAGCAAAAGGTATATGATTACATAGTTCAATCGGTCAGAAGAAACGGTTACTCACCCAGTGTCCGTGACATTCAGAATGCCCTTAATTATAAGAGCACCTCGACCGTGCATATGTATATTGACAGGCTTGACAGACTTGGATATATTCGCAAGCAGGACGGCATCAGCCGCGCAATCTCACTTGTCGAGGAATTGCCTCCGGTTACCGCCGTGCCGATCCTCGGTACTGTTACCGCGGGCTCGCCTATTCTTGCTGAGGAGAATTTTGATGGCTACGTGGGTTACGTTGGTAAGACCTCACCCGACGGAATGTTTGCGCTTAAGGTCAAGGGTGAGAGTATGATAGAAATAGGCATTCTCGACGGTGATATGATCATCGCGGAGAAGACCTGCTACGCCGATAACGGCGAGATAGTCGTTGCTCTTATCGAAAACGAGGCAACTGTAAAAACCTTCTACCGTGAGGACGGTCATTACAGACTCCAGCCCGAAAACAGCACTATGGAGCCTATAATAGTTGAGGAAGTGCTTATTCTCGGAAAGGTAGTAGCTATTCAGCGCAGCTACGTCTGATAGGCAATGAAGGATATCGTTTTTACGGGTTTGCAGAAGTTAACTCTGCTTGATTTTCCTGGCAAGGTTGCATGCACTCTCTTTACCAAGGGATGTAATATGCGTTGTCCATTCTGTCATAACGCGTCTTTGGTTGTTAGAGCCAATGAGCAACAGCCTTACGACAATGGGGAATTGCTTGAATTCTTAAAAAAACGCTTCGGGCTTCTTGACGGAGTGGCGATAACGGGAGGAGAGCCTACTCTCTGGCCCGGACTTTATGATTTTATAGCCGAATTGAAAAAAATCGGCTATGAGGTAAAGCTCGACACGAACGGAACCCGCCCGGAGGTAATAAAATCCTTGGTTACCGATAATCTCGTTGATTATATCGCCATGGATATCAAGAACTGCCGTGGAAAATACGGCAAAACGATTGGTTTTGACGAGAAATACGACCTTTCCCCTATAGACGAGAGCATCTCCTTTCTTATGGAAGGAAATGTTGATTTTGAGTTTCGTACAACCGTGACCAGAGAGTATCACACGGCAGAAGATATCGTCAAAATAGGCGAATGGATACGCGGAAACGAGAAATATTTTTTGCAGCAATTTAAGGATTCGGGAGACCTCATAGGCGAGGGACTAAGCGAGTATAACAAGGACGAAATGACACTCCTTCTCGACAGCATTCGCCAATTTGTGCCAAATGCACAATTGAGAGGACTATAAACTATATATACTGATGAATTTACAAGAAAAAACACTTTATTTAGTGTTTGGGGGTTGACAACGACCACTAAATATAGTATAATTCATCTGCGGCGCGGATTTTGTGTCCGCGCCCATTTTATGCCCAAAATCAGAAAAAATCTTGGGGATAAGCGATTAAATCAGATAATAAAATTTGAAATAAAAAAGAAAAAGGAGAGAGAAAATGTACAGCGTACAAAAAAGAGACGGCAAGATAGTTGATATGAATCTTTCAAAGATCTCAGACGCTATCAAACTTGCATTTGAAGCACAGGAAAAGCAGTACAATCAGAACGTTATTGATTTTTTAGCACTTAAGGTCACCGCAGACTTTGAGCCTAAGATAAAGGACGGTATCATTTCTGTTGAGGATATTCAGGACAGCGTTGAGTCTGTTCTCGTTCAGGCAGGCTATGCGGACGTAGCAAAGGCATATATCCTTTACCGCCGTCAGAGAGAGAAGCTCAGAAATATCAAAAGCACCGCGCTTGACTACAAAGATATCGTTAACGGATACCTCAAGGAGCTTGACTGGAGAGTTAAGGAAAACTCCACCGTTACTTACTCGGTAGGAGGTCTTATCCTTTCTAACTCGGGTGCAATAACTGCGAACTATTGGTTGAGCGAGGTGTATGACGACGAGATCGCAAACGCTCACAGAAACGCTGACATTCATATTCACGACCTTTCTATGCTTACCGGCTACTGCGCAGGATGGTCACTTAAGCAGCTTATTCAGGAGGGTCTTGGAGGCGTAACGGGTAAGATCACCTCTGCTCCCGCTGGTCATCTCTCCACCCTCTGCAACCAGATGGTCAATTTCCTCGGTATTATGCAGAACGAATGGGCAGGCGCACAGGCATTCTCCTCCTTTGACACATATCTTGCTCCTTTCGTAAAGGTTGATAATCTTTCTTACAAGGAAGTAAAGCAGTGCATCCAGTCCTTCATTTACGGTGTAAATACTCCTTCCCGTTGGGGTACTCAGTCGCCCTTTACTAATATCACTCTCGACTGGACAGTTCCTAACGACCTTGCTGAGCTTAACTGTATCGTTGGCGGCAAGGAAATGGACTTCAAGTATAAGGACTGTAAAGCAGAGATGGATATGGTTAACAAGGCGTTCATCGAGATCATGATCGAGGGTGATGCAAACGGCCGTGGATTCCAGTATCCTATTCCTACATATTCTATTACAAGCGACTTTGACTGGTCCGAGACCGAGAACAACAAGCTTCTCTTCGAGATGACCGCAAAGTACGGTACTCCTTATTTCTCAAACTACATCAATTCCGATATGGAGCCCAGTGACGTTCGTTCGATGTGCTGCAGACTCCGTCTTGACCTCCGTGAGCTTCGCAAGAAGTCCGGCGGCTTCTTCGGTTCAGGTGAATCGACAGGCTCTGTCGGTGTTGTTACCATTAACATGCCCAGAATTGCTTACCTTGCAGAGAACGAGGAGGACTTCTACAAGAGACTTGACAAGCTTCTTGATATTTCCGCGCGTTCGCTCAAGACCAAGAGAACAGTTATTACAAAGCTTCTCAATGAAGGACTTTATCCTTATACCAAGAGATATCTCGGTACCTTTAACAACCACTTCTCGACTATCGGTCTTGTAGGTATGAACGAAGTCGGTCTTAACGCTAAGTGGCTCAGAGCAGATATGACTCACAAGGAAACTCAGGAGTTCTCAAAGGCAGTTCTTAACCATATGAGAGAGCGTCTTTCCGACTATCAGGAAATGTACGGTGACCTTTATAACCTTGAGGCTACTCCTGCAGAGTCTACCTCTTACCGCTTTGCAAAGCACGACGTTAAGCGATACCCCGATATCCTTACCGCGTCCGATTCGGGTAAGACTCCTTATTATACCAACTCGTCACACCTTCCCGTAGGCTATACCGAGGATATCTTCTCGGCGCTTGACATTCAGGACGAGCTTCAGACTCTCTATACCTCGGGTACAGTATTCCACGCATTCCTCGGTGAGAAGCTTCCCACTTGGAAGAGCGCGGCTAACCTCGTTCGTAAAATTGCAGAGAACTACAAGCTTCCTTATTACACTATGTCGCCCACATACAGTGTATGTACCGAGCACGGATATATCAACGGCGAGCATTACACCTGCCCTGAGTGTGGCAAGACTACCGAGGTTTATAGCCGTATTACCGGTTACTACAGACCTGTTCAGGCATGGAACGACGGTAAGAGCCAGGAGTTCAAGGACAGACGCACATATAATATCGACCGTTCTAACGAGCTTCACCCTGAGATAAACGTTGGATGCTGTGGTGTCAGAACAGTCAGCATGATGGCGGCACCCATTGAGGAAGTTTGCGAGTGCGATGAGGGCGCAAAGGTATATCTCTTTGCTACAAAGACATGTCCTAACTGTAAGATGGCAGGAATTTTCCTTGACAAGGCAGGCATTGCTTACGAAAAGCTTTATGCAGATGAGCACGTTGACCTCGTAGAGCAGTTCAAGGTTAAGGAAGCGCCCACTCTCGTAGTTGTAGAGGGCGGACGCGAGGTTGCAAAGGCAGCTAACCTTTCTAACATCAGAAAGTATATTGACTCTGTAACCAAGGCATAATCAAGTCATAAATTAACTATTTGGCAATCCGTCGGACTCAGGAAAATGCAGGAATGCACGGCGGATTGCCAAAATCATCTTGACTTTTCTTTTTGAAAGGATTATATAAATTATGTATGATATTATAGTTGTTGGCGCGGGGCCCGCGGGACTTACAGCAGCAATATACGCGCGTCGCGCAGATAAGAGTGTCCTCGTAATTGAAAAGGGAATGTTCGGAGGTCAGATGACCTTCTCGCCTAAAATCGAAAATTATCCCGGATTTGCCCAGATTAGCGGAAATGAGCTTGCTGACAAGCTTGTTGATCAGGCTATCGGACTTGGTGCTGAAATAGATATGCACGAAGTCGTCGGAATCCGCAAGGAAAACGAGATCTTCTGTGTGACCTGTGATGACGGTGAGTTTATGTCGCGTAGCGTTATAATCGCAACAGGCTCACGTCACCGTTTGCTCGGTCTTTCACGCGAGGAGGACTTTATCGGCAACGGAATTTCATTTTGCGCAGTTTGTGACGGCGCGTTCTATATAAATAAGACAGTTGCGGTAATCGGCGGAGGAAACTCGGCACTTGTCGAGGCAATAATGCTTTCCGACGGCTGTGAAAAGGTCTACGTTGTTCAAAACCTTGATTTCCTTACCGGAGAAGAAAAGCTTGCCGCAGTCCTTCGTGAGAGAGATAATGTTGAGTTCATTTTCGGCACTACCGTTGAGGATATACTCGGTGACGATGAGTTCCGTGGAATAATTATTAAAAACACCGCTACGGGTGAGAAAACAAGACTTGACCTTGACGGCATGTTCGTTGCAATCGGACAGGTGCCCGAAAACGAGCCGTTTAAAAACGTTGCGACGCTTTCTGATAGAGGATACATCGTTTCGGATGAGAACTGTCTTACCGAGACCGAGGGACTTTTCGTTGCGGGCGACTGTCGCACGAAAAATATCCGCCAGATATCTACCGCTTGCGGTGACGGCGCGGTTTCCGCGCTTGCCGCTTGCCGTTTTCTTGACAACAAATAAAAAACAGAGGAAAAGCTTTTCGCTTTTCCTCTGTTTTTTATTTCTCAGTGAATTTTATAAGCTTTGCCGTGTTAGCGATAACTACGAGCTTCATATCGCTTTCAAGCGGTGCTTCGGGATCAATATTTACCTGAATGTTCAAACCCTTGCGTATTGCAACGACGTTTATACCGTACTTCTTTCTGACGTTAAGCTCAATGAGTGTTTTGCCAACCCATTCATTCTTTACCTCAAGCTCTACGATAGAAACGTCACTTGAAAGCTCCATCATATCAACGAATCCCGAACTAAGCAAATTTTTTGCAAGTCGGTTTCCTGATTCGTTTTCAGGGAAGACAACTTTATCCGCGCCCACACGTTTAAAAATCTTTCCGTGCATTTCCTCCGCACACTTTGCGATTACAGTCTTAACGCCAGCCTCCTTACAAAGAGTTATAGCCATAACGGTTGCCTCAAGATTTCCTGCCATTGCGATGACTACTACATCGACATTACTTATCCCAAGTTGTTTGATGACCTCCGGGTCAGTTATGTTCGCACATTTACATATTGGGAGCTCACTTGCAACGGCGTTTACTACTTTCTCGTTTATATCAACTGCAAGAACTTCAGCTCCGCTTTTTGAAAGCTCACGAGCTACTGCGGATCCGTATCTTCCAAGTCCTAAAACTGCATAAGATTTATTTATCATAATTACCTCCATTCCGCCTGACAGGCGGTCTTTTAATTTAACCGACGCTTATTTCTTCGGTCGGATCACTGATTATATTCTGATTGTCTTTTTTTGTGAGAAATGCAACTGCAAGGGAAATAGGCCCAACTCTGCCAAGATACATAGTCGCGGTAATAATGATCTTACCCGCGATGGTAAGAGTTGGCGTTAATGCTCGTGTAAGACCAACCGTTGCCGTTGCGCTTACTGTTTCATAAATGATATCGAGAACGTTGGCTTCAGTAAAGCAACTGAGAAGCAAGGTGGAGATAAACATTATTGAAAAAGAGGTAGCAACCACGGCAATGGACTTGCTGATAGCCTCTTTTGGTATTCTTCTGCCAAAAACCGAAACGTGATTTTTGTTTTTAATTGCAGATATAGCCGCAAGCAAAAGTGTTGTAATCGTAACGGTTTTTACACCTCCCGCAGTACCCACGGGAGAGCCTCCGATAAACATAAGAATAAGCGACAAAAGTGCTGACGGGGTAGAGAGATTTTCCTGGGGGATCGTTGCAAATCCCGCCGTTCTCGTCGTTATTGATTGGAAGAAGGAAGCCTGTATTTTTTCAAGCAAGGAAAGCTCTTTTATTGTTGAAGGATTGTTATATTCAAAAATAAAGAATAAAATTGCACCTGTAATTATAAGAATCGCGGTAGAGCTTATAGCTATTTTAGAATGAAGTGTCAGGCGTTTGAAAACTCTGCCTTTTTGTGTCTTTCTTTGTTTTATAACTCGTATAACGTCCCACCAGACGATATATCCGATACCGCCGAAGATAATGAGC
Source organism: Clostridia bacterium (assembly GCA_017504625.1). Lineage (GTDB taxonomy): Bacteria > Bacillota > Clostridia > Oscillospirales > CAG-272 > SVTX01. The sequence continues at coordinate 57,030 of JAFVQU010000007.1, read as the reverse complement.
AAGCACGTGGTTATATTAACTATCGGATTGGTTACAAAGGAGCAAAGACTGTCTTCAGCTATGATATCGATACCTGCGTTGCAGAATGCAGATATTGATGTGAATATTGAGTAATATATACCGCGAAGTCCGTATTTGGGTATAAACACGATCATATAGAGGAGCGCACCGACGCCCTCTACCACAGCAGTACCTATCAGTACTTTTTTTAAAAATGAGCCAAGTCCCGACAAGGTGTTCAGATTAAAGGCATCTTGAATTAAAATGCTATCGGATAGCTTCATCTTGCGGTTTATCGAGAGCATGATTCCCGACATTACCGTTATAATTCCAAGGCCGCCTATCTGAATAAGCGCAAGGATCACAAGCTGACCGAAAATGCTCCACGCAGATACCGTCGGCACAACAACAAGACCTGTAACGCAGGTAGCAGTCGTTGCTGTAAAAAGAGCATCAATAAACGGCGTTGCTTGACGCGAGGCTGAGCTTATCGGCAGCATAAGTAAAAGCGTTCCTACCAAAATTGTAATTAAAAAGCTAAGCAATATAATGTGCGTAGTTGATAATGAAATCAGTTTTTTCCTTTTCATAGACCAAATTCCTTGAGAAATCAAAGATTATAAGGTTATTATATCATATATTTTCCATGATTACAAGTGTTTCCCTATATATTATTTTTTTATAAAATATATTGATTTAGGATGCATTTTATGGTAAAATAATATGAGGGACTGTTTGCTCCCACTTTAAAAGAAATAATTAACCGTTTCGGAAAGGAAATATATGTTAGAAATAAAAAATCTCGTCTATACGGTTACCGATCCCAAAACAGGTAAGGAAAACCGCATAATTGACGATATAAGCTTAAAAATTAATGAACGATTTGTCGCAATAACAGGCCCCAACGGCTCGGGAAAATCAACGCTTGCGAAGCTTATCGCGGGAATTGCGAAGCCCGATTCGGGAAGAATTTACCTTGACGGCATTGATATTACCGATATGAGCATTACCGAGCGCGCAAACGCGGGAATAAGCTATGCTTTCCAGCAGCCCGTAAGATTTAAGGGAATTACGGTAAAGGATATGATATCACTTGCCGCAGGCTCAAAGATATCAGTCTCTGAGGCTTGTAAATATCTCTCCGAGGTAGGACTTTGTGCTAAGGAATACGTAAACCGTGAGATCAACGAGTCTCTTTCCGGCGGTGAGCTTAAGAGAATAGAGATCGCAATGATAAACGCGAGAGGAACAAAATTCTCTGTGTTTGACGAGCCCGAGGCGGGTATTGACCTTTGGAGCTTCAATAATCTCATCAAAGTATTTGAAAAGATGCACGAGAAAACAAAGGGAAATATACTTATAATTTCGCATCAGGAGAGAATTCTTGATATTGCGGATAAAATTGTCGTTATTGCGGGCGGTAAGATCGCCGCGTACGGCACTAAGGAAGAAATCATGCCCGAGCTTTTGTCGGCTCAGGCGGCTTGTAAGTTTGCAACGGGAGGTGAGGAATAATGTCTGATAAGAAGCTTGATAGCATAAGACTTAACATTCTTCGCGAGGTTGCAGACCTTGAAGGAGTTCCCACGGGCGCGTATTCTATCCGCGTTGACGGCGATACGTTTGATAAGAATTCGTCTGAAAATATTATCATTGAGAAAAAAACGGACAAGCCCGGAATTGATATCTACATCAAGGCGGCAGGCAGACGTGAGAGCGTTCATATTCCGGTTATCCTTGCTGAGAGCGGACTTAAAGAATTGGTTTATAATGACTTCCATATTGAAGAAGGTGCCGACGTGCTTATTATCGCGGGCTGCGGAATTCACAATTGCGGTGTTCAGGACAGTGAACACAGCGGAATTCACAGCTTCTACGTAGGTAAGAATGCAAAGGTAAAATACGTTGAAAAGCACTACGGCGATGGCGACGGAAACGGTAAAAATATTATGAATCCCCACTCAGTTATCGTGCTTGATGAGGGCGCGTATATGGAGATGGAAACAACTCAGATAAAGGGTGTAGATTCCACCCGCCGCAAGACAGAGGCAACGCTTAAAGCAAAATCAACTCTCATAGTTCACGAAAAGATCATGACTCATGGCGAGCAGCTTGCTGAAACCGAATTCGTAGTTGACCTTCAGGGTGACGATTGCGGAACTCACGTAGTTTCACGTTCGGTCGCCAAGGATAATTCGCGTCAGATATTTATTTCCGACGTTGCAGGAAACAGTAAGTGTTCGGGACACACCGAGTGTGACGCAATCATTATGGATAATGCGTCCGTTGTGGCTATCCCGAAAATCGTTGCGAATAATACAGAAGCATCGCTTATACACGAGGCGGCTATAGGAAAGATCGCGGGAGAACAGCTTATTAAGCTCATGACTCTCGGTCTTGACGAAAAGGAAGCCGAGGAGCAAATAATCAACGGATTCTTAAAATAAGTCTTGAAAATCCATCCGCAGAGAAATCGTACCGTATGTGCTAAATCACCCACCCCCGCAAATAGAATATCTAAGTATAAACTATTAAAACATTGAGGTGTGAAATGAAAAAGACGTCGTATTCCTCCGAACAGTTAAAAATGCTTACGCTTTTATCGCACGAATATCCTACAATTCGTTCTGTAAGCTCAGCAATTATAAACTATAATGCCATTGCAAATCTTCCCAAAGGCACTGAACATTTTTTGAGTGACCTTCACGGCGAGTCCGAGGCGTTCAATCACATAATGAACAATTGCTCGGGAGTTATCAGAGAAAAGGTAGATATTCTTTTTTCGGATACGATGTCAGAGCAGGAGAGACGTGAATTCTGTACTCTTATTTACTATCCCACGGAAAAAACCGAGGAGCTTATTATAAAAGGACTTGCGACTGATGAATGGTACAGCCTTACTCTTTACAGACTTGTTGACCTTGCGCGTTCTGTTGCGTCAAAATATACGAGAGCAAAGGTTAAGGAAGCTCTGCCAAACGATTTCAGACACGTTATAGACGAGCTTTTGCATACCAGTGGCGAGGAGCATAATAAGCAGGAATATTACAAGCACATCATTTCTACGATAATTGACGTTGGACAGGGTGCGGCATTTGTTGAGGCACTTTGTAGCCTTGTCAAGCAGATGGCTGTTGATTGCCTCCACGTAGTAGGTGATATTTACGACAGAGGACCTCGCGCAGATAAAATTCTTGATATGCTTATGGCTCACCATAACGTTGACGTTCAATGGGGAAATCATGACATCGTATGGATGGGAGCCGCGGCAGGTAGCGCAGCTTGTATAGCGGCGGTGCTTAACTCGGCAATTCAGTACAATACACTCTCTATAATAGAAAATACTTACGGTATAAGCTTGCGCGACCTTATCGGGTACGCACAGGAGACATATAAGGGTTGCACCTGGTTCATGCCGAGAAATGCAGATGACAAATATTACATAAAGAGCAATATGTCTAATCTTTCAAAGGCACATAAGGCAATTGCGATTATTCTTTTCAAGCTTGAGGGTCAGCTTATAAAGCGTCATCCTGAATATAATATGGATGATAGACTTCTGCTTGACAAGATCGATTATGAAAAGCATACGATAGCGATAAACGGTGAGGAATATCCTCTTAACGACTATCATTTTCCGACGATAGATCCAAGCAACCCGTATGAGCTGACCCACGCAGAAAAGAGCCTTATGGATTCTCTTACTACTGCGTTTAAGCAGAGCCGTGTGCTTAAAAAGCATATCCGTTTCTTGTATAGCGTTGGTGGAATATATAAGATACACAACGGCAATCTTCTTTATCACGGTTGTATTCCTATGACAGAGGATGGTTGCCTTGACAGCATTTCATCACTTGGAAAGGATGCACTTTCGGGCAAGGCGTATCTTGACGTGTGCGATAAGCGTGCGAGAAAGGCATATTATAGCAGCGACCAGGATTCGCTTGACTTTATGTATTACCTTTGGTGTGGAAGAAAGAGTCCGCTTTTCGGAAAGGATAAGATGACTACCTTTGAGCGTTATTTTATTACTGATGAAAAGACTTGGAAGGAGCAACGCGATCCTTATTATAGCTATACGGACGATTACGATGCAATATGTCGGATCTTAGAGGAATTTGGACTTGACAGAACAAGCTCACACGTTATAAACGGTCACGTTCCGGTCGTCAGCGGTGAAAATCCCGTTAAAGCAAAAGGAAAATACATCCTTATCGACGGAGGATTCTGTAAGGCGTACCACAATAAAACCGGAATAGCAGGGTACACCCTTATTTATTCCTCAAAGGGACTTCGACTTGTTTCTCACAGCCAATTTGACGGCAAGGCAGCGGCGTTGCGAGAAAACAAGGATATAATTGCAACAAGGGACGTTATTTTTGAAATGATGCCAAAGAGAAAACTCGTAAGTGACACAGATGAGGGAAAAGAAATTCTTGGGCATATGGAAGACCTTAAAATGCTCCTCAATGCTTATATTGAAGGAATTCTTAAGCAAGCAGGCGAGCATTTGTAAAAAAGTAAGCAAATACACTGGTAAAGATAATAGTATTATATCTTTTTCACCCTTGCGAAAGAATGGAGAATTATATGATTGGATTTGATATTGGCGGTACTAAATGTGCCGTGTCGATAGGCTATGAGCGGGACGGAGAACTTATAGTTAAGGACAAAAGAATAATACCTACCGACCTATCAGTTAGCCCGTATGATATGATAGAGCGCATGTGCTCTATCTCAGAGGAGATGACGGAATGCTTTGATGCGATAGGAATATCCTGCGGAGGACCATTAAGTGCTAAAAGAGGAGAAATTCTCTCGCCGCCCAATCTTCCCGGTTGGGATAATGTAAAAATAGTCGAATATCTTGAAAATAAATACAAAGGCTGCCACGCATATCTTCAGAATGATGCCAACGCTTGCGCACTTGTAGAGTGGAAATACGGCGCGGGACACGGATCAAACAGTATGATGTTCTTTACATTTGGTACGGGACTTGGCGCAGGAATTGTTATTGACGGCAAGATTTATGACGGCGCAAGCAGTATGGCGGGCGAGGCGGGACATATCAGACTTGCCAAGAACGGTCCTGTCGGATACGGCAAGGCGGGAAGCTTTGAAGGCTTTTGCAGTGGCGCGGGAATTGCTCAGCTTGGAAAAAAATATGCCCGTGAGGCACTTGAGCGCGGAGAGATAATGCCTTATTGCAGGAGCGAGGACGAGCTTGCCTCAATTACCGCCGCAATTCTTGCAAAATATGCCCGTGAGGGTGATAAGGTAGCAAAAAAGGTCTATGATATCTCGGGAAAACGACTTGGACAAGGCCTTTCACTCATAATTGATATCCTTAACCCCGAAATTATCGTTATAGGCAGTATTTTTACACGCTGTGAGGATCTTTTGCGCAAGCCTATGGACAAGGTGCTTAAAAAAGAGGTTCTCTCACACAGTCTTAATGCCTGTAAGATCGTTGGTGCGGCTCTTGGTGAGAAGATAGGCGACTATGCTGCACTCACGGTCGCTATTGAAGGAGAAAGATTAAGAAAAGGAGTTTGAAATTATGAAGAATGTTACTATACTTATTGAAAGATATCCCACGCTTTCGGTATGTCGTGCCGATATTGAGAAAGCGGTTGAATTATTACATAATTGTTATGTTAACAAGGGAACTATCCTCCTTTGCGGCAACGGTGGTAGTGCCGCAGACGCAGAGCATATTTCAGGTGAATTGTTAAAAGGATTCCTTATGCGCCGCACCCCTGACGATGCAACAGTTAATAAAATCGCTGAGCATCTCGGCTCGTATGAGATGGCGTCAAAGCTTCAAGGCGGCATTCCTGCGATTCCCCTGACATCACTTAGCTCGGTTTTGAGTGCATTTGCAAACGACGTCGATCCCGAGCTCGTTTTTGGACAACTTGTTTATGCATTTGGACGTGAGAACGATGCATTTGTTGGTCTTTCTACCTCGGGCAACTCAAAAAATGTAGTTAGAGCGGCACAAATTGCCAAGGCAATAGGTATTCCTGCAATCGCCATGACGGGCGAGAGCGGCGGCAAGCTTAAGGATATATGTGACGTGACGATAAGAGTACCCGCGAAAGAAACTTATCAGGTGCAAGAATATCACCTGCCCGTATATCACGCTATCTGTGCCGAGCTTGAGGACCGAGTTTTTGGCTCTAAATAATTGATATTGAGAGGAAAAGCATCATGAAAACTTTGTCTTTGAACGGAATTTGGCGATTACAAGGAAAGCCACAGTATAAGAGTGGTGACTTTGAAATATTTATTGATGATGCAACCGTACCGGGTTGTGCTCTGCTTGAGCTTTCAAAGAAGGGAATTATTCCCCAAGATATCTATATGGGTGAGAATATCCTTGAAACCGAACAATATGAGGATTGGGAATGGGTATATTCGCGTAGCTTTGTTGCTCCTGAGGAGAGAACAGCCGTCTATTTGGTATTCCGCGGTGTTGATTGCTTTGCAGAGTATTTTCTTAACGGTGAGAAGATAGGTGATAGTGATAACTCGTTTATTCCGTTTGAATTTGAAATCGGTGATAAGCTTCGTGACGGTGAAAATGAGATTTCAGTACGCATAAAATCACCTGTTATCGAGGCACATAACAAGGACATTACGATAGACGCGATCACACATTGCTGGGGACATCCCTCGATAAACGCTACCGTGCGTCGTCCTGCCCATTCGTACGGTTGGGATATTATGCCGCGTGCGGTGACAAGCGGTATCTGGCGTGATGTTTTGATTGAAGTTCGTGATGACATTACATTTTCACAGTTCTTTTTTGATTGTACAAACGTTAAAAATCCCACGTTTATTTACGAACTTAAGAGCAAATGGGAGGACTTTCGTGATGTTGAGATCGAGCTTTGCGGTAGATGCAAAGACAGTGAATTTAGCGTAAGACGCAGAGCTGCTCTCAAAGCAGATAGATTTTCTTTTGAAATATCAGATCCTAAGCTCTGGTGGCCTTACGGATATGGTGAACCTAATCTGTATGACGTAGAAATGCGTATATACAGCTCTGGCAAGCTTATTCATGAGAAGAAAACGAGAATAGGACTTCGTAATGTCAGACTTGAGAGAACCGACGAGCTTGGTTGCTTCCGTATCGTTGTTAATGGAAATGAAATAATGTGCAAGGGAACTAACTGGGTTCCTATGGACGCATTCCATTGTCGCGATAGGGAAAGGTATCCTGCGGCGCTTGAGCTTCTAAAGGATGTTGGATGCAACATCGTCAGATACTGGGGCGGTAACGTCTATGAGGATCACGAATTCTTTGATTTTTGTGACGAAAACGGCATTATGGTATGGCAAGACTTCAGTATGGCGTGTATGAATTACCCCGAAACCGAGGAATTCTGTCGTGTGATATATAAAGAGGCAGAATCGGTTGTAAGGGAATACAGACATCACCCATCGATCGTCCTTTGGGCGGGAGATAATGAAGTTGACGAGATGTTTATGTCCTCAAATGGACGTATGCCATCTACAAACATATTGACAAGAAAGGTATTGCCTCACGTTATTTCTCTTAACGATATAGGCAGGCCCTATCTTGAAAGCTCACCATATTATGCCGATAAGACGGTCGGAAGATGGCATTGTCGCCCGGAAGCACACCTTTGGGGTCCTCGTGACTATTTCAAGAGTCCGTATTACAAGGACTCGACTGCGCATTTCGTAAGTGAGGTCGGATATCACGGATGTCCTTCGCTTGAATCACTCAAGAAGTTTATTACGCCTGAAAAGCTATGGCCATATCACGACAATTCGGAATGGATACTTCATTCCTCCGACCAATTAGGTGATGACGGAAGAATAAAGCTCCTTGAAAAGCAGGTAAGGGAATTTTTTGGTGTAGTTCCGACAGATCCGGAAGCTTTTATACTTGCTTCTCAGATCTGTCAGGCAGAGGCGGTTAAGTATTTTATTGAGCGTATGCGTACCCATCGCCCTGACAAGAGCGGAATAATCTGGTGGAATCTTATTGACGGTTGGCCTCAGATTTCGGATGCGGTCGTTGATTACCATTACGATAAAAAGCTTGCCTATGATTTTATAAAAGCGTCGCAGATACCTTTTATAATTGCGGGTGACAGCGATAATGGTCAGGAGATCAGAATAGTAGCTTGTAACGATACTCTTGTTGAAAGAAGAGGCTCATACAAGGTAATTGATGTAGAAAGCGGAAGAACCTTGAGTGAGGGCAACTTTACATCTTCGCTTAATAGCTGCACGCAGATAGCAAGCTTACCGATCGAAAAATATAATCATGGCATGCTTGCTATGGTATGGAAGCTTGATGATGGTACGGTAGGATATAATCACTATTTGTTGGGAGATCCGTGCTATACGCTTGAAGAATATAGCAACTGGCTCGGAAAATACAAGGAAATATCAAAATAAAAGAAAACGGCGACTTGTCTTTATAAGTCGCCGTTTTTGTCATATTGCACAATTATCTGCTATTAAAATTTAAAATATCGTAATATCTTTCAATTTATTATTTAATTATTTTATGATATAATATATTTTTGGTAGAAAATTTATGATTTTGAGGAATTAAAAAATAAAGGAGATAGTATGGTAAGAGAAGATTTGAGAAACGTTGCGATAATAGCACACGTAGACCATGGAAAAACAACGCTTGTTGACGGACTCTTAAAGCAGGGCGGTATTTACAGAGAAAATCAGGAAACCGTTACGCGAGTAATGGACTCTGATGCGATTGAAAAGGAAAGAGGCATTACCATACTTGCAAAGAACACCGCTGTACATTACGGTGACGTTAAGATAAACATCGTCGACACCCCCGGTCACGCAGACTTTGGTGGCGAGGTCGAGCGTGTACTTAAGATGGTAAACGGTGTTATCCTTCTTGTTGATGCTGCTGAAGGCCCTATGCCTCAGACACGCTTCGTGCTTAAAAGAGCGCTTGAGCTTAACCATAAGGTTATCGTATGTATAAATAAGATCGACAAGCCCGACGCACGTCTTGGCGAGGTTGAGGATGAAATCCTTGAGCTTCTTATTGATCTTGGAGCTAACGATGATCAGCTTGATTCTCCCATACTTTACTGCTCCGGAAGATCGGGTACCGCTACCCGTGATCCTCTTGAAGAAGGCGAAGATCTCACCCCTCTCTTTGAAACTATAATTGACTATATTCCCGCGCCCGAGGGCGACGTTGACGGTGATCTTCAGATTCTCGTCTCATCTATCGACTATAACGAATACGTAGGTCGTATCGGTATCGGTAGAATTGAGCGCGGTTCTGTAAAGGTAGGTCAGGAGGTTCTCGTTTGCAACTTCCACAGGCCCGATGAAAAACCCAGAAAGACTAAGATAGTTGCGCTCTTCCAGATAGACGGACTACTCAGAGTTCAGGTCGACAGTGCAAAGATGGGTGACGTTGTTTGCTTCTCGGGAGCAGGTGATATCTCAATCGGTGATACCATTACGTCGACGACTAATCCCGAGCCGCTTGAGTTCGTTAAGGTAAGTGAGCCTACCGTTGAGATGACATTCTCGGTAAATACAAGCCCGCTTGCAGGTAAGGAGGGTAAGTTCGTAACCTCACGTCAGCTCCGTGAGCGTCTTTACCGCGAGCTTCTCCGTGACGTATCTCTCCGTGTTCGCGACGGTGATACTACCGATGAGTTTATCGTATCGGGAAGAGGAGAAATGCATCTTTCTATCCTTCTGGAGAATATGCGCCGCGAGGGTTATGAGATGACTTGCTCTAATCCTAAGGTAATTATTAAGGAGATCGACGGCGTAAAGTGTGAGCCTATGGAAAAGGTTACTCTTGACGTTCCCAGCGAATACGTAGGTGCCGTTATTGAAAAGCTCGGACAGAGAAAGGGCGATCTTGTTGAGATGAACCCCATGGGAGAGAGAATGAGAATAGAGTACAGCATTCCCTCAAGATGTCTCTTCGGTTACCGTTCGGAATTCTTGTCCGCAACTCGCGGAGAGGGCGTTTTGAACACTCTCTTTGACGGTTATCAGCCTTACCGCGGAGGCGTTATTATGAGATTTACAGGCGCTCTTATCGCATCCGAGGCAGGTGTAACCACCAGATACGGTCTTTACAACACGCAGGATCGCGGTCAGCTCTTCGTTGGCCCTCAGACCGAGGTTTACGAGGGTATGATCGTCGGTGAAAACCCCAAGAACGACGATATAGCAGTTAATCCCTGTAAGGAAAAGCACCTTACCGCAATCAGAAGTGCGGGAGCAGATGAAAAGCTTTTGCTTACTCCTCCCAAGATCTTCAGCCTTGAAGAAGCAATTGAATTCATTCAGGATGACGAGCTTATTGAGATCACACCTAAGTCGATCAGACTTCGTAAGAAGATACTCAATACCGAGCTTCGTATGAAGGAAATGATGAGACTTCGCCGTGCCGCTGAAGCCAATAAATAATAAAAAGAGTGAGATTTATTTGAATCTCACTCTTTCTTTTTTTGATTAATTTAAACCTAATCCTTCTATGATCGCGGGATAATCCTTATACGCAAAATTAAGATCAAAGGTCATATTAGGTACAGCATTCAAGCGACCTTTATCGGTATATTGCCACATTCCGAGATGCTCACCGTAAAGGCTTGTATCCCAAACGTACTGATTTGTATTCTGAGGATATCTTGCATACCAGATCTCAAAAAGATCAAGCATTTTTTCGGTCTGGAGTATATTATAGAGCCAATCGTGGTTAACGTAAAGTCCTGCGTAATATCCGTTTTCCTGGAGGATTGAGATAAAAGTCACACACATTTCTGTAAGAACGGAGGGGGCTATGTCAGCAAGAGAAGCATCCTCGAGATCAAGGTAGATCGGGTACTCAAAGCTCTTTCCGTCAAGTATATTCAGAAGCCTTATGGCATCATTTCTGATTTGAGCTACAGTCGTTGCGTAGGTATAGAAATAAACTCCAACGTCAAGACCGGCTTCCTTTGCATCTGTGTAATCAAGATCAAAGGTTGGTTCTTTGCCACTTACTGTGCTTCCTGCTTTAAGTATTACGTAATCGATGCCTTCTGATTTGATAGCATTCCAGTCAAGAGGAAGAAAACCTCCTTGCGCGTTAGTTGGATGATTGTACCTTGAAACATCAATTCCGCGAGCTAAAACAGTGCTGTTATCAGCGTAAGCACCGTTTGGGAGTATCTCACTGTAAAAACGGTAATTACCCTTATAGCTCGCTGTACAAATCTTACAGTAAAATTCAGTATATCCCATATCTGACACGGTAGGCATGGTTACTCTTTTTTCAAAATCATGTCCGGTTGCCGATACGTAGTTAGAATTGACGGAGAATCCGCAGCTGCAAACGTTGACCGTATAGCCCGCCTCGCTGCACGTTGGATTTACAACGGTAGACGTATAAGTATGTCCCTTGGGAGAGATATAGTCAGAAATGTAGTTGTAACCGCAGACACAGCTATAAGTGGTATATCCTTGCTCGGTGCACGTTGGTGAAGTTATGATTTTAACGAGTATGTGCCCGGTTGCGGTAACGAAATCAGAGCGATATGAAAGTCCGCAATCACACGTGTACTGAGTATATCCCGGTTCTATGCAAGTGGGGGGAATTATATCCTTCTTGTAGTCATGCTTTACCGTTGCTACAAAATCTGAGTTGTAGGTGTAACCGCATTTGCAGGAGTAAGTAGTAAATCCTTGCTCAGTGCAAGTAGGGTGAGTAATCTCGCCGGTAAGATCGTGACCCTTTGCCTCAACGTAATCTGACGTGTATTTAAAGCCGCACTTACAAGAATAAATAGTATACCCTTGCTCAGTGCAAGTGGGAGCAGATGTTTTCTCTTCAAACGTGTGTCCAAGAGCTGGAGTATTTCCGTCTATAAACTGAAAATCACACTTGTTACATATATGTACCGTATATCCGCTTTTTTCGCAGTTTGGAGAAATTACGCTATCCTTGAAGCTGTGTCCGGTCGGTTTTACGTACGAGGATATAAAGCTATAACCGCAAAAACAAGCGTTTTCGGTATAACCCTGCTCGTCACAGCTTGGTGGCACTGTTATAGCCTTGATGTTATGTCCCTTGGGATCCTTTTCGTCAGATATAAAGGTGTATTCACAATCAAGACAAATATTCGTAGTATATCCGCCTTCGGTACACGTAGGATCAAGCACTGTAACACTAATGTTTTCATGCTTACAATTTTTTTCGCAGGATGAAAATATAACTGCGGTTGAAAAAAGAAGCAGACAAATTAAAAATAACCTTCTCATTTCAGTTCATTATAAATAGCATCGGAAAGAGCGCAAAAATCAGCAACGCTGAGCTTTTCGCCTCTGACATCGGGCTTGTGACCGCATTCAACTATAATTTCGGTAAGTCTTTCCTTGCTTATCTCGGGGAATCCCGTCATAAGCGAGTTGGGGAGTGTTTTTCTTCTTTGCTCGAACGCCGCCTTGATGGTTCTGAAGAAAAGCTGCTCGTCAATGGGCACAATAGGCTTTTCCTTCCAAAGATTTATTCGTACGACTGAGGAATTGACCTTAGGAGGAGGCATAAATCTGTCTGCGTTAACGGTAAAGAGAAGCTCCGCCTTGCCGTAGTAGTCAATTGCTGCGGTGATAGCACCGCAATTTTTCTTGCCCGCACCCGCTGCAAGACGTTCTGCAACCTCGGTCTGCACCATGACGGTAATACTGTCAAAGGGGAGCTTACTTTCAATAAGCTTCATCAAAATAGGCGTTGTGATGTAATAGGGAAGATTTGCGCATACCGCAACCTTGCCCATCTCAAAGTAAGGAGCAAGTATCGTGTCGAGGTCTGCCTTCATAATATCCTCATTAATGACGGTAACGTTTTTATATCCGTCAAGAGTATATTTCAGCACGGGAATAAGTCCCTCGTCTATCTCAAATGCAACTACACGTGGATATCTTTCGCAAAGCTCGCGCGTCATACATCCTATACCGGGACCGATCTCAATAACTGTAATATCCTTATCATTGTTTGCGGCGTCGGCAATATCCTCAACCGTCATATTATCCGTTAAAAAGTTCTGTCCGAATTCTTTCTTGAATTTCAGACCGAACATATCCATAACCTGCTTTATCGTTCTTGGATCACAAAGATTAAGCATTATTTAGTTCCTTTCGGTTTTTTGTAGTTTTGATGGTCTTTTTTATCAAAAGGCTTTTTATCATAATGTTTCCTTTCAAAGCCTTTGTTTCTTTCAAAGTTTCTTTTATCGTCAAATCCACGATTTTTGTCAAACTGTTTTTTGATTGCGTGTATCGACGGATCGTAAGGCTTGAAGAATTGATAGAATACGCAGGGAAGCATACCGTTATAAAGCTTACGGGTTTTATCGGCACGTCTTCCGTAAAGTCGCTCGAAATAATCGCACGAGGTTATCACGTAAATATGCCACGGCTCAAAATTTTTGAAGCATTTTCCAAGCTCGCTATAAAGCTGTTCAACCTCAAACACATCTCCCATACGTTCTCCGTAAGGAGGATTACAAACTATACTTCCTCTTCTGTCGGACGGCTTTTCTATTTTGGTTGCGTCTGCGCAGAAAATATTAAGGTTATCCTCAACTCCCGCGCGTAAAGCATTTTCATATGTTACGTCAAGTATATCCTCATCAATATCAGATGCCCACACTTCAAATTTTGAGTCCTTGATCTCAAATCCTCTTGCTTCCTCCTCGGCTAACGTCCAGAGCTTTTTATCAATTCTTGGGAAAGCCATAGAAGAGAATTCACGGTTAAGTCCGGGTGCTATCTTGCGGGCGATCATAGCAGCCTCAATAGCAATAGTTCCCGATCCGCAGAAGGGATCCCAAAAGAGAATGTCATCACTCGGTCTGCTTGTAAGCGCAATTGAAGCAGCCAATGTTTCGCGTAGAGGGGCGGCGCCGGCTTCGGGACGGTAACCTCTCTTGTGGAGAGCCACACCGGAGGTATCGATCATAAGCATAGCCTCGTCCTTCAAAATAAAGAATTCCACCTTGTATTTTACGCCCGTTTCGTCAAACCACGATATTCCGTATGCGCCAGAAAGACGGTCAACGATTGCTTTTTTTACTATGCTTTGACAATCGGGGATAGACGTCAACTTGCTCTTTATTGAGTGTCCCGTCACGGGGAACTCGTCAAGCTTACCTATCCAGTCCTCCCAATGTATAGCGTTTGTGCCATCAAAAAGCTCTGTAAAGCTTTCAGCATGGAATCTGCCAAGTACTATGAAAACACGCTCCGCAAGGCGAAGATTGATGTTGACACGGGGAATATCCTTTTCCTCACCCTCAAAAAGCACGCGTCCGTCAATCGTTTCTATTCTTTTAAGCCCTAAGGCATCTATTTCCTCTCCAAGCTGTTTTTCAAGCCCGAAAAGGCAGGTTGCGGCAAGTATCATTTTATAAAACCTTTCAAATTACGTTTCGTCTACGTCGGGAAGATAGTACGTGCTCTGATCAATTCCAAGTATTTCCTCAGATTCATCAACGCTTATTTCTTCAATAGACTTAAGCTTTTTCTGTATAATATCGTTTCTGTGCTGTGCATCGTCAAGCGATTTGCCTGCCTCGTCGATCTTCTTCTTTGCCTTGGCAAGAACGGTAGAGAAGGTGTCGTACTGTGATTTAACGGCAGAAAGTATCTTACGCACTTCGTTAGCCTTCTCGTTTATAGCGGCTATTTTGAAGCCGAGCGACAGAGAATTAAGAAGCGCGGTGATAGTAGAAGGGCCTGCAACCATTACGTTAAACTCGGTCTGGAGCTTCTCGGGTATTGCATTTGCGGATTGAGCGATCTCGGCGTAAAGCCCTTCGCTTGCAAGGTACATGATAGCAAACGGAGTGGTCTTTGGAACGCTGATATATTTCTTAATTGACCTTGCTTCACGGATAACTGCATCCTCAAGGGCCTTTTTAGCAGCAAGTGTTGCTTCCTTATCTGCGCGATCAGCCGCCTCACAAAGACGGACGTAGTCTTCCATTGGGAATTTAGAATCAAGAGGAAGATACGTTATCTCAGAGTAGTTATCTCCCGAGGGTATTTTAATTGCAAATTCAACACGTTCCTGAGAATTCTTGCTTGGTGAGTAATTTTCAATATACATACCGGGAATTGTCTGATCGAGAATATTCTTGAGCTGAACCTCCGCCCACGTACCCCTTGCCTTTACGTTCGTAAGAACACGATTGAGAGAGGTGACATGCTCTGTAATTCCGCCCGACATTTCCTTCATCTCACCAAGCGCCTTATAAAGATTTTCAAGCTGATCCGACACTGTCTTAAAGGAACTGTCAAGTCTTTGTGTGAGTGTGTTGGTTAACTTTTCGTCAACGGTTGCTCGCATTTCTTCAAGCTTCTTTTCATTGCTTTGCTGTATTTTTTCAAGCGCGGCTTCTATCTTCTGATTTTGTTTTTCAGACATCTCCGCATTTTTCTCACGCGTTGCGTTAAGTCCTGCCGACATTTCACGGTATATACGCATAAGCTGTTCCTGATTTGTTTCGGTCAAAGTTTGAAGATTCTTACTGACTTCTCCTATCTTGCGAGATACCTCTTCACGTTGAACCTGCGCGGAATTATTCTGCTCGGTGCGGTTACGAGAGAATTCGTTATAAATACTCTCCTTAAGCTCGTCAAGCTTTTTCTCGTTTTTATCATCTTCGCGGTTATCCTCTATTTTTTTTATTCTTGAGATAAGAGAAAGCGTCAAAAAAAGGGAAACAGCGCACACAATAAGCAAAAAAACGCATAAAACGATTATTACGATTTCCATATACACCTCGCGACAAAATTATTCATCTTATTATACCATATTTCTTGCCTTTTGTCACTATAAATATAAAAAAAACTGCCGCAAAATGCGGCAGTTTAAGTGTCAGGTCATTTCTTCAATGTGATGGACGTATTCTATCGAGCGGAGTGCCTCGATTATCTCGGTATGAGTCTTGTATGTCTTAAGCTCGTTGTTCTGAATAGTAAGCGCGATTGAGTAAACGCTAAGTCCTGAATGAATGTAGGCAGGATTTACCTCAATATCGTCAATACGAAGACCAAGCTTTCTTATAGTTGTAACGAAATTTTGAAGATCGTCCTTGTGCTTCAGCTCAAGGTGAATCTCAAAGTGGTTAGATTTGTTTTTGAAGCGACGCTCAAGAGTGGGGAAAAGCGAGAGGCAAGAGATAAGAGCGATAAATCCTATAAGCGATACCGTGTAGAAGCCCGCACCGATCAAAAGTCCCATAAAACCAACCGACCAAAGACCTACCGCAGTGGTAAGACCTTTTATCTGGCTTTTTGAGCTGAAAAGAATTGAATTTGAGCTGATTATCGCGATACCGATTACAAATGCCGCGGAAAGGATTGGGAAAACGGAAAGAGATTTACCTATAAGGAAAAGGTCAAGCAGGGTTGCCATAGTAGCAGAAAGCGAAACAAGCATAAAGGTACGAAGTCCTGCAGCGTGACGCTTTGTAGAGCGTTCCCAACCGATTATAGCGGAAAAAACTACCGAAACAACTATTCTGAGAATGATAGACCAAAGGTCAAGGTGCGACGACCAATCGCCAAGCAACTTGCTTATGGGATCAGCAAGATCAAATATATTAACGTTAAGTGCAACCATTTTTTTCTCCATTCCGCCGACAAAACGGCTATGTGATAAAATTTTTATCTTCTGTTTCTGAATCTGCGTTTCTGAAGCTCCGTAAGCGCCTCGTACTGTTCCTCAGCGGCATCCATAAACGCTTGCTCCTCAGGGGATATTTCAACCTTTTCGGGAGCAGGGATCTCAGCGCGTATCTTTTGAATTCTGTCAATAAGTATATCTACCTCGCTACGAGGTTTACCATGCTCGTCGACAGTTTGCACAGGAGCGAGATCCTCAATCTTATTTGAATACGAGCCCGAAAGATAAAGTGACAACTTTGCACACGCAGGGCCGATTATTTCATAAAGAATACTTGACGTAAGAATTATTGTTTGCAGGTTTTCACCTGTTTCGCCTCCAAGAGCACGCGCGCCGAGCGCCGCAAGACCGATGGCAACTCCTGCCTGCGGTATAAGCGCAAGACCGAGATAATTTCTGCATTCTTTACTCTTTTTGGTAATAAAGCAACCGAGGAACGCTCCGCCGTATTTGGCGATCATTCTCACGATAAAGTATAGAATTGCAATAAGGATTATTGAAGCCGAGCCACTGCTTCCGGTGCTTGAAAATAGCGAATCCATCTGAAGATTCATACCCGAGCGAACAAAAAAGAGAAGCAGGAAGGGAGGGCTGAAGTAGTTTAACTGCTTGAACAGCTTATCATCGTCCGTGATGTTTATGTAAACCATTCCCATGGTTATACAACCGAGAAGCGGAGAAATATCAAGCAGGGCGCATATAGCGCAGAATACGAATAGCGTACTTACCGAAATAATAAGTCTGTTATCGTTAGAGCGCTTCTTGGGCATAAGAAGCTTTAAGAAAAATCCGAAAAATCCTCCAATTATCATAACGCCGATATTTGTAACTATCGGCATAACGATAGTAGTCGCGGATATCTCGCTTCCGCCCGAAAGGAATACTCCTGCAACGGAAATAGAAATACTGAAAGCAATTAAGCTCAGAACATCGTCAAGTGCTATTACCTGCAACAACGTGTCAACGAAATCGCCCTTGGCTTTTGTCTGCCTTATTGTCATTGCGGTAGAGGTCGGGGCGGTAGCAGATGCCAACGCAGATAAAACGATCGAAAATACGATATCAAGCTTGAGAATGAAGAATGTGAGTATAAAGATAACGACCGCGGCAGTCAATGCCTCAAACAAGGTAATTATTATTGTTTTTATACCGTTTTTCTTAAGTGAAGAAAGCTTAAAGAACTCACCGACACTGAACGCAATAAATGCAAGCGCGATATCCGAAATGAAGTCCGTGCCGTCAATTACACTTTCGGGTACGAGCTTTAGACAAAACGGGCCGATGATAATTCCCGCAATGATATATGCCGTTACATTGGGAAGCTTTAATAGCTTTGTTATACGAGTCATTGCAAAGCCTGCAAAAAGCATTACGGAAATTGCGATGATCACCATGGCAGTTGGCGATGATTCCGCAAGCTGCGCGTAAAATTTGTCAAGCATTTCTTCACCTCCCAAAATAAAATGATGAACAAACACACCTTCATGCGCATCTGTTCAACTTTAGATGATATATTATAATACAAAAAAGATAATTTGTCAATACTCCTAATAAATTTTATTGTAAATGAATAGTTTATAATCTATCTTAACAGATGATCAAGCAAACATTTGGTCATTTTGTTAAGATTTTTTTCTTTTTTCCCTTTAAACGAAGAAAAAAGATCACCTCAAGCAACGGTGAAATAAAATCACCGTTGCTCCCCCGGATGCAATGCCGTTAGGCTTGTAAATATATTTTAATGCCATATAGGCGAAAGGAGCAAAAATGCTTGTAAAACTTTTGAAGAAGGAAAGCACGTACATTGACAAGAAGGATGGTCAGGAAAAGAGAGCGACTCGTTTCTATCTCGAGTGTGGTACCACACTCGTCCCGATCGAGCCCATGTATTTTGAGAACGCTGAGCTCGGCCGTGATCCTCAGTATGCCGCACGTAAGGCCGTAATGAAGGCTTTTGCGGAGGATCTTCCTGTGAAGGATGGTAACGTACACGGGTAAAAAGGGGGTATAACGTGTTCATAAAGCTTCCTACGACAAAAAAAAGAATACGCCATCAATCTTGATAAGGTGTTATTCTTTTATCCATATAAAGACAACGTAACCAGATTTGAGCTTGAGGACGGTACTTTAATTGATGCTAACTTAAGCTACGACGACATTATGTATGCTCTTTATACGGTTGGGACATGCCTTCCTTTTGGTTTTCCGTCTGTTGAAAATCAAAAGTAGGTGTATAAGGTGTATTTGGTGTATTACGCCAAATACACCACACCTAAAAAGCCCTTGCGTTCAAATGCAATCTATTGTGTGAGCTGGACGCGCTGGGGCTTGTCCAGCGCGTTGGTGTATTGGTGTATTTAGGTGTATTTTTAATTTCGGTGTATTCCGGACAAATTCACTTCTGCAGGGGGGTAAAATATGCGGAAGAAACATTGTGAAGTTGTCTCAAACAAGTCACACTTAACGGTTGACATTCAAAGTGTGATCAGATCTAAGAAGTCCATAAAGCAGTGGGCTTACATATTACATGACAAAGATGATACCGAGCCGCACTATCATATATATCTCAACTTCGGCAAGACATCGGTTGAGTTTTCTGATGTTGGTAGCTGGTTCGGTCTTGACGAAAATTTCGTCAATAAAATAGAAGGACGAAAGTCCGATATGCTTTTGTATCTGACACACGGTAACGACGGTCAGCAGCATAAGCATCAATATTCACCAA
Organism: Clostridia bacterium; assembly: GCA_017504625.1. Lineage (GTDB taxonomy): Bacteria > Bacillota > Clostridia > Oscillospirales > CAG-272 > SVTX01. The sequence goes on along the minus strand of JAFVQU010000007.1, from coordinate 37,582 downwards.
AAGAGGTAATTGCCAACTTCGATTTTGAAAGCGAGATAGCGGTTTCAAAAGTGCTTGGCAATTTCGAGGAGTTCTCTTATGCTCAACAGCTTGAATATGTAAACTCCCTTTCTGTTAATGAAAAGACGAGAGCTCATTCTCAGCTTGATAAGCTGTGGAAGCTCCATTGTCAATGTCTGACGTTGAAGCCTGATAGATTGATAGACGTTATGTTTATTCAAGGAAAAGGCGGTACAGGTAAGACTTATTATGCAAAAAAGCTTCTTGGTCAAATGGGATATGATTTCTGTGTATCTTCAAGCTCCAATGATCCTTTTCAGGACTATATGGGGCAAAAAGCAATAATACTTGATGACTTGCGAGATGAAGCTTTTGAGTTTGAGGATCTATTAAAAATACTTGACAACAATACCGCATCGTCAGTGCGAAGCAGGTTTTCAAATAAGGTTTTCAACGGAAAAATGATAGTAATAACGTCAACCGTGCCGTTGCATTATTGGTATTGGGCTTTCCGTAGTGATCATTCTGATACTCTTGATCAGCTATACCGACGTATAACTTCTTACGTAGTCGTTGAAAAGGACTACGTAAAGGTTTACGGCGAATTAGATGATATGGGTCGTCCGGCAGGATTGCCCCGAGTATTCAAGAACGAGATCCCAGAACTAAAACGTCAGAAATTGCAGAAAAAGGATTTCGGGGATGTTTTTGCCGAAATGCTTGAAGATGCATTTCCAAAAGATTTTGATAAATAAGTTTTGCATAAAAAATAAGGAGTTATGTTATGAAACATTCACGTGATCAGCCTTAGATAATATTTATTTATAACTTGAATTGTGTTTGAAAAAAAATAAATTTAAATTACAGGAGAAAAAATATGAATGTAACAAATATTATCAAGCGCAAGCCGTGGATCACGGTAGTTGCTGTTATTCTTTTGACCGTCCTCGCTTGCGGCGCGATCGCAAGCTTTACGGATGCCGATTTTGCGTTCTTCTCGAAGCCTCTTAACGAGGATAATCTTCTTTATGAAGAGTACAAAAATTGGGATAAAAAGACCGATGCTGCCGGCATAACTTACAGAAATAACGACGGTGTGATCACTGCAAGCGCAGGTCTCTTTGATTCCAAACTGAAGGAAGATACTTCGTTCACCTTTGCAACAGTTATTCTTCCTGCCGGCACGTATACATATACTTGCTTCGAGGAAAAGGCTGATGCTGAAAAGTATTTCTCGTATATCGTGTATAACGATAATGTCGTAATCGGCGATCTTAAGGATGGCGACATAGAGATTGAGGGTAAGACCGTTGTTTCTTACAAGACGTTCACTATCACCGAGAATACTGAGGTTGAGTTCGTTATTTGCTTCAAGGAAGGCACTAAGCCTATTAACGTTAAGGCACTTCCCGTTCTCGTCGCAGGTAATACGGCAGGCAATTTCTACGATAAGTAATTTTCTACAAAGCACCGCTAAGCGGTGCTTTGTTTGAAGGAGGTAATTTATGAAAAGGATTTTACTCCTAATATTAATCTTTACTATGCTAATTTGTTCCTTTTCCATACCGTCTTATGCTGCTGAATCAAAAGGTATAGATCAGAGCTCGGTCGAAGAGGATCTGAAAAGCAAATACAGTGATCCTGTTGCAAGATTTCCTATAAATACGTATGATAAGAAGATATATCTTATAAGCTTCCTCGAGTATGGTTACAGATCGGGGCTTGGTGAGCGTTCTGACGAATATGGACTGTATCTTTACGTATATAATCCTTCCGGCAAGGATATCAACTCCGATATGAATAAGGTGCAGTTTGCTACGAGCTGGGATATTGACGACGAAGGCAATATAAACCCTGTTGATTATAAAAAATATGATCTCACCCTGCTTGACGTTAGCGATAATAAAGCGTTGTTGAAGTTTAAGGTACATAACCCCGATTCTTCGATGATATATAAGTCTGGCAACTCGCGCCGATATGATATATCGGGAATCGAGATGCATGAGAAGGAATATACGTACGAGGATTACGAAGTAGGTTATTCTTATACCTTCACCGGATACGGTAAAGGTATGTCCCCGGATACGCAGGAAGCTTCGACATTAAGCTGTGAATTGGGATCTTTCCTCACGCTTAAGGTTGATGTGCATCAAGTGTCTTATCTTACCGGTGATAGTGAGCTTGGAGTTAATGCGCGCGAAGGTTATGGTTATTCTAATCAGATTAATTCTGTTTATTTTTCTATCCCTTCTGATGTTGAAGATAAGCATGGTAATTTGTATTCTATTAAATATGAGTATTATCATTATTATACTAGTCCTATTATAATTACCAATGATTATGATTCTTATAAGATCCTTTACGATAATCGTGGAAAAAAATATGATTCTACATGGTCGTATGGATTGTGTAGTATGTATGATATTGGACTTTCTCATAGCGGTGAATATTGGTATCATTTTAGCTATGGAAAACCTAGTTATAATAGTTCTTTAAATCTTGCTTACTATTATCTTAGATATCCGTCTTACCTTACGTCTTTTTTTCATTATGATGGTGAATGGGGAGAAGGAAATATATATGTGATATCAGATGAATTGCAACATTATTTTCAAAATTATTCCGCATCATATTACACTGGTAAGGTATTCGATTATTCTGCTGATTTATTTGATTTAAGCAAATCAAAAGGACATAAGGTTGAAGAACGAACGGTAGATGATGAGAATTTTACTCTTGAAAGTTATTGGAATTCTCACAAGTGGTGGGAAATCTTTTTTGATGGTGTCGCTTTTGATAAAGATAAGTATAACGATATTGTTAATGCAAGCTATATACAAAAGGTAGAATCTGATATTATGAATGAGGGTTCTGGTTCGTCTTATCTTGTTGGTTCTAATGACTTATCTGGCTTAAGGAGTTTTTATACTTATCATTCTGAAAAAGGAAACAATGTTTATCTTTTAAGATATGCAGTAGCCAATGATTATTATTCTATTGATCTTCGCGGTAAAGATATTGAGGGTGATTTTATTATGGCAGAAGGTAATGTCTACCTTAATTTTGACATTATCTATTTTACCTTCGGCGATGCTGAGAACCATACCGTAATAGCTGCTGTTAGTGATCCTACAGACGGATTTTTCGACGTTATTGATACAACACCCGAAAAAGAAGGATTCGATTGGGATCTTCTTTTGAAGTATCTCAAGATTATTCTTGCGATCTTCTTAGCCGTTCTCATAGTTTGCGCCGTGATCTTCGTCGTGATCCCTTTGCTCCAGGTCGTGTTCGGCGTGACTTCTTCTGCCGGACGGATAATAAGTAAACCGTTCCAAAAGATAAACGAAAAGCGAGATCACGATAATGAAAAATAAGATCTTAATCAATACTCTCAAGCTTGCAGCATTGCTTGTCGCCGTCTTCCTGATCGGATATTTGATCCACTGTTTTAAATACTGTTAAGAGGTCTAAATGATTGGATTTGTAAAAAGAAAATATAAGGATATAGTTGTTATTGCCATTCTGCTTTTCAGTATGGCAATGACATACTTTTAGATACCGCACAGCTCTTGTCCGTACCGTTGACGCGGTTAAGGATTTTGGCGTGTCGATTGCATATTATTTCTGTCAGATCTTCAACGTTGAGATCCCGGTGAGCGTGACGAAGCTCCCGAGCGAGAAGATCATGCAATATTTACCGTTTAATTATGACGATACGATACGTAAGCTCCGTGATATGTGGTTGGTGGTTTTTGACAAAACCTGCTTTCTAACGTATCTCAAGGACGTATTGCTTTCCTTGAACAACGTATCAATGTTCATCTTGCTATTTCTCCCGGTGTTTATTATGCTGCCTATTCTTGTTAAAAGGCTGCTTCTTACTCCAAACGATGCCGAGCACGGCGAAAAATCTCGCTCAGTCGTGTTTTGTGAGAATAAGCTTATTCCGCTATTCAAAAAGATAAAAGAGCAAATATGTGATATTTTTGCTCGTCTGTGGGATAAAAAGATCTACCGTATACCGTTCGTGATATTCTGGCTCGTTAATTTCAACGTTATTACGCTTATAGGTGAGTTCCTGGCATATTACTTCTACTTCGCTTTCAGCTTCGATTTGGTTAACCTGGTGTCTATTCAGGTCGTTAAGCTTCTGCTCGACGTTGTTATAATGCTCTCATCCGCACCGTTGATCTTCTGGCTTGTAGTCGTATATCTGATCATCTGCGCTTGGCGCAAGAAGATCGGATTCTCCCGGCTTAATTTCCGTGAGGGGCTCGACCGTGCATTTATGAAGGGGCTCTCGCTTTTGCTTTACTTCACCGGCACGATCGGCACAGGCAAAACTACGGCTGTTACGAGCTTCGGTATCTCTGATGAGATCAGATTCCGCAACAAAGCATTTGAGATGCTAATGGATATTGATAGCTTGTATCCTAATTTCCCCTGGATCAACCTGGAGGATGAGCTCAAGCGTGCGATCAGCTATCGCCAAATACTTAATCTTACCCAGTGTCGTTCTTTCATCGAAAAGAAAAAAAGACGATTCTGTAATAACGTGTGTAGATCTAAGATATTCGGTTACGATATAGATACTTACCGTTATACGTTCAATGATAATCTTACTTGTAAAGATATCTGGGAAGATCTATCTGATTATGCGTGTCTTTATTATATCTACATAATCCAATCGAGCTTGATCTTGGCGAATATATCGGTAAGATCCGATAACGAGCTTCAGGATCTCGGTAACTTTCCCCTTTGGGATACTGAGCTATTCCACAATACTCCCGAGGAATCAGCTCGCCGCACCCGGCGCGCGCATATCCTCGATTATGATGTGCTCCGCTTGGGACGTCAGATCCTGGAAGAAAATCCTCGTCGAGGATCCTTTGAGTTCGGTGTGATATTGCTTTCCGAGTTCGCTAAAGAGCGAGGAAACAAGATCACAAACGAAGGCTTGAAGAAGAACGACGAGAAAACTAACCAGAGAAACGACCTCTTAGGTCACGGCCTTAAGATGGCACGTCATAAGGCAACGATACGCGGATTTCCATTTATTCGATTTATAGCCGACGATCAGCGCGCAACGTCGCTTGAAGCCGATACGCGCGAGCTCATGTCGATCGTGCATATCGAGAAAAAGAATCCGACCGAGCTTCTTATGCCTATGTACTTCGTCGAGGAATTGATACACGATATCTTTTATCCAAAGTTTGTTGAATTCTATTCACAGTACAGATTCGTGCGCGGCGATACGTGTCTGATCGTTTATATTCTTCATAACGTTATGTCTGCGCTGCACAATCATTATAAACGTATGTATAATCTTTTCGGCTGCAACGTTCTTGATATTGCCGTCCAGGATGGTAAGATGGAAACGGCAGCGCAAAAGGCTAAGATCCATATCCTTCATAAGAAGGTTTATTCTGATAGATTCGCAACCGACTGTTATAACGGATTCTTCTCTCCGGAGCTCGAGGAGAGTCAGATCTCCTTCGACGAATATCCCGAGTATGCCGATACCGTCGCAAGCCGTGAGGAGCTGCACTTCCAAAACAGTTATTTCGTATCTGATCTTGAAAACGTTTCAAAAAAATCTGAAAATAAAGGTGATAAAAATGAAAAGAATTAAAGTAAAAAAAGTTATATCAGTTATAATATCAATCATTCTTGTGCTTTCATCAATGGTTATCCTTGTATCAGCTGAGGAGTGTTCTCACTCTGATACGGAGGTTCGTTATAGACCTAACTCTGCTGGTAGTGGTCATTACGTTGATATATACTGTTCTGACTGCGGATCTTTTATAAGTGGATCACCGTTAACCTCTTGTGTTAATACTAAAGCAATTTACAAGTCAAACGGCATCGGAAGTCATAGCATTGAAATTTATTGCTCAGATTGCGGCGCTTGGATGAGTGATTCTCCGTTAATGTCCTGTAGTGGTGATAACGGTATTTGTAAGGACTGCGGTGGTCATGCCCATAATTTTAATATTAAGAATCCTTCAGATGAGTATCTTGCAATTCCCGGTACCTGTACAATACCGCAAAGGCACTTTTACCTGTGCTCTTGCGGTGAAGTAGGTACTGAAATGTACATATCTGGTTCTGGTGCCCATATCTTCACTCAAGGAATATGTGAACTTTGTGGAACTCCTTGTACTCATTTTGACGAAAAAAATGAGTCTACCATTGATGAATACGGTTATTGCACTTTTTGTAATTCTCACTCTGAACATAAATACGTCGTCAAAGACACGAGCTTAAAATATCGTGCGTATGCTGCTGTGTGCAATAAGCCTGCAGAGTATTTTTATACTTGCAAATGCGGTGATGTAGGATCGAGCACTTTTATATTCGGAACTGCGATCGGACATAGTTGGAATAGTGACGGTATTTGTTCAGTCTGCGGATATAATAAGTACTCGTCAGATTCACCGGATGAAACGGATACCGATTCTGTTCCGGATAATAACGAAACTGAATCCGGCTCTTCCTCGGATAGTAAAAACGAAGCCGAGTCGGAATCAGATCCTAAATCTGAGGTGGAAGAGCTGCTTGATAATTTTGTCGGTTCTTTATATGGAATCCTCATGGGCGTTGCCTTTCTCTGTATAAGCGGCATCGCTATAATATTTTTTCAGAGAAAAAATAAAAAGTAAAGGAGAATATAAATGAATTTTAAAAAAATAATTTGTTTTATGCTTTGTTTATCTGTCCTGATTGGTGCATTTTGCCTCTCTGCTTCTGCAGATGAATCCAGTACAGGCGATACGTGTTCTCACCCATTGATAAATATTTGGCTTGAATATAAATCTACAAGCAAGTCAACACACAGTCACAGGGAAACTTGTATGTTGTGCGATGAGCTTCTCGTAAATACTGTTGAGAGGTGTGTATTTAGAGGTGGGTATTGTGTATGTGGCAATGAGGTGTGTACTCATTCTTCTACTTTCACATATTACATTCCCGATAGCTCTAGCACTCATAAGCTTAAGGTTGTTTGTAATGATTGCTCTGCACTTATATCTTTTTCGACAGTGGGCGATTGTCAATTTGAAAATGGTGTATGTATAGCATGTGAGCAATCCGATTCGTCTTGTTCTCATCAATCTGAAAAATTTGATGTGTTCGTTGAGGATCCTTTAAAATGTAGTAACTGTGATTTTGTCTGCGAGCATGTCAGCTCATACATACAGTATGATCGTTATAATTTGGGAAATCAACATGTTCGCAAGATGTTCTGCTCTATGTGTGATAATATGACTGATATGGTCATTGTTGAGGATTGTAGTTTCTCTGATGGCGTTTGTGTTCTGTGTGGTTTTTCTGAAGATGATCTTTGTTCTCATTCGGATTCTTATGTAAATATTCGTCCTATGGACGGATATGATTCAAAACATTGCCAATATGTATTATGTTCCGAATGTGATTTTGTACTTGATACCATTTGGGGTATCAACTGTTCTTTCGAAAATAATGGTGTGTGCGAATGCGGAAATCGATGTCCGCATGTTCTTACTTCTGATCTTTCATATACAATTCAAACTGAATTTACACATTTTTTTTCCATTGAGTGTCTGTCTTGTCATTATTTGATAAAATCTAATGCGGTTGAGTGTGATTTTTCAAATCCTACGAGGACTTGTGATTGTGGAAATCATACTTGTGTCTTTGATCAGCTTATAGAGGATGATCAGTATATGCTCCAAAGCGCAACTTGTTCTCGTTATGGTTTGTATTATTATTCTTGTGTTTGTGGCAAAAAGACTACCAATATTTCTGAATATTTTAGTACAATGACATATGGTAAGCATATGTATGTTGAAGGAGTTTGTGTTTATTGTGGAGAAACCCCTGGCAGTCTTGTACTTAGAAATGGTTGGCTTCTTGATAACTCGCTTGGAAACTATAATACCGTATTGCCCGGTGATGGCAGATCTGTGTTGTTCACTACAAATAATAGTGATTATGTGATCGTTTGGGGATGTTACGGAGGTGCATATACGAGAAATTATACCAGTTCAGATAATACTGGTGATATTCTTGTAATTAAGTATAAAAATGCTGTTAACAGTCCTGATACTGATGAAAATCATATAGGTTCTTTCTTGTTGTTCTCTGCATCTGTTGGCAACGCCAATGGTACTGGTAACGCTTGCGGAGGTGGTATTGATGATATTTGGGTTCCGTTTGAAACTAGTGAAGAATGGAATTATATTGTACTTGATATGAGCGAGCTTTGTCCTGGTTCATGGCAGAGAGAAGGAACGATTTACTCTCTTGATTATTTAAGGATTCAAAACGTTTCTATGGAAATAGCGTATATTGCTTTGTATGAAGAGGAAAACGAATCAGCTATTTTTGATATAGATCCTGATTTTAAGTCTTTTATCTATCCTCCCGAAGAAACAGAAGATGCTACAGAGGATTCCACCGAAGAATCTACCCAGGAATCCACTGACGGCTCGGACAAGCCTCTGATAGATATAAGCCTCGATGATATCAAGGTTGATTTCATGCCTCTTCTGTTCCCGGCAGCTCTGATCCTCGTCTGCGTGATCGTGATCTCGTCCGTTCGTAATTCAAACAGAAGACGTAGAAGATAAAAAATAATCCTCCCCGGCAATCGGGGAGGGATGAAAATTCCGGATATCCGGAAAGAAGGTGATTTTATGGCAAATTACAATAAAGAAAAACGTTGGATCGATAAGAAACTGCGTTCCGGCGTTTCTAAAAAGGAGCTTCTAAATACTGTTGGAATGTTTTCCAACAAGAAGAAGGAAAAAGTAATGGCGCAGAAAGGACTTACTGAAAAACAGTATAAGCAGCGTTATGAATTCCTTGCAAGAGTATACACAATACTCTCGGATGAATAAAAAAACCACCTCCGAAGAGGTGGGTGAGAAGTCTACGCATAAAAGCCAAACGTTCTTCTCCGTCGTCGCGGAATTCCTCCCGACGCTGCCCTGTTACATGGGGCTGGTGGCTTTTATATTATATCACAGGAGGTACAGTATGTCAAGTGTAAATTATAGCTTAAAACATAAAGGTGTTAGACTTGTTTCATCTGATGAAGCTTGGATTAAAGGTAAAAACGGCAAGCCGCGTCTTAACCCTAAATATAATTTTGTTGGTAAAGTTGATACTCGCTTGCCGAATCTTATAGTTTCTGCTTCAGATAAGAAAAAACCAAAATTCAAAGGCAATACATATGATTTGAATCGTGTTGCCAAAGGTCAGATGATAGATCATTTTTATGATGATAATGGCAAACGTAACAAAAAGACGGTTGCTTATTTCGGAATACCTAAGGAAAAGAAGTCGTAAGACTTTTTAATAAAAATTTATAAGCCTTGCCCGGCTCTAAACGGCAGAAAGGAAAAAAATTATGGCATATAAGAAGAAGTCTAAGATTTATAGACGTAGAAAAAAATTCTCTTATTCTGATCGTTTTTCTTATTATGGAAAAAAGGCAGAGTACGGTAAAACTGCTAAAGAACAAGATTATGCTATGGGCTATCTTGACGGTATGAGAGGTGTTAGAGGTAACATAGCTGGTACCGATGCTGGTGAAGCAGGTAACGAAGCAGGGCTTCGTTTTTGGTCTAAGTTGAAATCTATTAAGATTTAAATAATAAACCGCCTCGGACTATCCGGGGCGGTTGTTTTTTTACTTTTTATATTTTTCTAGTACTCTGTCTAACGTTCCTTCTATATCTCCTATATCATTTGCATCAAGAATTTCAACTTTATATCCTTTTGCTTGATATATTTTGTTGGCATAGTCTTTCTTTTTTAGATATGATTTATTCGTTAATCCATTGTATTCTATGTACAAATCATAGTCGAATAAATAGAAATCCGGGTGTAATTCTGCATTTTCTCCTTTTTCGTTTATGTACGGTATTGTTTTTTCGTATACAACTCTCGTACAATGGTCGAAAAAGTAGTCAAGAATTATTTTTTCTGACAAACTCCTTACGAAACGTCCATCTTTGGTTTTGATTGTCTTGTTTCCGTATCTGTCAATTATCTGTGTTTCACGACAGTTTGTGATACGTATATCCACAGAATGATCTTTGTATTCGTGATAGCATTTAAGACAAAAATGCTTTCCGTTACTTGGCTCTCCACAAATAATACACGTCAGTTCATCCGCGCCGTTCTTCGTTTCCTTCACCGGCTCGGGCTTTTTTTCTTCATAAAATGCTTTGTTGATGATTTTCTTTGTTTTAACATCGATGAAATTACCATGTCCGTCCGTTGCGATTATTCCCTCTTTAAGCTGTGCTCCATGCTCACGGCAGAGCTTATCTTTTCTTGCATTACCGTACCATACGCTTGTCGGTTCACCGCAAATCGGGCATACTAAATCTTTGATCTCGTCCATATTCTGATACTCCTTTGGTATTCTGATATTGGCTATATTATACACCTATTGGAAAAGAATGTCAAGGCTTTCAAATGTAAGTAAAAGAGTGTAGGCATAATTATCATAAAAGGCGTGAGGGGCAGGATGCTCGCATCGAGGGGATTGACAAGGGAGCCTTGCCGTGGTATAATAACCATGGCAAGGCGAGGAAATGGTGGTTAGAAGAATATTATGAATATCTTCGCTATTAAGTCAATACATATCTGTCCATATGTACTAACGAAGTCTAAAAACTTTTGTAACATTTTTATCACCACCTTTCTGAAGCCTTGCTTCGGTTATGGCTCGATACCACGGCAAGGCTTCCAGGTCAAGCCTAAGGGCTTTTTAATTTATTAAAAAGGGGTGTCTACACTTCTAGCTCAACGCTCAGAATACCAAACAAATAAAAAAGCCCCTCACGAGGGGGGCTTTTCTTTATGGATCGTGTACTTGACAGCCGATCAGATCAATGATATCGACTTCATCGAGATACCTGTTCTGTTCATAGTCATATATTCCTCGGAAAAACTCTTTTCCAAAATTGATATACATACTATACAATTCTTTTACGTCGTTACTGTCATAGAAGATTATATCAAATTGATCTATGAGAGCATATCGGCATAGATCCTCATCTTTTACTATTTCCATTATTTTTTCTCCTTTCAAATTTTGTCGATCGCAGACTGTACAACGTGCGACAGTAAATTGCCCGGGCATTTTACTGTATGTCGACATTCAGTGTTCCCGGCACACTGTACGGTCTAATACAAATTTTGCTGTAGCAAATTTTGTATGGCGCTGTGCAGTTCTTTTTTTGATCGTATATTTTCTTGATATGTGATGTGCTTTTTCTTGTAGAAAAAAGCCCTCAAATCATATCGGTGATCATGAGCCTTGTAGACGTCTATAATGCAGACGTCTTTTACTTCGCAACGTAGAGTCATTCTCCAGCTGTGAAATTCAAGTCTGAAGGTGTGATTCCATCCTTGCTCGTCGCGTATATTTATTATCGTTTCCATTATTTACTCCTTAAAATCAAATAAAATTTTTTGTCCGCACCAAGAGCAGCAAGCTCCTTTTATTTTGCGTAAAAAAGTATTTTCAATAACAACTGTTCCGCTACAAGACGGACAATAGCCGGCTATGCGATTTTTAAAGCGCATAGCAAAGCATAATTTAGTAGGAATAGCTCGACGATCTATCCTTGATTTTTCTCGACTTGCAACGTAAAGAAGATAATCAATATATAAAGTGGTTTTGGGTTTAAAAAACATAATTCTTCTCCTTGTATTAAAACGGTGTGGGGTGGTAAGGGATATCACGGCTTTTTATTTATAAAAAAGGGGCATATACAGACTTCTGTTCCGGGGGCTTTCGCCCCCGGTTCTTTAAGCTCCGGCAAGAACCTCTCCGGTTCTGACGTCATTTCTTACACTATGAGGTCGCCATCTTTGTTGTATTTTGCATATAGCTTATAGCCTTGCTGAATTCTTAACTCAGCAATATTAGGACGAGTGGTTACATATCCACAATTTTTGCCTCGAATAAGGCAATAAGTAGTCTGCTTTTTGAGCCTTGCAATTCTGCGTCCTTCTTGAAGCAGGTCTTGTTTAACTCCGTTTATCGTGTTAATAAGTACATTCTCTAACATTTTAAATCTCCTTTTGTATAAGTTGAATAAATTTGATGCTTACTAGTAAAACTCCAAAATTGTGCAAGGCTCTGAAATTTGCAAAAGCCCCTTGTCAACGTTGTTTCACTGTGGTATAATAGGGACATCAGAGCGAGAGTGGGTGACGCTCTCGTCTGAATATCCCTAAAACGATTTATCGGTTCGTTTTAGATTTGCATTGTTTTTCAATGCAGGTATATATACGGTTAAGAAGTTTTTGAGCTTCCTCTGATTGAGTGTTTGTCAAATGTAACTCAATCGCACGGATAAGCTCAAGGGCTTCTTTTTCGTTTATAAACAACTGCATAAACGACATTCCCCCTTCCTCCGTCCTTAGACGGTATTTTCTCCTTTCTGCCCGATACACGATAGCTCAGTATAGATTTCACCCATATATATTTAAGAATGTTTAAGAATGGTTCAAGAGAACCAAATCTTATCATTCTCTGCTGCCCTCACGCATCCCGCTCGCTTTTTTCGGAATTGTAGAGTTTGGCGTAGAAATCTCATCACTCCCAGCCGTTGCCTCGGTAGTGCAGTAGCACGGGTTTGTTAGGAGATTGTTACCGATAGAAAAATTCTTTTTATTTATTTCGCATCGTATGAAAATACGAAAAAGGTGCGAAAAAAATAAAAAAGCAAAGGATGTAAGTCCTTTGCGTGAATTTTTCGGTAGGTAACAAAAGAGTTGCAAAGCAACTCTGGTGTCTTAACAAATTTGTGCTACAAGAGATAGAGGTGACGCAGGGCGTGATGAGATTGGCAAACTTGACAATGTAGAAAAAAATATCGAGCGAAATAATGCGCGCATGTGCGAAGCACATTCCTTAATAGCGCGCGGCGTCCTTCGCATCCTATAGAACGTCGTTGGGTGGGAGAAAAAGCGTGAGGCGCGTGCAAGGCAACCTGCCGCACCGCTCACGCTCTCCCACCTAACGTTCTTAGGGAAATACGGATTTAATTTGGCGTTAGCCTTTAGAAAGGAGTATATCCATGAAACAACAAACAAGATCTTATCGTAGAGTATCCGCATCAGACCGATATAAAATCGAGGCTCTGAGAAATGCAAAGGTATCCGTAGCTCAAATAGCTAAGGAGTTAGGCTTTTCTAAAGTAACGATCTATGCCGAGCTTAAAAGAGGTGCTTACCAGCACCGTAATTCTGACTGGACTGAAACTACAAAGTATAGCGCATATAAAGCACAGCGTAATGCTGATTATAATGCAACGTCGAAAGGAGCTCAGCTCAAGATCGCAAACGATCATGCTTTTGCTGAATTTGTTGAAGATATGATCCTCAAGGGATATTCGCCTGCCGCAGTTCTCGGATTCATCAAAGAAAATCACCTTGATTTTGAAACTTCTGTCTGCCGTGTAACACTCTATTCCTATATCGACAAAGGAGTGTTTCGCCGCATTTCAAACAAAAATCTTCTCCGTAAGTCCAAGAAAAAGAAGTATAAACAAATAAAGCGAGTGAAGAAGCTTCCTCGCGTAGATCATAGTATAGAAAAAAGACCGAAAGAGATTCAAGATAGAATCTCCTTCGGTCATTGGGAGCTTGATAGCGTTATTGGAAAGCAAACAAGAGGAAAGACGATCCTCTCGCTTACCGAGAGAAAGACGAGAATGCAGCTTATCCTTATCTCAAAGGATAAGTCCTCGTTAAGTACCGTCAATGTCCTCAATCAGATAGAGAGAAAGATCGGAGTTCGTAACTTCCGGAAGATCTTCAAGAGCTTCACGTGTGATAATGGCTGCGAGTTTGCCAATACATACGGTATGGAGTTTTCTCCGATCTCCGGCAAGCAACGCACAACGGTATATTACTGTCACCCTTATTGCTCTTCAGAACGAGGATCTAACGAGAATCAGAATGGATTTATCCGGCGTTTTATCCCGAAGGGCACCGCAATTAGCGAATACACTCCGAACCAAGTAAAGCAAATTCAAGATTTCATCAACTATTATCCTCGCGGCATCTTTGATTACAAATCCTCTGCCGATCTCTTTCAGTCCGAGCTCGCCAACCTTGGAATTAAAAACAATTTAATATTTTTTTAAGTTAGCACTTGACATTTGCGAATTTTATTGTAAAACTTATACACATATTGACAATATTTCTAGTGTGTGATATAATTTTTCTAAGAATATGAACGCGTCTTGAAACGCGACAGAAACGGGGAGAATTAAAATGATTAAGATTGAAAGAGTAAGTGTAATGAATCTTGAAAACGCCGTCAGAGGTGCGAGAAATCCCATGAACAGCTGGGCAAAGGGAGATAGCTTTTACGATGAGAACGGCAGCTATGTTCTCGGCCCTAATGACATAGACCTTGCGGCACGCCTTGCACACGCAGGTCCTGATCACAGAAAATTCGTCCGTCAAATATTTGTGTCAATAGATATAACCGCACCCCTTTATTGGTGGAAGGAATTTGACACGTACAAGGTTGGTACGGTTGCTAATTCCTGCTCAACCATGCACAAAATACATACCAAGGAGTTCACGAGAGATGATTTTTCGTGTGACAGACTTGATGAGGGCGGACTTAAGGCTCTTGATTCGCTTATTGCATATCTTGAAGCTGAAAGACAGGCATTCTGCGCGGATAAAACAAACAGACAGCCCTGGCACAATATTATCCAGCTTCTCCCCTCGTCCTATAATCAGATGAGAACGGTAACGCTTAACTATGAGTGCCTTATAAATATGTACTATGCAAGAAAATCTCATAAGCTTGCTGAATGGCATACTCTCTGCGATTGGATAAAGACTCTTCCTTACGCAAATGAGCTGATTCTTGTGAAGGAATAAAGTAATAGTAAAAAGATGCGGCATCAAGACCGCATCTTTTTTTATACGATAATTCCGCCGCCGACAAGATAATCACCGTCATATAGAACTGCAGACTGTCCCTTTGCGGGAGCGCGCTGAGGGGTATCGAAAACAAGAGTTAATTCGTCCTCACCCGTTTGTTCAACGTATACGGGACTTTGCTTTTGACTGTATCTCACCTTTGCCTCAAATTTTGCGCCCGATGTGAGCTTGTCAAAGGGAATAAGGTTTATTCCGCGAACGGTCACGCGGTTTGAGAAAAGCTCGCACTCGTCACCGAGAGTTACCGTATTGTCAACCGGATTTTTAGCGGTAACGAATATATGCTTGTTCATTGAAATGCCAAGTCCCTTGCGCTGACCTATCGTGTAATGGATCATACCCTTGTGCGTGCCAAGAATTTTTCCATCCTTATCAACATAATTGCCCGAGGGGTATTTCTTGCCAAGCTCTTTTTCAATAAATGAAGCGTAATCGCCATCAGGTACAAAGCAGATATCCTGACTATCGCTCTTGCGCGCGATAGAAAATCCGCTTTGCTCGGCGAGCTCTCGTATTTGTGTTTTTGAATATGCGGAAAGCGGAAAAAGTGTGTGCGAGAGCTGATGCTGTGAAAGTGACCAGAGCATATATGTCTGGTCTTTTTTTTCGTCATCGGCTTTTCTTATAAGATATCTGCCGCTTTCATTCTTTTCGATTTTTGCGTAATGTCCGGTTGCAATATAATCCGCACCGTTTTCAAGCTCGCGGTCAAGCATCAATCCGAATTTGATATTTTTATTGCAGACGATACACGGATTCGGTGTTCCGCCGTTCATATAAGTGTCAATAAAATTTTTGATTACGGCGTAATAAAATTCGTCCTCAAATGAGTAGACTCTGTGCGTGATCCCAAGCTTATCGCAAATAGCCTTTGCGTCCGCAATATCCGTATTCGCCGCATCAGAGCCGTCAGAGGTGATCCTTTTGCAAAGTCGCATCGTTGCGCCACTGACCTCGGCGCCTTTGTCGGAGAGCAGAAGTGCCGCTACCGCGCTATCAATGCCGCCGCTCATTGCAACCGTTATCTTTTTGTTTTGAAGCATATTTTATCCTTTACCAAGTAAATTTTGTAAGCTCGCCGCACTCCTGCATACCCTCGAAATCGTGTTGACGGAGTATTTCGTAAACCGCTATTGCAACTGAATTTGAGAGATTAAGCGAGCGCAACCCGTCGCGCATAGGTATTCTTACGCAAGCATCGGGATTTGCGTGTAAAAGCTCCTCGGGAAGTCCCTTTGTTTCCTTGCCAAACATTATCCATGCATCGTCGGAGTATTTGACGTCAGAATATTTGTATTTTGCTTTCGTTGAGAAGTAATATACGGTAATTCCGGGGTTCTTGGCGTAAAAATCATCCAGTCCGTCGTAAAAGGTGATATCAAGCTTGTCCCAGTAATCAAGCCCGGCGCGTTTAAGCTTCGCGTTGTCAATTTCAAATCCGAGAGGACGGATAAGATGGAGCGAAGCACCCGTAGCGGCGCACGTACGCGCAATATTTCCCGTATTCTGCGGTATTTCAGGCTCGCAGAGAACTATATTTATTCGTGACATTATAAAACCTCGTAAATAGTCGTTTGATAGGATAATTATATATCATGCCGCCGCTGTTTTCAAGTGTTTTATGAAAATTTACAAATAATCGTTGCTTTAAGATTAAAATTATAGTATAATATCTTTTATAATGCGAAAATGCGTCCGTCTGGACGTTTATACATAAAATATCGAAAGGATATATAGATTTATGGGACTTGGAAGCAAGCTTTTTGGCACTTACAGCGAGCGACAGATCAAGAAAATAGAAAAGATAGCCGATAAGATCGAAGCTCTTGCGGATAAATACTCCGCAATGAACGACGAGGAGCTTAAAGGCACTACTGAAATATTGAAGAACAGACTCAACAACGGAGAAACGCTTGACGATATACTTCCGGATGCCTTTGCGGCTGTAAGAGAAGCCGACTGGCGTGTTCTTGGCAAGCGTCCCTTCCACGTTCAGCTTCTTGGCGGTATTATTCTTCATCAGGGAAGAATCGCTGAGATGAAGACCGGTGAAGGTAAGACACTTGTTGCAACGCTCCCCGCGTATCTTAACGCGCTTGCGGGCAACGGTGTTCACATCGTAACGGTCAACGATTACCTTGCAAGACGTGACAGTGAGGAAATGGGCAGAGTCTACGGATTTATGGGACTTAGCACAGGCCTTGTCGTTCATGGAATGACAAATGAGGAAAAGCAAGTCGCTTACAACGCTGACATTACCTACGGAACGAATAACGAATTTGGCTTTGACTATCTTCGTGACAACATGGTCGTATACAAGGAGAAGATGGTTCAAAGAGGTCACGCATTCGCTATAGTTGATGAGGTTGACTCTATTTTGGTTGACGAAGCAAGAACTCCTCTTATCATTTCGGGCGCAGGTGACGAGCCCACCGATATGTACGAGAAAGCCGACAGATTTGCGCGTACACTCAAAAAGCACGTTATAAAGGAATTTGATACCAAGGTCGATCACGACGATATAGAGGCAGATTACATCGTTGATGAAAAAGCGAGAAACACGATCCTCACTCCTCGCGGAGCAAAAAAAGCGGAAGCGTTTTTCGGTGTTGAAACCTTTACCGATTCCGAAAACGCGGATCTTATGCACTACGTAAATCAGGCTATCAAGGCACACGGCGTTATGTTCCGCGACCAGCAGTACGTAGTAACCGATAAGGGTGTTATTATAGTTGACGAGTTTACGGGACGAATGATGCCCGGACGCCGTTATTCTGACGGTCTTCATCAGGCGATTGAGGCTAAGGAAGGCGTAAAGATCGAGAAGGAGAACAAAACTCTCGCCACGATCACATTCCAGAACTACTTCAGAATGTATAAAAAGCTTTCGGGCATGACGGGAACTGCACTTACTGAGGAGTCCGAATTCAAGGAGATATATCAGCTTGACGTCGTAGAGGTTCCTACGAATAAGCCGATGATAAGAAAGGATCATCCCGATAGCGTTTATAAAACAGTAAACGGAAAGTACAATGCGGTTATCAGACAGATCCGCGAGTGCCACGATAAAGGTCAGCCCGTGCTTGTAGGTACGGTTTCTATTGAAAAATCCGAGGAGCTTTCACGCAGACTTATGGCTGCGGGCATCAAACACACAGTCCTCAACGCGAAATATCACGATAAGGAAGCTGAAATAGTCGCAGAGGCGGGTAAGCGCGGCGCAGTTACCATTTCTACAAATATGGCAGGCCGTGGTACTGATATTATGCTTGGAGGCAACCCCGAATTTCTTGCTAAAAAGGATATGCGAGCTCAGGGAATTCCCGATGAGATAATTGCCGAGGCAAACGGCACGTCCGATACCGATAATGAGGAAATAATTGCTGCAAGAAAGCTCTTTTCCGAGCTTTACGAAAAGCATAAGGCAGAGATCGCTCCCGAGGCAGACGAGGTCAGAGCGGCAGGCGGATTGTTTATTCTCGGTACGGAACGTCATGAGAGCCGTCGAATAGACAACCAGCTCCGCGGTCGTTCGGGACGTCAGGGAGATCCCGGTGAATCAAGATTCTATCTTTCGCTTGAGGACGATCTTATGCGACTCTTCGGTTCTGATAGAATTATCGGTCTTGTAGAGAGAATAGGTCTTGATGAAAACACTCCTATTGACGCTAAAATGCTCTCCAATTCTATTGAGGGCGCTCAGAAGAAGATAGAGGATAACAACTTCAAGCGTCGTAAATACGTCCTCTCGTATGATGACGTAATGAACCAGCAGAGAACTATCATTTATAAACAACGACGCGACGTGCTCGATGGCGGTGACGATATCGAGAACACGATAAAGAGAATGATGACATCGAATATCCGCGAGTGTGTTGCTGCACATACGGCTGACGAATCTGCAAGCGAATGGAGCTTTGACAGTCTGCGCGCAAATCTTGCGTTTATCTGTAACGAGGATGATTTCAACTATACCGAGGATGAGCTTAAAAAGCTTCGCCGTGAGGATATTGAAGAGTTGCTTGTTGACCGCGCGCTTGAAAAGTACGCGGAGAAGGAAGATCTTTTCGGTCGCGACGTATTCCTTGAGGTACAGCGTTCAATACTTCTTCGAAACGTTGACACGGCTTGGATGGAGCATATTGATACGATGGATGATCTTAAGGGTATGATAAACCTTCAGTCATATGCGCAGAGAGATCCCGTTACCGAGTACAGAATAACGAGCGGCGATATGTTTGACGCGATGGTATCCGAGATAAGAGATAAGACGGTGAGAATGATCCTCTCGGTAGTTCCTCGTCCCGCTCAGCAGATTCAGAGAGTTCAGGTTGCAAATCCCATAAGTGCCGGATTTGCAGGTGGCGCACAACAGAGCGCGAAGAAGGTCACTATAAGAAAGAAACCCGACCAGGACGTTAAGAGAAATGATCCTTGTCCTTGCGGATCGGGTAAAAAATACAAGAACTGCTGCGGAGCACCGCAGAATAAATAAAAAAATGCAAAGGAGAGAGCAACGTGGGATTTGGTCTTTTACTGATCGGATATATATTTGCGTTTACCGCGAAAATAGGACTTGGTCCATATCATTTTGCGGGAATGGCGCTTGGCGGATTTTTGACGTATCTCGGTCTGTCTGAGCTAAAAAAATACAGCCCGGTATTTATATACGCTCAAATAGTAAACGTCGCTCTTATTCTTTGCTCGTTCTTTAAAACACTTATATGGGCAAACGATAGCTTCGCGCTTTCTTTAAGCCTTTTAAATGATAATGTAGCCTTAGGCTATCAATTCGTTGAATTCTGTGTAACGTTACTTTTTGATCTTACACTCCTTTACGGAATTGCGGATCTCGCGCGGCGGGTTGACCATGATGAAATAAAGGGAAAAGCTTACCGCAATATGATATTCGTGGGAGTTTATTACGTTTATCAGATCGTGATGTTTTTCCCGATTGCAAACGATATACTTATGTCGTTTTTGCCAATATTACAGTTTATATATTCGGCAATTAACGCACTTCTCATTTTCAAGTGCTACGCTATGATATGCCCCGAGGGCGATGAGGAAATGCCGAGAAAGCCGTCAAGGTTTGCCTTTATAAACAAGATCAGGGCAGAGCGAGAGGCTCGCGAGCAAAAAGCAATAGAGGAAACGAAGCAATATTACGAAAACAGAAATAAAAACAAGAAAAAGAAGAAGAAAAAATAAACACGGAGGGAGGCTTTAAAATGTACGGAAATTTGCGTAAAAATATTGGATTTTCATTATTACCGTGGGCATTTCTGTTCCTTTTTGATCCTTCATACGCTCTTTTTGATCCGCTTCCCGACTTTATAGGATATTTTATAATATGCGTTGCCATAATCAATATAGCTGACATAAATTTAAGAGTTCGAGAAGCATTTATCGGCTTCCGCAGGGCAGTGGTCATAAGTTTATTGAAATATGTGGCAATTTATTTTCTTGACAAGTTCTTCCTTGAAAATGAGCAAACGGTCAGTCTTTTGATTTTTGCATTCACATTCTCATTTTGTGAGCTTATGGTTCTTATCCCTGCATACAAAAAGCTTTTCGAGGGAATGCTCTCACTTGGAATGCTCTACGGCGGTGACGCAGTATATTATTCCAAGAAAAAGGGCAGAGCTAACATAAGTGAAAAGGCATTCAGATTCAGCGTGTTCTTTTTGATCATTCAAAAGACCCTTGCAACGCTTCCCGAATTCACCACACTTTCATTGAACGATTCATATGAATTTATAAAGCTGTTGCGCGTATTCTCAATAATCATTGTTTTGCCGTTTGGAATTGCATGGCTCACAAAAACGATCAAATATTGCAGGGCGGTAAGAGAGGACAAGCCTTTCATTGAAGCTGTTTCAAATTCGTACAACGAGAAAGCGGATGCAAACCCCAACTTCTTTACGGTCAGAGTATTGTCTGTCGGACTTCTTATGCTAACGATAGGCTTCAGTCTTTCAATAGACCTCTACTCAGAGCATCTGAATATTTTACCTGACTTTATCGGTTACGGAATAATCGTTCTTGCGGCAATCTTTTTGAGAGATTACTCTGACAAATGGATCGGAGTTACCGTGACTTCAGTTATTGGTGCGGCATCATCAATAGCATTTCAAATATTCAACGACAAGCTGATCAAAAACTTCTTTCTTTCTGAAATATCGAAAAATATAGAGGCATATGACGCATATTATACCGCGTTTGCCTTGAGAATTGCTGAGGCAGTAATATTTTTGGTAGTTTTCGGAGTAACCGTATCCTTCTTATCCGACATTTTTTCGGTTTATACCGATCTTGGTCGAGATGATATGGAAAGAGAGCATAAATCTCTTACAAAGGCATTCAAAAAAGGCTCTGTAACTACCTTTATAATCGCGATACTTACCGCGGCATCGGGCGTTTTTTACGGATACGCCCAACCCTTTTATTACCTTAGATGGTATTATTCTTATTCATTACTTATTTCGTTTGTCATCAACATCGCTTTCATTTTTGCAGTTTGTAACTTCCTTGAAATGATCAAGAATTGCATAAAACGCAGATATTCACTTTATCTCTGATTGAATAAAGGCTTTATTTTTTGCGAATAATCACTCTGTACGGTATAACCGTATAATTAAATTACATCGCCATATCCTTGGCGGTACGGAGGATAATTATGCAGAATCAGAACAGCCAGAACAGCCAGAACAACCAGAATCAGAAGACAAATCAGATCAAGAATAACTCGCAGAACAACAATCAGAACAATTCTCAGAATAACAATCAGAATAAGAACAGTCAGAACAAGAACTCCAGATAATCATAACAATACGTCGGCTGTCGAAATCGGCAGCCGACACATCCCAATATACGAACGGAATACATAAATGGAACGAAACGAAAAATTTTTAAAGCTTAAGCGCGCACTTTTTGATAAGTGTTACGCACACCTTAACGATATGCAAAAAGAAGCGGTCTATACTGTAAACGGTCCGCTTCTTATTTTGGCGGGTGCGGGAAGCGGAAAAACAACGGTGCTTGTAAACAGAGTTGTTTTCCTTATAAAATATGGAAATGCGTATTACGATAACAGAATTCCCGAATTTGTTGATGACGAGTATATATTTGAAATGGAAAGAGCATTAGCATCTCCCGACAAAAGCGATGCAGAGCAAATGCTTCCCGACTTTGCGGCAAACCCTTGTCCGCCGTATCGAGTACTTGCGATCACGTTTACAAATAAAGCGGCTAACGAGATAAAAACAAGGCTTTCTTCGGCTCTTGACGATCCCGATATGGCAAATGACGTCTGGGCGGGAACCTTTCACTCGGTTTGCATGAGAATCCTCCGCGTAAATTGTGAGAAGATCGGCTATAAAAAGGAATTTACCATATACGATGCCGATGACACAAAGAAAGCTGTTTCCAACGCTATGAAGCGTTGCTATCTTGACGAAAAGCAGTTTCCAATAAAAACCGTCATTGCGGAAATCAGCCGCGCAAAGGAAAGACTGATCAGTCCGTCGCTTTACTCGGATGAATATGCGTCTGATTACAGAAAATCAAAAATCGCAAGAGTTTATGAGGAATATCAAAGAACTCTTCGTGAATCAAACGCGATGGACTTTGACGACATAATCGTAAACACGGTCGAGCTTTTCAAAAGAAATCCCGACATTCTTGATTATTATCAAAGAAAATTCAAATATATATGCGTTGACGAGTATCAGGACACAAATTCGGCGCAGTTCGTTCTCACCTCAATGCTTGCGGAGGGCTTCCGCAATATTATGGTAGTCGGTGACGATGACCAGTCAATATACAAATTCAGAGGCGCGACTATCGAGAATATTCTTGGCTTTGACAAAGAGTTTGACGATTCTAAGGTAATAAAGCTTGAGCAGAATTACCGTTCAACCGCAACTATTCTTGACGCCGCAAATGCTGTTATTGCAAATAATAAAGGAAGACATAAAAAACAACTCTGGACAGACGGTGACGTAGGAGAAAAGATAATAGTTCGTTGTCTTTCAGACCAGAATATTGAGGCGAAGGATATTGTCGATACAATCTACCGCGAGG
Organism: Clostridia bacterium; assembly: GCA_017504625.1. Lineage (GTDB taxonomy): Bacteria > Bacillota > Clostridia > Oscillospirales > CAG-272 > SVTX01. The sequence goes on along the minus strand of JAFVQU010000007.1, from coordinate 14,521 downwards.
TTGCAAATGGCAAAAGAAAATACAAGGATTTCGCCATTCTTTACAGAGTTAACTCACAGTCAAACAGTATCGAGCGTGCCTTTGCAAAGAGTGCAATACCATACAGAATGCTTGGTGGTACACGATTTTCCGACCGCAAGGAAATCCGTGACGTCGTTGCATATCTTCAGCTTGTTGCAAATCACAACGATAGAGAAAGACTGCTCAGAATTATAAACGAGCCCCGCAGAAAGATCGGTGAGAAAACACTTGATGCCGTTTCTCAGATAGCGGCAGAGCAGAATTGCTCTATGTTTGAAATAATCGAAAACGCAAGTCAGTATACCGCACTTTCGCGCAGTGCCGGCACTCTTGAGGATTTTGCCCGTCTGATAAAAAGACTTACCGCGGTTGCTCAAAGCCAGACTCTCCCCGACCTTTTTGATGCTGTTCTTAACTTGAGCGGTTATCGCGCCATGCTTGAAGCGGCAGGGGAAGAAGAAAAGGACAGACTTGACAACCTTGACGAGTTTAAGTCGAGTATTATTGAATACGTAAGCAAGACCGACGAACCGACTTTGATCGGATTTCTTGAGGAAAACGCCCTTGTTGCCGACGTTGACCGCTATGACGAGAGCGCAGATGCCGTTGTTATGATGACAATACACAGCGCAAAGGGACTTGAGTTTCCGATAGTCGTAATCCCGGGATTCGAGGATGGAATTTTCCCCGGTATTCAGAATATCGTAGGAAATCCCGACGATATGGAAGAGGAGCGTAGACTCGCTTACGTTGCGCTGACGCGCGCTAAAGAGAAGATATACATACTTCATACCAAATCCCGTCTTCTTTACGGACAGACGCAATTTAACCCCGTCTCGCGCTTTGTAACGGAGATACCGGAGAAATATATAGAGAAGGAAGAGCCCTTCGCTCCGTGGGAGGCAGACCTCAATGGCGGTAGCCGACCTAAAGTGTATATACAAAACGGTATGTCGGTTTCCGCAAGCAAAAGCCGTGGATACAGTTCACCTAAATCCCCCTGGGACTCTCCTGTATCACAGCCGAAGATAACTCCTGCCCAACCTATTTTTAATAAAAAAGAAGGAGTCGGCGCGAAATTTGTGCCCGGCGACAGAGTATTGCACATGACCTTTGGTGAGGGAGAAGTCCTTTCAGTACGTCCAATGGGCGCGGACACACTTTACGAAGTTATGTTTGATAAAGTTGGCATAAAAAAATTGATGGCAACTTATGCAAAGCTTAAAAAGATATAAATTTAAGAGCACGGCAATTGCCGTGCTCTTGTTTTGATAAAAAACATACTGTTTGATATAAAAAAATGCCTCTCCAAGAAAGATTTGATTAAAAAACATATTGTTTGTTTGATATTAAATAAAAAATGCTATTGACATATATATCAAAAATGATATAATAAAATTGTTAAAATACAAAGGGGGGTGCAGCATGTCAGGATTCCTTGTCGATGAAGAAAATGATATAAAGATATTTCACGTAACGCATGTTTCAGTTATGAAGCATTCGCACGTTCATCCCCAATACGAGCTTTTTTTCTGTAGTGAAGCTATAGCGCAAAGATCGGTCATAAACGGAGTTGAGTATGTTTTTTCGCATCCCTGTGTAATAATTTCTACTCCTTATACCATTCATTCAAATTCATGTATGGATCCAAATGCCGAAACCTTCGACAGATTTGTTTTTTCATTTGCGGCGAAAACGATTGATGCGCTTCCGCCTCATATAATTCCTGAAAAACTCAAGTGTAAAAATTCGGCACTTTTTTTCAAGCTGACCAATCAGCAGGCAGAGCATCTTAAAAAATTGCTTATTAATGTAAATGCTAAAACAATACCTGAAAAAGAACTCGTATTAGCTCTTTTTATAAATAGACTGTTGAGCTTTTGTCCAATTGAGCAGGCAGAGCAAATCGGCACGTCATCGTTTTATATTCAGTACGTTCTTCAATACATATCCGAGAACTTTTATTTGCCTATTGATGCTATGTCGATAGCACATCACTTTAATATAAGTCGCTCAAAGCTTGACCGTGATTTCAAGTATTTTACGGGTGATACAGTACATTCATATATTGAAATGTGTCGCTCAAATCAGGCAAAATTCCTACTTGAATATAGACCCGATTTGTCAATAAAGGAGATCGCCAGAGAATGTGGATTTAACAGTGAAACGTACTTTTTTCCATTCTTTAAAAAGCACGTGGGAATTACTCCCGTTGAGTATAGAAGGAATAATCATAATCATCAAAATAAATATAATTAACAGTAATCAATCATGCAAAAGAAAACCGCCATCTTGGGCGGTTTTCTCGTCAAAAAACAGTTTCTATCGTTTTTTTACATTTTATAGGTGAATAGAGCCATCTGTCCAAATGGCGTATCTTTGCGCAATCAACATAATAATTTAGCTTAGGCATAGATGCCTCACCCTTGTATGAGTCAATCAGCACGAGCTTGATCTTCATTCGTTCGGGAATAATGCTTTTTATATATACTGCCGCAAAGCGACCGCAAGCGTCCTTATCATAAAGCGCAGGCATATCGTCACGAAGCTCTGCAAGTCCCGCAAGATTGGGTGTAAGCTCAACGAATACACCGTAGCTTTCAACACTTCTGATTATTCCCGCAACCGTTTGTCCTTGCGAAAACATAGCCGCATTTTCTTCCCACGTTCCAAGCAATTCACGCATACTGACAAAAATGCGTCCCTTTTCTTCGTCAATAGCCTTTATGATCGTATTGATCGTCATTCCGGGGAACAGTCTGTCGCTCGGATGAGAAAATCTTGAAACCGAAATACAATCAACTGTCAGAAGGGCAATTATTCCGCATCCTATATCTACAAAAGCACCAAAGCCTTCAAGATGTGTGACGCGTGATACGATTATATCGCCCGGAATAAGATCTGAAACGTAGTTGTTTATGCATTCTATTTGAGCCTGCCTTCTTGATAGATATGCCACGGTCCTGCCGTTTACCTCTTCTATTGACAGTATTTTAAAGCATATTGGTTTTCCTACACGCGTGATGATGGCAATATCCTTTATCTCTTCACCGTCTCTGCAATATACAACCTCCTCACGCGGCATTATTCCGGTAATGCCATGAAGATCAACATGAAGATTCATATCACCGTCGCAGAGCAGGGCAGTACTCTCCAAAATCGCGCCGTCAAGCATTGCTCGTTCGAGCATAACTCTGCCGCCGTAAATATATTCACGATTTTTTGCACTCGAGGATATCATTCCTTCGGGCTTATATGTATTTATCATTTTTTAAAATCCTCCGAAAATTTCTATCTGTTTTAAAATTTATGCTCGATTTTATGATTTTAATAACTTTTATAAAAATTTTTTCAAAAATCGTTTTCGAGTAAACAATATGAAAAAACGAGAAAAAGCGAGAAAACGAGAGATATGTATATGCTAAATTTGAAAAACGAAAAAAATTTCAAAAAAGGTATTGACAAATAAAAACTCTTATGATATAATATGCAAGGTTTAAAAAATCACTATATTTTTTGGAGGATAACTCAATGTCTACTTTTATGCAGAAGAAGGAAGCAGTTGTCCGCAAGTGGTACGTAATCGACGCAGCAGGTAAGCCTCTTGGTAGAACCGCTGTTGTTGCAGCAGACCTTCTCCGCGGCAAGAACGCTCCTGAATTCACCCCCCACGTTGACTGTGGAAATTTCGTTATTATAGTAAACGCTGATAAGGCAGTTCTCACCGGTAAGAAGCTTGAGCAGAAGTACTACTACAAGCACTCCGGCTACATTGGCGGTCTTAAGAGCATCCAGTACAAGAAGATCATGGCTGAAAAGCCCGAATTTGCTATGGAAACAGCAGTTAAGGGCATGCTTCCCCACAACTCTCTCGGAAGAGCAGCAGCTACCAGACTCAAGGTTTACGCTGGTGAAGCTCACAAGCACGAGGCTCAGAAGCCCGAAACCTACGAGTTTTAATTTGAAGAAAGGAAGTAAGTAAGTTATGTATACAAGTGCAAAGCCCTACTTCTACGGCACTGGTAGAAGAAAGAAGTCCGTTGCTCGCGTAAGAGTTTACCCCGGTAACGGCAACATTACCATCAACGGTAAGGATATCGACGCATACTTCGGTCTTGAAACTCTCAAGCTTATCATCAACCAGCCCTTCAGTGTAACCGGTACTATGGGTAAGTTTGACATCGTTGCAAACGTAAACGGTGGTGGTATCTCCGGTCAGGCAGGTGCTATCCGTCACGGTGTAGCTCGTGCGCTTATCACTGCAGACGAGAACTACAGACCTGCTCTCAAGGCAGCTGGATTCCTCACCAGAGACCCTCGTATGAAGGAAAGAAAGAAGTACGGACTCAAGGGTGCAAGACGCGCTCCTCAGTTCTCCAAGAGATAATTTTCCGTTTGGGATTATTTCGATATACAAAAAGCTCTGCTATGCAGGGCTTTTTGTTTTGCTATTTACTTTTATTAAAATTTATGCTATAATACAACAAAGTTAAAAGAATTATTGAAAATACATTGATTAAAGAAAATTTGTAAAGGTAACATAAAATGACTGTTATTATAGCGAACGTTATTGATTTTCTTGCCGCTATCATTCAAGTAGGGACAGGTTCAATAAAAAAGAAAACAAAAATTCTTGTAGCACAAATAATTCAAATGCTTATGCAGGGAATAAGCATGCTGCTTTTAGGCGGTATAACCGGTGCGATAAACAATGTCCTTTCCTGTTTTCGTAACTTTATTTGTTATAAAGAAAGGCTGACTACATTTTGGAAGGCAATTCTCATAGCGGCATCTGTTCTAATGACAATTTTGTTTAATGAGCAAGGATTGTTAGGCATCATTCCTACTGCCGTCTGTACCGTGTATATAATCTTTATGGACGTAAAAGATCCCGTGAAATTCAAGATCCTTGTGACCATAACCTTTGTTCCGTGGATGTTTTATCACTTTATATTGAAATCGTATGTCGGGGCAATATTTGACATCGCATCCATCATAACAAGCACAATTACACTCTGCGTTATGATAAAGAAAAACAAATCAGCTGATTAAGTTTTATCATGAAATCATTTCAAGAATAGCTCTGTTTTCCCAGAGCTTTTTTTCTTTCGACTATTTACATTTTAATTTTATTATGCTATAATAAAATCAGCATTTAAACAAAGTTTTAATTGTTTTGAAAGGAAATAGAAATGGGAAGAATTCTTATTGATATGGACAGAGAATGGCGATTTCATCTTGGTGAGATACATACCGAGGTAGTTAACAGCCATTCTGCAGTATATATAGCAAGTAAGGCAGGAAACGTCACGGGCGCGGGCGGAAGAATATGGGACGATAGCGAGTGGAGAGTTCTTGATCTTCCTCACGACTATCTTTCCGAGAGTGATTTTGCACCCGATAATCTTTTATCTCACGGATACCGCACGAGAAGCAATGCGTGGTATAGAAAGTCATTCATCCTTGATAAATCAATGGAGAATAAGCAGCTCTTGCTTTGCTTTGAGGGTACTACCGTCAACGCCGAGTTTTATTTTAACGGCTCGCTTATGGCGCGCTCCTTCAGCGCATATACAGAAACCGTATTTGATATAAGCGAACGCGCATATTTTGACGGTAGAGCAAACGTGCTTGCCGTACATATTAACGGTCTTGAAACCGAAGGCTGGTGGTATGAGGGCGCGGGAATTTACCGTCACGTTCGACTTTATGCAAAGGATAAGCTTCATATTGCTCACAACGGTATTTTTGCAAAACCCGTACTTAAGAAGGGCACGAAAAATTCTTGGAACGTCGAGCTTGAAACAACGGTAGAGAATAGCGACTATTTGCCCGCCGATCTGTCAATTCACGCCGCTATTTACGATGGAGAGAGGCTTATAGCCGAAAATACCTCTGCAACCGCTACATGCGATTACGCATCAAAAAAAGCGATTTTACAAAGACTTTCTGTAAGCCGACCTACACGTTGGGACGTTGATAATCCTAAGCTCTACACACTTAAGGTTGACGTAATTTACAACGGCGAGATAGTAGACAGCGATAGCACGCGTATAGGCTTCAGAATCTTCTCAATAGACGCGCAAAAGGGCTTCTTCTTGAATGGCAGACCTCTGAAAATAAAGGGAACATGCAACCATCAGGATCACGCAGGCGTAGGCGTTGCAGTACCCGACTCGGTTCAGTATTACCGTATTCAAAGACTCAAGGAGATGGGTACAAACGCTTACCGTTGCTCTCATAATCTTCCTAACAAGGAAATACTTGATGCATGTGACGAGCTTGGTCTTATCGTTATGGACGAAAATCGCCGTTTTGAAACGCGTGATGAGGTGCTACAGTATCTTGAAATCATGGTGCGCCGTGACAGAAATCACCCCTCGGTAGTTTTCTGGTCGCTCTTTAACGAAGAGCCTCTCCAAAACACCGTAGAGGGCGGAAGAATATTCCGTAAGATGAGAAGTGTGGTTGAGCATCTCGACGATTCGCGACTTATTATGGGCGCTATAAACGGAAATATGGAGGGATCGGGACAGTATATGGACGTTGCGGGAATAAACTATTGGCTGGGGGCTGTTCCCGCGATGCACGAAAAATATCCCAATCTCCCCGTAATAGGTTCAGAAAACAATAGCGCGGTTACTACGCGCGGATGCTATAAATCAGATAAAGTAAATGCCCACGTCCTCGCAAATTACGACGAAGAGGTAGTTCCGTGGGGACAGAACATCAGAACCACTTGGGAATTCACCCGCAAAAACGACTATTTCGCAGGAATCTTTATCTGGACGGGATTTGATTACCGCGGTGAGCCTACGCCTTTTGAATGGCCTTCGGTTTCGTCACAGTTTGGAATAATGGATACCTGCGGATTTCCGAAGGACTCATTCTACTTCAATAAGGCTTGCTTTACTGACAAGCCTATGGTACATCTCCTACCTCATTGGAATTGGACGAAGGGAGAAACGGTGCGTGTAATGGCGGTCAGCAACTGTGATGAGGTTGAGCTTTTCCTCAATGGTAAATCACTCGGCAAAAAGCCAAATGACATTTGCACCAATAATCCTGAGTGGCAAGTGGATTTTGTTCCCGGACGCATCAGCGCAAAGGCATACAGAAACGGTAAGGTCGTCGCAAAAGCCGAGCAAAGAACGGCAGGAAAGCCTTATTGCTTGAAGATAGAGACTAATACCGTTGAGATCAAAAACGACGGACAAGATACTGTTGTTGTAAACGTTTCCGTAAGAGATAAAAAGGGAATTGTAGTTCCTTTCGCGGATAATCTCGTTAAATTTGACGTTATTGGCGACGGATTTGTGCGTGGAGTAGGAAACGGAGATCCGAATAGCCACGAGCTTGATAATATACCCGAAAGACATGCATATTGTGGCTTATGTCAGGCGCTCGTTACGTCAAAGCTCGGTGCAGAGAAAATAACCGTTTGCGTACACTCAGACGGAATTATAGAAGACACAGTAGAGCTATTTGTAAAGGATGTTGATAAGCCCATAATAATTGAGCCGGCAAATAATACCGTGCTCTCAGGCTTTACTGCATCTTCTATAACGCAGGAACGTCCCGATCCTCTTATTGAGCTTGCTGATAACGATATGAATTCCTTTGCCGCAGTTGATCTTTCGGGAGATCATTATCAGCTTGATTATACGACCGGATGGAGAATTTACCGTGTCCAGCCTCAAATGTTCGGCAAGACAAATGCCTATATCCGCTTCTCAAGAATAAATGTCGGATATGCAGAGATATATGCAGACGGCGTACTTGTTGATAAAATAGGACAGCCTATAACAGGAGAATATATAACTCCTGTTTTCAAGGTCAATGGAAACAAGAATACCGACATCAGAATACTTACACATATTGAATCTGCAAATGAGTACGAAGGTGCAGGACTTGCGGGTATCGTCGAGCTTTTTCTAAAATAACGCTACATATAGGAGAATAAATATGGCAAAAGAGAAAAGATTTATCAAAACATATTCACAAAGTGCTTGGTCAGGAAATACAGAAATATGGGTAGATAGCGAAACCGGTGTAAACTACATTTATCACAGCTCAGGCTACTCGGGCGGACTTACGCCTTTAATTGACAGAGAAGGAAAACCGGTAATTACAACTGTAAACAAGAATTCATAAGGAGGATTAAGAATATGTCATTTGGATGTGAGATGCTTATTTCCGCTTCGGGAATTATAGTTCTTGTTGTTTCGACAATCGCTTCAATGATCGCGTTCTTCAAGAGATAAAAATAATTTCAGAAAGAGCCGCACCGTGAGTGCGGCTCTTTTTTGATTTTCTTTCAGAAAACATAAAAAAGTATTTGAAAATTTCACATTTATAATGTATAATAATATTATATATGCCGATTTTTAATTGAAAGGAGTTTAAATATGCCAAAATACGAAGCATTATCGAGAGAAGTTACTGTTCTTATATCCGAAGCAAAGAAAAACGCCCATCGCTCACAATTTGCATTCAATGACGATGACGTTATAAGAAGAACGAACGTGGCGAAGGATACGGCAACGGTATGGCGCCCGACCTTTACGCGCGATATTGATAAAATAATGCATTGTCCTTATTATAATAGATATACAGATAAAACCCAGGTGTTTTCACTTTATAAAAACGATGATATTACAAGAAGAAGCCTTCACGTTCAGCTTGTTTCGAGAATTGCGAGAATGATTGGAAGCGCACTTGGCTTAAACCTCGATCTTATCGAGGCAATTGCTCTTGGACACGATATCGGTCATCCTGCTTTTGCTCATACAGGTGAGAAATATCTTAACGACCTCTATCACGGGCACACGGGCAAATTCTTTCTTCATAACGTTCATTCCGTGCGTGTTCTTGACGGAATGTTTCCGTATAACATAAGCTTACAGACACTTGACGGAATTCTTACACATAACGGAGAGCTGGAGCTTGAAGAATATCATCCACAAAGAATATGTAGCTTTGAGGAGTTTGACAATATCCTTGAAAATTGTTATCAGGACAAGCTCTATGCAAATCGTCTGGTACCGTCAACGCTTGAGGGTTGTGTCGTAAGAATTTCAGATATTATCGCTTATCTTGGAAAGGACAGACAGGACGCTCAGCGCGCAAAGCTTGCAGACGAAAACGATTTCATCAATGAGGATATTGGTTCAATAAATGCAGAAATAATCAATAACCTCGTAGTTAATATTATTGAAAACAGTTACGGGAAGCCATATATTAAGCTGGATACTAAGCATTTTAAAGCCCTTAAGAAGTCCAAAAAGGACAACTACGCAATGATTTATAACAATGCGGCGGCACTTTCAAGGCTTGATACAACCGTTAAACCTATGATGACGAATATCTACGAGCAGTTGCTTGACGATATAAAAAATCAGAATAAGAACTCACCTATTTACACCCATCATATCAATCAGATAAACAGCATTCATTACAAGCGGGAATTGCCCTATGAGATGACTGAACCGAATCAGCTTGTAGTTGACTATATTGCAAGTATGACCGACGATTATCTCATTGAGCTTCATCATTATCTTTTCCCTGAAAGCGATCTGACAGTTGAATATAAGGGATATTTCGACGAACAATAAAACGAAGAATGCGGAATGGAGATTAATATGTTTGAAAAATTACTTGAACAAATAAAAAAATACGACAGAATTATCATTCACCGTCACAATAATCCTGACGGTGATGCAATAGGATCGCAGGTCGGTCTTAAGCATATATTGAAGGATAGTTTTCCCGAGAAGGAGATCTATACCGTAGGTGACGCATCAAAGCGTTATGGATTTATTGAGGATAGTGCAACCGATAATATTCCCGATGAATATTATAACGGCGCTCTCGCAATAATTCTTGATACATCTGCGAAGGCACTCATAAGCGACGACAGATATACGCTTGCCGATATGCGCGCGAGAATAGATCACCACATCTTTTGCGAGAAGATCGCAGAGGTTGAGGTAACCGATACATCGTACGAGAGCTGTTGTAGCCTTATCGCTGAATTTGCAAACGAATGTGGACTCACAGTATCTCCTCTTGCGGCAAAAGCGCTTTATACCGGAATGATTACCGATTCGGGCAGATTTCGCTATGATTCTACCACGGCGCAGACCTTCCGCCTGGCATCCTTCCTTATGGAGCGCAAGTTCAGCACAAATGATATCTATGCAAATCTTTACGCCGATGATTTCAAATTCATAAGACTTCGCGCACAGTTCGTTCTTAAAATCAACTTTACTGAGAAAAACGTTGCTTACATATATACCACTCTCGACGAGGCAAAAACTTATGAGGCAGACACCTTTACTATCTCTCGCGGTATGGTAGCTACCATGTCTGACATTCGCGGCGTTGATATTTGGGCAAACTTTACCGAAACCGAGAACGGCGTGCTTTGTGAGATCAGATCAAATAAGTACAACATTAATCACATAGCAACAAAATACGGCGGTGGCGGACATGCCAAGGCAAGCGGCGCAACGCTACGTGACCGTGAGGAAGCAATGAAGTTGCTTGAAGACCTTAATAAACTGACAGAGGATAATATATGAACAGAGAAAAGATGGAGATAATACTCCAAAAAATAAAGGAATATAACCGCATTATAATATTCCGTCATTTCAGGCCGGACGGCGACGCTATCGGATCAACCAAGGGTATGAGAGAGATATTGAAGCTCTCTTTTCCCGAAAAGGAAATTTATCTGCTTAATAGCGACTATTCCGATTATCTTGAATTTCTCGGCGGAGAGGATGAGCCTATTGCCGACGAGCTTTATTCAGAGGCGTTGGCGCTTGTGCTTGATACGGGATCGGAAAACAGAATATCAAACAAAAAATACAAGCTTTGCCGCGAAATTGCAAAGATCGACCACCACATCGATCATCAGCCTTACGGAGATTATTGCTGGATTGAAGAGGAAAAATCCTCAACCTGTGAAATGGTTGCCGAATTTTACTACACCTTCCGCGCCGAGCTTAAGATTAACAAGGAAGCCGCAACCTATCTCTATCTTGGCATGGTTACCGACTCAGGTCGTTTCAGATTCAACTCGGTTGACGGCGATACGATGAGATATGCGGGAATGCTTCTTGATGAAGGAATAGAAACCGATAAACTGTTTGCAAACCTTTATATAAAGGACTTTGAGGAGTTGAAATTCCAATCTTACGTATATAAGAAGATGAAGGTTACAGAGAACGGAGTTGCATATATCTTTGTTGATAAGGCTATGCAAAAGAAATTTGATCTCACGAGCGAACAAGCAAGTGCCTGCGTTTCTCATCTTGAGTCTATCAGAGGAAGTCTTATCTGGGCTGCGTTTATAGAAAACGCGGAAAAGAAGGAGATCAGAGTCCGTTTGCGTTCAAGATTTGTAACAGTAAGCGAGGTTGCGGAGCGATACCGCGGAGGCGGTCACGCATGCGCGGCAGGTGCAACACTTCTTGCCAAGAAGGAGATTAAAACTATACTTTCTGAGCTTGATGAAAGACTCAAAAACTACAAAGAAAATAATGAGGGCTGGATATGAGAATTCTCGTAACTAACGACGACGGAATAAATTCTCCTGCGCTTGTCCCTCTTGCGAGATGGGCAAAAAAATTCGGTGACGTTACCGTTGTTGCACCCAAAATTGAGCAGAGCGGAAAAAGTCACGGAATTGATATAATAAATCCCTTTGAGGTCAAAAAAATAAAGCTTGCTGAGGATATCGAAGCATACTCGGTTGATTCAACACCTGCCGATTGCGTTAGATTTGCTGTGCTCGGTTTAAAGGAAGAATATGATTTTGTTATATCGGGAATCAACCGCGGTTACAATATCGGAAGAGATATCATATATTCCGGCACTGTAGGGGCGATTTTTGAGGCTCAGAACTACGGAATCAATGCGATGGCAATCTCTACCGATTATACGTCTTTCGACTCTGCAATTGCAAATTTAGACCTTGTGGGCGATTATATTAAGGAAAACGAGCTTTTTAAGTATAATTCGCTTTATAACGTAAATATTCCGCTTGAAATAAAGGGAATAAGGATAACAAGACAAGGCGGAGCCTACTATTCTGATGAGTTCATTCCCATGGAGAACGGTATCTGGCGTCAGGTTGGTGTTTTCGTCTATAAATACGACGGTAATCCTGAGCTTGACACCGATTCGATAATGGATGGATATATTTCCATAACTCCGTTGACTCTTGAACGCACAAATATTGAAGTTTACGAAAAACTTAGACAAAAATAAGAAAAGGGGCTAAATAAGCCCCTTTATTTTATATATTTTTTGAAAAAAGCGCAACAAGCAGTCTTCTCTCGTCATAGAAATAATAAACCGTAACGTTGTTGTCTTTGACAGTTATATCACGTCTTACAACCTCAACGTAGGGAGTCGGATTGCAGTTTTTCCTGTCCGAAATCACTCCTCCGCCGGTTATATTTCCAAATATCTCACCCCAACCGCCTTCATAATTCAGATATTCCTGAAAATCATTGTAGTGATTGTATGTATAGAACACGTATCTTTCGTTTGGATCAATGATCTGATCGTGATTTTTATCAAACCTCGTATAAACTATTCTTGCCGCACCGCGAGTTATTCTATTGCCGTCGTTATAAATTCGAGCAATGTAGCCCGGATCACAATCAGTGCCCGTAGTACCGATATCTATCTCATAGTAGTAAAGCTCACCGCCGCATCCGCTTATATTGGGAAGCTCGGGCTCGTAGGGATATTTAGTTGTACTACCGCTGAATTGTGAATGATTCAGACGGAGATATTCTCCCCAAGTATTTTCTGATGGATCGGCATTTTTCGCGCCGAGGTAATTGGCGGGAATATTACCAAAGGCGTAAACGTAAGCCGCTACTTCTTCAAGCGTTACGTATGCGCCGCCTTTATATACACGGAACGCAATGTCACCGTCCGCCTCAAAAACAACGTAAGTCTTGCCGTCATCCTCATATACAGTCGATGTATTTCGTATAAGCATTCCGTTCTCACGCGGCTGATCTTCTGCAATTGTAGGCATTTGATCCTGCGCCTCAATTGATCCCGACATAAAATTATGCTTTGTACGATAAACTGCATCCTCATAGCAAATTGCAGGTCTGTAATTTGCATAGAATTCTTCCTTTGACATATTCTCATACGGATCGGTTGAAAAATCAATGTCAATAACGATTTCCGTTTCCGATTCGGATTCGACTTCGGATATTGATTCGGATACAACGTTGGATTCGTTTATAGAATCAGACGAAAGAATGCTCTCAGATTCTTCGCTATCGGATTGAGAGGGAAGCTCAATATGCTCAGTAGTTATTTCGGGCAAAATATCGCTACTCTGCGCTATATTACAACCCGTTAAGGAAAGGGCTGCAAGCAACAGCGCGATAAGGAGCGCTAAAAGTTTGTTACTGAATTTCATAAATTAACCTTTCAAATTTAATCATTCAATATTATACAACATTTTTCTGCTTTTTTCAAGATATTTATATAAAAATAGCTCCCGTGACAAAAGTCGCGGGAGCATTTTCTTATTTTAGTTATTTATTAGCCACAAACAACTTCGATAGCAGTGATTCTTGCCTGACCGTTTGTTGCTTCACCGGTATTACCAACGCTGAAGGAAACAGTTGCTGCATTTACATCAACAACAGTTCCGCTTTCAACCTGTGTACCGTTAAGGGTAAGCACACCGGAATTCTGGGAATCATAAGTAATCTTTACAGAAACGATGGTTGCGCCGCCTGACACGCTGATAGTAACAACGGGGGACTCGGACTGGTAAATTCTCCAGTTCTCGCCGTTCTCGTAGTACTTACCTGTGTTAAGACCGTATGAGCCTACAGCAGTGCCGGTTGCAGTAGCGGTAACACCGGAACCGAGATCAATAGTCGGATATGCGGTACCATTCTGCCAGCCGTTTGCATCTGCATGGTTAGCGATTACTACAACAATTGCGCCCTCAGGTGTCTCAACAGGAGTCTCAGTAGTATCGGACTCGTCGGGAGTTTCGGTGGGAGTCTCATCTTTACCTGTAATAACCTCAAGTATTGCGAAAACTGCGGGGAACTGGCTTACGCCGGTGTTCTCAGCATTGATGTAGGAGGTCTTAGAAGCGCCGATAGTGTTGAAATCGTTGTATGTTCCAAGGTAGTAGTCGGTCTCGCCGATCTTTGCTACCCAACAGTTAGTTTCAGCAACGTAGTTGAATACTGCAATGGGGTTCTCGGTAACGAGATTAGCCTTACCTGCGTCGGTGAGGTCGATATAGGTCTTAACGCCTGCATTATCGAAGTAGAATCTGTATCCGGTAACGGTTTCGCCATCGAGAACTGCCTCAACGAATACGTCAACACCGTCAGCGATGTTGGTGGACGTCTGGAGGTAGTTGCCGCTCTTGATACCGTTGAAGTAGTAATCCTTACCGTCCTTTGCGGTGAGGTAGAACTTGTATGCGGTTCCTGCT
>JAFVQU010000030.1 GCA_017504625.1 Clostridia bacterium | reverse complement strand
GAAAGCAGAGCTTGATCCACTCGCTTGTAAAATCATTTATAACAGACGCGATGAGACTTGGCCTTACCAAGGAACAGATCGAGGCGGCAGTAAAGGAGGGCACGGATGAACGTACTTGAATGTAAAGGTGTGAAAAAATCCTACAAGCGTGGGGTTTTAGTACTGAATAATTTTAATCTTTCCCTACCTGCGGGGAAAATCGTGGGCTTGTTAGGGCCTAACGGTTGTGGAAAATCGACACTTATCAAGCTGATTGCAGGAATACTTCAACCTAATGAGGGTGAGATCCGCGTTTGCGGTGAACCGATAGGAGAGGCTACGCGGGCCATAGTATCGTATCTGCCTGAGCGAACCTATTTTAACTCGTGGATGAGGGTTGACGAGCTTGTCAGTTATTTTGCAGAATTTTATCGGGATTTTGACAGTGCGCGTGCGTACAGTCTTTTATCCACTCTCGGTATCAATCCGAGTGACAGGCTAAAAACGCTATCCAAGGGCACGAAGGAAAAGGTACAGTTGATATTGGTTATGTCGCGGCGTGCAAGGCTATATTTGCTTGACGAGCCGATAGCGGGAGTTGATCCTGCGGCAAGAGAGTATATTTTGAGTACTATCGTAAGCAACTATGACCCGAACGCGACTGTGGTTATTACCACGCATCTTATCACGGATGTTGAGCCGGTGCTTGACGATTTTGTTTTTCTTTCAAGAGACGGAAAAATATTTGCTCAGGGCTCTGTTGAGGTAGCGCGGATGGAAACCGGAAAATCTCTTGACGAGTTATTCAGGGAGGTGTTCAAGCATGTTTAAAAAGCTATTGAAATACGATATGCGGTCGATATTCAAATATTGGTGGATACTTGCGGTAACAAGTCTTGGGATGTCGGTGGTAGGCGGTATCGCGATACACATTCTTGAGGCGGATTATCGGTATCCGGCTATCATAATGATATTCGCGGGACTTGCGGCTATGGTGTCAATCTTTGCAATATTTGCTCTGCTTTTAGTGTCTGCTATATGGATGTACGTCAGGTTTTATCAGAATCTGTTTACGGACGAGGGGTATCTGACATTCACGCTTCCCGTCAAGAGAGAGCAGATACTGCTTTCCAAGATACTGACGGGTGCCGTACTCAGCTTTTCAACGATGATAGTTGCGGTAATTGACATACTGATTCTGATGTCTATTGCGCGCGGAAGTCTTTACGGAGTTTTGAAAGATGTTTTTGATGAGATCTATTTATTCTTCTCCGGCGGTGGATTCTTTGCGATTGTATTTGTTATCGAGATAATCATTATTGCCATCATCCTTTCGTTGCTTTCCTCGCTCGCGGTATTCATCTGCATTACGCTTGGAGCGACGGTCGCAAAGAAGCACAAGCTATTTGCGGCGATAGGTGTGTATTATCTTTACAACATGGTGATGTCATTTGTCGGGCAGTTCGTGATGACACTCGGTGTGATCAACGTTATAGGCATTCTTACAAGTCTTGCCGAGGCTGCGACCACGGCGGCGGTTTTGCTGATACTTCTGATCGCGATACTGATATTGGCGGTGCTTTATATCCTGCTATACACACTTGAGCTGTGGATGCTGGACAGAAAGCTCAATCTGGCGTAAGGAGGTAGCGTTATGAAGAAAAGAATATTTGCATTAGCTTTAGCCGTTCTTATGGCGGTATCCCTCTTATGTCTTGGCGTTATGGCTAAAAAGATGGAGGTTGTTACGTTAAAGGATGATCTTAAAGAGGCATATTATCAGGGCAACACATACGTCCGTATAAATGCATCGGTCATAACCGAATTCAACGGTTTATCGGAGGGTCTGCACTTTGAACTGAGTGACGGGCAGAGTGCTGACATTATCAACGTTTCCGGCGAGAGATACGGTGACATATTGGTGATCAACTTAGAGTATACGCTTGGCGGCTTTTCAACGTTTTATTATCACAGGGAAAGCACGCTTGACGCTTACAACGCTTTCATAAACGGTGGCGGTGAGGTTTACATCTTTGATATGAGCGTTTTTTATCCGTTTATTCCCACTGACACACGGGAGGTGGCGGCAAAGGACGTTTTCGTCAACAAGCTGGAAATTCCCGGTCACAAGGTAGAATACTACTCAGAGGTTTGTAAGGTCACGGCACAGAGTGACGACGGTGTATACAGTATAACCACGGGATATTTGCTCAACGACGACGGCGGTAGTTACTACTATCTTGACGTCCGTCAGTTCGGTGCGACAAGGGCGGAGGATTTTAATCCTCACGACCACGATACGGTTGTAATATGGGACGTAACAGAGGCCGAGTGGCTTAAGGAAGCCATTGGTGACGAGGACGACATTGAGTTTCCCCTCGGTGGCAGTGTGGACAGCTTTATTGGTACATTGTCGATAATCGTTTTCGCGTTTGGACTTGGCGTTGTTCCGCTTGTTGGGATGATCCTTTGCCTTACGCTTACCGCGAAGGCGGCAAATCCGTACAAAAGGTATATCAGGATTGTTGCGTTGTTGCTCGGAATTGAGCTTCTGGCGTTTTGTGCAATTATAATTATGTTGATAATTGTGTAACATCAGGAAAATCCTTCTTTTTCGTATCAAGAAGAAATGCTTGCTTATTCTGAGGACTTGCCGAATGTTAAGCGAGATGGATTTGTCAATACGGAAGAGCTTGAACGTGCGATAGATAACGATCTTGATGCAGTGGATCAGGCCATCATAGAATATACGTTTGAACAATCAAGTCCTTATTATAGAGTATTCTTTGATCCCGAATCCAATGTATGGAAGGTTGTGTTCAACTATTTTGACAATTACAAAGATAAGCAAGTTGTTTACATGAATGAAAAAGGAAAAACATTATTGATCGTATATATCGAATAAATTGGAATATGACAAGGAGAAGTGCAGATATGAAAAAAGTCGGTTTTGTGTTGTTGCTGGTGCTTGCAATCGCTTTGCTCTGTAGTTGT
>JAFVQU010000029.1 GCA_017504625.1 Clostridia bacterium | reverse complement strand
ACATCGGAGCGAAAAGGATTTATAATATAAGTATAATATTAGCGGAGGTATAACAATGGCAAAATTTGTTGTAACGAAGGATACACTTATCGGAGATATTCTTGATTATGATGTTGAAACAGCGCGCTTTTTCTTTGAGATAGGAATGCATTGTCTCGGATGCCCTATGTCAAGAGGTGAGAGCATTGCAGACGCATGCTCAGTTCATGGAACTAACGCAGACGAGCTCGTTAAAAAGATCAATGCTTATCTTGAAACGAAATAATCTTAAGCCTTAGATATAAAAGCCGCCGTATAACAACTTTAACGGCGGCTTTATCCTTTGTAAAGTCAACTTAACGAAATGAGCGAAAGAAAAATATGAATTTACCAAAGCTTGACCAAAGACTGATGTGCGCTGCCGAGGCGGTGCCGCAATGTGATGTCGTTGCCGACGTCGGAACAGACCACGCGTACCTGCCCGTCTACCTCGTGCTGCGCGGAAAATGTAACTACGCAATCGCCTCTGATATAAACGAAGGCCCCGTCAAAAGAGCCGTCCTCAATGTTACAGGATACGGATTGAACTCTAAAGTCCAAGTAATCAAAACCGACGGACTTCACGGAATAGAGGAATATAAACCCGACACTGTGCTCATACTCGGTATGGGAGGCGAGCTTATCGCAAAAATACTTGCCGAGGCACCGTGGCTCAAATCAAACAAAACCCGACTCATCCTCCAACCAATGACTCACCCCGAGGTCGTCCGCGAATATCTTTGGACGAGCGGCTTCGGAATACTTGAGGAGAAACTGTGCCAATGCGGAAAAATATATAACGTGATAGTTGCCGAATACATCGGGCAGAGTACTGAGTATACCCCAATCGAAGCACTTGTCGGTAAGACGGACATGCTCTGCGGCTGTGACCTGTGGACACCTTACCTTCAGCATATTGCCGAGATCTATTCCGTCCGCATAAAAGGGATACTTTCAGGCGGTGGAGATGCTTCCTGCGAAGAAAAGACCCTTTCCGAAATACAATCACTGATATAAGCTTTAAACGATAAATTTCTACATAAGGAGTACCCTCATGACTATTGCCGAGCTTTACGAATTTCTGAACGAAAAGATCCCCCCGTCCCTTTCTTGCGAATGGGATAACGACGGACTTATGTGTTGCCCCGACCCCGACCGTACTGTAGAGCGCGTTCTCGTTGCTCTCGACGTTACCGAGGACGTAGTAAGACGCGCCATTGAAGGCGACTACGATCTTATAGTTTCTCACCATCCGCTCATATTCAGACCTATCAAAAGCATAACTCCGTATTCCATTACCGCAGATAAGCTTATCTCACTCATCAAAGCCGATATAAGTGTTATGAGCTTCCATACAAGGCTTGACGCGGTCGACGGAGGCGTAAATGATATACTTGCCGATATGCTCGGTATAGTCTCTCCCCGTCCGTTTGGTGATGGAATCGGCAGAATAGGCTCTCTTGAAAAACCGACAAGACTCAAGGACTTCGTTGAACTTGTCAAAGATCTGCTCGGATGCGATGCGGTCAATGTCGCAAGCGCAGGAAGAATGGTTCATACCGTCGCAGTGCTCGGCGGTTCAGGCTCTGATGAGGTCATGGCGGCAAAAAATGCGGGCGCGGATACATATCTCACGGGGGAGCTTTCATACCATCACCTCTGTGACGCGCGCGAGAACGGAGTAAATCTCATCTCTGCAGGTCATTTCCATACCGAAAACCATATATGCGACCATATCGCAAGTCTCATAAGCGAGGCGGACGATTATATAGAAATAGATATCGAAAGTTCACTTAATTACGAAATTTTCTGACAAAAACGGATTAAAATAACCGGGATGTAAATAATAAGTTTACGGCAATAGCCTTGAAAAGAAAGGACAGAAAAATGACTTACGCAATTGCAAATATACACGGCGATTACGATTCCTTCGTAAAAATGCTTGAAAAAATAAAATTTTCAGACGATGACGTAATGTTTATCCTCGGAGATATTGTTGACTACGGCGAAAAGACCGCAGAGCTTCTCTGTGACCTCAGCGTACGATTCAACGTGTACCCCATAATCGGTGAGCACGACGCAAAGGCGTATAAGCTCCTCATGGGCTTTGACGAAATGCTCAAAAACGGCACGACCCCCGACGAGGACTACGTTACAGAAATGACCGAGTGGATGCAGGACGGTGGTAAGGAAACGCTCGATGCCTTCCGTTCACTCGACGATGATATGAAAGAGGGAATACTCGACTACCTTGCAGAGTTCGTCCCTTACGAAACCGTAAACTGCGGCGGCAAGGACTACGTCCTCGTCCACGCCGGAATTGAAGACTTCTCCCCCGATAAGGAGCTTGATGCTTACGACGAATCCGCCTTCATAGGTGAGAGCATTGATATGGACAAAAAATATTTTGAGAACGCTATCCTCGTTGTAGGTCATATCCCAACGGAACAGCTTGAAGGCGCGATTGAAGGAAAAATCTTCCGTAAAGGTAATAATATTGCTATCGACTGCGGAAACGTTTTCGGCGGACAGCTCGGTTGCCTGCGCCTTGATGACGGTAAGGAGTTCTACGTCTGATCATGCTGAAAAAGAATCAGATACTCACCCTCGATATCGTAGACCTTAATAACCTCGGCTACGGTGTCGCAAGAGAACAAGGAGGCTCGGTCGTGTTCGTTGGCGGAGCGGTAACGGGCGACAAAGTAAGCGCGAAGATCATCAAAGTGAATAAACGCTATTCCGTCGCACGCCTCGAAGCAGTCATCTGTCCGTCCCCCCTGCGACTTGATACAGAGTTGTGCTCCGCGCCAAAATCCTGCGGAGGATGCGTGTACCGCTACGTTACACGCGAAAGCGAGCTTGAAATGAAGCGCAAATACGTCGAAAGCCTTATGCGCCGCGAAGGACTTTCGTCGATCAAAGTGCTTCCAACTATTGCTCCAAGTCCACGTACACATTACAGAAATAAAGCACAGTACCCCGTAAGACAGGGGAAAAACGGTGCTACCGCAGGCTTTTTTGCCTCGGGTACACATAAGATCGTCTCGGGCACGGATTGCGCCCTTGAGCCGCCGATATTCTCCGAAATAGTCAATACCGTCCTCGATTTTATGAACGGTCACTCCATCCTCGCTTATGACGAGGAAAGCGGCAAAGGAGTTGTACGCCATATCTATATCCGCCGCGCAGAGCGCACGGAACAGATAATGGTGTGCATAGTCATAAATGACGATAACCTCGACGAAGCACGCGGTCTTGCGGACATACTGTTCGGAAAATTCAAAAATATCACAGGCCTGCTCCTGAACGTCAATAAGGAAAATACCAACGTAATAACCGGAAGCAAATATATTACCGTCAAAGGCGTGCCGCATATCGAGGATATTCTCTGCGAAAAAAGATTCAGAATATCCCCCGACTCCTTCTGGCAGGTCAATACCGTCGGTGCCGAGTGCATCTACGGCATCGCTAAAGAGCTTGCAGACCTTGACGGAACGCAGAACCTGCTCGACCTCTACTGCGGAACAGGTACGATAGGCCTTAGTATGGCGGATAAATGTAAGACCGTAACAGGCGTGGAAATAGTAGAAGCGGCAGTAAATAACGCCCGCCTGAACGCAAGTCTTAACGAAATCAAAAACGCCGAATTCTTCTGCGCCGATGTCTCCGACGTGTTCACCGCCATCCCCGATGACCGCCACTTCGACGTCGTCATCCTCGACCCACCGCGTAAGGGAACTACCCCCGAGCTTATCAAAGCCATCTCCGAGCGTAATATTCCAAAGGTCGTATACATTTCCTGCGGCCCCGATACCCTTGCCCGCGATATTTCAATATTCAACTCCTACGGCTATTCCGCCGATACGGTGCAGCCGGTCGATATGTTTCCGTTGACAGGGCACGTCGAGTCCGTCGTGTGTCTCACACGACGGCTCGACAACTAAGTTCGCCTGTGGCGAGTGAAGTTGCCTTCGGCAGTGAAGTTCACTGCGTGAGTGAAGTTTCGCCTGACGGCGAAGTGGGGCAAACTTAACTTCACTTTACGAGCATAGCGAGCAAAACTTCACTGTGAGGGAATTTGCAGAGCAAATTGACGAACAACTTCACTTTTGCGAAGCAAAAACTTCACCAAAAGTCACTCTCAATTGCTATGCGAATACAAACTATGTAAAAACCTATCGGCTCGATACGGTTAAAGAGTAAAATATACCTTTTGACTTTACAACCCCCGTTTTTGGTATACTAGATCCCGATGCTTCGCATCGCCCTACGGGTTCGACTACGGGCTACGCCCTTCGCTCAGGATGACACCTAAATGCAACCTCGCCCGTGTCATCCTGAGCGAGCG
>JAFVQU010000028.1 GCA_017504625.1 Clostridia bacterium | reverse complement strand
ATCTTCTTGCAAAGCTGATTGTTCATATACATCAGCGGACAGATATACGAGGTGATAACGCCCGTGGATTTGAGCCTTGCGGCGTATTCGGTTTTTTCAAACGCCTCGAGCACGCCGGGAGCGGCGGTGAACACGGTGGGGATCGTTACCTTTTTCTTTCCGTTTGCCTTGAGGGATGCTTCGATATTGTCCGTCCAGGTCTTAAGCTGCTCAAGTGACAGGTGGGGACATCCGACGAAGCAAAGCTTGGGTGTGGCGTCGGGATTTTTCCAGATCACGGGATAATTGTTCTTTACTCTTTCAAGTTCCTCGTCATCGATAATGTACTCTTTTGATCCCTCTGCGATAAGAGACTTGCCAAGCTCGACTGCCTCGGGGGTCAGATTTGCTATGTGATAAAGGCCGACCGCGCCGTTTGAGGCGGTAGCGGCACCGAAATCCTTGAGATATGCGCAGGCGGAGTCATTAAGCTCCGTTCCGATCCATTTGTCAAGTCCTACAACGTAAGGAACATCCTCCATCACCTTCATACCGATGGCAGATCCGAGAAGCTGAGCCTCGGGCATTTTGGTGGTCTGTACCTTGACTACCCAGGTCGCTTTTCTTCCCTCGTCGGTCAGAAGTCCGAAATACGGAACGTAACCGACGATAGAGCCCATTATGTCGATAATGCCTGAGTTACGGTTGCATCTTGCACCGAGAACGGAGTTTGCATAAACCACGGCGCTTGACTCTGCCCACGAAAGCACGTCGCCCTTTTGGGGCTTATTTCCGACCTCATCCATATAGCAGGTGCAGGAAAATGCGTTTTTATCAAGCAGACCGAGCTTTTTGAGCTGCTCCTCGTAAAAGCCCTGCTTCGTATACATAAATTTGTTGAAGACGAGATTTTGCAGGAAATTTGCAGGCACGTTCTTATCAAGCGGACGGGGGTCAACCGAGAATTTCTGCTCCGACGCCACGCCCGCATCAAGCAGCGTCTGCATAAGATCGTATACGGGGGACATGACTTTAAGCCCAAACGACGTAACGAGATGGTTATACTTTGACGTGATCGGAACGAGCTTTTCCGCCTCGAAGGCATCACCGTACATCACGAGGGTCTTCATAACCTTTGAAAGGGTTTCCCCTCTTTCGCCGTCAAGGATCGCCTGTTGTTCTTTAGTTAATATCATAATACTTCTCCTCTCTGTTTTCAGAGCTTCATGCAAGCATCCCACGCGCCCCAGATTACTGTGCGGAGGTTACCTACGCTCTTTGCGTCACCGATGACGTGTACTCCCTTCGTTGCAAGGGGTGCGGGATTGTATCCTACGGAAAGGATAACCGAGTCCGTATCTACCGTGAAGGTCTTGCCCTCCTTATCCTTGAGAATGACGCATCCGTCGCCGATCTCCTGAAGGGAGGTCTCAAGATATACGGGAATGTTATTGGTTTTGAAGTAGTCGCGAAGGTAGCTTGTATTTGCGAGGCAGATGCCCTTAGTCGTTATAAGGTCATCCTGCATTTCGACTATCACGGGCTTTTTACCCTTCAGGCAAAGCTCGTATGCGATCTCGCACCCGGTAAGGCCACCGCCGATAACCACGATGTTGTCTCCCACCGTCTTATTGCCGAGCAGATAATCTACTGCTTCTATTGCCTTCTCTGCTCCCTTGACGGGTATTTTCTTTGCGACCGCGCCTGTTGCAACAATGACCTCATCGGCTCCGAGCGCCTTGACGTCCTTTACCTCTGTATTAAGCTTTACCTCGATAGGATATCTTGAAAGCTCGCGTATATACCAGGAAATGAGAGCTCTGTCCTTTTCCTTGAATGAGGGCGATGCCGCCGCGATAAAGACACCGCCAAGCACTCCGCTCTTTTCGTACAGAGTTACCTTGTGTCCACGCTTTGCGCAAAGGATAGCCGCCTCCATACCGCCGATACCGCCGCCTATTACCGCGATATTCTTCTGCTTTTTAGCGGGAGAAACGTAATACTTCTTTGACTGCATAGTTTCGGGATTAAGCGCGCAACGGGCAAGTCCCATAGTATCGGTAAGATCCTGGGTGTTTGCGTGTCCCTTGGAGGATGAGAAGTTGAAGCATCCGGCGTGACAGCAGATACACGGCTTTATGTCCTCAACTCTTCCGTCGATCAGCTTGGTGATCCATTCGGGGTCAACGAGGAACTGACGCGCAACGCCGACGGCGTCAATTCTTCCGTCCGCTACAGCCTTGGCACCGACCTCGGCATCCATTCTACCTGCGCACACCACGGGGATGGTAACGAACTTCTTGATATGCGCTACGTCGTCGAGATTGCAGTTTTCGGGCATATACATCGGGGGATGCGCCCAGTACCAGGAATCATATGTACCGTTATCGGCATTGAGCATATCGTAGCCTGCGTCCTGCAGATACCTTGCGGCTCTTTCGGATTCTTCCATTGATCTTCCGACCTCGACGTATTTCTCGCCCGGCATAGCTCCCTCGCAAAAGCCCTTCATCTTGGACTCGACGGAATAACGCAAAGAAACCGGGTAGTCATCACCGCACGCCTCCTTGATTGCCTTTACCACCTCTGCGGCGAAGCGGTAACGGTTCTCAAAGCTTCCGCCGTATTCGTCACTTCTCTTGTTGAAGAACTCGATTGCAAACTGATCGAGGAGGTAGCCCTCGTGAACTGCGTGTACCTCGACACCGTCAACGCCTGCGTCGCGGCAGAGCTTTGCGGTCTTGGCAAACGCCTCTATGATCTCGTGGATCTGCTTTACCGTCATTTCGGGGCATTCGATGTCGTGCGCCCAACGGGATTTTTGAGGGCTTGGACTTGCAAGCTCGTGGGATGTGTCGATTATGGGCTTAATAAGGGCGCGGGTGAACTTATTCTTATGTAACGGCGCGACAAGCTCAGTGATCGCCCAGGAGCGTCCCATACCTGCGGTAAGCTGGATGAATAGCTTTGCTCCCGTCTTATGGATCTCGTCCATAAACTCCTTCAGCTCGCGGAACATTTTCGGGTTCTGCCAGAGCCATTTTCCCCAGAAGGTATCACGAAGCGGAGCAATACCGGGAATAATAAGACCTACATTGTTCTTAGCTCTTTCGAGGAAAAGCTTTGCCGCTTCCTTGTCAAAATGACATCCTGTGAGTTCAAACCAGCCAAACAGAGACGTGCCGCCCATCGGGCACATTACAATTCGGTTTTTGATCTCTACGTTTCCAATTTTCCAGGGTGTAAATAACGCCCCGTACTTTTCGTCTGTTTTACTCATTGGAAAATTTCCTTTCTGAAATAGATTTGATTACTATTATATATTTATGAGCGATCGGCACATCGCTCAAGGGCATCATTTATAAGCGAAAGACTGCGATACAGCTCCACACGTTCATCCTCGGTCAGAACACCGCTTATTTCGTCGAGCACTCCGTTCACTCTGTCGGCTATTCTTTTTCCCACATCTCTTCCCTTTTCGGTAAGAGTTATGGGACTTTTATATCTTTTGGGTGACTTGGACTCACATATGATAAAGTCATGATCCTCAAGATAGTCAAGCGCGCGCGAAACGGTTGCCTTATCCTCATGGCACCGCTCACAAAGATCGGTCGCGGTAAGCTCATCGGAAAGATACAGATAATAGAGGCAGGAAATATGTGCGCTTCTGAGGCCGTATTCCGCCATCTCACTGTTTTTCAGTTTTTTTATGCTACGGTTTATTTCTGCTATAAGCACCGTAAACGTCTCAAACCTTTCCTTCATCTCGAGCTCCTTTCGACTTGTTGATATTTCAACAAGTTAACATCAGTATACCACATAGCGGGCAAAATGTCAATATTTTCACGAAAATACCGTACCATAACCGCAGTAAAACCATTCACGGTTATTTTAAGACGGAAAGATAAACATTATTCCAATTAAAAAGCCCACGTCGGAACAAGACTGACGTGGGCAGAGATTATTTCATTAATTCATCGGTAAGTCTTATTATCTCGGAGGCAAGCTTTTTCCTTTGGTGCTTCAAAACGAGTGAATAAACGGGATACGCAATGCTTACAAGCACGGCACCGATAACTCCAACCGCAATACCGACCGCAAGAGCCTGATCTGCCGCAAAACCTATATTCTCTCCAAGCTCCGACATAAACAGGCTCATACCGAAGCCTAAAATCAGCGTGCCGATAACGCCAAGCACGAGTGCGGTGACCTGCGCTTTATTCGTCACCTGTGCGTCAAGTCTGCGCAGACGTGCCATTTTGTCCTCCTCGGTGTCAGGCGCGGTATACTTTTCGCGGATACGCTTTATCTCCGCCTGCTCCCCTGCGGAGTAGGTGTACGAAAATCCGTCGTTTCTTTTGTTTTCCATATTTTATCTCCTCAAGCCTGTATGTCGGGCTTTGCTTTTGTTTTAAGTATTTTTAGCTTTTTTGTGCTTTGGAATATCATATAGATCGCCATTACCACGATAAATGCCGCGATCGCGCCGCCTGAAAGTCCAAGCATCAGCTTTTTCGAAAACGCATCCATCGTTTCGCCGCCGAAGG
>JAFVQU010000027.1 GCA_017504625.1 Clostridia bacterium | reverse complement strand
TGAAATGTTTTTCGAGGCAAATACCGATAAGGGCGCCGCTTGGCTTGCCTCCGTTTCAGACGTCCTCGAGGATGCAGAAAACGGTGAGGGTGTAGTAGCAGACGTAAAACAGAGTATTAACGAAATGATGTCAACGCTTCCGCTTTCAGGTCTTACTACCGAAAGCTTTGACGGCAAAAATTTGCTTGAGGCGTTCAACTCCCCCGAATGGAAGGATCTCTCAAGCACTTGCCTTGGTTGCGGAACCTGTACCTTCTATTGCCCCACCTGTCAGTGCTACGATATAAGAGAATTTGACACCGGTAACGGCGTTAAGAGATTCAGATGCTGGGATAGCTGCATGTATTCCGATTTTACTAAAATGGCTGCAGAAAACCCCAGACACACTCAGCTTGAAAGATTCCGTCAGAGATTTATGCACAAGCTTGTGTACTATCCTATGAATAATAACGGCGTATACGGATGCGTCGGATGCGGCAGATGCCTTGCCAAATGCCCGATCTCAATGAATATTGTCAAAGTAATGAAAACCGTCGGAAAGGAGAAGGCCTGAGGATTGCCCTGAAAATTAAGGTAACCAAAGGAAACAATGCAAATGATAGATGCTTTAATACCAACCGTCGGCGTCGTAACGGATATCAGAATCGACACGCCGGACGTAAAAACCTTCAGAGTTGTAACTCCCGATGGAAAAAAAGCGTTTGACCATATGCCGGGTCAGTGCGCAATGCTTTCCATCCCCGGTGTCGGTGAGGCTATGTTCTCCATAACAAGCTCACCAACCAATACCGAGTATATGGAATTCAGCATTAAAAAATGCGGATGCCTCACCGATTGGCTCCATAGAATGGACGTCGGTCAGCAGATACTCATCAGAGGCCCGTACGGTAACGGATTTCCCGTCGAAACTACATTCAAGGGTAAGGATATGCTCTTTATTGCGGGTGGTATCGGACTTGCCCCCTTGCGCTCAGTAATCAATTACTGCCGTCACTACCGTGAAAATTACGGCAAGATTGATATAGTTTACGGCGCAAGATCAAGCGCAGATCTCGTGGACTACAATGAGATCATTACCGAATGGGTAGGTGACACCGATACAAATGTACACCTTACCATCGACCGCCCCGAGGATAGCTGGGACGGACACGTTGGATTTGTACCCAATTTCGTAAAGGAACTTGGATTTACCACCGATAAGATCGTTATTCTCTGCGGTCCTCCAATAATGATTAAGTTCACACTTGCAGGACTCAAGGAAATGGGATACGTGGATACCCAGGTGTTTACCACGATGGAAATGAAAATGAAATGCGGTATAGGTAAGTGCGGAAGATGCAATATCGGCTCAAAATACGTCTGCAAGGACGGCCCCGTATTCAGCTTTGATCAGCTCAGCGAGCTGCCCGATGAGTATTAAAAGGAGAAACCACAATGGAAAAAACAGTTAACGTATATTTAATGGGTAAAAAATATGAAGTACCCTCCAACCTTACGGTAATGGGAGCTATGGAGTATTCCGGCTATCAGATCGTAAGAGGCTGCGGTTGCCGTTGCGGCTTCTGCGGTGCCTGCGCAGTAATATACAGAATCAAGGGCGATAACGAGCTTAAGACTTGCCTTGCATGTCAGACACAGGTTCTTGACAATATGTATATTGCAACCCTTCCGTTCTTCCCACTTGAGAAGAAGCCCTACGAGATCGCCAACGTAAAGCCCACCGAGCAGATCATGATGCAGCTTTACCCCGAGATCTATGCTTGCATTGGCTGCAACGCCTGCACCAAGTCCTGTACTCAAGGCCTTAACGTAATGCAGTACATAGCATACGCTCAGCGCGGCGAATACGAGAAATGCGCCGAGGAATCCTTTGACTGCGTAATGTGCGGAGTTTGCTCCTCACGTTGCCCCGCAGGAATAAGCCATCCCCAGGTGGGCTTGCTTGCTCGCAGACTTACCGGTAAGTATATCTCCCCTGAGTCACAACACCTTATCGAGCGCGTTGCCGCAATAGAGCAGGGAGACTTCAAGGCAATAATCGAGGAGCTTATGCAAAAGCCCATCGAGGAGCTCAAGGAACTTTATAACACCAGAGTAATTGAGAAATAAGGAGGCAGAATAATGTATACACCAGAAATGCTTAAATCAATAAAAAAGGTGGAAGCAACCCGTGCCTCCAGAATCGGTGTCGAGCCCAGAAGAATGACCGCAGACGAAAAGGAAACACTTCTGGCAGAGTTTCACCCCGATCATATCGAGTCACAGTTTACGACTCTCACAATCGGACCTAACAAAGGCGAGAAGGTTCCGCTTGAACTTGCAGAGATGCTTCAGGCAAACAGCCGAATCAAAGCCTCCGATGTCGACCTTTCCAAGATCGACTACGATGTTGACGTTCTTGTTATCGGCGGAGGAGGAGCCGGATCTGCCGCAGCTATTATGGCTAACGAGCAGGGCGCAAATGTAATGATAGTAACCAAGCTCCGTCACGGTGACGCGAACACCATGATGGCAGAGGGCGGTATTCAGGCGGCTGACAAACCCAACGATTCCCCCGCACACCACTATATCGACGCTATGGGCGGCGGTCACTTCAAGAATATTCCCGAGCTTCTCGAAAGACTCGTAACACTTGGTCCCGACGCAGTTAAATGGCTCAACGACCTCGGAGTTCTCTTCGATAAGGACGAGGACGGTACGATGGTTACGACCCACGGCGGCGGTACTTCAAGAAAAAGAATGCACGCCGCAAAGGACTATACCGGAGCGGAGATAATGAGAGTTCTTCGCGATGAGGTCATCAACAGAAACATCCCCGTAGTTGACTTTACGTCCGCTATCGAGCTTATCCTTGACGAAAAGGGAAGAGCCGCAGGTGCAGTTCTGATGAACATGGAGACCCGTGAGCTTCTCGTTGCAAGAGCAAAAACCGTTATCATCGCAACGGGCGGAGCCGGCAGAATGCACTATCAGGGCTTCCCGACCTCCAACCACTACGGCGCAACCGCCGACGGTCTCGTGCTTGGATACAGAGTTGGTGCTCCCCTTGTGTACGCTTATACTCTTCAGTATCACCCCACGGGCGTTGCTTTCCCCGAGCAGATCTTCGGAGCACTCGTTACCGAGAAGGTTCGTTCCATCGGCGCTATGCTCGTAAATGCAGAGGGCGAGGCATTTATGCACCCGCTTGAGACCCGTGACGTTTCCGCCGCATCCATTATCCGCGAGTGCAAGGCTCGCAAGAAGGGTGTTGAGGTTCCCGGCGGTGGCTACGGTATCTGGCTTGATACTCCTATGATCGAAATGCTTCACGGTGAGGGAACTATCGAAAAGAGAATTCCCGGTATGCTCCGTATGTATCTTAAGTACAATATAGATATGAGAAAGCAACCTATCCTCATTTACCCCACTCTTCACTATCAGAACGGCGGTATAAAGATTAGCGCAGACGGTATGTCAGGCGTTGAAAACCTTTACGTCGCAGGTGAGGCAGTCGGCGGTATCCACGGTGAGAACAGACTTATGGGCAACTCACTGCTCGACATCATCGTATTCGGTAGAATAGCCGGAACGAGTGCCGCACAAAAGGCAAAGACCGTCGAAAACGGCACACTCACTCTTGACCATATCGAGCGCTTTGCAAAGGAAATGCAGGACGCAGGTATCGTCACCGATAAGGTTTCCCCCAAGCTTCTTCCCGTATATACTCATGGAAGCGGTAAGGAAAAGCCCGCATTTTAATCATAGCATCAGGAGATAATCACATATGGAACTATTTGGCGGCGCGCTGTCCGTAACCGGCGTTTCTTTCTTAGTTCTTTCAATATTTGCAATAGCCATAGTAGGCTACTTGCTCGGCAGGATAACCGTTAAAGGTGTAAACCTCGGAACTGCAGGAGTATTTATCATAGCTTTGGTATTCGGATGCCTGCTTTATCCACATCTTGAAGCCCAGCTTTCCTCAGGCGGCGTCAGCTACGTTGGTAACGCATTGAAGATCATTGAAAATATGGGACTTATCCTGTTCGTTACTTCCGTCGGATTTATCGCAGGACCAAAATTCTTCGGTAATTTAAAGAGAAATTTCAAGTCCTATATCCTTCTTGGACTAGTTATTATCGCATCGGGTACGCTTGCTTGCATAATCTGTCTGCTTATCGCGCGCGGATCTACCGATCTGACCAACGAGGAATTGTCGGCAATAATGACGGGACTTATGGCCGGAGCTCTTACCTCCACTCCCGCATTCTCCGCATCAAAGGAGGCAGTAGGAGAAGCGCTTGAGCCGCTCGTTTCCACAGGATATGCCATCGCATACCTCTTCGGTGTTATTGGTGTCGTACTCTTCGTTCAGCTTATCCCTAAAATACTCAAGGCTGATATGGCAAAGGAAAGAGCAGCTATCGCTGAAATAGCTTCCAAGACTGACATACCGGTGACAGGAACGGAAACAAAGAAAAAGCCTTCTCTTATCAATATCGACGATTTCGGCATCGCCGCGTTTGCACTTGCAGCAGCTCTTGGCCTTGTGGTCGGATCGATAAAATTCGGCAACTTCTCACTTACGTCCACAGGCGGATGCCTGCTTGCATCCCTCGTCCTCGGACATTTCGGACGAATCGGAAGACTCAACTTTACTCCCGATATCAGAACACTCAAGGTGTTCCGCGAGTTCGGACTCGTTCTGTTTCTTATCGGAGCCGGAGTTGCAGGAGGTGCTAAATTCATCGAATTCTTTGAGCCCGTATACTTCCTTTACGGAGTTGTAATGACGCTCCTTCCGATGATTATAGGCTTCATCTTTGCAAGACTTATCCTCAAGATTAAGCTTCTTAATGCGCTGGGATCAATTACCGGAGGAATGACTTCTACCCCGGCACTCGGAACTCTTATTCACGTTTCGGGCACTGAGGACGTAGCCGCAGCATACGCCGCGACCTACCCCATAGCACTGATATCCGTAGTGCTTGCATCACAACTTGTGATAATCATATTCTGATATAAACAAGGGGCTGTCTCATTTGCGTGAGACAGCCCGATATTATTTTTGTGTAAGTTATTGACTTTTTCTGCAAGGTGAGTTATAATAATATGTATTATTATGGATGAGTATGCTCGTTCAGGCGGAGGTAAAGATGAAGCTCAGATGCTTTTTATGTGCAACTGAATATGAGGCCGAAAGACCGAGCTCCTACTGCCCGTGCTGTCATATCAGACAGGACGTAAATGACGGAGACATCGGGCTTTATAGAGGTCTTTACGAGGCGTCGGCTAATATGCGGCAAAGACGCTTTAACAAAGCGCGCCACATTTACCTTGGACTTACAAGAGCATATCCTGAAAGCTTTTATGCTTTCTTTGGCTTCTGTGCCGCAAAATACGGAATTCTCTACGAAAAAGCGTCCGCTACAAGCTCAGATTATTCTGCCGTTTGTCTCAGCGCACTTTCCGAAAGCTTTACAGACGCTCCATCCTTTAAAAAAGCGTGCGAGCTTTGCCCGGGACATTCAATCGAACAGCTTAAGCATCTTGGTGAGCTGGCAGAGGAGAGCCGCGCGGCACTTGTAAAAAAAGCCAATATGCTCCCCGCTTATGATGTTTTTTTATCAATTCAATACAGTGAAACTGACCGTAACTATGACCGCACTGCAGACCGTCTCTATTATAAACTAACAGAGCAGGGCCTTAGAGTGTTTTTTGAGCCTCAGGTTATTCCGGAGGCAAACGACGTACAGGCAGCGCCGTTCGTTTACCGCGCACTCCAAACGTGCAGTCAGATGCTCGTCTATGTCAGCGAGGATCTGGACTTTTCAGGCTTCAGAATACAGAAT
>JAFVQU010000026.1 GCA_017504625.1 Clostridia bacterium | reverse complement strand
TTCTGCATTTTTTTAAAGGTCTCTTCCAAAAAAACATAGCTCATAGTATGTAGCCTCCTGATAATCATTATTTTGGTAATTATATCATACAAAAGGGTAAGAATCAATAGTCAACAGATAAAAAATCTTAACAGATAAAGCTCAGAAATGGGTATCAGGTTTTCGTAAATATACTTTTAATGCGGTGTGAGCTCATATTTCACCGTATTATATGTCTGAGCTCGACGTAAAAGCAAGCCGCGGGTGTGGCCATAATTACAAATCGGCAGAGGAAAGCTCCTCTGCCGAAATATATTTTACGTTATATTGCCTTATCCTCGATCTCTGCGATCATCTCGGCAACCTTTTCCTTGGTCGCCTTTACCGCATCCTCGGGCTTAAGGTCTACGCAATAGCCGAGGCTCTTGTCGCGTGTTGAAAGCTCGACCGCGCCGCGCTCAAGGGTTCTGGGGCTGACGATAAGTCTGAGAGGCACGCCGATAAGGTCTGCATCCGAGAACATTACGCCTGCGCTTACGTCTCTGTCGTCGTAGATGACCTCAACGCCTGCTCTCTTAAGCTCCGCGTAGAGCTTGTCTGCCGTTTCCTTTACTTTGGGATCGTCGACTCTGAGTGCGCACAGATGTACCTGCCAGGGGGCGATGGTCATAGGCCAGATGGGGCCGAACTTATCGAAGCTGTCCTGACAGATGGATGCCATAAGTCTGCCTACTCCGATACCGTAGCAGCCCATAATGGGATACTTCAGCTCGCCGTCCTTGTCAAGATACTGCATTCCCATTGATTCGGTGTACTTCGTGCCGAGCTGGAATATGTTACCCAGCTCAACGCCGCGTGAGATCTTGATGGAGTGCTTGCCGCAAACGGGGCAGATGCCGCCGTTGTATGCCTTGGCAACGCTGACGTATTCAACCTCACCGACATCACGGGCAATGTTCATACCCGTCAGGTGATAGCCCTCCTTGTTTGCGCCGCAAAGGAGTGAGTCAAGACCCTTCAGGGACTCGTCATAAACGACGGTTGCGTTCTTCGTAATACCAACGGGGCCGATGAAGCCGGGAACTACGTCATCATTCGTAACCACGGTCGCAGGATGTATCTCAGCTCCGAGATAGTTGCGGAGCTTGGTCTCGTTGACCTCAAGGTCACCGCGGAGGAACACGATAACGAGAGAGTCGTCCGCGTTTCTCTGATAAAGCACTGCCTTGCAGGACTGCTTCTTGGAAATTTTAAGGAAGGAGCAGACCTCGTCCATAGTTTTCTGAGTGGGCGTTTCGACCTCGGTAAGAGGAAGCACCCCCGTCGGTTGATTACGGACTACGCAGTCAGCCGCCTCCATATTGGAGCGGTATCCGCAGTCGGGGCAGATAACTATGGTATCCTCACCGATATCGGTCAGGAGCATAAATTCGTGGGAGACTCTGCCACCCATCATTCCCGAGTCGGATTTAACTGCGACGACCTGGGGCAGACCGCAACGCGCGAATATTCTTTCGTACGCCTTGTAGCAGACGTCGTAGTACTGCTCAAGATCCTCCTGAGAGGTGTGGAAGGAGTAAGCGTCCTTCATAGTGAACTCACGGGTACGGATAAGACCGCCTCTTGAACGGGGCTCGTCGCGGAACTTGGTCTGTATCTGATAAATCATAAAGGGGTATTTGGTATAGCTCTGCGCCGCGCCTCTTGCAAGCTGAACGGACGCCTCTTCGTGTGTCATACCGAGAACCATATCTATGCCGTTTCTGTCCTTGAAGCGGAGAAGCTCGGAGCCGATGCTGTCAAAGCGTCCCGACTCCTGCCAGAGGGATGCGGGCATAACGACGGGGAACATTACCTCCTGACCGTCGATGGCGTCCATTTCCTCGCGCATAATGTTCTCTATCTTGCGCGTGATCCTTTTTGCAGGTGTATAGAATGAGAAAACTCCCGTTCCGACGGACTTGATATAGCCGCCGCGAACCATAAGCGCCTGGCTTTCGATTACACAATCGGCAGGTGCTTTCTTAAATCTTTCTCCAAGTAGTACTGAAACCTTCATTTTTAGTGCCTTTCTTACGGGTAAAAATTTTGTCAAACTGTATTTTGTCAATAAACGCTACCATAGATCGTCGTACACCTGAAAGGTGCTATCGACATCATGCGTTTATTATATCATAAATTTCTTCCGAAGGAAGAAATTTTGTCAATAAACGCTACCTTGATTTGTCGGTCGCCTTCGGCGACATCGACATCATGCGTTTATTATATCATAAATTTCTTCCGAAGGAAGAAATTTTGTCAATAAACGCAACCTTAGATTGTCGGTCGCCTTCGGCGACACCGACATCATGCGTTTATTATACCACACTTTTCGTGGAAATTCAATAGTAAAATGCTTATTTAGTCAGTTCAAATGATACTCTTATATCGGAAATGCTTATTGTCGCGTGCGAACCCATAAGGATCTGCCAATCATCCGAGGCGTTTGCAAGCGTCGCGGTCGGGAGTGTTGCGGTAAGGGTCGCAGTACCCGACGTTGTATCGTAGAAGAACTTTTCGTTGATAAACTCCGTATGCGTGGTGTCATCCGGGTTGACCGCACTGAAGATCAATGCAACGAAATTAAACAGCGGCATATCATTTTCTACCTTTTGATCCTCATAAATTAAGTATTTTGAGCCGTCAGGACTTGCTCTTCCACGCAAGGCGGACGACAGCGGTGTATATAAGTGGCACGATCACGAGCTGAATGATGATGCCGGGGAAGGCACTGAGAAACGCGCCCGACAAGAACGCTTTGAAGGTGAAGCTTGCGCCTTTGATACCGAGCAGAAGCGCCTGCGTCATGCCCCACGTCACACGTCCTGCAAGCATCGCGGGGACAAGGCTTGCGTACGCCACGGCAAGCGGATGTGACTTGAATGACTTAAGGTGCAGAAGCGCGTCCGACACAAGTCCTATGACTGCGCCGTATGTTGCAAGCTCTATTGCCATTGACACGGCGTTTGGATATAGCACCGGCATTGAAAATAGAAGTGAGCGCAGAATTGGCGTAACCAAGCCGACTGCAAGACCGTATTTCCAGCCGCAGACAAGTCCGCAGACCATTATCGGCAGGTGCATCGGCAGAAGCATACTGCCAAGCTGCTGAAGCTGCCCCGTAAGAAACGGAAGGACAAGCGCCAGTGCCATCAGCATAGCGGACAGTGTAAGGTTTATAAGTGAGGTTCTCCTGAATTTTTTCATTTTTTATCTTCTTTCCGGATTTTTCAGAGTTGACGTCCTTGCAGTGTCATTTCTGACGCATTTCTGCGATCCTTTCGGCGTTTGGCGTGACCGTTGCGCTCCAATAGGTGTGGTAGATAACCATTCCGGGCTTTGCGGACGGGGGCTTTTTCAGGTGCTTTACGAGCGTGTAGTCAACGTCTATCTTCTGCGTTGCCTCGGCCTTCGAGTTGAAGGCGGCGATCTCGCACGCCTCGGTGAAGTCCTTTACGGACGGCTCTGTCGGTGAGGTGGCACATAGCATTACGGTGTGAGAGCCGGGCATGCCCTTGACGTGGAACCAATAGTCGCGTCCCGACGCCACGCGGTGCGTGATGTACTCGTTCTGCGTGTTGTTTCTGCCGCATAGGACAGTAAAGCCGCCGCTCGTTTTGTACTTCGTGACCTGCGGAGTGCTTGACTTGTGCGAGGTATAGGTTCTCATTCTTGAGGCGTACCCCGCCCCGTAAAGCTCCTCGCGTATCTCCGCTAAGTCTGTGACGGTCTCGGCGCGGCTCAACGCATCGAAAACCGTACCTATATAGTCAAGCTCGGCAAGTGCTATCGAGATCTGCTCTGCAAGCATTACCCTTGCGGTCTTGGTCTTGGCATATTTTTTATAAAGCCTCTGTGCGTTGGCGGCAGGGGACAGGCGCGTGTCAAGGCTTACGGTCACCTGTCTGTACTCGCCCGTGGCTTCATCGTAGTCGGAGTAGTCGGTGAGAGTGACCTGACCGTCACCGCGCTTCAGCATGTAAAGGCTTGCGGTGATAAGATCGCCCTGCTTTTTGTATTCGTCGCCCTTTTCGCACTCGGCAAGCTCGGCGCGCTGAAGCTCGATCTTGCGGCGTATCCTTGACTCTGCGTTTGTAAGGAGCTTCAGGATATCCTGCGCGCGCTGATGAACTCTTTCGTCGCGGTCTCTCTGACCGAAATAGTGGTCGAGCATTGCGCTCGGAGACGGAAAATCCTTGGTTTTTATCGCGCCGCCGTACTGCGTAAGGCTTATGAAGCTATACTCACAGGGCTTATCCGCGTTGTCGGTGTCAAGCGCAAGGCACGGTGTAAAGGACTTGTCCTTCAAAGTGCGGATGAGTGTGGAGCTTATCTGCTCGCAAAGCACCTCGGCGTCGCAATAGCAGAGAGGCGTGTCGGTATATCCCGTCGCGCGGAAGCAAAGCTCTCTTGCGACCACGGGGGAGACGCCGAGCAGAGTCTCGACGATAAATTTGTCTGCTCTTTTATCGGGAGTCTGCTCCCTTGCAAGGCTTATGAGTCTCAAAAGGTCAGTGTCAGAAAGCGTTAGTGGGTCAGACTTCTCCTGCGGAGGCGGAAGCTCGTAGCGCATACCGGGAAGAACCTGTCTTTGAGAGCTTGTGGTGAAGTCGACGATCTTCAGCGCGGAAACTATGCGCATTTCTCCGTCGGCAAATATAAGATTACTGTATTTTCCCATCGTTTCGGCAACAAGGTACTTTGTACAGGAAAAGCCCATCTCGTCGCGGCACTCAAATTCAAGTCGCGCTGCTCTCTCAAAGCCGAGTTGCTCCACGCGCACAAGTCTTGCACCACTCAAGTGCTTTCTCAAAAGCATACAGAACATCGGCGGATTTTGCGGATTTTCGCGCGGTATCTCCGTAAAGCCGATACGCGCGTTTGCAGACCCTGCGTTTATCAGAAGCCTTTTGCCGCCTTCAAATGACCGCATCTGTAATATGATCTCGTCCTTGCCCGGCTGAAAGACCTTCTCTATCCTTGCACCGCCGGCGACGGTATTTATTTCGTTTATAACTGCGGCAAGCATGCCTGCGTCAAATGCCATTTTGGGGACTCCTTTCGGGGGGGGATGCGTGTTCTTTTTTCTTGAAAGAAAAAAGAACCAAAAAAGAACTTAATAGCATTGGATATTGGCTATCAAGGTTTGTGCGGTGGAGACTTTGTGTTGTACTTTTCTTGCAAGAAAAGTACCAAAAGAACTTAATAGCATGGGTTAATGGCTATCACGGCTTGTGCGTCGAAAATTTCGGTTTGAACGTTACCGAAGTGACGGACGGAAACCACCTCATCACTTTTAACTTTTAACTATTACCTTGCGCCAGCTCCCCCGGCCCCACTCGTTTGTGCGTGGGGGATGCGTGTTACTTTTTTCTTGAAAGAAAAAAGTAACCAAAAAAGAACTTAATAGCAAGATGATCAGATATCAAGGTTAATTAGGCGAAGATTTCGGCTTGAACGTTACAGAAGTGACGGACGGAAACCACCTCATCACTTTTAACTTTTAACTATTACCTTGCGCCAGCTCCCCCGGCCCCAATCGTTTGTGCAGAATGAGTTGTTTGGACAACGAAAAATCGGTGTTTTCAGCTGAAATTGTTCGTTATTATTCTTCTGTTTCCAAGCTACTGTCCGCGAGTATGGATATTTCACGGAGCTTTTCTTCAAGAAGCTTTTTGTCGGGAAGGCGTAAGGTGTAATCTGCAACCATGGTCGGGGACAGGCTGCTGCTCAAAGCGTATTCAACAACCGTGTCATCCTTAGAGGCGCAAAGAATTAATCCGACACTCGGATTTTCACCGGGCTTGCGCACGTCGCGATTCAAGGCTTCCAGGTAAAAATTCAGCTGTCCAAGATGCTCGGGCTTAAATCTACCAACCTTCAATTCAACCGCTACAAGACAGGAAAGCGCACGGTTGTAGAATAGTAAATCAATAAAGAAATCGGTATTGCCTACCTGAACTCTGTATTCTTCTCCAACAAAGGAAAAATCCGTGCCAAATTCCAAAATAAATTGCTTAAGATTGGTAATGATGGATTTTCTCAAGTCCTTTTCCTTATAGTCCTCAGGAATATCCAAAAATTCAAGCACATAGTAATCGCGAAGAGCGCCAACTGCAGGGTGCTGCTCTATCAAGTCTTTGTTTTTTACGGTTGAAAGCACAGTTCTTTCAAAGATCATACTGTCAATTTGCCTTTCAAGCTCGCGCTTACTATAACCGTTCGCAATACATAATCTAATGTAAAATTCCTTTGCTTCATCAGTCTTGCAGCCCGACATAATAAGCAGATTGTTCGACCAGGCAATTTCTCTCACCAGTGGTGAGAGTTTTTCGTTATTGCGGTATGTTTCGTAAAATTGCTTCATTCTCCAAATATTTTGAGCAGAAAAACCTCTCGCAGAAGGATATTCCTTTTTTAAATATTCGGAAAAATCCTGAACTACGCTCTTTCCCCATCCGCCATTATTTGTTTTTTCGCTGATATATTTACCAATCTGCCAATACATATCTATCATTTCGGCATTAACGGCTCGTATAGCGCGGGATTTGGCTCGTTCAATAATTGCAATTATGTTGTTGAGATCGTCACCGTAATTTTTGATAATTTCCATATGTGTATCCTGTTGTTTTGAATTCTCACGAGGCAAACCCGCCTCTTCCCTTTTACCCAAACGGAGATTTTGTCCCACAAAATCCCCTCAACTATTCACTCTTCACTATTACTTTGCGTCAGCCATCCTCTCCCTGACACCCCTCGTGCCACTCTTCCATCCCGCCTTCTTTCTGACGGCG